>NZ_JALQCW010000023.1 GCF_023241715.1 Pseudomonas morbosilactucae
GCGTTTGAAAAAAGTGAGTCGCTGTAAGAGCGAAACCGTAAGTCGCCACACCCGCAGCAACGGATATGTACCCCACCCCCTCGCCGTAAGGACGAAACCGCCAGCCACCAAACCCGCAGCAACGGATATGCCCCTCACCAAAACCAGCCACCAACACCACGAAACAAGCCCTCAAACATCTCCCCAACCACCCTGTTGCAGCGCTATGACGTCGCTCCTATAGTCCCCCCTCGCAACCCAATCCGCGAACGACCTTGGCCGGTCGAATATAGGAACGCATCGACTATCAAACCATCATTGCAGTCGCTTTTTGCGCCAGCGATCGAGGGGCATGACGGTGATGCGCGGGACACCTTCTGGTGCACTGCTGTCCTGCCTCCGGCCAGTCTTTCCGCGTTCCACCGCCCTATTCCTCCCAATCGGCAAAAAGGTGATTGCTCTGAAAAATGGAGCTGCACCGATGACTGACCATCACCTCCCCCGCTTCACCCCCATCGACACCCACGACACCGAACACCCGGTGTTCTACCTCGACACCGAAGCCCCCTTGAGCGACCTGGCCAGCAGCGCCGCCCACCGTTTCACCGTGGTCCGCGACCTGATGGACAGCCTGTCCACCCTGAAACTGAAAGACATCAGCGATTGCGACCTGACCCGCATCACCCGTGGCGTGCACCTGCTGACACGAGAAGGTTGCGCGGTGCTGGAAGTGATTCAGTGGAGGGTTGGATAAGAGCGAGGCGCTAGGCTGTGAAGCCGCAAGCTCCAAGCTCCAAGCTCCAAGCTTGCGGCTTGCGGCTTGCGGCTTCCAGCTTACGACTCTCAAACCGAACAACTGCTCAAACCATTCTTCTCCAGATAACGCTGGTGCTCTTCATCCGCCAGGTCAAAGCGGCCCAGGGGCAGGATCACGGTGGCCACGGGTTTGTTGAGACGCCCAGACGCTTGCAGGGCAACCTTGGCCGCCCTCGCCTGTTCGGCCTGTTCGGCATCGGTGTGGAAGATCGCGGAGCGATATTTCGCCCCATCATGTTCACCTTGGCGATCCACCGAGGTCGGGTCGTGCAGGCCCCAGAAGTGCTCGATCAAGGCCGTGTAGCTCACGCGCCGAAGGTCGAAATCCACCTGCACCACCTCGATCTGCAACGCCCCGTCCGCGGCTTCAGCGGCGTAGCCCACGCGGCTTTCGAGCACCCCGGGCAGCGCCCGGAACGCGGCTTCCGCGCCCCAGAAGCAGCCGGCGCCGAAGGTTGCCGTGGCAATGCCAGTGATCGGATTCAACGCCTGACTCACTGAATGGCCCCGACTTTTTCACCGCTGGCGCCCAGCCATTGATCCACCACCGCCGGGTTGGCCTGGACCCAGGCCTTGGCCGCAACGTCGGCCGGTTGTTTGTCTTTCTCGATCTTGAGGATCAAGTCATTCAGCACGTTAGGCTCGATGCTGAAGTTCTCCAGGAAGGCGGCGATCCGTGGCGCGCGTTTCTGCAGGGCGACGGAGGCCAGCACATGCACTTTGGCGTCCGGGTAGGCGCAAGTGATCTGGCTCTTGTTCAGCCAATCGGCGTCCACCGTCGGGCTGATGAATTTCCAGCAACCGTCGGCCTTGTACAACGGGTCGCCTTTCTTGTTGTCCTGGGCGTAGCCGTCGAATGCCGGCTCTTCCAGGCGGCGCAGGTCAAAGGCGGAGAAGATCCAGTCCGGGGTGTAGGCGTAGAACACCACGCCGCGCTGGGCCTTGTAGGCGGTGGCGAGCTTGGCGTAGGTCACCGAAGCCTCGGTGGACACCGATTCGAATTGATTGGCAAAGCCGAAATCCTTGGCCTTGATCTGGCCGATGTAGGTCGATTCCCAGCCCGCCGGGCCGACCAGCAACTGGGCCTTGCCGCCCCCCAGGGGCTCGAACAGCTTGGCCACTTCAGGCTTTTGCAGGTCGTACACCGACTTCACGCCGTATTTGTCTTGCAGGTACCCGGGGATGTAGAAGCCCTGCTCACCGACGTAGGGCCGTTTGTTGGGCACCAGGGTCGGCTTGGGGCCGGTGACGTATTTGGCCCAGGCCGCCGACTGGTTGGGCAGCCAGATATCGGTCAGCACGTCCACCGAGCCATCGCCCTTGGACGCCGCGGCAAACAGCACGGCCACGTCGCCGGCGAGGTAGGAGACATCGCCGTCGAGGCGGGTCTTGATCACCTCGCCGAGGATGTTCTGGATGGCGATGGCGCCGGTCCAGTTCTGCTCGCCGATAACGATCTTGTCTTTGGCCAGGGCTGGCACGGCGATCAGGCTGGCCAACGCGGTGGCCACGCCGAAGGAACGGAAGAATGACTTGCTCAAGAAACACCTCACTTGTGATTGAACGCCTGGTCTCGCTTGCGCAAGGTCGACTGGATGATGCGATCGGGAATCAGCGCGCAGAAGACAATGGCCACACCGGCCAACATGCCCTCGCCGCCCTTGATGTTGCGTAATGCGGTCATGACGTCGTAGCCCAGGCCACCGGCGCCGATCAGCGCCGCCACCACCACCATCGACAGGCTCATGACGATGGTCTGGTTGATGCCCAGCAGCAGCGAACCGGCGGCCAGGGGCAACTCGACCTTGGTCAGGGTCTGCCAGGGCGTGGCACCGTGGGCCACCGCCGCTTCCACGGCATTTTTCGGCACTTCCTGCAGGCCCAGGGCGGTCAGGCGGATCATCGGCGCCAGGGCGAAGATCACCGTGGCAATCACCGCCGGGGTCTTGCCCACGGAGAAGAACGCCACCGCCGGGATCAGGTAGACGAAGGTCGGCAGGGTTTGCATGACGTCCAGCAAGGGCGTGATCAGGCGCCGGGCCAGGGCCCGCTTGGCCAGGAGAATGCCTGCCGGCACGCCGATCAGCAGCGAGATCAGCACCGAGGCGCCCACCAGGGCCAGGGTGGCGATGGTCCGTTCCCAAAAGCCGAACAGGCCGATGTAAAACAACGCGGCCGCACTGGTCAGGGCCAGGGCCAAGCCAGCGGAACGCCAGGCAAGGAACACCAGGGCCAGGGCCGCCACCGGCCAAGGCAGCCAGCCCAGGAGGTTTTCAATGCTTTCAATCACCGTGCGTACAGCCACGATCACCCCGACAAAACTCGACTCGAAGGTCACCTGGGACCAGCCGATCAGTTGGTCGATGGCCTCGGCAGTGGCCAGCAAGGCCTGGCGATCCGCAGGAAATTGCAGCAGCGGGCCACTGGCCTCGGGGGTCAGCACCCGCCACAGCACCAGCCCCTGGCTGAGCAACAGCACCAGGGCGGGCAACAGGGCATCGGAACGGCCCTGGCGACTCGGGCGCGACGCCAGGTGGACGCTGGCCCAGCGGCTCGCCAGCAACCCCAGCACGCCCAACAGACCCCATGCAAAAGCGCTGTGCAGCAGGCCATGAGCCAACGCGGCCAAGGCCGCCAGCTCCACGCCAAAGCCCAGCCAGTAAAGGGCGCCACGGCCTCTTGCGGCCAACGCGGCAGGCCCCAGCAACAGCGCCTGGCCTCGGGAGAACGCCGAGCTGTCGGGGCTGGCCGCGGGAAGCGGGTTGGCCGGGGTGGCCAGGGTCGGCGTCACCGCCACGGCGCCGTGTTCCTGGAAGAAATCCGCCACCTCGGCATCGGCGGGATGCTCCAGCAGCTCATCGGGCGTACCGACCTGGATCAGCCGCCCGTGGCGCAGCACCGCGATACGGTCCGCCAAGCGCAAGGCTTCGGCCGGGTCGTGGGTCACCAGCAAGGTGGTGATGCCACGCTCGCGCACCAGGCGCAGAAAGTGCTGCTGCAGGTCACGGCGAATGGTCGGGTCGAGGGCGCTAAAGGGTTCATCCATCAGCAGGATGTCCGGCTCGGTCACCAGCGCCCGGGCCAGGCCGACCCGCTGCTGCATGCCGCCGGACAACTCATGGGGGTAGTGGTCGCCCCAGCCATCCAGGCCCACAGCCTGCAGTTGCACATCGGCGGCCGCCTGACGCGACTCTTCGGCGACGCCGCGCAGCTCCAGGGGCAAGGCCACGTTGTCGCGCACCGTGCGATGGGGCAGCAGGCCGAAATGCTGGAAGACCATGCCGATGCGCCGCGAACGCAGGGTGCGCAATTCCTGGGTCGACAGTTGGCTGATGGCTTGGCCGTCGATCAGCACCTCGCCGCTGCTGGGCTCGATCAAGCGGTTGATATGCCGCAACAGGGTCGATTTACCACTGCCGGACGTGCCCATCAGGCACAGCACTTCGCCACGGCGCACCTTGAGGCTGACCTGCTGCACCGCCGGCGGCGCGCTCTGGCCGCGGCGGCGGCCGTAAGTCTTGGTCAACTGACGCAGTTCCAGCACCACGTCGGTGTGGTTCGCTGGCGTGGCGGCCGGGGGCGGGACGGCGAAAGCCTGTTGGGGGTGAACGGCAGACACGGGAACTCCTGACGCCAGACGCGGGATGGCGTAGCCAGCGGTGAACAAGAAAAAAGAGGGGGACCTGTTCGCCGGCAAGCCGGCTCCTACAGGCGAAAGCGATCTAACGGTCAATTACAACGATTTCGGGCTCCACAACTGCACGGCCCGGGCATCCACCTTGGCGGTATCCAGGGCGGCCAGGGCGGTGATCGACACGCTACGACGCAAAGCAAAGGGCAGGCGCATGGGGGCGAACCTTCTGGGAGACAGGAAAGTCGCTAAAAGCTAATCGATCTAACAAACAGAAAATAAATACTTTTTAGGAATTAGCTTAGGTTCGTGCGGCTGACCGGTATTAACGGTTACAGGGCTTGGAACCGCCGTACTGGGTTTGCCGCAGGCAGAAGAAGCTGTTTTTCTTCAAGGTCAGCGGCGCCACGGCGCAAGGCAGCACGGCCTGATTGACCTCGATCGACACCCGCTCGCCCTGCAACTCGCGCTCGTCCAGCCGAAGCTCGCAACTGCCCGCCTGGTTGCCGGCCACGTAGCCGATATTGCTGATCACCCGGTTGTCCAGTTTGATCACCAGGGGGTTCTGCGCCGCCGACGAGCAGGCCGAGAGGCTGGGGTAGCGGGCGTTGATGCTCAGGTGGTTGTCATCGCCGGTGGCCGCCGGGACCAGGGGAATGAACAGCAACGACATCAGGTGGTGGGACGGCGCGGATGTCACTTTCACATACAGCGGCTCGGGCCCGCAGGCGAGCTTGAACGAGGTGCCTTGTTCATACCTTTCCTTGCTGGCGTCCTGCCAACCGCCGAGGCTGTCGGCCTTCCAGTCGTGGCCCCATTTGTAATCGATACACCCCCCCAGGCTCAGCGCCAGGGCCAGACAGAGCGCCATCCTGTGCATAGTCGACATCCAGTGCGAAAAGTTCGCCAGTGTACGCCAGGCAAAGCGGCTCACGATGCCCTCGTAGGAGCTGGCTTGCCAGCGAAAGCGTCGGCCTGGGCGGCGCATGCCTGGCGGCCCCCATCGCCGGCAAGCCGGCTCCTACGGGATTGGTGGTGTGGGCCGATTCGTGAAAACACCCCAGGCCCCCGGTAGGAGCTGGCTTGCCAGCGAAGGCGTCGGCCTGGGCGGTGCATGCCTGGCGGGCGTCTTCGCCGGCAAGCCGGCTCCTACAGTTCAGCGCTGGGCGATGGCCTGGGAGGCGGCGAGCATGGCGCGCAACAGCACGGCGCAGCCGGCCGCCAGGTCGTCGGGGTCGGCGTTTTCGATTTCGTTGTGGCTGATGCCGCCTTCGCACGGCACGAAGATCATGCCCGCCGGGCCCAGTTCCGCGAGGAAGATCGCGTCGTGGCCGGCGCCGCTGACGATGTCCATGTGGGACAGGCCCAGGCCTTGCGCCGCCCCGCGCACGGCCTCGACGCACACCGGGTCGAAGTACAGCGGCGGGAAGTCGGCCGTCGGCGTCAGTTCGAAACTCAGACCGTGTTCTTCGCAGGTGCTGTCGATCACCTGGCGCACCTCGGCAATCATCGAATCCAGGCGGGCCGGCTCCAGGTGGCGGAAGTCCAGGGTCATGCGCACTTCACCGGGGATCACGTTGCGCGAGCCTGGGTAGGCTTGCAGGCAACCCACGGTGCCGCAGGCGTGGGGTTGATGGCCGAGGGCGGCGCGGTTGACCGCCGCCACCACCGCCGCGGCCCCCACCAGGGCGTCCTTGCGCAGGTGCATCGGGGTCGGCCCGGCATGGGCTTCGACGCCGCGCAGCTTGAGGTCGAACCACTTCTGGCCGAGGGCGCCGAGGACAATGCCAATGGTCTTGCGCTCATCCTCGAGGATCGGCCCCTGCTCGATATGCGCTTCGAAATACGCCCCCACCGCGTGCCCGCTGACGTTGCGCGTACCCGCGTAGCCAATGGCATTGAGCGCATCGCCCACGGTCACGCCGTCGGCATCGGTCTTGGCCAGGGTGTCTTCCAGGGTGAACTTCTCGGCAAAGACCCCGGAGCCCATCATGCACGGCGGAAAGCGCGAGCCCTCTTCGTTGGTCCAGACCACCACTTCCAGGGGCGCCTCGGTTTCCAGCTTGAGGTCGTTGAGGGTGCGCATGACTTCCACCCCGGCCAGCACGCCAAAGCAGCCGTCGAACTTGCCGCCGGTGGGCTGGGTGTCGATATGGCTGCCGGTCATCACCGGCGGCAGTTGCGGATTGCGCCCGGGGCGACGGGCGAAAATATTGCCGATGCCGTCCACGGTCACGGTGCACCCGGCCTCCTCGCACCACTTCACGAACAAATCCCGAGCCTGGCGATCGAGGTCGGTCAGGGCTAGGCGACAGACCCCGCCCTTGACCGTGGCACCGAGCTGGGCCAGTTCCATGAGCGACTGCCACAGGCGGTCGCGGTTGATGTGCTGATGGCTGGATTGCAGAACCTCTACGGCAGCGTTCATGGTGATCTCCTCAGGCTTTTTTTCTGATGGTTCCCAGGCTACGCCTGGGTGTTCATTGTTTTCTGATCCTGCTCCGCGGGGGCATTCCCACGCAGAGCGTGGGAACCAGCGACGCCCCGGCTTCTGATTCCCGAGCTCCGCGTCCCGCCCCCGCCGTGACGCTGAACATCACGGCGGGCCTGCACGAGTGGCGGCTGGGTTCATACTGGGGTTTTGACGGCCACGGTCTGTGGGCTGCGCAGGCTGCACAGGCCGTAGTAGAGCAAGCCGCCCAGGGCCGAACCGGTGAACCAGCCGTAGCTGTAGAACCAACTGAACAGGTCGCTGCCCAGGGACAGCAGGGTCAGCACCACCGGCACACCGAAGGCGATAAAGCCGTTCCAGTTCCACGCCGGGTAGACGTCGTCGCGGTACAGCCCGGGCAGGTCCAGTTGCTGTTTCTTGATGATGAAATAGTCCACCACCATGATCCCGGCGATCGGCCCCAGAAGGCTCGAATAGCCCAGCAGCCAGTTGGAATAGACCGTCTCCAGGCTCACGTCGGAGACCAGCAGGCCGAGCTTTTTCAGCAGTTCGTGGGCCATCAGCGCCAGGCCCACCAGGCCGGTGAGGATCACCGCCTTGGTGCGCCCGATCAGCTTCGGTGCCAGGTTCTGGAAGTCATTGGTGGGCGAGACGATATTGGCGGCGGTATTGGTCGACAGGGTGGCGATGATGATCAGCGCCATGGCCACGGCCACCCAGCCCGGGCTCTGGATATGCCCGATCAGGCTCACCGGGTCGGAGACGGTCACCCCCACCAGCTTGGCCGAGGCGGCGGTCAGCACTACGCCCAGGGCCGCGAACAGGAACATGGTCAGGGGCAAGCCGTAGATCTGCCCGAGAATCTGCGCCTTCTGGCTTTTCGCGTAGCGGCTGAAGTCGGGAATGTTCAGCGACAAGGTGGCCCAGAAACCCACCATCGCCGTGAGCCCGGCCATAAAGTAACTGGTGACACTGGCGCCTTCCGGACGCTTGGGCGGCTGGGCCAGCAACTCGGTCAGCGAGACATTCGGCAAGGCCCACACCAGCAGCCCCGCGCCCACCAGGACCAACAAGGGTGCAGACAGGGTTTCCAGCCATTTGATCGACTCGGCGCCGCGCAGCACCACCCACAGGTTGAGGGCCCAGAAGATCATGAAGCCGATCACCTCGCCGGTACCGCCCAGGGCCTTCCAGCCTTCGAAGACCGAGCCGAGGAACAGGTGGATGGCCAGGCCGCCGAACATCGTCTGGATGCCGAACCAGCCACAGGCCACCAGGGCGCGGATCAGGCACGGCACGTTGGAGCCGATGATGCCGAACGACGAACGCAGCAGCACCGGGAACGGAATGCCGTACTTGGTCCCGGGAAAGGCGTTGAGGGTCAGGGGGATCAGGACCACGACGTTGGCCAGGAGGATCGCCAGCAGCGCCTCCCCCACCGACAGCCCGAAGTAGGCGGTGAGCACCCCGCCCAGGGTGTAGGTGGGCACGCAGATCGACATGCCGACCCACAATGCGGTGATGTGCCATTTGTTCCAGGTGCGTTCCGCGACCTTGGTCGGGGCGATGTCGTGGTTGTAACGGGGGCTGTCGAGTACATCACTGCCGGCGTCCAGCTCGTACAGGCCGTCGCGCTCGGTCACTTGAGATCTGTTCTGTTGCATGGCCGCTCCACTGTTCTTTTGATTATTTTGCTCATCAGGCGGCTGGCGGGGGGACCGCGAGCCGGACGATGGCCGGAGAACTTACGACTTTCAGCCACCGGCCAACCTGTCAGCGGCGGCACTCAATAAACGTGCCGGGTTGCCCATTGACGGTTCTGCCGAATCACTGAAATCCATGTAAACAACTGATGTTAATCAGTTTTATCCGTGCAACTAAGCAGCCCTCGGTTAGTTGCCTCTCCACTCAGGCCGAATGCAAGGCAAGTTGTCCGTTCAGTCAGGACTCAATCTGGTGCACAGGTATTTTTTTCAACACTTTCCTATAGGCGGCAAGCACCCCTCAAGCAGCTGATTTCACATAGGAAATCTTGACCATATTTGGATCCTGTCAAGTGCGTCAAAATGGTGAACGGCTGCACCATTTTGCGGATTTTGTATTTTTATCGTTATTTTTCAATAACTTAATAACGATATAAGCTTATGAAAAATAATCTTGATCATTCTTCCAACAGCGACTAGTTTTTATTCCTGACACCGCTGACAGGAATAAAAAATCCCTCAGCATGCTCATTACAAAACACTTAGAACCGGCATAAGCCGGTCAAGCCTGCGAGGAACTCGGCATGTCTTTGTTGATCCGTGGCGCCACCGTTATTACCCATGATGAAAGTTATAAAGCCGATGTCTTGTGCGCCAATGGTGTGATCCAGGCCATCGGTACCGACCTGGACATTCCCGCCGCATGCGAAGTGCTCGACGGCAGCGGCCAATACTTGATGCCCGGTGGCATCGACCCCCACACCCACATGCAACTGCCGTTTATGGGCACCGTGGCCAGTGAGGACTTTTTCAGCGGCACCGCCGCGGGCCTTGCCGGTGGCACCACCTCGATCATCGACTTCGTGATTCCCAACCCGCAGCAGTCGTTGCTGGAGGCCTTTCACCAGTGGCGCGGCTGGGCCGAAAAATCCGCCAGCGACTACGGCTTTCATGTCGCCATCACCTGGTGGAGCGAGCAGGTCCGCGAGGAAATGGCTGAGCTGGTGAGCCAGCACGGGATCAACAGCTTCAAGCACTTCATGGCTTACAAGAACGCCATCATGGCCGCCGACGACACCCTGGTAGCGAGCTTCGAGCGCTGCCTGGAACTGGGCGCCGTGCCCACGGTGCACGCGGAGAACGGCGAGCTGGTCTACCACCTGCAGCGCAAGTTGCTGGCCCAGGGCATCACCGGGCCGGAAGCCCACCCGCTGTCGCGTCCGTCCCAGGTCGAAGGCGAAGCCGCCAGCCGAGCCATCCGCATTGCCGAAACCCTGGGCACACCGCTGTACCTGGTGCACGTCTCGACCAAAGAGGCGCTGGACGAAATCACCTACGCCCGCAGCAAGGGCCAGCCGGTCTACGGTGAAGTGCTGGCCGGGCACCTGCTGCTGGACGACAGCGTGTACCGCGACCCGGACTGGCAGACCGCCGCCGGTTACGTGATGAGCCCGCCCTTCCGCCCCCGTGGCCACCAGGAAGCGCTGTGGCACGGCCTGCAATCGGGCAACCTGCACACCACCGCCACCGACCACTGCTGCTTCTGCGCCGAGCAGAAAGCCGCGGGCCGTGAGGACTTCAGCAAGATCCCCAACGGCACCGCCGGTATCGAAGACCGCATGGCGGTGCTCTGGGATGAAGGGGTGAACAGCGGGCGCCTGTCGATGCAGGAGTTCGTCGCCCTGACCTCCACCAACACCGCGAAGATCTTCAACCTCTACCCGCGCAAGGGCGCGATCCGCGTGGGCGCCGACGCCGACCTGGTGCTCTGGGACCCGCAAGGCACGCGGACCATTTCCGCCAAGACCCACCACCAGCAGGTGGACTTCAACATCTTCGAAGGCAAGACCGTACGCGGCGTGCCCAGCCACACCATCAGCCAGGGCAAGCTGGTCTGGGCCGACGGCGACCTGCGGGCCGAACGCGGTGCCGGGCGCTACATCGAGCGCCCGGCCTACCCGGCCGTGTTCGACCTGCTGAGCAAACGCGCCGAGCTGCACAAACCGACCGCCGTCAAACGCTGATCCTTGTGTAAGAGCTGGCTTATGTAGGAGCTGGCTTATGTAGGAGCTGGCTTGCCAGCGATAGCGTCCTCAAGGGCAACACAAGGCCCAAGGCCCTTTTCGCCAGCAAGCCAGCTCCTACCTAAAGCGATGTTGTGTGTAACGCCAAGCAGATGCCCGTCAGAGGCAGCCGATAAAAAACCGTGAGGCCTGAACCGTGATCAAGACCCTGAACCATTTGCCCCATCCCTCTCAGGACGGGGCCACCCTCGCTGGCCATTTCACCGACCTGGCCCCCGCGCTCAACGCCCGCCAGGCGCACTTGGAAGCCTCGCGCTGCCTGTATTGCTACGACGCACCGTGCGTCAATGCGTGCCCCAGCGACATCGACATTCCGTCGTTTATCCGCAATATCCACACCGACAACGTGCAGGGCGCGGCGCAGAAAATTCTCTCGGCCAACATCCTCGGCGGCAGTTGCGCCCGGGTCTGCCCGACCGAGATTCTGTGCCAGCAAGCCTGCGTCAGAAACAACGCCGAGGAATGCGCCCCGGTGCTGATCGGCCTGCTGCAACGCTACGCCGTGGACAACGCGCACTTCAGCCAGCACCCGTTCCAGCGTGCGGCGGCCACCGGCAAGCGGATCGCCGTGGTCGGGGCCGGCCCGGCCGGGCTGTCCTGCGCCCATCGTTGTGCGTTGCACGGCCACGACGTGGTGATTTTCGAAGCCCGGGAAAAAGCCGGCGGCCTGAATGAATACGGGATCGCCAAATACAAGCTGGTGGATGACTTCGCCCAGAAGGAGCTGGAGTTTTTGCTGCAGATCGGCGGCATCGAAATCCGCCATGGCCAGAAGCTCGGCGACAACCTGACCCTGACCGACCTGCACCAGCAATTCGACGCGGTGTTCCTCGGCCTCGGCCTGGCCGCCAGCAAGCAGTTGGGCCTGGCCCACGAGGACGCCCCCGGCCTCCTGGCCGCCACCGACTACATCCGTGAACTGCGCCAGGCCGACGACCTCAGCCAACTGCCCCTGGCAGACCGTTGCATCGTCCTGGGCGCCGGCAACACCGCCATCGACATGGCCGTGCAAATGGCCCGCCTCGGCGCCCGCGACGTGAACCTGGTGTATCGCCGTGGCCTCGAAGAAATGGGCGCCACCGAACATGAGCAAGACATTGCCAAGGCCAATCAGGTGCGACTACTGACCTGGGCCGCCCCCGAGGAGGTGTTGCTCAACGACCAGGGCCAGGTGCGCGGCATGCGCTTTGCCCGTACCCGCCTCACCGAGGGCCGCCTGCAGACCACCGGGGAAACCTTCGAACTGGCAGCCGACGCCATCTTCAAGGCCATCGGCCAAGGCTTCGACGGTGCGGCCCTGAGCGACCCCTTGGCGCGGGAGTTGAAACGCGCCGGCGAGCGCATCCAGGTCGACGAACAACTGCGCACCAGCCTGCCCGGGGTGTACGCCGGCGGCGACTGCGTCAGCCTCGGCCAGGACCTGACCGTACAGGCGGTGCAACACGGCAAGCTGGCCGCAGAAGCCATGCATGCCCAACTCATGCTCAATGTGGAGGCTGCGTAAATGGCCGATCTCTCGATTGTCTTCGCCGGTATCAAAGCCCCCAACCCATTCTGGCTGGCCTCCGCGCCGCCCACCGACAAGGCCTACAACGTGGTCCGCGCGTTCGAGGCCGGCTGGGGTGGCGTGGTCTGGAAAACCCTGGGTGAGGACCCGGCGGCCGTCAACGTTTCGTCCCGTTACTCCGCGCACTTCGGGCCCAACCGCGAGGTCATGGGCATCAACAACATCGAGCTGATCACCGACCGTTCCCTGGAGATCAACCTGCGGGAAATCACCCAGGTGAAAAAGGACTGGCCGGATCGCGCCTTGATCGTTTCGTTGATGGTGCCGTGCGTCGAAGAATCCTGGAAAACCATCCTGCCCCTGGTGGAAGCCACCGGCTGCGACGGCATCGAACTGAACTTCGGCTGCCCCCATGGCATGCCGGAACGGGGCATGGGCGCGGCGGTGGGCCAGGTGCCGGAATACGTGGAGCAGGTGACTCGCTGGTGCAAGACTTATTGCTCGCTGCCGGTGATCGTCAAGCTCACGCCGAACATCACCGACATCCGCACCGCCGCCCGCGCCGCCTATCGCGGCGGGGCGGACGCGGTGTCGCTGATCAACACCATCAACTCCATCACCAGCGTCGACCTGGAGCGCATGGTGGCCCACCCGATGGTCGGCAGCCAGAGCACCCACGGCGGTTATTGCGGCTCGGCGGTCAAGCCGATTGCCCTGAACATGGTCGCGGAAATTGCCCGCGATCCGCAGACCCACGGCCTGCCGATCTGCGGCATCGGCGGCATCGGTAGCTGGCGGGACGCAGCGGAATTCGTGGCCCTGGGCTGCGGCGCGGTGCAGGTGTGCACGGCGGCGATGCTCCATGGTTTTCGCATCGTCGAAGAGATGAAGGACGGCTTGTCGCGGTGGATGGACAGCCAGGGCTACCACAGCCTGCAAGACTTCTCCGGGCGCGCGGTGGGCAACACCACCGACTGGAAGTACCTGGACATCAACTACCAGGTCATCGCCAAGATCGACCAGGACGCCTGCATCGGCTGCGGCCGCTGCCACATCGCCTGCGAAGACACCTCGCACCAGGCGATTGCCAGCCTCAAGCAGGCGGACGGCACCCATCACTATGAAGTGATCGACGATGAGTGCGTGGGCTGCAACCTGTGCCAGATCACCTGCCCCGTGCAGGACTGCATCGAGATGGTGCCCCAGGACACGGGCAAGCCCTTTCTCGACTGGCTGCACGACCCGCGCAATCCTTACAGGGAAGCAGCTGCAAGCGGTAAGTAGTAAGAGCAGCTACAAGCGGCAAGCGGCAAGCCTGGAGCCCACTTGCCGCTTGTCGCTTGCCGCTGCTTCTATGGCTCCAACCCTATACCCCGAAGGATGACGCTGGTGACGGTCTGCACGGCCCGTTCGAACTGCATGTCCGACAGCGCTTGGTGGTCGTTGAGTATCATCACCTGATGATCGAAGTCGGCGTAGTGCTGGGTCGAGGCCCAGATCATGTACAGCAGGCTCGACGGCTCCACCGGCAGGATGCGCTTGTCCTCCACCCACTGCCGGATCTTCGCCTCTTTCATCTTGGCCCAGTCATACAGGCTGGCATCCAGCGCTTCGCCCAGGGTTGGCGCGCCGTGGATGATTTCGTTGGCCCAGACTTTCGAACCGTAAGGCCGACTGCGGGAGTGGTTCATCTTGGCGCGGATGTAGCTGCTGAGCACCACCCGTGGGTCATCGAACATCTCGAAGCACAACGCGTCCTGTTTCCACACTTCCAGCAGATCGAACAGCACCGCGCTGTACAGCTCGCTCTTGGTGCTGAAGTAGTAATGCAGGTTGGAACGCGGCAGTTGGACCTGTTCGGCGATATCGGCCATGGCCGTGCCGGCATAGCCTTTTTCGGCGAAGACTTTCTCGGCGCCGAGGAGGATTTTTTCAACGTTACTGCGACGAATCTCGATCTTGTGATTGCCCATATGGGCTCCCTGGCAACAGCGTTAGGCAAGACTAGCATCCAGCCTCGTACAACTACGAAACTTCCTGAGCATGCCTTCCCCAGTGGAAACACCGGGGGTAGCATTCACGCCCGCACACCCTCGGGCCGCCTCAAGCGCAGCGCCCGTCCTGCCCTGACCCGATGGAACCTGCCCATGCCCATTCGCCCCCGCCGCCCCAGTGACGATGTGCCGCTGGCCACGCTGTGGTTGCGCTCGGTACGCGCCACGCATGACTTTTTAGACGAAGCGGACATCCAGTTGCTTTACCCCCTGGTGCGCGATGCCTACCTGCCGGGCCTGGAAGTGTGGGTGCTGGACAACCCCGATGGCCGCCCCGGCGGCTTTATCGCCCGGGCCGCCGACAAGGTTGAAATGCTCTTTGTCGAACCGGCCCAACTCGGCCAGGGCATCGGCCGCCAGTTACTGGACCATGTCAAAACCCTGCACGAGCACCTGAGCGTCGACGTTAACCAACAGAACCCCAGAGCCCATGGTTTCTACCGTCACTACGGCTTCGTCGAGTACGCACGCTCGGAAACCGACGGCGAAGGCCGGCCATTTCCAGTCATCCACATGCGCCTGGCAACCTCCTGAAGCCCGGGCCTGGGGCGTGGCTCGCCCCCTTCGGCAGCGACACAAAAATGCCCCAGCATTCGCACAAATAACGACAAGTCGCCCACAGCCGGAGTTCTTAGAATCAGCGCTCCTCTTGCTGCGGACAACAATAATGACTACGCCAACCGCCAGGATCACCGAGAGCTATGTGGTCCTGGGTGCCAAAGAGAAGATCGGCTACGGCCTGGGTGATCTGGCCTGTAACCTGTCCTTCGGTTTCGTCTCGCTGTTCCTGTTGTATTTCTACACCGACATCTATGGACTGTCCGCCGCCGAGGCCAGCCTGATCTTCGTCATAGCCCGGGTAATCGATGCCCTGTTCAATATCCTTGTCGGCTATGCCGTCGATCGCACCCACAGTCGCCACGGCAAACTGCGCCCCTACCTGCTGTATGGCGCCCTGCCCCTGGCCGGCTTGAGCATCCTGTGTTTCAGCGCCTGGAACATCGAGCTCAAATTCACCTACGCGCTGATCAGCTACACCCTCTATTGCCTGGCCTACACCACCGTCAACACGCCCTACTCGGCGCTCACCAACCGCATGACCCAGCACGAAGGTTCCCGGGCCTCACTGTCGGTGTACCGCTTTGTGCTGGCGGTGATCGGCTACCTGATCGTGGCCACCAGCGCCGAGCGTCTGGTGGCGTTGTTTACCGAACCCAGGGACGGCTACGTCTTCGCGGTCAGCCTGTTCGCCCTCCTGGCGACCTTCTGCCTGATCGCCTGTTTCGGCATGACCCGGGAACGGGTGGATACACGCCAGGACAGGCCCTCACCCTCGCTGCGCGACATGCTGCGGGCGGTGTTCGATAACCTGCCGCTGATCCACCTGTCGCTGTTCACCCTGTTCTTCTACATCGCCTACACCCTGTGGATGGCCATCGCCGTGTACTTCATCAAGTACGTGATCGGCGACGAGGGTTTCAGCCCGCTGTTCTTCGCCCTGCAGACCGCTGCCTACATCCTCGGCACCCTGCTTTCGCAGACGCTCATTGCAGGGCTGGGCAAGAAGAAAATGACCCTCGGCGTGTTGTTGCTGGGCATCGGCGGGCTGTTGATCCAGTACTTCTTCGCCAATCACAACCTGCCCCTGACCATGATCTGCATCGGCCTGTACAGCATCACCCTGGGTGCCGGGTTCGTCGCCATGTGGTCGATGATTGCCGACACCGTGGAATACGCCGAATGGAAAAACGGCCACCGGGCCGAGGGCGCGATCTATGGTTTTTTCAATTTCGTGACCAAGATCGCCATGGCACTGGGCGGCGGCCTGGCTGGCCTGCTGCTGCAACTGTCGGGCTACTCGGCGGCCCAGGTGGATGCCCAGGCCATCAACGCCATCACCCTGATGATGACCCTGGTGCCCGCCCTGATGTTCGCCCTGGGTTTTGTCTTCGTGCTGTTCTACCCCCTGGACGAACAGAGCTACCGCAACCTGCTGCAGCGTATTGAACAACGCAAGCAAACGGCCCTAGCCCCCTGACCCTATGGAGTTCCCCACCATGACCGAACCCCACGCCCCGTTGCTGGCCCGCATGAGTACCGCCGACAAGGTCAAGCTGCTCAGTGGCCAAGGCTTGTGGCGCAGCGCCCGGCTGGAACACCTGGGTATCGATGATTTCATCATGACCGACGGCACCTACGGCGTTCGCTACAGCACCCAACAGATCGAGGACGGTGCCAGCTGGAGCTTCGAGGACTTTATCCAGGTGGTGAACCAGAGCTCTGGCGACACCCCGCAGCCCAGTGGCTCCGAGGCGCTGTTCAGCGCGTCGAAACCCGCTACGTGCTTTCCCAACGGCTCCAGCCTGGCCTGTTCCTGGGACCTGGACCTGGTGTACCGCATGGGCCAGGCCCTGGGCGTGGAATGCCAGCACTTCGGTGTCGGCCTGCTGCTGGGGCCGGGGATCAATATCCGCCGCACGCCCCTGGCCGGGCGCGGCTACGAATACTATTCCGAGGACCCAATCCTCAGTGGCGAGCTGGCCGGAGCCCTGATCAACGGCCTGCAGGACCAGGGCGTGGGTGCCAGCCTCAAGCATTTCGCCTGCAACAACTCCGAGTACCGGCGCACGGAAATGGACTCGGTGGTGGACGAACGCGCCCTGCGCGAGATCTACCTGGCCGGCTACAAGCGCGCCATCGACCGCGCCCAGCCCTGGACGCTGATGTCTTCCTACAACCGCCTCAACGGCGTGCAGACCTCCCAGCATCACTGGCTGCTGACTCAGGTGCTGCGCGACGAATGGCAGTACCCGGGGCTGGTGATGTCCGACTGGTACGGCATCAAGGACCGGCCGGCGTCGCTGCTGGCAGGCAATGACCTGGGCATGCCGCAAAGCCAGCGCGACCAGCGCGAACTGCTGGCCGCCATCGAGCAAGGCCGGGTGCCCCCGGAGTGCCTGGACCTGTCCTGCCGGCGCATGCTGACCCTGATCGACAAGGTTCGGCGCGGCCGCAAACCCGAGACCCGGGCCGACTTCAATCAGCATCACGAACTGGCCCAGAGCCTGGCGGCGGAATCCCTGGTGCTGTTGAAAAACCAGGATCAACTGCTGCCCCTGTGCCCACGGAAAACCCCACGCATCGCCGTGCTGGGCAAACCGGCCCAGGCGCCGGTGATCCAGGGTTCGGGCTGTGCCACCACTCGACCTTATCTGCTGGACCGGCCCCTGGACGAGATCTTCGAACTGGGGGCCGAAGCCTTCGATATCCGCTATGCAGTGGGCACCCCGGATGACCATCAGCTCGACCCCATGGCAATGGCGCAAGCCCTGGATACCGCGCGAACCGCCGATGTGGCGATCCTCTTCGTCAGCACCGCGATTGGTGAAGACGGTGAAAACGGCGACCGGCAGAACCTCGATATTCTTCCCAGCCACGAGCAACTGATTATCCAGGTGGCCAAGGTCCAGCCCAATGTGGTTGTGGTCCTGGCCAACAGCGATGCGGTGGTCATGCCCTGGCTGGATCAGGCCAAGGCCGTGCTGGAAACCTTCTTTGCCGGCCAGGGCATGGGCCGCGCCGTGGCCCAGGCATTGTTCGGGCTGGTCAACCCCAGCGGCAAACTCACCGTCAGCGTCCCCCACTGCCTGGAACACACCCCGGCCTTCCTCACCTACCCCGGGGAAAACCTGCAACAGCGCTACAGCGAGGGGCTGTTCGTCGGCTACCGCTACTACGATAAACGTCGCCTGGAGCCCTTGTTCCCATTCGGCTTCGGCCTCAGCTACACCCATTTCGAGTACCACTCGCTGGCCACCTCCAGCGCCACCCTGGAGCCCGGCCAAGCACTGACGGTCACCGTGGAGCTGGGCAACAGCGGTGAACGTTTCGGCAAGGAGGTGGTGCAGTTGTACCTGGCCCCGCCGGCCTGCCGCCTGCCCCGGGAGGTCCAGGCCTTGAAGGCCTTTGCCAAGGTGGCCCTGGAGCCTGGGCAACGTCGCTGCGTCGAGCTGCACCTGGATTGGCAGGACTTCGCCTATTACGACCCCGCCTTCGCCCGCTGGGTCGTGGACAGCGGCGAGTACCAGGTGCGCGTAGGGGGTTCTTCGCGGCACATCGAACTCGTGGCCAGGGTCCAGGTGCAGGCCCCGGTGCTGTACCCACCGGTCAACCTCCACAGCTCCCTGGTGCAACTGCTGGACAACCCGCCGCTGTTCGAACGGGTGGCGAAGCTGGTCGCGGACAAAAGCGGCATGCCGGAAGCACACACCCGGGAAAAACTGCGCAAGATCGCCCCGGAGCTGTTTTGCGGTTTACTGATCACCCTCACGGAAATGCTCGAACTGGATATTTCCCGCGAGGAGCTGGCGGCCGCCCTGGACGCCGAGGCAGGCGCACCGGCGGGTGGCTCGGCCATGCTCACCGGGCCACAGTAAAGCCTGCACGCCGACGCCACTGACTGGAGACGCCTGAAATGCTGCCCTTCGCCCAGACTCGCAACCCCATGCCGACCCTGCCCGGCCATGAACTGGTGGAGTTCGATCGGCAGCAGATCAACCTGTTCGCAGCCCAGGTGCAGCGCTGCGAGGCCCACTGGCACGCCGCCGCTGAACTGATCCATGTGCTCCAGGGCCGGTTTGCCATCCGCCTCGACCAGCACAGCCAGGAGTTGGGCCCTGGCGGCATGCTGTACATCAACCAGGAGCGCATCCACGAGTTGCAAGCCTTGGAGCCCGATAGCCAACTGCTCACGGTGCAGTTCTCGCCCCACCTGTTCAATGATTTGCAGCCCGCCCTGCTGATCGACTATCAGGTGGCCGACAGCCTTCACTACAGCGCGCGCGACCGGGAAATCAAAGCCGCCCTCAAGCAACTGGTGGAACAGCAACTGCAGGGCACCGACCGGGATCCGTTTCGGCGGATCGCGCTGATCTACCTGCTGTTGTCCAGCCTGCAACAGGCCAACGCCGGACCGCGCCAGCCGCCGCCGGAGCCCTTGCGCAGCAAAGACCAACAGCTGATCAAGCACTGTATTGACTACATCCACTGCCACTACGAACGGGAGTTGCCCCTGGCGGAAGTCGCCGCCCAGGCTCACCTCAGCTACCACCACTTTTCCAAGCTGTTCAAAAAGGTCAACGGCTGCAATTTCAAGGATTACCTGGCTCAGGTACGGATCAACCGCGCGCGCTTCCTGCTGAAACATACACCGCTGCCGATCACCGAGATCAGCTACAGCTGCGGCTTCAGCGAGCACAAGCAACTGATCGCGGCCTTTCGCACCTACTGCGCCCTGACCCCCAGCGAGTACCGCAAGCAGTACCTGTCACAACTGCAACGCGACTACCACGATGCCGGGCGCGATGTTCGCTGTCTGGAATGGGACAGCCGGCTGATGGGCCTGCTGGACCCGTCGCCGTAAACAGGCCGGCCGCGACGTGCCCCATCGAGGCCGCCCTGGGCCTCCAAGGCGCCGGCCAGCGCTATGGGGTTGGGCCCGCCGTATCAATGCTCACCACCACCGACATGCCCGGGCGCAGGCGTTGGCTTTCATCCTGGTCGGGGTCGACGCTGATGCGCACGGGCACGCGCTGGGCGATCTTGACGAAGTTGCCGGTGGCATTGTCGGCTTGCAGCAGGCTGAATTCGGAGCCGGTGGCCGGTGAGATGCGCTGCACCCGGCCATGGAATCGGCGGTGGTTCAAGGCGTCCACGGTGAAGCTCACCGGCTGGCCGATACGCACTTGGTCCATCTGGGTTTCCTTCATGTTGGCGATCACCCACAACTGGTCGGGCACCAACGCCATCAACTGCGCCCCGGAGTTGACATAGGCCCCCAGGCGCACGCCGATCTGCCCCAGTTGGCCATCCCGCGGGGCCAGGATCCGGGTGTTGGACAGATCGATGCGGGCCAGTTGCACCGCGGCCTCGGCATTGGCCACGGCGGCTTCCAGGGACCCGCGATTGACGATCACCGTTTGCAGGTCTTGCCGGGCTATTTCCAGGGACGCCTGGGCCTGTGCCACGGCCGCCACGGTCTGGGCGTTGGCGGCGCGGGCCACGTCCAGCTCGCGCTGGGACACTGAACCGTCGCTGACCAGGGCTTCATTGCGCCGCAGGTCTGCCGCGCTCTTGCGCGCCTGGGCCTGGCTGTCGGCCAGGGCGGCCTGGCGCAGCTTGATGGTGGCTTCGGCGCTGTTGCGTTGTTGCAGCACATTGGCCAGCGCCGCCTTCTGCACCGCCAATTGGGCCAGGGACTGATCCAGGCGCTGCTGGTAGATACGGTCGTCGAGGCGCACCAGCAGGTCGCCCGCCTTGACGAACTGGAAGTCCTGCACCGGCACCTCGAACACATAACCGCTGAGCTGCGGGCCGATGATGGTCACCTGGCCACGCACCAGGGCGTTTTCGGTGCTTTCGATGGCGCTGCTGAACGGCGGCAGTTGCCAGGCGTACAAGACAATCAGCACACCGGCCAGGGCCACCGCGGCAAAGCCCAGGGACGAAAGCAGGCGCACCCGCAGCGAGCGCGGCGCAGTGGCCGGGCTGGACGGTGGCGCCGTGCCCTCGGGGGTGGCGGCAATGGCGTTGGTGGTCGTGGTGGTGGGTTCGCTCATGAAGAAGGGGCACCGCTGGGTTGAGTGGGCGCGGCCGCCGGCTCGACCGCTCGGGTCGTGCTCAGCAGCCACAGGCTACGAATGAAAATCCAGATCATGGTCAGCACGGCGATCACCGCGATCAGCATGAACACGTCGTTATAGGCCAGTACGTTGGCCTCCCGGGTCGCGGCCGTGGCCAGGCTGCGAATGCCCTGCAGGGTGCGCAGGTCCGGGTCGGCGATCAGCGAACCATAGGCCGAACCGCCGCTCTGCACCCGGGCCAGGACCCGGGGGTCGAGCAGGGTCAATTGCTCGACGATATGGCTGGAATGCACCTTCTCGCGGATGACCTGGTAGGTCCCGAGCAAGGCCGCGCCGATCAGCCCGCCGAGGTTCTGGCAGATGCCGAACAGCACCGAGAAACTCACCAGGTTGCGCGGGTTGGTCAGCACGTTGCGGGTGCCCAGGACCATGGTCGGGCCGAGGAAAAACGTGCCGCCGAAGGCCAGCAGGAACTGGCTCAGGTACATGTTGGCCGGGCGCGTCAGGTTGCTGGAGAAGCTGTCCATCACCGAGCCCACGGCCATCAGCGCCAGGGAAATGATCAGCGGCATAAACAGGTGCGCCGGGTTGATGGTCAGGGCACTGGTGGCCAGCCCGGCGATGCTGCCCAAGAGCATCACGCCATAGAGCAGGCGCATCTGCTCGCTGCTCATGTTCAGCGCCTGGAGAAACCCCACCGCGCCCGTGGACTGTTCGGACAGCACCATGCGAATCAGGATCACCGCCAGGGCCAGGCGGATGATCGCCCCGCTGCCCAGCCAGCGAGTCATCAGCATCGGGTTGCTGCGGTTATGTTCGATGCACAAGCCGGCCATGATCAGCACGATAGAGCCGGCCGAGGCCAGGCCGATCCACGGCGCTTCCAGCCACCAATCGATGCGGCCCAACGACAGCACCGCACACAGCAGCGCCACGCCGCTGGCCAACAGGACAAAGGTCAGGAAGTCGAGTTTCTCGAAGGTCTTGAAGCGGTCCCCCGGTGGCAGCTTGAGCATGAACACGCAGCCCAGGGAGGTCAGCGCCAGGCCCAGTTCGAACAGGTACAGGCCGCGCCATTCGGCGATCTGCAACAGGTCTTCGGAGAACAGCCGGGCCAGGGGCAAGGCCAACTGGGACGTGCCCAGCCCCAGCACCAAGGCCTTGAGCCGCCATTTCGCCGGAAAGGCCTGAACCATGTAGTACAGGCCCAGGGAGCTGAGCGCCGCGCCGACCATGCCGTGGGCGGCGCGCACGGCAATCGCCGAATTGAGGTCGTTGACGAACAGATGGCCGAAAGTCACCAGGGCGTAGAGCACCAGGAACACTTCGGTAAAGGCCCGCAGGCCGAACTGCTGGCGAAACTTCACCAGCAGCAGGTTCATCGACACGTTGGTCATCACGTAGGCCGCCGGCAGCCAAGCCATCTCCGCCGTGGTCGCCCCCAGCGCCCCTTGCAGGTACGGCAAGTTGGCGATCACCAACGAGTTGCCCAGGCCGCCAGTGAGTGCCACCAGCAGCCCTACCAGGGCAAAGGCCAGGCGCTTGTGGGTGGGGTGCAAAGGGGTCGACGGGGAACCGGGCAAGCTGGGCTTTTCGTGGGGCTGCCACTGGCGCGGGGCGTAATGATCCATTACCTGACCTTGTGCGGTGCGCCGACCACTGCTGTCGGCGCGATACCGCTAAATAGTATTTCAAGGGATGAAGCGAGGCTGATTTTTTTCACCCGCACGCCCTGCCCCCAACACGCCCTTGCCCGCAGCGGGGTGCCCGCCGGGCTGCCGAAAGTCCCTTATCTGGACGCCCGCCCCACAGAAAAAGCCATGTCATCACACAACTAGAAAAGATAGGCGCAAGCGCAAGCCTACGGTTCCGCCTCGCCTTTCTGTGCAGAAATCGCCTTAAATACGGCACAAAACCACAAAAAACCTGTTCCATCCGTGCATTTTTTTCAGCCATGAACGTTGACAAACTCCCCCATGGGCCACAACACTCCGCACAGTCATACGACAACCTACAACATGACGCGCTCATGGAATAAGAACAACAACACGGAGACTCACCATGCACTTCAAACGCACCCTGCTGCTGGCTGCCCTGCCGCTGGCCATCGGTTTTTCAAGCCTGACCCAGGCCTTGGAAATCAAATTCGCCGACATCCACCCCGCCGGTTACCCCACCGTGGTGGCGGAAGAGAACCTGGGTAAAACCCTGGTCAAGGAAAGCAACGGCCAGCTGACCTTCAAAATGTTCGCCGGTGGCGTGCTGGGTTCAGAGAAGGAAGTGGTGGAACAGGCTCAGGTCGGGGCGATCCAGATGGCCCGGGTCAGCCTGGGCATCATCGGCCCGGTGGTGCCAGACGTGAACGTGTTCAACATGCCGTTCGTGTTCCGTGACCAGGCCCATATGCGCAAGGTCATCGACGGCGAAATCGGCCAGGAAATCCTCGATAAAATCACCAACTCCGAATTCAACCTGGTGGCCCTGGCCTGGATGGACGGCGGTACCCGCAACCTCTACACCAAGAAACCGGTGCGCACCCTGGCCGACCTCAAGGGCATGAAAATCCGCGTGCAGGGCAACCCGATGTTCATCGAGACCATCAACGCCATGGGCGGTAACGGCATCGCCATGGACACCGGGGAAATCTTCAGCGCCCTGCAGACCGGGGTCATCGACGGTGCGGAAAACAACCCGCCGACCCTGCTTGAGCACAACCATTACCAGAGCGCCAAGTTCTACAGCCTGACCGGGCACCTGATCCTGCCGGAACCGATCGTGATGTCGAAGCTGACCTGGAACAAGCTCACCCCCGAGCAGCAGGCCCTGGTGAAAAAGGCCGCCCAGGCCGCCCAGCTGGAAGAGCGTCAACTGTGGGACATCAAGTCCGCCAGCAGCGAGGCCAAACTCAAGGCCGCCGGCGTCGAGTTCATCACCGTGGACAAGAAGCCTTTCTATGACGCCACCGCCAGCATCCGCCAGAAGTACGGTGCCCCGTACGCCGAGCTGATGACCCGCATCGAAGCCGTCGAATAACCCCCTCTCTTTCCGCTAGCAGGCCCGGCCGAACGACCGCGCGCAGGCGTGGGCGCTCGGCCCGGTTACGGTGAAACCCGATGAAGAAGCTCGTGCTGAGCCTCAATGACCGCCTGTACATGACCTGCATCTGGGTCGCCGGGCTGTCGATCCTGGCCATCTCCCTGATCATCCCCTGGGGCGTGTTCGCCCGCTACGTGCTGGGCACCGGCTCCAGTTGGCCGGAGCCCACGGCGATCCTGCTGATGATGGTGTTCACCTTTATCGGCGCCGCCGCCAGCTACCGCGCCGGCGCCCACATGGCGGTGGCCATGGTCACCGATCGCCTGCCGCCCAAGGCCAAGGCCGCTGCAGCGCTGCTGGCGCAACTGTTGATGGCGACCATCTGCCTGTTCATGACGATCTGGGGCACCAAGCTGTGCCTGGCCACCTGGAACCAATTCATGAGCGCCCTGCCGACGTTACGGGTGGGCATCACCTACATGCCGATTCCCGTGGGCGGCGCCGTGACCCTGGTGTTTGTCCTGGAAAAACTCTTGCTGGGCGACCAGAGCCAGCGCCGCGTGGTGCGTTTCGACCTGGTCGAAGAAAACGAAGGGGCCGCGTAAATGGATGCGCTGATTCTGTTGGGCAGCTTTATCGCCTTGATCCTTCTCGGCATGCCGGTGGCCTATGCCCTGGGCCTGTCGGCGCTGATCGGCGCCTGGTGGATCGACATTCCGTTCCAGGCCCTGATGATCCAGGTGGCCGGCGGCGTAAACAAATTCTCCTTGCTGGCGATTCCATTCTTCGTGCTGGCTGGGGCCATCATGGCCGAGGGCGGCATGTCCCGCCGACTGGTGGCCTTCGCCGGGGTGCTGGTGGGCTTCGTGCGCGGCGGCCTGTCGCTGGTCAACATCATGGCCTCGACGTTTTTCGGGGCGATTTCCGGCTCCTCGGTGGCCGACACCGCGTCGGTAGGCTCGGTGCTGATTCCGGAAATGGAACGCAAGGGCTACCCCCGGGACTTCTCCACCGCAGTGACTGTCAGCGGTTCGGTGCAGGCGCTGCTGACGCCGCCCAGCCATAACTCGGTGCTCTATTCCCTGGCAGCCGGCGGCACGGTGTCGATTGCCTCGCTGTTTATGGCGGGCATCGTTCCGGGCCTGTTGATGAGCGCCTGCCTGATGGTGCTGTGCCTGATCTTCGCGAAAAAACGCAACTACCCCAAGGGCGAAACCATCCCCCTGAAACAGGCGCTGAAAATCTGTGGCGAAGCGCTCTGGGGCCTGATGGCCATGGTCATCATCCTCGGCGGCATCCTGTCCGGGGTGTTCACCGCCACCGAGTCGGCGGCGATTGCCGTGCTCTGGGCGTTCTTCGTCACCATGTTCATCTACCGCGACTACAAGTGGCGTGAACTGCCCAAGCTGATGCATCGCACGGTGCGGACCATTTCCATCGTGATGATCCTCATCGGCTTCGCCGCCAGCTTCGGCTACATCATGACCCTGATGCAGATCCCGTCGAAGATCACCACGATGTTCCTGACCCTGTCGGACAACCGTTACGTGATCCTGATGTGCATCAACGCCATGCTGCTGATGCTGGGCACGGTGATGGACATGGCGCCGCTGATCCTGATCCTGACGCCAATCCTGATGCCGGTGATTCTGGGGATTGGCGTGGACCCGGTGCATTTCGGCATGATCATGCTGGTCAACCTCGGGATCGGCTTGATTACCCCGCCGGTGGGCGCGGTATTGTTTGTCGGCTCGGCAGTGGGCAAGGTCAGCATCGAAAGCACGGTCAAGGCCCTGCTGCCGTTCTACGCCGTGCTGCTCCTGGTGCTGATGGCCGTGACTTACATTCCGGCGCTGTCGCTGTGGTTGCCGAACCTGGTGCTCTGAGCGCACCGCTGAAAACCCCGGGCCCCGCCAAGGCGGTGGCCCGGGCCCTCTTTCCCTTGCCTGGTGCCGTTGCATGCCTGCACGCTTGCTGACCCTCGAAGACTCATTCACCCGCCTGACCCTGGCGCCCCAGACAGGCGCCGCCATCGTCAACTGGAGCGTACTGGGCAGCGACCTGCCGCTGTTGCGCCACAGCGACACGGCGGCCATTGAAAGTGGCCTGCCGGGCAAGCTGGGTTGCTATGGCTTGATCCCCTGGTCCAACCGCATCGCCCAGGGCGGCTTCCAGTGCCCCGAAGGCTGGCTGCCCCTGACGCCGAACAACCCCGGCGACCCGCTGCCGATTCACGGCAGCGCCTGGCAACAACCCTGGGAAGTGCTGGAGCAGCAGGCCGACAGCGTGCTGCTGGAGTTGCACGCCGACTACCCCTTCGCCTACCGCGCCCGGCAACGGGTGCAGTTGAAGGACGGTTGCCTGAGCATTGAACTGCAGGTCACTCACCTGGATTCGGCGCCGGCCTGGCATGGCCTGGGCCTGCACCCTTACTTCCCGCGGCGGGCCGACAGTCGCTTGCAGGCCCATGCCGAGCAGGTCTGGCATTGCGCCGAGTCGCGCCTGCCCACCGAACTGGGCGCATTGCCGCCAGCATGGAATTTCCGCCAGGCCAACGACCTGCCGCCAACCCTGGTGGACAACGGTTTTACCGAGTGGGACGGCCAGTGCCGGATCATCGAAGCAAGCGCCGGCTACCAGTTGCTGTGCCAGGCCAGCGGCGCCGACTACTTCCTGCTGTACTGCCCGCCGGGTAAGGCGTTCTTCTGCTTCGAGCCGGTCAGCCACCCGGTCAATGCCCACCATCTGCCGGGGCACCCGGGGCTGCGGCTGTTGGAACAGGGGCAAAGCACCGAGCTGACGTTCAGCCTGCAGTACCAGCCCCTGTAAGACGGCCTAGAGCCAGCCCAGCCAGCTCCAGTAGGTGGCGGCGAACACCAGCAGTAACAGGTAGCCCACCAGGGTCACGATCACCCCGACCCGGGCGAACTGCCGGGCGGTGAAGGTTTCAGTGCCCAGGCAGACCATGTTCTGCGGGGCGTTGATCGGCAGGATAAAGCCGAAGCTCACGGCAAACCCCAGGAGCATGGTCATGCCCAGGCGACTGAAGTCCCCAGGCAGGGTTTGCAGGACCGCCATGAGGATCGGCAGCAACGCCGAGGTCAACGCGGTGGCACTGGCAAACCCCAGGTGAATCAGGATCAGGAAGCCCCCAAGGATGGCAAACACCGCCAGCGGCCCGAGCTGATCCAGCCCGGTGCGCCCCACCACCTGGCCGCCCAGCCATTGCCCGGCGTGGGTGGTCAGCAGGGCCGAACCGAGGCTGATGCCAACCCCGAAGACAATCACCGTGCCCCAGGGAATCCGCGCCTGCACGTCCTTCCAGGTCATGATGCCGATCCGTGGCAACAGCAGGACTACCAGCCCGGCGTAAGTGGTCGTGGTGGTGTCGAAGGCGTGCAACTTGCCTTCCGTGGCCCAGGCCAGAAGCAGCAGCACCGACACGCTGAGCAAGCGTTTCTGCGGACCGCTCATGGGGCCCAGCTCCGCCAGGGACTGGGCCACCGCCTCCTTGCCGCCGGGGATGCTGTCGCTTTCCGGTGGCAGCAACTTCAGCACCAGCCACAGCAGCACCACGGACATGATCAGGGCCCAGGGCGCGCCGGCAATCAGCCAGTCGATCCAGGACACGCGCTGGCCGAGCATCTTGTCCATAAAGCCCAGGGTCAGCAGGTTCTGGGCGGCGGCAGTCTGGATCCCGACGTTCCAGATGCTGGTGCCCTGGGCCACCACAATCATCAGCCCGGCGGCGATGTTCGAGCGCTTATCCACGCCAAAGGCGGCAATCACCCCCATCATGATCGGCACCACGCAGGCGCTGCGGGCCGTGGCGCTGGGCACCAGCAGGCTGAGGAGAATGGTCACGGCAATGGCGCCGATCAGGATGCGCCGGGTGCTGGTGCCGACCCGGCTCAGGGTAATGAGAGCGATGCGCCGGTCGAGCCCGGTGTGGGTCATGGCCGCGGCGATAAACAAGGCGCCGGTGACCAGGGCCAGGGCCGAGTTGGAAAACCCGGTCAGGGCCAGGGTAATGGCGGCGGAACTGCCGTAGGTCTGGCTGGGGTCCTGCAGGGTGGGGGCGGTGCCGATCAGCACCGCCATCAGGGCGGTGATCATGATGGCGCTGGCCTCGTAGGACACTGCCTCGCTGATCCACACCACCACGGCAAACGCCAGGATCGCCAGCATGCGCTGCCCTGCTATCGGCAAGTCGGCGGGCAGGGGCAACAGCAGCACACCGATCATCGCCAGTACGGCCAGCATCAATCCCAGGGGTAAACCGGCCTTGACCGCAGGTGCTTGAGTGGCGGGCATGGGCCTAATCCTTATTCAGATGAAAGGTCGGCAGCATGCCGGGAAACACCCGCGGCCGCTTTGATAAAGGTCAAGCCCGCGGGTTTGCGCCGGTTCCAGGTCGGTAAAAAAGTGGCTTCAACGGGCTTTCGGCCGTGGCCAGAAAATATTTTCTCTCCGCGACCGCACATTTTTTTGCGCAGAAAGGTCAAAGTGCCATCAAGGCGACAAGGAGTCGACGTGATCACGACCAACACTCCCGCTGCAGGTGCCTTTATGCTGAAACTCATCGCGTTGAATCAATTGCGGATGGGCATGTACATCCATCAATTCTGCGGTTCCTGGCTGGACCACTCGTTCTGGAAAGCCGGCTTCATCCTCGACAGCCCCCAGGACTACCAGCGTCTGCAACGCTCCAATATGCACAACCTCTGGATCGACTCGGCCAAAGGCCTGGACCTTGCGCCCAGCGAGCCGGTTATGACCGAGCATGACGAGGCGCTGTCCGCGCCCACCCTGCGCCGCCCGCCCCAGGTGCCCATGAGCGAGGAACTGGAACGGGCACGCACGCTGTGCGCCCACTCCCGGCAAGCAGTGATGAACATGTTCCAGGAGGTGCGCCTGGGCCGGGCCGTGGACATGCAGCACGCCGGCGCCCTGGTGGGGCGCATCACCGATTCCCTGCTGCGCCACCCCAACGCCCTAATCAGCCTGGCGCGGCTGAAAACCGCCGATGACTACAGCTACATGCATTCGGTGGCGGTGTGTGCCCTGATGATCGCCCTCGCTCGCCAACTGGAACTGCCCGCCCAGCAAGTGCAACAGGCCGGGATGGCCGGGCTGTTGCATGACATCGGCAAACTGACCATCCCCGACAGCATCCTCAACAAGCCGCACAAGCTATCGGACAGCGAATACGACCAGATCAAGCACCACCCCCAGGCCGGCAGCGAGATTCTGCGACAAAGCCAGGAGGTGGACGCACTGGTGCTCGACGTGTGCCTGCATCACCACGAAAAGGTCGATGGCTCCGGCTACCCGCACCAATTGGAAGGTGAGCAGATCAGCCTGTTCGCGCAGATGGGCGCAGTCTGCGACGTGTATGACGCGGTGACCTCAAACCGCCCCTACAACCGCGGCTGGGACCCGGCCGAGGCGATCCATCGCATGTCCGGCTGGGACGGCCATTTTGACACCCGGGTGTTCCAGGCCTTTGTCAAAAGCGTCGGCATTTACCCGGTGGGTTCCCTGGTGCGCCTGCAAAGCGGACGCCTGGGGGTGGTGCTGGAGCAACATGCCAGCTCGCTGCTGATGCCCAAGGTCAAGGTGTTCTTTTCGACCCGCTCCAACCTGCCGATCCAGCAAAGCGTGCTCGACCTGGCCAAGTTGCGCGGCCAGGAACGCATCATCGGCCGTGAAGCCCCCGAGGACTGGGACTTCAACTACCTCGAACAGCTGTGGACCGGGGTCGCCCACTAAAACCCCGCCCGCCTCCTGTGTCCGGCCTTAGCTGCCCAAGCTCAGGCCATTGGCCGGCAGCGGCAGCGCGGTCTTGTAGCGCACCTGCTTGAGGGCAAAGCTGGAGCGGATATTGGCCACCCCCGGCACCTTGGTCAGGAAGTCCATCATGAAGCGCTCCAAGGACTGGATGGTCGGCACCAGCACCCGGATCAAATAATCCGGGTCACCTGCCATCAGGTAGCACTCCATGACTTCCGGGCGGTCGGCGATGGCTTCTTCAAAGTGCTGCAGGGCCTCCTCCACCTGTTTCTCCAGACTGACGTGAATGAACACGTTGACGTGCAGCCCCAGCAGCTCGGCATCCAGCAGGGTCACCTGCTCGCGGATCACCCCCAACTCCTCCATGGCCTTGACCCGGTTGAAACACGGGGTGGGCGACAGGTTCACCGAACGGGCCAAGTCGGCGTTGGTGATGCGGGCATTCTCCTGAAGGCTGTTGAGAATGCCGATGTCCGTACGGTCCAGTTTGCGCATGAGATAAAACAACCTTCTTTTTGTGGTTATGCAGAATTTTTATCTGCAAATAACCGCCAGCGCAATGAAACACAGATAAATATTCTCCTTGGCCCGGCCTATGATGTTTGTAGGACAAGATTTCCCTTACCCAGGGAATGACAGTCAGCTAAGCGCGCCCAATTACAAGAATTCACAAGATCGAGCGTAATAAGCCATGAACCAAGCGTACGAACCGCTGCGCCTGCACGTTCCCGAACCCTCGGGCCGTCCCGGTTGCAAGACCGACTTCACCTACCTGCACCTGAACGATGCCGGCCTGGTGCGCAAGCCCCCCATTGATGTGGAACCCGCCGAGACCGCCGACCTCGCCCGCGGCCTGATCCGTGTGCTCGACGACCAGGGCAACGCCCTGGGCGAGTGGGCCGCCGACGTGCCGGTTGAGATCCTGCGCAAGGGCATGCGCGCCATGCTCAAGACGCGGATCTTCGACAACCGCATGGTGGTCGCCCAGCGCCAGAAGAAGATGTCCTTCTACATGCAGAGCCTGGGCGAAGAGGCCATTGGCAGCGCCCAGGCCCTGGCCCTGAACATCGATGACATGTGCTTTCCCACCTACCGCCAGCAGAGCATCCTGATCGCTCGCGACGTGCCACTGGTGGACATGATTTGCCAACTGCTGTCCAACGAGCGCGATCCGCTCAAGGGGCGCCAGCTGCCGATCATGTATTCGGTCCGCGAGTCGGGCTTCTTCACCATCTCCGGCAACCTGGCGACCCAGTTCGTGCAAGGGGTGGGCTGGGGCATGGCCTCGGCGATCAAGGGCGACACCAAGATTGCCTCGGCCTGGATCGGCGACGGCGCCACCGCCGAATCGGACTTCCACACCGCCCTGACCTTCGCCCACGTGTACCGCGCACCGGTGATCCTCAACGTGGTCAACAACCAATGGGCGATTTCCACCTTCCAGGCCATCGCTGGCGGTGAAGCCACCACCTTCGCCGGACGCGGCGTGGGCTGCGGCATTGCCTCGTTGCGGGTCGACGGCAACGACTTCATCGCGGTCTACGCCGCTTCGCGCTGGGCCGCCGAACGCGCCCGACGCAACCTCGGCCCGGCCCTGATCGAATGGGTCACCTACCGCGCCGGCCCGCACTCCACCTCGGACGACCCGTCCAAGTACCGCCCGGCTGACGACTGGAGCCACTTCCCCCTGGGCGACCCGATTGCCCGCCTCAAGCAGCATCTGATCAAGATTGGCCAGTGGTCCGAAGAGGAACACGCGGCGGTCAGTGCCGAGTTGGAAGCCGAAGTCATTGCCGCGCAGAAGGAAGCCGAGCAGTTCGGCACCCTCGCCGGCGGCCAGATCCCTAGCGCCGCCACCATGTTCGAGGACGTCTACAAAGACATGCCCGAGCACCTCAAGCGTCAACGCCAGCAGCTGGGGATCTGACATGAACGATCACAACAACGCTATCCAGTTGGACACCGCCATGACCACGACCACCATGACCATGATCCAGGCCCTGCGCTCGGCCATGGATGTGATGCTTGAGCGTGACGACAACGTCGTGGTGTTCGGCCAGGACGTCGGCTACTTCGGCGGCGTGTTCCGCTGCACCGAGGGCCTGCAGGCCAAGTACGGCACCTCGCGGGTCTTCGATGCGCCAATTTCCGAAAGCGGCATCGTCGGTGCAGCCATCGGCATGGGCGCCTACGGCCTGCGGCCAGTGGCGGAAATCCAGTTCGCCGACTACGTCTACCCGGCCTCGGACCAGATCATTTCCGAAGCCGCGCGCCTGCGTTATCGCTCCGCCGGTCAGTTCACCGCGCCCATGACCCTGCGCATGCCTTGCGGCGGCGGCATCTACGGCGGCCAGACCCACAGCCAGAGCATCGAGGCGATGTTCACCCAGGTCTGTGGCCTGCGCACCGTCATGCCGTCCAACCCCTACGACGCCAAGGGCCTGCTGATCGCCTCCATCGAAAACGATGACCCGGTGATCTTTCTCGAACCCAAGCGCCTGTACAACGGCCCGTTCGACGGCCACCACGATCGCCCCGTTACGCCCTGGTCGAAACACCCGTCGGCGCAAGTGCCGGACGGCTACTACAAAGTGCCGCTGGACGTGGCGGCCATCACCCGTCCGGGCAAGGACGTGACCATCCTGACCTACGGCACCACCGTCTATGTGTCGCAAGTGGCGGCCGAGGAAACCGGCATCGACGCCGAGGTCATCGACCTGCGCAGCCTGTGGCCCCTGGACCTGGACACCATCGTCAAGTCGGTGAAAAAGACCGGCCGCTGTGTGGTGGTGCATGAAGCCACGCGCACCTGCGGTTTCGGTGCCGAGCTGGTGTCGCTGGTGCAGGAACACTGCTTCCACCACCTGGAAGCCCCGATCGAACGCGTCACGGGTTGGGACACGCCCTACCCCCACGCGCAGGAGTGGGCGTATTTCCCAGGGCCGTCCCGAGTGGGCGCGGCGCTGCAACGGGTCATGGAGGTCTGAATGGGCACGCACGTTATCAAGATGCCGGACATCGGCGAAGGCATCGCAGAAGTGGAACTGGCGCAGTGGCACGTGAAAGTCGGCGACCTGGTGATTGAAGACCAGGTGCTGGCGGACGTGATGACCGACAAAGCCATGGTCGACATCCCCTCCCCGGTTCACGGCAAGGTGATTTCCCTGGGCGGCGAGCCCGGTGAAGTGATGGCCGTGGGCAGCATCCTGATCAGCATCGAAGTGGAAGGCGCGGGCAACCTCAAGGAGGCCGCCCAGGCCCCTGCGGCGGCAAAAGAAGCGGCGCCTGCGCCGCAGCCGGCACCCGCCGTTGCAACGCCGTCGGTGGAAAAAACCGCGCTCGAGAACAAGCCCGCCTCCTGCCGCGCGGCGCCCCAGGCGCCGGTGGCCCGAGAGGCCGACGAACGCCCCCTGGCTTCGCCGGCCGTGCGCAAACACGCCTTGGACCTGGGCATCCAGCTGCGCCTGGTGCAAGGCAGCGGCCCCGCCGGGCGCGTGCTCCACGAAGACCTGGACGCCTACCTGGCCCAGGACAGCCAACCGTCGCGCAGCCACTCGACCGCAGGCCCGGCCTACGCCGAGCGCCACGATGAAGAGCAGGTCCAGGTGATCGGCATGCGCCGTAAGATCGCCCAGCGCATGCAGGAAGCCACCCAGCGCGCCGCCCACTTCAGCTACGTCGAGGAAGTGGACGTCACCGCCGTGGAAGAACTGCGTGCCCAGCTCAATGAAAAACACGGCGCCAGCCGCGGCAAGCTGACCTTGCTGCCGTTTCTGGTGCGGGCCCTGGTCGTGGCCCTGCGGGACTTCCCGCAGATCAACGCCCGTTACGACGATGAAGCCCAGGTCATCACCCGCCACGGCGCGGTGCATGTCGGGGTTGCCACCCAAAGCGACGTCGGCCTGATGGTGCCGGTGGTGCGCCACGCCGAAGCCCGCAGCCTGTGGGGCAATGCCGAGGAAATCTCGCGCCTGGCCAAGGCCGCCCGCAGCGGCAAGGCAGCGCGGGACGAACTGTCCGGCTCCACCATCACCCTCACCAGCCTCGGCGCCCTGGGCGGCATCGTCAGCACCCCAGTGCTCAACCTGCCGGAAGTGGCGATTGTCGGGGTCAACAAAATCGTCGAGCGCCCCGTGGTGATCAAGGGCCAGATTGTGATCCGCAAGATGATGAACCTCTCCAGTTCCTTCGATCACCGGGTGATTGATGGCATGGACGCAGCGCAATTCATCCAGGCCATTCGCGGCCTGCTGGAACAACCCGCCACCTTGTTTGTGGATTGATGATCCGTGGAGCACCCATGCAACAGATTCTGAATACGCAACTGCTGATCATCGGTGGCGGCCCTGGCGGTTATGTGGCCGCGATCCGTGCCGGCCAGCTGGGCATTTCCACGATCCTGGTGGAAGGCCAGTCCCTGGGCGGCACCTGCCTGAACATCGGCTGCATCCCGTCCAAGGCGCTGATCCATGTCGCCGAGCAGTTCCACCAGACCCGCCATCACAGCCAGGGCTCGGCCCTGGGCATCGAAGTGGCAGCGCCGACCCTGAACATCGGCAAGAGCGTGGAATGGAAAGACGGCATCGTCGACCGCCTGACCACCGGGGTCGCCGCCCTGCTGAAGAAACACAAGGTCCAGGTGATCCAGGGCTGGGCCCAGGTGATCGATGGCAAGACCGTCGAGGTCAGCAGCGCCAATACCCGCATCCAGTGCGAGCACCTGCTGCTGGCCACGGGTTCGAAAAGCATCAACCTGCCGATGCTGCCCCTTGGCGGGCCGATCATCTCGTCCACCGAAGCCCTGGCGCCCAAGGCCCTGCCCAAGCGTTTGATCGTGGTGGGCGGCGGCTACATCGGCCTGGAGCTGGGCATCGCCTACCGCAAGCTGGGGGCGGACGTCAGTGTGGTCGAGGCCCAGGAACGCATGCTTCCGGCCTATGACGCCGAGCTGACCCAGCCCGTGCTGGAGTCGGTGAAACAGCTGGGCATCAAGCTTTACCTCAAGCACAGCGTCCAGGGGTTCGATGCCGCCAGCAGCACCCTGCAGGTCAGCGCGCCCGACGGCGAGACCCTGAACCTGGAAACCGACCAGGTGCTGGTGGCGGTCGGCCGCAAGCCCAACACCCAGGGCTGGAACCTGGAAGCCCTGAACCTGGACATGCAGGGCGCGGCGATCAAGATCGACAACCGCTGCCAGACCAGCATGCGCAACGTCTGGGCCATCGGCGACCTGAGCGGCGAACCTATGTTGGCGCACCGGGCCATGGCCCAGGGCGAGATGGTCGCCGAGCTGATCGCCGGCCAGCACCGCGAGTTCAACCCGGCGGCGATCCCGGCGGTATGCTTCACCGACCCGGAACTGGTGGTGGTCGGCAAGACCCCGGACGAGGCCAAGGCGGCCGGGCTGGACTGCCTGGTGTCGAGCTTCCCCTTCGCCGCCAACGGCCGAGCCATGACCCTGGAGTCGAAAAGCGGCTTCGTGCGGGTGGTGGCGCGCCGTGACAATCACCTGATTGTCGGTTGGCAGGCGGTGGGGGTCGGCGTGTCCGAGCTGTCCACGGCCTTTGCCCAATCCCTGGAAATGGGCGCACGCCTGGAAGACATCGCCGGCACCATCCACGCCCACCCCACACTGGGTGAAGCGGTACAGGAAGCGGCGCTGCGCGCACTGGGCCACGCCTTGCATCTGTAGACAGAAAAACCGGCGGCGTGAATCGGCACCCCGTGGCGGAGGAGGAAAGATCGTGAGCAGGCTAAGATTTTTGCCGTTCCCCCCATCGCCCGGGCTGCGATTTACCCCTGGAATGCAGTATTGTTGTGCCCATCCAAAAAAACGTCAGAAGCCTTGAGCCGTTGCGGCGGTTGTTAAGCGATAGAGGGTGTCATGGGTAACGAAAGTATCAATTGGGACAAGTTGGGTTTTGACTACATCAAGACAGATAAACGCTATCTGTCGCACTGGCGTGACGGCGCCTGGGACTCAGGCTCCCTGACCGAAGACAATGTGCTGCACATCAGCGAGGGCTCCACCGCCCTGCACTACGGCCAGCAATGCTTCGAAGGCCTCAAGGCCTACCGTTGCAAGGACGGCTCGATCAACCTGTTCCGCCCGGACCAGAACGCCGCCCGCATGCAACGCAGCTGCGCACGCCTGCTGATGCCCCAGGTGTCCACCGAGCAGTTCATCGAAGCCTGCAAGGAAGTGGTTCGTGCCAACGAGCGCTTCATCCCGCCCTACGGCACCGGCGGCGCCCTGTACCTGCGTCCGTTCGTGATCGGCGTGGGTGACAACATCGGCGTGCGCACCGCCCCCGAGTTCATCTTCTCGATCTTCTGCATCCCGGTCGGCGCCTACTTCAAGGGCGGCCTGACCCCGCACAACTTCCTGATCTCCAGCTACGACCGTGCGGCACCGCAAGGCACCGGCGCCGCCAAGGTCGGTGGCAACTACGCCGCCAGCCTGATGCCCGGCTCCCAGGCCAAGAAGGCCAGCTTCGCCGACTGCATCTACCTGGACCCGCTGACCCACACCAAGATCGAGGAAGTCGGTTCGGCCAACTTCTTCGGCATCACCCACGACAACAAATTCGTCACCCCGAACTCGCCATCGGTACTGCCGGGCATCACCCGCCTGTCGCTGATCGAGCTGGCCAAGACCCGTCTGGGCCTGGAAGTGATCGAAGGCGACGTGCTGATCGACAAGCTCTCGGACTTCAAGGAAGCCGGTGCCTGCGGTACCGCTGCGGTGATCACGCCGATCGGCGGCATCGAGTACCAGGAAAAACTGCACGTGTTCTTCAGCGAAAAAGAAGTCGGCCCGATCACCCAGAAGCTCTACAAAGAGCTGACCGGAGTGCAGACCGGCGACGTGGAAGCGCCAGAGGGCTGGATCGTCAAGGTCTGATCGCGCCCGGCTCCACCCAGCCCGCCCCTGCTTGCCAGGGGCGGGCTTTTTTATGCCGACAAGCCCAACTGTCAGCCTATTTCCGAGGGGCATCAGACTTATCTTGCCGAGCCAGGGTAGCGATCTATATGATAAGCGTTATCATTCGCGCCTTTCCTGCCCCGGTATCTTTTCGCCATGCCTTCACCTGCTCAAGCCAGTGCCAGCGATCTGACCCAGCTGTATCGCCAGCAACATCAGTGGCTGAAGAACTGGCTGCGCCTGCGGCTGAACTGCTCCGACAGCGCCGCCGACCTGGCCCAGGACACCTTTGTGCGGCTGCTGGCCAAGCCCGAGCCGGTGCAGATCCAGGCGCCGCGGAGCTTCCTGGCCAAGGTGGCGCAGAGCGTACTGAGCAACCACTACCGGCGCCAGAAGCTGGAGCGGGCCTACCTTGAAGCGTTGCAGCAGTTGCCCGCCCATGTCGTGCCAGACCTGGAGACCCAGGCCATCCTCCTGGAAACCCTGACCCAGCTGGATGCCGTGCTCGAACGCCTGGAGCCCGCAGTACGCCAGGCCTTTCTCTGGTCGCAGCTCGATGGCCTGGGCCATGAACAGATCGCCGAGCGCCTGCAAATCTCGGTCACCACGGTCAAGCGCTACATCGTCAAGGCCGGGGCCCAGTGCATCCTCTTCGACGACAGCCTGGGGCTCTCGTGAAACCGTCCTTGAGCACCGCGCCCCAAGCCCTCGACCTGGATATGGCCGAGCAGGCCATGCAATGGCAGCTCGACCTGCAAGAACCCGAGGTCAGTTCCGCCACCCTCGCCGCCTGGCAACGCTGGCGCCAGGCCCATCCGCAGCATGAGCAAGCCTGGCAACGGGCCGAGGCCCTGACCCAGCGCCTGCAGCAGGTGCGCAGCCAGGGCCACAGCGAACTGGCCCGCGCCACCCTGGCACCGAACCTCGGCCGCCGCCGTGCCCTCAAGCAACTGGGCCTGCTGCTGGCGGCCGGTGCCGGGGCCTGGGCCGCACGGGACACCGCCCTGATGCAGGATTGGAGCGCCGACTACAGCACCCAGGTCGCCAACAACGACGCGTCACCCTGGCCGACCAGACCCAGGTGCAGCTCAACACGGATACCGCAATCGCGGTGCGCTTCGATCAGCAGCAGCGGCGCATCAAACTGCTGCGCGGCGAGTTGCTGCTCACATTGACGCGGCAAACCTCGGCCCTGCCCCTGAGCGTTGAAACCGCCGAAGGCTGGATCGACAGCGCGTCGGCGCGCTTCAGTGTGCGCCAACAAGCCGGGCACACCGAACTGGTGGTCTACCAGGGCAACCTGACCCTGCGCCCGCGGGATACCGGGCACGCGAGCTTGTCCCTGGCAGCCGGCGAGTTGGCCCGTTTCAATCGTCACGGCCTGCTGCTGCGCCAGGCCCAAAACAACCCGCAACCGGCCTGGAGCCTGGGAATGCTGGTGGCCCAGGGGCAGCCCCTGGCGGAGTTTCTCGAGGAGTTGGGGCGTTACCGCCCGGGCCACCTGGCCTGCGACCCGAGCCTGGCCAGGCTGCCGGTTTCGGGGACCTTTCCCTTGGGCGATACCGACCGCGTGCTGTTCGCCGTGGCCGAGACCCTGCACCTGCAGGTCCGTCAATTCACACGTTATTGGGTGACCCTGAAACCCCGCACCGACCTGGGTTAAAAATATTTTTGCCTACAGGTGGTCTGTTTTTCGTGCTCGCGAGACTTAACCCCCAGAACATTCATTTGCAGGGGGAGCAACCCATGTCATTCGCCGCACAGCCACGCCGCAACCGGCCCTTTTCACTCAAGCAAAACCTCGCCGGCGCCGTAGCCCAGGGCCTGGTCTGCCTGACCGCCACCAGCACCGCCGTGCTGCTGCCGGCCTGGGCCCAGGCGGCCGAACAGGCCCAAGTGGAGTTCGACATTGCGCCGGGCAACCTGGCCGGCGCCCTCGCCCGTTTCGGCCAGACCGCGCACATTCTGCTGTCCTACCCGGCGACCCTGACCGAAGGCCGCAGCAGCCCCGGCCTCAAGGGCCGGTATGCAGTCGACAGCGGCTTGACCCTGCTGCTGGCCGGCACCGGCCTGCAAGCCGTGCGCGGCGCCAATGGCAACTACTCCCTGGAAGCCCGCAGCGCAGACGGCAGCCTGGAACTGAACCCGGTGTCGATCTCAGGCAAGGCACCAGGCTCCATCACCGAAGGCACCGGCGAGTACACCACCTACTCCTCCAGCAGCTCGACCCGGCTCAACCTGACGCCCCGGGAAACCCCACAGTCGATCACCGTAATGACCCGCCAGCGCATCGACGACCAGAACCTCAGCACCCTGACCGACACCCTGGAAGCCACCCCGGGCATCATCGTCACCCGCGACGGCCTGGGCGCGGAAACCGACAGCTACTGGTCCCGCGGCTTCGCCATCCAGAACTACGAGATCGACGGCGTGCCCACCAACACCCGCCTCGATAACTACTCCCAAAGCATGGCGATGTATGACCGGGTGGAAGTGGTGCGCGGCGCCAGCGGCCTGATCAGCGGCATGGGCAACCCGTCGGCCACCATCAACCTGATCCGCAAGCGCCCCACCAGCGAGGCCCAAGCCAGCATCACCGGCCAGGCCGGAACCTGGGACCGCTATGGCGGCGGCGTCGACGTCTCCGGGCCACTGACCGACAGTGGCAATGTGCGCGGGCGCCTGGTGGCCGACTACAAGACCGAAAGCGCCTGGGTCGACCGCTTCAAGCAAAAGACCCAACTGATGTACGGCATCAGCGAGTTCGACCTCACCGAAGACACCCTGCTGACCCTGGGCTTCAGCTACCAGCGCACCGACGTCGACTCGCCGCTGCGCACCGGCCTGCCCACGCGCTTCAGCACCGGTGAACGCACCGACTTCAAGCGCTCCACCAACACCGCGCCGACCTGGTCCTACAACGATCACCAGCAAAGCAGTTACTTCGCCTCCATCGAGCAGCAACTGGGCAACGGCTGGAGCGGCAAGATCGAGTTCACCCACGCCGAGAACCAGTTCGACGAGGTGTTCAACTTCGCCATGGGCGACGTCAACAAGGACGGCAGCGGCGCCACCCAGTTGCCGGTGCGCTTCTCCGGCACCCCGCGCCAGGACAACCTCGACCTGTACGTCACTGGCCCCTTCAGCCTGTTCGGCCGCGAGCACGAGCTGATCGGCGGCGTGACCCTGTCCCAGTACAAGGAGCGCACGCCCAACTGGGGCGGCTGGCGCTACGACTACGCCGGCTCCCCGGCCGGGGTCATCGACGACCTGAACGACTGGGACGGCCACTCGCCCAAACCGGAGTTCACCGTCAGCGGCAAGTCGGCGATGGATGAAAACCAGTACGCGGCCTACCTGACCTCGCGCTTTCGCCTGACCGACGACCTGAGCCTGATCCTCGGCAGCCGGGTCATCGACTGGAAACGCGACACCACCGACAGCCCGTACGGCGGCACCGAAACCCAAGTCAATCGCGAAGAGAACGGCGTGTTCATTCCCTACGCCGGGGTGGTCTACGACCTGGGCGACACCTGGTCGGTGTACGCCAGCTACACCAGCATCTTCAACCCCCAGGCGTCCTGGGTTCGCAGCGAAGAGAACAAGCCCCTGGACCCGATGGAAGGCAAGGGTTATGAGCTCGGGATCAAGGGCAGCCACTTCGACGGCCGCCTGAATTCCAGCCTGGCGCTGTACAAGCTGCAACAGGACAACCTGGCGATCTGGCAACACGACAACGTCTACAGCGCCGAGCAAGACACCACCTCCAAGGGGGTGGAGCTGGAATTCAACGGCGAACTGGCCGAAGGCTGGCAAGCTTCGGCGGGCTACACCTACTCGGTGACCACCGATGCCGATGACCAGCGCATCAACACCGGCCTGCCGCGCAACAGTTTCAAGACCTTCACCAGCTACCGCCTGCACGGACCGCTGGACAAGCTGACCGTGGGCGGCGGGGTCAACTGGCAGAGCAAGGTCGGCAACGACCTGCACACCTTTACCCAGGGCAGCTACGCCGTCACCAACCTGATGGCCCGCTACGACATCAGCCGCAACCTCAGTGCCTCGCTCAACCTGAACAACCTGTTCGACCGCGAGTACTACAGCAACGCCGGCCTCTACGGGAACTACGGCGCACCGCGCAACCTGATGACCAGCTTCAAGTACAGCTTCTGAGGCCGGCCCGGCCCCAGGCAAGTTGAGTGGTCATACTGCAGTCCCGCCCTTCGCCCCGGCGAAGGCGGGCTTGCCAGGCTACAACCGCCCCTCCAGCAGCTCCAGCACCTGTTGCAAGCCATTGACGACCAGAAGCGCCGTCTGCGCAGCCATGAAGGTATAGAGACAACTGACCACCAGCACCGAGAGTTCGAACCAGACGAACATCGGCCAGTTGCTGGCACGCAAGGGTCGCCCGCGCATCAGCTCTTCCACCTTGTTGCGTGGAAGGTGATAGACGATCTCGAAAATCTTCGTCTCGCGAAAGTTGCTGACCACGCTGTACACCAGGGCCACCACGGTCAACCCGGCCATCCACCAAAACATCATGAGCTGCACGTTATTGTGCGGATCTTCGTTGAGGCTGACGCTCTGCTGAAAAAAGTGCAGGCCAATCCCCGAAACCAGGGGCAATACGATGCCGAAATAGATCAGCAGCCCCAGGCAGGCCATGGCGATGCCGCTGGCAAAGACACAGGCGCGGATCACCCGAGCGAGAAAGCCCGGAGAAAACTTCGAGTAGGCCCGCTGCGTTTCAATCACCAGCAAGGGGATGAGCATGGTCAGTACCCCGACCGCGATATCTACCCCCTTGAAGCCCGTTTTGGGCAACAGCAACGCCGCCAGGAACGTCATCCCGCGACTCCCCACACGCCACAGCATCTTGGCGTCGTCGCTCACGGTCTTCGACCAGAACTCCTCGGTAATGCCCTTGCCATCATCCATCCGTGACGCTCCTTGATCGTCCATTTCAAATCGGCCCTTGGGGCCCGCTACCAATACGTTTGCCACGGCGGTTGACCACCTGGCTGGCCTGCCCATCCCGCTGCTTGCCGTGGCGGGCTTCGCTGATCAGCCCGGGAATCAGCGGCCCTTCCGGCAGGTTCTTCCAGAAGCGTGCCGGGAAATGCCCTTGCATGACCTTGGGGTTGAGCCGTGCGGGGTTGAAGATGTGGCTGTAGTAGGCCAGCCACATCTCGCCGCCGGGGTCTTCGACGCTTTGTGCAAGCTGCTGCCAGGCCTGCGGGCACTGGCGGTGCACAATCAGTTCATGGCCGTCGTAATACACCCCGTCCCGGGGCGTGGCGATCATCCAGCGATGCCGGCCCATGCGCCCGATAAAGTGCTCGCTGGCGCTGGCCAGGATGTCATGGGCCGGCTCATGCCAGGCCACGTAGTGCGGCTGCACCAGCTCGACCTCTGCCCCTTGCAGCATTTGCGGACAGGGTGGCACCGCGACAAAACGCACAAACGCATGCAGGTGATGCGCCTCGCGACTCACCTGCTTGATCCGCCGCTGCAACTCGCTGCCCAGTTGATCGCCGCTGAGCATGGCCGTGCGATCACCGTGGCTGACCCGCCACAGCACCTCGTACAACAGGCTCCAGCGCTGCTCACCGCGATAACAGGCGGCGCGCTCCAGCAGGCCGAGCAAGGCCTGGGGAATTCGCGCCTGGAACGGCCCCATCCCGGGCGGGCATTCTTCATCGGTGGCAAACAGGTCCTGCACCTGGGCATCGGACCAACTGACCCGGCTCGGGTCAATGGAATGGCTGAGCAACCAGCGCGCTTGCTGGCGCCAGGTGGCGAACAGCTCGTCGCAGTCCAGGCGAATCATCCCCACAGCCCCATTTGCTGCGGTTGCGGCCGCTCGCGCAATTGCTGATAGAGCAGCGTGCTGCTGGTTTCGGCCTGTTGCGGGTGGTAATCGCTGGTGATGAAAAACGGCTTGGCCTTGCTCAGCACGCAGCGCATGCGGGCCAGGTCTTCGTAGCGAATTCGCCGCTCCCGGCGCAGTTCCACCAGGCGCTGGGTGGTGCGCAGGCCGATGCCGGGGATGCGCGCGATCAGGCTCGGCTCGGCGCGGTTCAGGTCCAGGGGGAAGACGCTGCGGTTGTCCAGGGCCCAGGCCAGCTTGGGGTCCATGTCCAGGGCCAGGTGCCCCGGCCCCTTGAGCAGCTCGTCGGCCTTGAAGCCGTAACTGCGCAGCAGGAAATCCGCCTGATACAAGCGGTGCTCGCGCATCAGCGGCGGCGCGGCCAGAGGCACGCTTTTCGGGCTGTTGGGAATGGGGCTGAAGGCCGAGTAGTAGACCCGGCGCAGGCGGAAGTCGCCGTACAGGCTTTCGGCGCTGTGGAGGATGGTGCTGTCGTCGGTGTCGTCGGCACCCACGATCATCTGGGTGCTCTGCCCCGCCGGGGCAAAACGCGGGGCCCGCGGCTCATTGAGCACTGTTTGCTCGCCGGTGTAGATGGTGCCCATAGCCCGCTTGATCGAGCCCAGTTGTTTTTCCGGGGCCAGGCTCTGCAGCCCCTGGTCGGTGGGCAGTTCGATGTTGACGCTGAGGCGATCGGCGTAACGCCCCGCTTCGGCGATCAGCAGCGGGTCGGCTTCGGGGATGGTTTTCAGGTGAATGTAACCGCGGAACTCGTGCTCTTCACGCAGCAACTTGGCGACCCGCACCAACTGTTCCATGGTGTAGTCCGCCGAGCGGATGATGCCGGAGCTGAGGAACAGCCCGCTGACGCAATTGCGCCGGTAGAAATCCAGGGTCAGGGTCACCACCTCCTCAGGGCTGAAGCGCGCCCGGGGCACGTCGCTGGAACGGCGATTGACGCAGTATTGGCAGTCGTAGAGGCAGAAGTTGGTGAGCAGGATCTTCAGCAGCGAGACGCAACGACCGTCTGGCGTGTAGCTGTGGCAGATGCCCATGCCATTGGTCGAGCCCAGCCCGGACTGGCCGGCGGAGCTGCGTTTTGGCGCACCGCTGCTGGCGCAGGAGGCGTCGTATTTGGCCGCGTCGGCGAGGATGCTCAACTTGTCGATCAGCTGCATGACGATTCTCGATACTGGGTTTATATACAGTAAAGAGTTGCACTGGGCCGTTCAAGCGAGCATTGCCTGGCTCGGCAAAAAAAACCGCCCAGCGCCCCAAAGGGCGATGGGCGGTCAGGGGCTACAGGTACTTCAACCAGGCGATGTCCCGGCGTCGTGCCTTCAACGCCGAGAACCAGCGCACCGGCGGGTACAGCGCCACCGCCAGCAAGGCCGAGACCAGCCACACGGCCCAGATGCCGTCGAAGCCGAAGTACTGGCCCTGGTTCAGGCCAAACAGCGTCACGCTCAGCAGGTACAGGACCTTGAGCACATACAGGTGCAGCAGGTAGAAGAACATCGGTGCCGACCCGAACACCGTCAACGGCCGCATCCAGGCACTGCCCTGGCGCCGCTCTAACCACAGCAACAGCAACAGGCCGACGCTCAGGGTCAGGGTGATGAACAGCAAGGACGGCGGGTACTTGGTGATGTTGAAGAAGCCCATCAGGGCCTGCATCGCGCTGTCCGCCTGGGCCATGGGCTTCTCGCCATAACCGTTGACCAGGCGCAGGACGATAAAGCCCAGCAGGCCGGCCACACCGCACAGCCACAAACGCCGTTGACGCAGGGCCGCGTCCGCCCCGCGAGCAAACCACGGGCCCAGGGCATAACCCAGGCCGATCACGCCGATCCACGGCAGCACCGGGTAGGACGTGCGCAGGCGCAAGGTGTCGGAAAACTCGATCCAACCGCGGTCATGCAACACCGCCCACGGCACATGCAGGGCCGACTCCAGGGGAAAGTGCAGGCCGTCCAGCAGGTTGTGCCCGGCAATGATCCCCACACTCAGCACCAGCAACAGCGCCCGGGGCAGCCAGACCATGGCCGACAGGGCCAGCATGCTCAGACCGATGGCCCAGATCACTTGCAGGTAGATCACCGTGGGCGGTAGCTGGAAGGTCCAGGCAAAGTTCACCAACGTGATTTCCAGCAGCACCAGGAACAGGCCGCGCTTGAACAGAAAGGCGCAGACATCCGCCTTGCCCGCGTACTTCTCACCGAACAGATACGCCGACAGCCCCGTGAGCAAGACAAACACCGGCGCACACAGGTGGGCCAGGGTCCGGCTAAAAAACAGCGACGGCTCGGTGCTGGTGACATCCATGGGGTCGATCACCTGGCGATGCAGGAAAAAGGTTTCGCGGACATGGTCAAGCAGCATGAAAACGATCACCAGCCCGCGCAATGCATCAATGGAAAGCAGGCGGCCGGCAGCGGTGCCGGAGTGAGGGACAGCAGCGTGTGTCATGGGGGTTTCGCAACGCAGAGGGTGGATTAAGACGCCCCGCCGGAGCGGCCAGGGGCAAACGGCGGTTACTCTATAACATTTCAGTGGCAATTCGTAGCGATTCTCAACGCCTTTTACTCAGCCGTGCGGCAGCGCAGCCGCCGCTGGCCAAAAACAAGCGTGGTCTGACGTCTGCCTATCCTTTACCATGCTGCCCGCCGGTTTCCGCAAGGAAATAATAGGGAATCCGTCAGCCTCCAAGCGAGCGCTGAAACGGAACTGCCCCCGCAACTGTAGGCGCCGAGCCTGCTCCCGAAGCATGCCACTGGGTCACCCCGGGAAGGCTGGAGCCAGGTGATGACGCGCCAGTCAGGAGACCTGCCGGCCAGCGTCATCAACTAACCGGCGGGGTGTCCGGGAAGGACATCCGTCGGCCGGTCTGCAACGACTCGATCCGCTGTACCCGGGCTTTTTTCGCCCGCGGCGTGGGATGTGTTTTCCAAACCTGTGCGCTCCGCCTGTGCACGCGTTCGAATGGAGATCGCCTTTCATGTCCCTGCCCCGCCTTGCCACCCTGCTGGCCGCTGCCGGCTTCAGCTCCCTGGCCCTCGCCGCCCCGGCGACCCAGTACCCCTTGACCGTGGAAAACTGCGGCGCCCGCCTGACCTTCAACCAGGCCCCGGCCCGCGCCGTGACCATCGGCCAGTCCGGCACCGAGATGCTCTACGCCCTGGGGCTGGGTTCGAAACTGGCTGGCACCTCCCTGTGGTTCAACGACGTGCTGCCCGAGTTCAAGACGCAGAACGACGCCGTGGAGCGCCTGGCGGACAACGACCCGAGCTTCGAGTCGGTGATCGGCAAGCGCCCTGGCCTGGTGGCGGTGCAGTTCGAATGGATGGTCGGCGCCCAAGGCGTGGTCGGCACCCGGGAGCAGTTTGAAGAACTGAAAATCCCGGTGTACCTGATGCCGTCGGACTGCGAAGGCAAGGACAACCTCAGCGGCGCCGACGGCACGCGCCTGGAAACCTTCCGCATCGACAGCCTGTACAAGAGCATCGAGCAACTGGCGCAGATCTTCGACGTGCAAGCGCGCGGCGAACAACTGGTGGGCCAGCTCAAGGCCCGCCTCGCCGCCGCCGTGGCCAAAGCGGCACCGGCTCAGGGCCAGGCGCCCTCCGCGGTATTCTGGTTCTCCAGCGCCGACCTCGATATCGACCCTTACGTGGCCGGGCGCAAGGGCATTCCCGACTTTATGCTCAACACCCTGGGCATGCGCAACGTCATCGAATCCGACGAGGAATGGCCCACTGTCGGCTGGGAAACCATCGCCAAGGCCAACCCGACCTTCCTGATCATCGCCCGCATGGACCGCCGTCGCTTCCCGGCCGATGACTACCAGAAGAAGTTGCAATTCCTCAAGAACGACCCGGTGACCCGCAACATGGACGCGGTGAAACACGACCGCATCCTGATCATTGACGCCCACGCCATGCAGGCCAGCCTGCGCCTGTTCGACGGCATCGACGCCCTGGCCCAGGCCAGCCAGCGCCTCCAGTCGCACCCATGAGTGCCCTCGGCGTCGCCCGGGCATGCGCGCCGCTGCTCGGGCACGGCCTGTGGGTCAGCCTGGTGTTGCTGCTGGCAGTCCTGGCGGCGGTGAGCATCGGCGAAACCCACATCGACCTGCAGGTGGTGCTGCAGGTCCTGGCCAACAAACTCTGGGACGCCGGCCACGTGCTGGATCCCATCGATGAAGGCATCGTCTGGAACTACCGCCTGGCCCGGGCCCTGGTGGCCGCCGCCTGCGGCACCGGGCTGGCGCTGTCCGGGGTGGTGCTGCAAGCCCTGCTGCGCAATCCCCTGGCTGACCCTTACCTGTTGGGGATTTCCGCCGGGGCGTCCACCGGCGCCGTGCTGGTGGCGATTCTCGGCTTGGGGGCCGGCGCGCTGTCACTGTCGGCCGGGGCCTTTTTCGGGGCCGTGGCGGCGTTTACCCTGGTCACCCTGCTGGCCCGCAGCGCTCGTGGTGGCGCGGCGGCCGGGCAAATCATCCTCGCCGGCATCGCCGGTTCGCAGTTGTTCAACGCCCTGACTTCCTTCCTGATCACCAAGTCGGCCAGCGCGGAACAGGCCCGGGGCATCATGTTCTGGCTGCTGGGCAACCTCAGCGGCGTGCGCTGGTCATCGGTCAGCCTGGCGCTGCCGGTGGTGCTACTGGGCCTGGTGCTGTGCCTGTGGCATCGCCGCGCGCTGGACGCCTTCACCTTTGGCGCCGACTCGGCCGCGGCCCTGGGTATTCCGGTGCGTCGGGTGCAGATCCTGCTGATCGCCAGCGCCGCGCTGATGACCGCGGTGCTGGTGTCCATCGTCGGCTCCATCGGTTTTGTCGGCCTGGTGATCCCCCACGCCATGCGCCTGCTGGTGGGCCCGCGGCATGGCCGGCTGCTGCCCCTCAGCGCCCTCAGCGGCGCCCTGTTCCTGATGGCCGCCGACGTGTTGTCACGCACCCTGATCAAGGGCCAGGTGTTGCCGATCGGCGTGATCACCGCCTTGATCGGCGCCCCGGTCTTCGCCCTGATCCTGATCCGCGGGAGCCACGCCCGATGAACGCCTTGAACCCCCAATCCCGGACCACGGTGCTGGCCTGTTCGGGCCTGAGCTATGCCATCAAGGGCCGACCGCTGCTACAGGACATCGACCTCAGCGTCCGCGCTGGCGAAACCCTGGGCATCGTCGGCCCCAACGGCTCCGGCAAATCCACCCTGCTCAAGCTGCTGTCGGGCATTCAGCGGCCCCAGGCGGGCGAAGTGCGGTTGATGGAGCAGCCCCTGGCCCGGCTCGGCCGGCGGCAGATCGCCCAGTGGCTGGCGGTGGTCGAGCAGCAGGCCAGCACCGACGACGCCATCAGCGTGCGCGACGCCGTAGAGTTGGGACGCACGCCCTGGCTGTCGGCCCTGACCCCCTGGAGCACCGAGGATGACGCAATTGTCCGCGAGTCCCTGGAGGCGGTGGCCATGCTGCCCCTGCAAGGGCGCAGGTGGCACAGTCTGTCCGGCGGCGAACGCCAGCGGGTGCACATTGCCCGGGCCCTGGCCCAGCGGCCGCGGGTCCTGCTGCTGGACGAGCCCACCAACCACCTGGATATCCAGCAACAACTGAGCATTTTGCAACTGGTCCAGCACCTGCCGGTGACCACGGTGATCGCCCTGCATGACCTCAACCAGGCCCTAGGCTGCGACCGCCTGGCGCTGATGCAGGGCGGCCGCCTGGTGGCCCTCGGCAGCCCCACCGAGGTGCTGACCCCGGAACGCCTGCACAGCGTATTCGGCGTGCGCGGCCACTTCATCATCGACCCCCTGGATGGCAGCCGCTTCCTGCGCCTGCGTTCCCACTGACGCCTGGAGCCCTGCATGTTGCTCAAGCCCAAACTGGCCTGGCTGGCCCTGCTCCTTGGCACCTCGGCCCTGGCTGACGTGCACGAGGTCAAGATGCTCAATCGCGGCGCGGCCGGGAGCATGGTCTACGAGCCGGACTTCCTGCGCCTGGCCCCCGGTGACAGCGTGCGCTTCATCCCCACCCAGAACGGCCACAACGCCGCCTCCATCAACGGCCTGCTGCCGCCCGGCGCCAGCGCCTTCAAAAGCCAGCTCAACCAGCCCGTGGAGCAGACCTTCGAGGTGCCCGGTTTCTACGGCATTCAGTGCAGCCCCCATGTGGCCATGGGCATGGTGATGCTGATCCAGGTGGGCACGCCCATAGAGACCATGCCGAAGCTGCCCGAAGGCTTGGCGCCACGGGCCAGGGAGCGCCTCGGCGCGATTATCCAGCGAGCACTGGCGCCCCACTGAAGGGACGGGCCTTCAGCCCTGGGCCAACACGCACTGCATATGGGTGGTGTGCCACGGCGGGTCGTTATCGACGCACAGCGTGGTAAAACCCTGCTTGTGCCAGAAGGCGATGGCCCCCGGCAGAAATGGATGGGTGTGCAGGTACAGCACCTGCACCCCATCGGCCTCGGCCAACACCTTGAGCGCCTGATACAAGCGCGCCGCCAGCCCCCCATGCCGCTGCTCGGGGCTGACGAACAAACGCACCACTTCCACCACCTTGCGCCCGGCAAAATCGAGCTGGGGAAAACGACCGTCATACGGCAGGTAACCGATCGCAGCGACCCTCTCGCCGTCGCAGCGGGCGATCAGGAAACGCCCCTGCCCCGGCGTCAAGTAATGCGCGGAAAAGTCCGCCAGATCGACGGGCAGCGTCCCGGCCTCAAGCCAGGGAAACATCTGCGCCCGGGCAGCCATGACGAAATCCCGAGTGGCGGCGATTTCGTCAGGCTGGACCGGGGTAATCACAACAGCGGATGACATGCAGCTCCCTCAAACGGTGCAAAGCCCGCAAGGCTACGGCAATCCTCGGGGATGCACCATGCAAGCGCCTGCCCACTGCAGGCAGGGCGAGTGACGCCTGGGTTGTCTTCGCCCTACCCCACCTACAAACGCCCCGCACGGCCTTTATCGTCGGCCAGTCCGCAGCTGGCGTGGTCACTGGTGCTGGCGCGGCGGGTGGACAGGCGCTGCTGCAGCCATTCATAGCCGCTCACCAGGACGATGCCTGCCAGCACCAGCAAGGCGCCGACGATGAAGTTGGGTTCCAGGGGCTCATCCAGTAGCCACACGCCAAACCCCACGCCGAACAGCGGGGTCATGAATGACAGGACGCCGAGGCGCGACGCCAGGTAGCGGCGCAGCAGGCTGAACCAGATCAGGAAGCTGGCAAAGGACACCAGCAGCACCTGGAACGCCAGGCTGCCCCACACCACGGGCGTGAAATGCACCGTGAGTTGTCCGGTGGCCAGCGCCGCCAGGGACAGCCAGAGGGCGGCACCGAGCAATTGGTATTGCAAGGTGCGGGTGGTCGGGCTGGTAGCCAGTTGCGAGCAGCGCACCACCACGGTGGTGGCGCCCCAGGCGGCGCCGGCGAGGATCCCCAGGCCATCGCCCAACAGGCTGCTCGCCGACGGTGCCGCGCTGGCAGGACGGGTGAAGGCCACCACCACCCCGGCGAAGGCCACGGCGATGCCCAGCCATTGCGCCGCCTTGAGGCGTTCAGAGGGCAGTTTCCAGTGCAGGCCCAGGGCGGCAAAGATCGGCGCGGTGTAGAGAAAGATCACCATGTGGGAGGCCGTGGTGTGCCGCAGCCCCTCGCCCACCAGGAGAAACTCCAGGGCGAACAGGCCGCCCACCACCAGCCCCGGACGCCAATGGCCGCTGGCCAGGCCGAGGGTTTCGCGGCGCACGCTCATCAGCAACCCCACCAGCAACGCAGCTCCGGCGGAGCGCAGGGCAATCTGCAGGATGGGCGCAATGTCCATCGCGGTGGCCTTGAGCGTTACCTGCTGAAAACCCCAAAGGGCGCAGAGCAACACCATAAGGCCGAAGGCGGGTCCATCGAGTGTCTGGCGGGGTGCCATGGTGGGTCCTTGGTCGGGGGAACGTGATGGGGGATTGTCAGGCTGACAGTTTTTCTAGATATAGTGCCAATCCGACAATCCATCGCACTTATCCGCCAAGCCGGTGCCCATCGTGAACAACCTTGCCCACTACCTGCACTTTGCACCGTACAACGATGCCTTGCCGGCGCCGATTTTCTTTCGCAGCGCGCAATTGCCGGCCCACGCCACCTACCCCCGGCACAGCCACGCCTGGGGCGAGTTCGTCTATTCCTACAGCGGCGTGATGGAGATCCAGCTCGATGACCACCACTACTTGGCGCCACCCCAATACGGCATCTGGCTGCCGCCGAATGTCGAGCATATCGGCTTCAATCACCAGCAGGCCTGTCATTGCTCCCTGTATTTGGCCGTCGAGCTGTGCGATGCGTTGCCGGCCAAGCATTGCGCGCTGACCGTCAGCCCGCTGATCCTGGCCCTGCTCAATGACCTGCGCCAGGCGCCGCCAGGGCTGCCGCAAAGCCCCCAGCACCAGCGCCTGTTGCAGGTACTGGTGGACAAGCTGTCCAGCACCTCGTGCGCCGGCAGCTACCTGCCGTCCTCGGTGGACCCGTTGCTGGGGCCCGTGCTGGAGGCCCTGAAAGCCAACCCCGGCGACCCGCGTTCGCTGCCGCAATTGGCCCACGCCGCCAACACCACCGAGCGCACCCTGATGCGTCGCAGCCAGCGCGACCTGGGTATGTCCTTGAGTGAATGGCGCCAACGGCTGAGGGTGGTGCAGGCCCTGGCCCTGCTGGAACAGGGCCAGAGCGTGGAAACCATCGGCCTGGACCTTGGCTACAGCAGCGCCTCGGCCTTTATCAGCATGTTCCGCAAGATGATGGGCAACACCCCCGACGAATACCGCAAGGCCTACCTGACCCCACATTGAGCGGCCACGGCGTGGCGGTTTTTTCTTATACTGGCGCCCCCTCTCGCCCAGGACGGCCCATGACCTCCAGCACGCAGACCGTGGAGCGCTTTATCGCCTCCGGCCAAGCCAGTTTCGAGCAAGGACTGAGCTACAACGACTACGCCTGTATGCATCACCCGGCAATCACCCCACTGAGCAGAAAGCCCCCCAAGGACCTGCCTGACAGCACCCTGGAAGACTTCTATTACTACCTGCTGCTCGATGGCCAGACCCCGCCCATCAACAAGCCGTTCCATTGGCCGTTGCTGACGCAGGCCGCCGCGCGGGTCGCCGTGGTGCTGGAGCAAGAAAGCTACCCGCGCTGCCGGCTCAAGCGCTGGGTCATGCGCCTGCTGTTCGACGGCGAGCTGTCGTTGCCGGGGTACTCGCGCAAGCTGGCGCTGCTCAATCAGGCCAGGCGCTTCTCGCACCAGCCGGGCATGCTGAGCAAAAAAGCCAAGCTTAAGAGCGAGTTCGCCGAAGACCCCTGGCTGCATGCCGAGCTGGCCGGCCTGCTGCATCGCGTGCCTCTGGCGGCGGTGGATTTCGACCGCCCTATGCTCAGTTGGGACCTGGACCTGCTGGGGGTGTTGTGGGTATTTCTGCTGGGTGCGGACGACGCCTCTCAACGCTTGCTCGAACAGTGGTTCAACCAGCACGCCGAGCACATTGTCGATATCCCCCAGTACCGCACGCGCGACCAGTTGGTGCGGCCCCTGGTCTGGACCTTGTTCCGCTTCAGCGACGCTGCCGATACCGAGCTGTTGAGCCAAGCCTTGCTCGACCGTTACGGCAGCTCCTGGTGCCGGGACTATCAAGACCCCAGGGCGAGCTGAGCCGCGACTAGGCCTTGCACCCGGTCAGGGCGCAGTACTCGGCCCACGGCATATTGGCGAATTCGGCAATCTCGCGGTGGGCGGCCAACTGCAAGGCCGCCAGTTCCTCGGGGCTGCTGGCCAGCAGTTGCAAGTGCAATTCCCACGGCGCGATGTGCAACGCCGCGGCCTCCTCATCCAGGGCCTGCTGCACGTAGGCCGCGTGCTGCGCCAGCGGCAGTGTGGCCAACTGCTGACGCAGAGCCGGCCGGGCCTCGACATAGGCCTGCAATGCCAGACGCTGGCGGTGTTCGTGAACGCTGATCGTCGCTACTCCTGTGGCGCCTGATGACCCCGGCAGTGCCGAGGTGGAGGGTTGCGCCGCCGTGCTGGCTGCAGGCGGCGCTCAAAGTTCTACTGCAGTTGCACCTGGACCATGGAACTGACCTGGACCCGTGCCAGCATCTGCTCCGCCCCGCCGCCGCGGCGCATGCCCCGTACCGGGCAGGCGTCGAGGTAATCCAGGCCCACCGCAAGCTTCAAGTGGCGCTCCGGACGGATCAGCTGGTTGGTCACGTCGAAGCTGTACCAGCCGTCATCCAGCCAGGCTTCGGCCCAGGCGTGACTGGCCAGGTGGCTCTGATCTTCGGTGCACAGGTAGCCGGACACATAGCGCGCCGGAATCCCCAGGCTGCGGGCGCAGGCCAGGAACACATGGGTGTGGTCCTGGCAGACCCCGGCGCGGCCGGCAAAGGCCTCGGCGGCGCTGCTGCTGACTTCGGTGGCGCCCGGGCTGTAGGGCATGTGCGCGCCCAGGGCCTGCATCAGCTCGGTCAGCGCCTGGCGGTCCCGACGCTCGCCGCAGTGCTGCACAGCAAAGGCCGTCAGCGCCTCATCGGCCTGGGTCAGGCGGCTGGTGCGCAGGAATGGCAGCGGCGATTGCTCGTCCCCCTCCACGTCCCGCAGCGGGTCGATTTCCACCTCGCCGTACGCCGTCAGCACGATCGCGCCGTGGGGTTCATCCAGGGTCAGCACATGGAGGATGTTGCCGTAAGGGTCGAGCTGGCTGCGCACCCGGCGCGGCAGCTCCAGGTGCCACTGAAGGATGCGCTGGCGCTCGCTGTTCTGCGGCGTCAGGCGCAGGAACTGGATGCTGGTGCAGACTTCATCGGCGTAGCTGTAGGTGGTGTCGTGACGTATGGAAAGTTTCATACGACCTCCAGATAGGATTCGTGCACGGTCTGACCCAGGTGGCGGATCTGCGCAATGTATTCGGTGAGCCACAGGTGCAGCCCCGAGGCCAGGATCTCGTCGATCCCGGTGTAGCGCAGCCGCGCGTTCAGCTCGGCGGCCAGGCGCTGGGCCGGACGGCCGTTGTTGCCCGGCAGGCTGGCGAGGATGTGGTCCAGCTCCTCGACACAGGCGTGCAGGGAGCGCGGCACATCGGCGCGCAGCAACAGCATCTCGGACACCTGCTCGGCCCCCGGGGCGTTGCGGTAGATTTCGTTGAACGCCTCGAACGACGACAAGGCGCGGAGCAAGGCGCTCCACTGGTAATAGCCACGGGCCGAGTTGTCGCTGACCTCCTCGGATTCCTCGCCGAACATTTCATAACGCGCATCCAGCAGGCGCAGGGTGTTGTCGGCCCGCTCGATAAAGGTCCCCAGGCGAATGAAGCAATACGCATCGTTGCGCATGATGGTGCCCGAGGTGGCGCCACGGAACAGGTGCGAACGCTCCTTGACCCACTCGCAGAACTGGCTGATGCCGTAGCGCCCCAGGCCGTTGCTGGCGATGTTGCGCATCTCCAGCCAAGTGGCGTTGATGTTCTCCCACATGTCGGCGGTGATGCGCCCGCGCACCGCGTGTGCATTGCTGCGCGCCGCGCGCAGGCAGCAATAGATGCTCCCCGGGTTGGTCTCGTCGAGGGCGAAGAAATGCAGCATGCGCTCGGTGTTGAGTTCACCGTAACGCTGGTTGTAGTCATCCAGGGTGCCGGCCGCCAGCAGCGACATGGCCAGCTCGGCGCGACCGTCGCCCCGCCCGGCCTGGGGCATCAGCGACAGGGAATAACTGACCTCGAGCATGCGCGCCAGGTTCTCCGCGCGCTCCAGGTAACGGGACATCCAATAGAGGTCCGCAGCGGTTCTTGAAAGCATGTGTCAGTCCTCCACTACCCAGGTGTCTTTGGTGCCGCCGCCCTGGGACGAGTTCACCACCAGCGAGCCTTCGCGCAGGGCCACGCGGGTCAGGCCGCCGGGCACCAGGCGGGTTTCGCTGCCTGAAAGTACGAATGGGCGCAGGTCGATGTGCCGCGGGGCAATGCCGCTTTCGACAAAGGTCGGGCACGTGGACAGCGACAGGGTCGGTTGGGCGATGTAGGCCTCGGGGCGGGCCTTGAGCCGGGCGCGGAAATCCTCGATCTCCGCCGCCGTGGCCGCTGGGCCCACGAGCATGCCGTAGCCGCCGGAACCCTGGGTTTCCTTGACCACCAGGTCTGGCAGGTTGGCCAGCACATGGGACAGTTCGGCAGGCTTGCGGCACTGCCAGGTGGGCACGTTCTTGAGGATCGGCTCTTCGCTGAGGTAGAAGCGGATCATCTCGTCCACATAGGGGTAAATCGACTTGTCGTCGGCGACCCCGGTGCCCACAGCGTTGGCCAGCACCACGTTGCCCGAGCGGTAGGCGGCAATCAGCCCCGGCACCCCGAGCATGGAGTCGGGATTGAACGACAGCGGGTCGAGGTAGGCATCGTCGAGGCGGCGATAGATCACGTCCACCGCTTGCGCGCCGGAGGTGGTGCGCATGAACACCCGGTCATCACGCACAAACAGGTCGGCGCCTTCCACCAGCTCCACGCCCATCTCCCGGGCCAGGAACGCATGTTCGAAATAGGCGCTGTTGAAGCGGCCCGGGGTCAGCACCACCACCGTGGGATTGTCCAGGGGGCTGGAGCTCTTGAGGGTGTCCAGCAACAGGTTCGGGTAGTGGTCGATGGGCGCCACGCGCTGGGCGGCAAACAGCTCGGGGAACAGACGCATCATCATCTTGCGGTCTTCGAGCATGTAGCTCACGCCGCTGGGCGTTCGCAGGTTGTCTTCGAGCACGTAGTAACTGCCGTCGCCATCACGCACCAGGTCGACCCCGGCAATGTGTGCGTAGATGCCGCGGTGCAGGTCCAGGCCACGCATGGCCATCTGATAGCCCTCGTTGGCCAGCACCTGTTCGGCGGGAATGATGCCTTCCTTGAGGATGCGCTGGCCGTGGTAGATGTCCGCGAGGAACATGTTGAGGGCCTGGACTCGCTGGATACAGCCGCGTTCCACGCTCTGCCATTCGCTGGCCTTGATGCTGCGGGGGATGATGTCGAAGGGGATCAGGCGTTCGGTGCCCTGCTCGTCGCCGTACAGGGTGAAGGTGATGCCAGCGCGATGGAACAACAGGTCGGCTTCGCGGCGACGCTGCTCCAGCAGCTCCAGAGGGGTGTCCGCCAACCAGCGGGCGAACTCTCGATAATGCGGGCGGCAGCCCCCGCTGGCGTCATACATTTCATTAAAAAAAGCACGGGACATACCCCAACTCCTCGCCGTGGTTTAAACGGCTTTTTATGCACACTTTTCTATTCCAATAGGTTCGGCCTTACGTGCTTGTCTGCTACCCGGTAATGAAGCACCTCACTGTGCGTAGTCGATATCCAGCCTGAAAAATCCCCGCGAATCGGCGCCCTGGACAAGGTGCAGGGTGTGCGCCTTTTTTCCGGCAAGCCCTGGGCGCCCTGACCGCCATGGGTGCATGGCAGGGGTCAGCCTTGGGATTGAATGGGAACGTCGATTTGAAAGATCGCGGCGGGCCCGCCTGGGGCCTGAATGCCAGGGAGGGCTGGCAAGAAATTTCCCAAGCCCTGATAGAGGGTTAGCAATCACTATGCCCAAAACCCGGATCGCCGTGAAGAAAGTCGCCCAGCGCTCAAAGTCATTGATAAGGCGACATTTTATTTCGATTAGGCGACACGCCAGGGGTGAAGCACTGAACCGTTTAAGTCCAGGGGCCCGCGCCAGGGCCCTGCACAACCCTGGCGCGAACAAAAAAAGTGCAGAAAGTCCGGGAACGGTTTTTTTTGCCCTGTTAACGGGACTTTTTTACCCAACCGGCAGCGTGCACCGGCGTAACCCAAGCACCACGCAGCCCGTCTACCGCCCCCTCCGCGCACTGTTTATGTTCGGCATTACGCACCAGCCAGGGGCGTAATGCCCTGAAATCCAGCCTGATCGCAGATTTTTTCGCTATCTCCGCGGATTTACCCAAGGTGCCGCACAATCACCTGGACCGCCTCGTGCGGTAACAACACTGCACTGTCCAGGCGCAGGGGCGGCGTATCCCAAGCCTGGTAGTCGTGCTCGAGCACCGACTGCCAGGTCGGCAAGACCAGCCCCGGCACCTGCGATTCGCGGCCCTCGACCCGGCGCCGATGCTCGTCGCGATCCGAACAGATGACTTCAATATTCAGCAACGGTACGCCCTGGCGCTGGGCAATCGCCTGCCAGTTCTGGCGACTCTCGGCCACCGGGTTGACGCCATCGGCAATCACCCTCAGGCCCAACCCCAGGTTGGCCTCGGCCAAGGCATTGGCCACCCGGTAACCGGCCGTACCCACGGCCGCCAGGCCCTCGTCGCGCAGGGCCTGCTCGATGCTGTCGATGCGCAGCCAGGTGGCTTGCAACTGTTCGGCCAGGGCGCGGGCCAGCGTGCTCTTGCCGGTGCCCGGCAAGCCGCTGAAAACAATCAGCATGACGTGCTCCACATTGGCTAAAAAGATGCCGAGCCTGGCAGCCGCGGAGGCGCACGTCTACTGCCCGGTGAGCATGCCGCCACGGGGCCAGGCCAGCAGGTCGGCCTCGGGCATCGGCCGGGCGTATTCATACCCCTGGCCCAGGGTGCAGCCCATTTCCAGCAAGAGGCGGCACTCCAGGGCCGTCTCCACGCCCTCCACCACCAGGCTCATGTCCAGGTTGCGGGCCAGGGCCAGGGCCGCGCCGACCACCGCCCGGCAACGGGGCTGGCTCACCAGCTCGCGAACGAAGTGGGCATCGAGTTTGATCTGGTTGAAGGGCAACTCGCACAGGCGCTGCAGGGAGGAATAACCGGCGCCAAAATCGTCGATGGCCAGGTTGCACTCCATCATGCGCAGGCGCACCAGGTTCTCCAGGCTGATGGCCGGGGCCTGCACCAGGCCGACCTCGGTGATTTCAAAGGTCAGCAGGCGCGGCGGGATGCGGTGCCGCTCGATGGCCGCGCGAATCCAGTTCACCACATCGCTGGAGGCCAGTTGCCGTGGCTGCAGGTTGAAGGCCAGTTCCAGGGGTTCGCCCGCTTGCAACAGGCGCTGTTGCAGCGCCATGCCCTGCTCCAGTTGCTGCAGGAACACCCGATCCAACAGGCCTTCGGCTTCCAATGCGTCGAGAAACACCGCCGGGGCCAACACCCCGTGCTGCGGGTGCTGCCAGCGCATCAGCACTTCGGCGCCGCAACAACGGCGGCTGCTCATCTCGAACTTGGGTTGGTAGTAGGCGATGAATTCACCTCGCTCGACACCACGGTGCAAGTCCTCGCGACTGACCCCGATCAAGGGGCGCGGCGCCGACTCGGGTTGCTGCCAATGCCGCTGCAGATAGAGTTCGAGCATGCCGCGCATGGCCGATAACGGCGCCGGCTTGCTCACATCCCCCAGCACCACCAGGCCCAGCAGGCTGATCATCTGCAACACCGCGCGCCGCAGGTCGGACTCGATCAGGCTGAACAGGATCACCGCTCGCAGCAGGCGGGCGTCACTGGCCCGACGCAGGAATTCCAGGCCGTCCATGCCGGGCATCTGCAAGTCGCACAGCACGATATCGACTGCGCCGTGCTCCTGCAGCAGGCTCAAGGCGCTGACCCCATCGGACGCTGCCAGGGGCTCGACCGCACCCAGGCGCAGCAACTGTTCGACGGCCAGCATCTGCTGCACGGGATGGTCTTCCAGAACAAGTATCTTCAAGGTATTCAAGCGCGCACCCTGGGTAACCGGTACTGTCAATATTGAACGCCTGGACGGCCACTGAATCGGCTTGGCGGCGACCGTCCGACACCCCCCGCTGACGCTGTGCGGATAACCCAAGCGTATCGCTAACCGCAAGCCGGTCAAGGCGCCGGCAACACCTTCGGTCTGCCCACAACAACGGGCTTGTCCGAGGCGCGACCCTCCAGGAAAATAAGCCGATTTGGCACCAACCCTTGATCTATATTGAGACTCAGCATGGGCCGCCAGACCTTGTGCAGCCTGCGTCCTCCCCCCTTCGACCGATCCTTGTGCCGTGATCCGCCCAGGAGCCCCAATGCCTCGTTTTCTTCTGCTGGCGCTGATGTGGCTGGCCTGCCTCCCGGCCCTGGGCGACGCCACCACTCCCTTGCAACTGCTCGACTACGAATCGCCCCACCACCCCGACCTGCGCCTGAACGCCGACGACCGGCAATGGCTGCGGGACAAGCGCGAACTGGTCCTGGGCACCTCACGCGAGCAACTGGCGCCCCTGGAAATGCTCAACGAGTCCAACGAGTACGAAGGCATCACCGCCGACTACCTTGGCCTGCTGGCGGACGCCTTGGGGGTGAAGGTCAGCCTCCGTGCCTATGAAACCCGTGAGCAGGTCTTCCACGCCCTGGCCAACGGCGAGATCGATTTCATGGGCCGCGTCACCGCCAGCGCCGCCCAGCAGCACCACCTGTTGCAGAGCCAAAGCTACCTGGTCAATCGCCCGACCCTGGTGGCCCGCCTGGGGGATGCGCCGTCGCTGAAAAATGGCCTGCAGGACCGCCGGCTGGCCATTTCCCTGGACACCATCACCCTGCCCGTCGCCCAGGCCATGTACCCCAAGGCCCGGATCGACAGCTACAGCACCGCGGATGCCGCCATGGCGGCCGTGGCCTTCGGTGATGCCGATGTGTTGCTGAGCGATGCGGTCACGGCGCAGTTCCTGATCTCGCGCAACTACAGCGACTACCTGCGCATCATCTACAGCGGCCCGGCCAGCGTCTCGGGCTTTGCCTTCGCCATCAACCCGGGCAACCCACGGTTGCAGCGCCTGATCGACACGGCGCTGCAATCGATCAACAAAGAGCAGGACGTCAGCATCCGCAATCGCTGGGGCGATCGCCTGCTGCTGAGCATGGAGAAAACCAACCTCACGGCCGATGAACAACGCTGGATCGAAAAGAACCCGGTGGTGCACATCGGCATTCACCGTTACCTGCCGCCGATGTCCTACTTCGACGCCGATGGCAATTACCTGGGGATCACCGCCGACCTGCTGGCCATGCTGGAGGCCAAGACCGGGCTGACCTTTGAAATCCACACTCGGCCCAGCTTCACGGAGCTCAACGAGGCTGTGCGCGAAGGCCTGGTGCAGATGGTGGCCGATCGGGCGCGCAACCCTGAACGCGAGGCCTATCTGCAATTCACCCGGCCCTACCTCGTGGGCCCTTACATGCTGATTACCCGCGACGGACCCGATGCGCCGAAAAGCCTGGAAGACATGGCCGGCAAGACCCTACTGATTGGCAGCGGCCATGCCTTGGTGCCGCTGCTGCGCCAACGCTATCCGCAGATCCGGATCAAGGAAGCGCAGACCAACTTCGAAGCCCTGACCCTGCTGCGCGAGCGTCAGGCCGACGCTGCCGTGCAAGCGGAAATCGCCGTCAGTTTCAACTTGCCACGCATCAGGGAGGACCGGCTCAAGGTCAGGTCGGCCCTCAACCTGCCGCTGCTCAACGAAACCTTTGGCATCCGCCGCGACCAGGTGGAACTGTTCAGCATCATCGACAAATCCCTGCGCAGCATATCCCCCGACGCCCTCACTGAACTCAACAACCGCTGGCGCTCGAAGGCGGCGGTCGCCCCACCATCCTGGCGCGACTACCGCACCACCCTCTACCTGGCCGGCGTCGGCTCGGCGCTGTTGCTGTTGATCGCCCTGGCCTGGGGCTACGCCATGCGCCGCCAAGTCAGCCAGCGCGAACGGGCCGAACAGGCCCTCAACGACCAACTGCGTTTTATGGACGCATTGATCAACGGCACGCCGAACCCGATCTACGTGCGCGACCTCAACCGCCGCCTGGTGATCTGCAACGACAGCTACCTCAAGGCCATGGGCGCCGATCGCCACAGCGTGCTGGGCACCAGCCTCGACCAACTGGCGGTGCCCGAGGCCCCGCTGTTCGCCGAAGACTTCAAGACCATCCTCGCTGGCGGCCAACCGCTGCTGATCGACCGCGAAGTGCACATCCGCGGCCAGCGCCTGAACATCTACCACTGGATGCTGCCGTACCGAAATGCCCAGGGTGACATCCAGGGCATCATCGGGGGCTGGCTGGACATCAGCGAGCGCCAGCAACTGCTGGAGGAACTGACCCAGGCCAAAAACGACGCCGACAAGGCCAATCGGGCCAAGACCACCTTCCTGGCGACCATGAGCCACGAAATCCGCACCCCCATGAGCGCGGTGATCGGCATGCTCGAACTGGCCCTCAAGCGCGCCGACCAGGGCCAGTTCGACCGCCCTTCGATCGAGGTGGCCTACGGATCGGCCCTGGGCCTGCTGGACCTGATCGGCGACATCCTCGACATCGCGCGCATTGAAAGCGGGCGTCTGAGCCTGAGCCCGGAACGAGCCAACCTGCAGGAGCTGGTGGGGTCGGTGATCCGGATGTTCGACGGCCTGGCCCGGCAAAAAGGCTTGCGCCTGGAGCTGGAACTGGCCGGTGATACCCACAGCGATGTGCTGGTGGACCCGCTGCGCTTCAAGCAGGTGCTGTCCAACCTGATCAGCAACGCCATCAAGTTCACCGAACAGGGCGGCATTCAGGTGCGCCTGGAGGCCCAGGCCGAGGGGCCGCAGCGGCTGCTGGTGCAACTGTCGATCAAGGACAGCGGCATCGGCATCAACGCCGAAGACCAGCAACGGTTGTTCCAGCCCTTCAGCCAGGTGCCCGGCCAGCACCAACACGCCCGCTCCGGCACCGGCCTGGGCCTGGCCATCTGCCGCACCCTGTGCGAAATGATGGGGGGCCAACTGGAGCTGCACAGCCAGCCCGGCCACGGCACCACCCTGCGGGTGCAACTGCCGTTGAGCCGCCTGGACCCGCTGCCCCTGGTGCCCCGGCCAGCCCAGGCGCCCAGCGAACCTCCCGCCAAGCAGGCACTGCACATCCTGGTGGTGGACGACAGCCAGGCCAACCGTCAGTTGCTGTGTGAACAACTGCGCTTTCTCGACTACTCCCTGGACCAGGCGCAGAACGGCGTCGAGGGCTTTGAACGCTGGCAGCAGCAGGCATTCGACGTGGTCATCAGCGACTGCAACATGCCGCTGATGAGTGGTTACGACCTGACCCGCAAGATCCGCCAGGCGGAGCGCGATCAGGGACGCCCGGCGACGACGATTTTCGGCTTCACCGCCAACGTCCACCCCGATGAGGAGCAGCGCTGCCTCGACGCCGGTATGAACGGCTGCATCTTCAAGCCCATCGCCTTGCCCGACCTGGACCGTTGCCTGCGCCAGCTAGCGCCCCTGCCCCCAAGACCGGCCCAGGCACCGCCGACGACGATCCGCTACGACATACAGCAACTGGACCACCTGACGGGCGGCGACCCCGCCGCCATCCAGCGCATGTTGCAAGGGCTCTTGCACAGCAACCGCCTGGACCTGGCGCAGGTCCGCCAGTTGCAGTCGGGGAATAACCCCAAAGGTATCGCCGAACTGGCCCACCGGGTCCGCGGCGCGGCACGCATCATCAAGGCCCAGGCCCTGATCGAGCACTGTGAGTCCCTGGAACTGGCCTGCAGCCAGGGCAGCGCCATCGCTCAGGTCCAAGCGGCTCTGGCCCGACTGGAGCAGGCCATGGTCGAACTGGATCAAGACTTGTTGGCCCTGAGCACGCGCCAACCTTCGCCAAATACGCAACAATAAGTTTCAAACATCCTCTAAAAACAACAAAATGTTACTAATTTCAGAATAACCTCAAGAAATTGTTGTAAATTTCGTAAAGATCCTTCGGTATCCAAACCCTTACAAATAGCATCGCTTCGCATTCAATCTTCTTTGCGAGCACTGCCCTCATGACCGAAAAATACCGTAGCGCGTTCGCCAGATCGCCGTTGTACAGCGCCCTCGGCCTCGCCGCCTGCAGCTCCCTCAGCCAGGCCGCCGAGGACGCCGAGCCCCACATCCCCAACGCGCTGCAACTGGACCCGATCCAGGTCAGCGGCAAACAGCACGCCCCCTACAAGGTCGATCACGCCTCCTCGCCGAAACTCGGCGAACCGCTGCTGGAGACGCCCCGCTCCATCACCATCATCAATGAGCAATTGATCAAGGAACGCGGCGCCACTTCACTGACCGACGTGTTGCGCACCACCCCGGGCATTACCCTGGGCGCCGGTGAAGGGGGGACGCCCCTGGGGGACCGGCCCTTCATTCGCGGCTTCGAAGCCAGCACCGACATCCAGATCGACGGCGTTCGCGACCTGGGCCGGGCGTCCCACGAGGCCTTCAACCTGGAGTCCATCGAAATCCTCAAAGGCCCCGGCTCCGCCTATTCCGGCCGAGGCTCCACCGGCGGCAGCCTGAACCTGGTGAGCAAGTCGGCAGGCACCGAAGACTTTGTCGCCGGCAGCATGACCCTGGGTTCCGACAGCCTGTGGCGCCACACCCTGGACGTGAACCAGTACTTTCCCGAGCAGGACCTGGCCTTGCGCCTCAACGCGATGAAGCATGAAGCCGACACGCCGGGCCGCGACGGGGTGGACGTCAGCCGCTGGGGCATTGCCCCGACAATGACCTGGGGCCTGTCGGGCCCGACCCGGATCAGCGCCAGCTACTACCACCTGCAAAGTGATGACATTCCGGACCAGGGCCACCCCATTTCCAACGTCACCCAGCGACCGGCCAAGGTCGATCGCGACAATTTCTACGGCCTGCTGGAACGGGATTTCCGCAAGACCTCGGCCGACATCGCCACCTTGCGGCTGGAGCATGATTTCAGCGCCGACCTGACCTTGCGCAACACCCTGCGCGGCGGACGCTCGATGCAGGACTACGTGATGAGCCGGCCGATCATGACCGCCGCCCAGGAACAGGCCGGTCAGGTCCAGCGCGGCTTCCGCGCGCGCAACGTGGTCAACGACTCCCTGATCAACCAGACCGACCTGTTCGGCACGCTGCACACCGGCGGGCTCGAACACCGCTACTCGCTGGGCCTGGAACTGAGCCGTGAAACCATCACCACACGGGACAAGCACGCGGGCAGCAACGGCCCGCTGGGCGACTTGCACAACCCCGATGCCCACGACAGCGGCTGGACACTGAGGCGGGGCAGCGGTGCAGTGACCAGCCAATACCGCACCGACGTGGCGTCGCTGTATGCCTTCGATACCCTGAAACTGCATGAGCAGTGGGACCTGAACCTGGGCCTGCGCTACGACGACTACCAGGTCAAGGACCGCCTGCAGCAAGGGGTCGGCTCCTCCAGCGAGCTGTGGAACTACCAGGCCGGCATCGTCTACAAGCCCCGGCCCAACGGTTCGGTCTACCTGTCCTACGGCACCTCGTCCAACCCGTCGGGGGAAAACACCCAATCCGGCGGAGCCGATGGCGCCGGGGCCGGCAACCTGGGCAACAACAAGGCCCACCTCGATCCGGAGAAAACCCGCAGCCTGGAACTGGGCACCAAGTGGGATGTGTTCAATGAACAGCTGTCCCTCACGGCAGCGCTGTTCCGCACGGAAAAAACCAACGCCCGGGTCACCGACCCCAGCACCGGGCTGGTGGCCCTGGATGGCAACCAGCGGGTGACGGGTATCGAACTGGGCGCCACCGGGCGCCTGACGGACAAATGGGCGGTCTGGGCCGGCTACACCTACCTCGACGCCGAGGTGGTGAAGTCCGGTGGCGACGCCCGCAACGACGGCAACCAGGCCAAGTTCATCGCCCCCAACAGCTTCAGCTTGTGGACCCGCTACGACCTCGACCCACGCTGGAGCATCGGCGGCGGCGCCACCTACATGGATGCGCGCTACATGAACGACGCCAACACCATCAGCGTGCCGGACTACTGGCGCTACGACGCGATGCTCGGCTACAAGGTCAACAAGAACCTCGACCTGCAGCTCAACGTCATGAACCTGACCGACGAGACTATCTACGACGCCTCCCACGTCGGGATGTTCGCCACCGTGGCGCCCGGCCGCTCCGCCGAGCTGAGCGCCCACTTCAAGTTCTAGAACCCCCGCCCCGATCCAGGGCCCGCAGCCACCCTGCGGGCCCCGGGCACTTGTGGTGGGCCGTGCATCTGGAGTAAAAGCCACGGCCCTGCCCCCCAGAAAAAGGAACACCCATGCTGTTTGTGGTGCTGCTCGGCGGTAAACACCCGCGCGCGCGAATCGAGGTCCACGATGTGGCCTTTGCCGTGGCGGACAACCTGCAAGCCACCTACCCGCAACTGCGCGAAAGCTGGTTCGGCAGCGCCAAGGGGCTGCACATTGATGCCTGGATGCAGGTCGACGGGGTCGATCAATGGAAGGTCGAACTGAGCCCCCTGGCACCGGCGCCCGACGCCCCGCGCCTGTTCTTTATCAACCTGGGCGGCTACGAAGCCGCGACCTTTGGCGAGGCCCATCATTACGGGCTGGTGGTCGCCCGCAACAAGACCGAAGCCAAGGCCCAGGGCAAGCGCCAGATGCTCCCGCGCTGGCAAAAAGGCCACACCGACGCCCTGCTGGATGTGGATGACTGCCTGCCCATCGACCTGGTGCAAGGGCGTTACGTGCACCTGGTGCAAGCGCCCCACGACGGTATCCGCCAACAGAACGATTACATCCTGCTCTGAGTGGGCGAAGCGCATCCGACCCTTGAACAGCCCTCGTCGGGCTAGGGCCCAGGGTTGAGTAAACGCACAGTCAGCCCGTCCACCGTCGGCACATCCCCCAGCAGGAACTCCCGCAACTGGTGGATGCGCTGCGGGCGCGGGTGCTCCCGCAGCCACACCAGGTAATAGCTGTCACCGGTGGCCACGGCGCTGTCGAACGGCAGGCTGATCTGCCCATCACGCACGGCCTGGGCCACCAGGTGCAGGTCACCGATGGACAGGCCATGACCGCCCATCGCGGCGGAAATCGCCTGGTCCAGGGTGTCGAAGACCTTGCCCCGATCCAGCCGTACCTCGTCCGCCAGCCCCTGGGGTCGCAGCCAGCGACGCCAATCACGGCGATCCGCCGAAGGGTGGATCAGCTCCGCATCCTTGAGCCGTTGCAGGTCCCAGGCCGGCGAGCCTTCGGGCTCTGGGGCGCAGATCGGCACCAACCATTCATCGAACAACTTGCAGGCCTCCACCCCGGGGCCGAAATGGCCATTGCCCAGAAGGATCGCGCAGTCGTAGGGCTCGGCGTAGAAGTCCACGCTGTCCACGTCCATCCACACGCTGACCAGTTGCACCGCCAGCTCCGGGCTGCGGGATTTGAGGCTGTCCAGGGCCCTCAGCAGCCAGCGCATGGTCAGGGTCGACGGCGCCTTCAAGCGCAATTGGCCGTCCTGGCTGCGCAGGGGCAGGCAGGCGTCTTCGATGATCCGGAAGCCCACCTTGAGCTCGCGGGCCAGGCGCTGCCCGGCGTCGGTCAGGGCCAGGTGCGGACCATTGCGCTCGAACAGGCGACAGCCGAACAGGCCCTCCAGGGTCCGAACATGGCGACTGATCGCACTCGGGGTCAGGGACAGCGCCTCGGCGGCGCGGGTGAAAGAACCACTGCGGGCAGCGACCTCAAAGGCGCGCAAGGCGTACAGCGGCGGCAGGGGTTCGGTCATGGGCAGTGACTCATGATGATTAATACTCACAGTAGCTCACAGCATAAAGCGTTTTTCAACGCTGTCCCCGCCCCTCAAGCTTGCCCGATCAACCCTGTACCAGAGCCCTTACTCGGTGTAGACAGGCTTCAACCCGGCAAGGCAAACCCCGCATGAATCTGGATTTTTCATTACTGCTGCTCTACGTCTTCAGCGTCTTCACCCTGGTGGCCACCCCGGGCCCGGTGGTGGCGCTGATCCTTAACACCAGCCTGCGCCACGGTGCCCGGCGCGCTGCCCTGACGGCCTTGGGCAGCAATGCCGCTTCCCTGATCCTGGCCCTGCTGGCGGTGCTGATCCTGCGCGGTGGCCTGGCCCTGGACCCGCGCCTGCTGCACGGCATCAGCCTGTTGGGTTGTGGGTTTATCGGCTATCTGGGGCTGCAGGGGCTGGCGGCCGCCAGGCAGCCCGGGGAACTGGCGACGGTTGCCACTCGGGGGCTCGGCGGCGGGCTGGGCAAGGGCTTTGCCGTGGGCATCGCCAACCCCAAGGACATTCTGTTTTTTGTCGCCTTCTTCCCCCAGTTCATCGGCATCAGCCCGCACTTCGGCAGCAGCGTGGCCTGCCTGGTGGGATTCTGGGTGCTGATCGACTGCGCGGTGCTGGCGGCCTACATCGCCCTGGCGCGCCAGGGCTTTGCCCTCCAGTACCAACGCCTGCTCAGCGGTCTGTCGAGCCTGGTGCTGCTAGCGGTGGCGCTGATGGGCGCGGTGTATTCCGGGCTGGCGTTGTCGGGCGCGGCGTAAAGGCGCTTACAGGCTGCGGTATTCCAGGGTCAGGTGCGTCAACTCATGCACCGCTGCCAAACGCTCGCGCAACGCTTCGGCACTCAGGGAGGCCGGGGCCAGCACGCTGACGATGGCCGCCCGCGCCTGGGGGCCGACCTGCCACACATGCAGATCAGTGATGCGTGCATCTCCTGGGGCCTCGACCAACTGGCGGATCTCGGCGGCCAGGGGCTCGTCGCTGGCATCCAGCAACACCGCGGCACTGGACTTGAGCAGGCTGTAGGCCCAGCGCGCAATCACCAGAGCGCCCACCAGGCCCATCAACGGATCCAGCCAGACCCAGCCCAGGTAACGCCCGGCGAGCAAGGCGGCAATCGCCAGCACCGAGGTCAGGGCATCGGCCAGCACATGCACATAGGCCGAACGCAGGTTGTTGTCGTGCTGGTGGGCCGGGCCATGATCCGGGTGCGGATGCGGGTGGTCGTGAGCATGGCCATGATGATCGTGATGATCATGACCGGCATGGTGATGGCTGCCCGATAACAAGAAGGCACTGAGGATATTCACCGCCAAGCCCAGTACCGCGATCAGGGTCGCTTCGGTGAACGCCACCTGGGTCGGCTGCCACAGTCGCAACAGCGATTCGGCGCCAATGCCCAGGGCCACCAAAGCGAGAATCATCGCCGAGGCAAACCCCGCCAGGTCACCGACCTTGCCGGTGCCAAAGCTGAACCGAGCGCTGCTGGCATGGCGCCGGGCAAAACCATAGGCCGCAGCGGCAATGCCCAAGGCACCGGCGTGGGTCGCCATGTGAAAACCGTCGGCCAGCAAGGCCATGGAGCCGGTGATGTAGCCGGCGGCGATCTCGCCCACCATCATCACCAGGGTCAACGCCACCACCCACAGGGTGCGCCGGGCGTTTTCATCATGGCCAGCACCGAGGAACTGATGCTCGTGGGTCAAGCGCGATGCGTGTGCGGAAAGGCTCATGGGCTCGACCTCAATCAGGAATAACGGCGAATGGCTTGCAACAGTTCGTCCACGCCCTGGGCCCGTTCCTCATCGCTGAGCTCGGGGTTGGCCACATGCTCCAGGGCATGGGCCTCGATGATTTCCCCCATCAGGCCATTGATGGCGCCTCGGGTGGCGGCCACCAAGTGCAGGGTTTTGGCGCATTCGGCGCCGGACTCCAGGGCCCGCTCCACCGCCTGGACCTGGCCGAGAATGCGCCGGACGCGTTTGAGCAGCTCATCTTTCTGTGCGTGAGTGTGCGACATACCCCTACCCCCTATACCTATAGGCTCGGCATAGTTACCCATCCCGGCGTTGCGCACAATCCTCGGCGCAAAAAATGCCGGCGCCGGCCCGCCCCCCAGAAAACGGCCGGTTTACCTGGCCGAAAATGCTGCTGTGCCCCAAGTCCCTGGAGTAATATGGCGCCGCGCCACAACCCCCTCAGGACACCCTGCTCATGCTGTTGCCGACCCGATGAGCACTGCCTTGCTCAACCTTGTGCTGGCCCTCGCCCTGGTCTTGCTGGGCCTGTTTGCGCTCTGGCGCGAGCATCAGGCGCGCCAGCAACGGCGGCGCTATCGGCAATTGGCCGAGCGCCTGACTGATGGCCTGCTGCTGACCGACGCCAAGGGCATCGTGCGCCAGCACAATCGCCTGGCGGCCACGCTCCTGGGCCAGGCCGACACATCGCTCAAAGGGTCGACGCTGGCCCGCTGGTTTCCCCGGCTCGACGAAGTCGCCCACGATGGCGGGCGCCAACGCACCCTGGTGGTTCGCGGCGACGGCGAACAGCGCTCGACAGACATCACTTACCTACCGGCTGCCGATGGCGGCGGCAGCCTGTTGCTGCTGCACCCGACCCGGGAAGCCCCGGCCAGCCCGGACGACGCCGAGCGCTACAAGCGCAGCCAGTACTTCGCGCGGATCGGCACCTGGGACTGGGACGTCGACACCGAGAAGCTGTTCTGGTCGGAAGCCATCTACGGCATGTTCGGCTTCAAGGTCGGCGAGGTGGTGCCCTCCTACCAACTCTTCTGTTCCTGCGTGCACCCCGAGGACCGGGCCAAGGTGCGCGCCGGGGAAATTCGCTGCCTGGAAACCGGGCAGAACCACGATGAGGAATACCGGGTGATCTGGCCGGACGGCAGCATCCACTGGCTGCGGGAAACCGGCAACGTGGTGAAGAACGTCCACGACACCACCATCAAGATGATGGGCGTGGTGCGCGACATCACCGACGAAAAAGTCTCCGCCAGCCAGTTGCACCAGCTGGCGCACTTCGATGCCCTGACCGGCCTGCCCAACCGCCTGGTATTGGAAAGCCGCCTGGCCAATGCCCTTGAACAGGCGCGCCGCAACGACACCCGGGTGGCCCTGGTGTTTGTCGACCTCAATGGGTTCAAGGCCATCAATGACCAGTACGGCCACGCCGCTGGTGACCGGGTGCTGACGGCCACTGCCGAGCGTTTGAAAAATATCCTGCGGGTGTCCGACACCGTGGCGCGGATCGGCGGCGACGAATTCGTGGTGATCCTCGAAGGCCTGACCCCGGGCAGCAGCCTGCAAGACGAGGCCCACCGCATCTGTGAAAAGATCTTCAGCGAACTGGCGCCGCCCCTGACCATCGGCAACGACCTGCGCTCCATCGACAGCAGCCTCGGGGTCGCGGTGTTCCCCGACCATGGGCCGACCATGGATCAGTTGATCCACATCGCCGACCTGGCCATGTACGAAGCCAAGCGCAGCGGCAACAATCAGTACCGACTGGGCCACTGACCGCACTAAGGGCGGAACGCGGAGCGGCCCCGGCTGGGTTACCACGCAGAGCGTGGGAATGCCGCCCGTAACGCTAGAACTGGACGCGATCAGTCGTCGCGGGTCAGCACTTCCAGCAGCTCGAGCTCGAACACCAGGTTGGCGTTCGGCGGGATCGCGCCCATGCTGCGTTCGCCGTAGCCCAGGTGCGCCGGCACCAGCAGCTTGCGCTTGCCGCCGACTTTCATGCCCATCAGCCCCTGGTCCCACCCCTTGATCACTCGGCCGGTACCAATCACGCACTGGAACGGCTTGCCGCGCTCATAGGACGAGTCGAACGGCGTGCCGTCCTCCAGAAAACCCCGGTACTGGGTGGTGATCAAGGCGCCCTTGACCGCCTCCTTGCCATCGCCCAGCTGGATATCGATCACCTGCAATTGGTCGCTCATCGCTCACTCTCATTCAACCATCGCCCCGCTTGGGGACTGCGGGCAGCGTTTTCGCAGAATTGCCGGCGCTTGGCAATCACTCCGGCTGTTTCTGGAGAAGGGTCGTGGTGTCGAGAAACATCTGCGTCAGCGCCGCCTGCACGGCTTCGACCGGTGCCAGTTCCACGTCCCACTGCACCTCCAGGCTGGGCAGCGCCTGGCACCAGGCAACCGCCGGGGAAAAGTGCAGGGTCAGGCGGCCCGGCGCCAACAGCGCTCGCTCGATGCCGCCGTAGCCGGCCAGCCCTTGCCCACCCAGCTCCACGTAGTAGCTGTCCATGCCCAAGGCCACGTCCTGCTCGTCAACGTCCTCGGCACGCTGCAACAGCAGATAGTGCTCGGGCTGCGCCGCGTCATCGGCGAACCCCAGAATCTGCACCTCGTCCTCGGTGTAGGCACTGTAGGTGGTTGCCTGAAACATCCAACTCATGACAACTGACTCCTTTCCAAGGGCCATGCCTGCCAGCCCCTGGCCGACCGGCAGGCGGTAAAGGCCGTCACTGACGCAACAGCCCGGTTTCATAGTCCAGCCATTCCTCTTCGAAGGCCTGCGACAGGTAATCCAGTACGCGGTCCAACGACACGGCAGCGGGCACATTGACCGAATGGAACAGTGCACTGAACCCTTCCCAGCGGCAGCCCATGTCGACCAACCGTTCCAGGACTTCGGCCACCCGCTCCTTGCCGGCCGCCATGAATATCAGGCGCAAGGTGCTGTTGCCACTGCTGCGGGCGACCTGATGAAACCACTTCAAGCCGTCCTCTTCCACGCGCACTTCAACCTCATCCTCCAGGCAAACCTCCTGGGAATAGAACGGAATATTGGCGATGCGGTAGAACCCTGAGGGCTGTAGCTCGGCCCAGACACCTTCACTGGATGCCGGCGGATAGTCGTCGACGACCGCCAACCTGAGCATGATCTTGTCCATCACCTGTCCCTGGCACGCTAAAAAGAGGTTCCCGGCGCTGGTCACGCCGTGGAACGGGGAGTGCTTTTTCGCAGAATTGCCGACGCATGGCAATCCGTGTCGCTCACCGCCAACCCGTGGCTCAGATCCTGAACTGCCCCACCAAGGTTTCCAGGCGATGGCCGATGCCGTACAGGTCTTCCACGGTCCTGACCCCAAGCTGGCTCTGTTCGGCCACAGCGTCGATGGCCCGGGCGATCTGGTGCACGCTGCGGTTGATGGCCTCGGCCACGGCGGTCTGCTCCTCGGCAGCACTGGCGATGTGGGCGTTCATGGCGTTGATGGTGGCGATCAGCTCGACGATTTCGCCCAGCGCCTGCCCGGCCTGATCAGCCTGGACACTGGCGCCCTGCCCGGCCCGGCTGGATTGCTCCATGGCCCCGACCACGCTGCCGGTGGCGCGCTTGAGGCGCTCGACCATGCCGTGGATTTCCGCGGTGCTGCCCTGGGTACGGCTGGCCAGGGCACGGACTTCATCGGCGACCACGGCAAAGCCGCGGCCGGCCTCCCCGGCCCGAGCGGCTTCGATGGCGGCGTTGAGGGCCAACAGGTTGGTCTGCTCGGCAATCGCGCGGATCACATCAAGCACGGTGACGATGGCCGCCACATCGGTTTGCAACCCTTGCAGGGACACACCGCTGTGGCCCAGGTCCGCGGTGAGCACCTGAATCCGCGCCACACTGGCGTCCACCACACTTCGCGCCTGGCGCGACTGGCGATCACTGGCCAATGCCGCGACCGAGGCGCTTTGGGCGCTGCCGGCCACCTCTTGGGCCGCCGACGACATCTGGTTGATGGCCGCTGCCACCTGTTCGGTTTCCTGGCGTTGCTGCGCCATGGCCTGGTCCATCTGCCGGCTCTGCTCGGCCACATGGCCCACGGCGCCGTTGAGCTGGCGGGTCATGTCGGCGATCTGGCTGACCAGCCCATGGATGGTGTCGACAAAACCATTGAACGACGCCGCCAGTTGCCCCAGCTCATCGTCACGGGTCACCACCAGGCGCCGGGTCAGGTCACCGCCGCCCGCGGCGATTTCATCGAGGCTCTGGCGAATCCGGGTCAAGGGCCGCAGGCTGCCGTTGACCAGCCACAGGGCCAGGGCTCCGAGGCCGAGCCACAGCACCAGGGCGCTCAGGGCAATGCCCAACAACAGTTGCCGCACACGCTGGTGGATGTCGGTCCGCACCTGCTCGACCTGAGCGTCGATGCGGTCCAGGTTGATGGCGGTGACCACCACCAGGTCCCACTTGGCCAGGTAAAAACTGTAGGCCAGCTTGGGCACCACCTGATCGGTGTTGACCAGAGCCCCGGCGTACTCGACGAAGTGGCTGTCGTTCTTCGCCGCGGCCACCATCTCGCGGTTCAGGTAGACGCCATTGCGGTCCTTGCGCTCGCTCATGTTGCTGCCCACGCCTTCACGGCTGTCACCGCGAAACAGGCGCACCACTTGGCTGTCGTAGCCGATGAAGTAACCGTCCTCGGCGTACTTGATCTGCGACAGCCGGGCAATGGCCTGGGCGCGGCTGGCCAGGTCCCCAGCGCTCGCCGAGGCATAGAGATCGGCCACGGCGGTGCGCGCGATGGCGGCGTAGTCCGTCAGCCGCGAACGGCTTTCCTGGAGCAGCCGCTCGCGGGTCTGGCCCACTTCCTGCTCGGCCTGGGACAACAGGGTGAAACTGATGCCAAGGCTCAGCAGCACGGCCAGCACCAGCACCGGCAACAGGCTCAGCAGGAGCATTTTGCGTTTGAACGACATGCCGCACTCCTTCATCAGAACAGCGCTGCCCGCCCGGGCGGCAGGCAGCGGACGGCGCCTTACCAGAGGGCGATGTCGTAGGTGAAGTAGATGCGGTTGCTGTCGCGCCCACGGGAGAAGTCCGAGCGGTACACGTAGTTGCGCAGCTTGACCCCCAACCCTTTGAAAGTGCCCTGCTGCACCACGTAGGCCAGCTCGGCATCACGCTCCCATTCCTTGATCGCGGTGTCGGACTGGCCGTCGTTGCCGCTCAGGTAACGGGTGGAAAACGTCAGCCCCGGCACGCCAAGGGTGGCGAAGTTGTAGCCGTAGCTGAGCATCCAGGTCTTCTCGCCCTCCTCGATGAATTTGCCGATGCCGACGTTGCTGAAGGAATAAACCGTGGCGCCGCTGATATAAGGCAGGCCGGCGTCGCCGCTGAGCTTTTGGTAACCGCCGCCGAAGGTGTGGCCGGCAATGGCGTAGGAAAGCTGGCCGCTGAGCAGGTTGTTGTCGATCTTGCCGCCGTAGGCCGATCCGCTGTCGCTGCTGTGGAAGTAGCGCAGGTCACTGGTCAATACCCCGCTGCCCAGGGGCAGGTCGTGCTGCACGCCGGCGAAGTTCTGCCGGTAGAAGTTTTCCAACTCGCCATGGAAGTAGCTCAGGCGCAGGTTCTTGCCCCATTTGTAATCGGCCCCGGCATAGCGGAAGTCCCCGGATTTGTCGCCGCCGTAACCGTCAGGCACCAGCGCCACGCTGTCGGTGGAATCGCGCAGCTTGAAGCGGTCCAGGTAGCCGCCGGTCAGGGTCAGGTTTTCAATGTCGCTGCTGGTGACCTGGGTGCTTGGTAGGTCTGGGGCAGCAGGCGTGCATCGTTGTAGATCAGCACCGGGTTCTTGGGCAGCAAGGTGCCGTATTTGAGGGTGGTCTTGGCCAGGCGCACCTTGGCCGTGGCCCCGGCGCTGGCGAACTCGCCGGCCGCACGCCCATCGTCATGCACCGGCATCAAGCCCGTGCCGCTGCGGCCACGACCGGAGTCCAGCTTGACCCCCAGCAGGCCCAGGGCATCGACCCCGAAGCCAAGGGTGCCCGGGGTGAAGCCGGACTGGTAATCCAACAGAAAGCCCTGGGCCCACTCGGTGCGCTCGCTCTTGGCGGTGCGCGCCGCCCGGGCGCTCATGCCGTGTTCGTCGCGGAAGTTTTCGTTGAAATAGACGTTGCGCAGTTGCAGCTTGAGGCTGCTGTCGTCGATGAAGTCACTGGCCTCGGCCGCTGCCAGGGGCAGCAGGCTCAAGCATGGAAAAAGCGCCCCGCGAATCAGAAAATGGCTCATCTCGTACTACTCGTTGTTGTTATGGATTGTTTTTATTCAGGGTGCAGCTCGCCCCGCGCCTGGCTCGGCAGGCGCGTGATGGAACAGCGATGGACTTGGGGTTGAATCAGACGAACAGGGTCAGGGCTCCGGTGAGCAAGGCCAGGGCGGTAATCACCAGGGACGTCAGCACCGCCCATTTCACCGTGGCTTTCTGGAAGTCGCCGATGTCCCGATCGACCATGCCCACCAGCAGCAGGGTCGAGGCCACCAACGGGCTCATCAGGTGCACCGGCTGGCCGAGGATCGAGGCCCGGGCGATTTCCAGGGGCGAGATGCCGTAGGCGGCTGCGGCGTTGGCCAGGATCGGCACCACGCCGAAGTAGTAGGCGTCGTTGGACAGGACAAAGGTCAACGGCATGCTGGTGATCGCCACCACCAACGGGAACAGGTGGCCCCAGGACGGCGGGATCCATTCCACCAGGGTCTGGGCCAGGGCATCGACCATCTTGGTGCCGGAGAAAATCCCGGCAAAGATACCGGCGGCGAACACCAGCAGGACCACGGTCATGGCGTTGCCCGAGTGGGCCAGGATGCGTTCCTTCTGAATGTCCAGTTGCGGGTAGTTGATCATCAGCGCCAAGACGAAGCCGATCAGGAACAGGATGGCCGAGTGCATCAGCCCCATGACCAGGGCGGTCATCACCGCGATCACCAGCAGCAGGTTGATGTAGGCCAGCTTCGGCCGCTTGTGCGGGGTGTCTTCCAGAATGGCCTTGATGTAGCAGTCACCGCCGCCGCTTTGCAGCTCGGTGTTGCCAATGCGCTTGCGCTCGGCGCGGCCCAACAGGTAGGCGACGAACACCACCCAGACAGCACCACCGATCATGGTCGGCAACAACGGCACGAAGTACTCGCCGGCATCCAGGCCCAGGGCGGCAATGGCCCGGGTCGCCGGGCCGCCCCAGGGGGTCATGCCGCTCATGATGCTCAGGGACAGCATGGCGATGGTGGCCAGGATCATCGGGTTCATGCCGATGCGCTTGTACAACGGCAGCATCGCCGCGCAAGTGATCATGTAGGTGGTGGTGCCGTCGCCGTCCAGGGCCACCACCAGCGACAGCAAGGCGGTGCCGATGGCGATTTTCGCCGGGTCGCCGTTGACCCGTTTGAGGATCTTGCGGATCAGCGGGTCGAACAGCCCGGCGTCGATCATCAGGCCGAAGAACAGAATGGCGAACAGCAGCAGTGCGGCAGACGGGGCGACCATTTTCAGGCCGTCGAGCATCATCTTGCCGGTGGTGCCGCCAAAGCCGCCGATTACCGCGAAGACAATGGGCACCACCGTCAGGGCGACGATGGGCGACAGGCGCTTGGTCATGATCAGGAAGGTGAAGGCCACCACCATGGCGAGGCCGAGCAAAGCGAGCATAGGTCGATTCTCTTGTTGTTATGGACAGCGTGGCCGACGCGCAGGCGCACGGCCCCCTGGGCGCTGGGCGATCCGATCAACGGGGCCCGGCGCAGGCATTGAGTGAAAGTGTTGGGGTGCAGCGGGACCGCGTGGGCGTTTAGCTGTGCTTGGGCGCCATCACCGCGTCCCGGGTTTCATCGACAGCGGCTGTCAGCACGGGCGCGGGATGGCCGTCGAGGGTGTCGAGCAACACCTGGCGGTCGCAGGCGTTTTCCGAGATCGAAATCACCACCGTGGCCACAGCGTTGCTGGCCAGGCTGGTGAGGGCGCGGGCTTCGGACATGAAGCGGTCGATGCCGATCAGCAGCGCCAGGCCGGCCAGGGGAATGTCGTGGATCACAGTCAAGGTCGAGGCCAGGGCCACAAAGCCGCTGCCGGTCACCCCTGCGGCGCCCTTGGACGACAGCAACATGATCGCCAGCATGGTGATGACCTGCCCGGCACTGAGGTCGATGTTGCAAGCCTGGGCAATGAAGATCGCCGCCAGGGACAGGTAGATCGCCGTGCCGTCGAGGTTGAACGAATAGCCAGTAGGCAAGACCAACCCCACCACGCTTTTCTTGCAGCCCAGGGCCTGGAGTTTTTCCAGCATGCGCGGCATGACCGGCTCGGTGGACGAGGTGCCCAGCACCACCAAGAACTCTTCACGCAGGTAGCGCAGCAGCTTCCACAGGCTGAAGCCGTGGGCCCGGCAAATGCTGCCCAGGACCACGAAGACAAAGAAGCCGCAGGCGATGTAGAGGGTCATGATCAGCTTGGCCAGCGAGCCCAGGGACGTGATCCCGTACTGGCCCACGGTAAAGGCCAGGGCGCCAAACGCACCGATGGGGGCGAAGCGCATCAGGTAGGAGAAGATCTTGAACACCATCTGCGAGGCCGATTCCAGCACGTCCAGCACTGGTTTGCCACGCTCGCCCAGGGACGATAGGGCAAAGCCGCAGAGCACCGCGATAAACAGCACCGGCAGCACCTCGCCTTTATTGAAGGCGCCGATAAAGGTCTCGGGAATAATGTGCATGAAGAACTCCACCCCCCCCAGTTTGGCCGCCGAGTCGGTGTACTGGGACAGGCCCTGGGTGCTCAGCCGGCTCGGGTCGATGTTCATCCCCGCGCCAGGCTGGAACAGGTACACCGCCCCCAGGCCGATAAACAGGCTGATCACGGTCAAGCCGAGGAACAGCAGCATGGTCTTGCTCAGTAGGCGACCCAGGGAACGCTTGTCGCTCATGCCGGCAATGCCGGTGACAATGGTGCAAAACACCACCGGCGCGATCATCATTTTGATCAGCTTGATAAAGGCGTCACCCAGGGGTTTCAGGGCGATGGCCTGTTGGGCCCAGAAGTGCCCCACCAACACGCCGAGGAACACAGCGCAGAGGATCTGGAAGTAGAGCGATTTAACGACTTTCATGGCATCACCCATTTTTTAGAATTGTTCTGATGCAACAGCAACTGGAGCTACAAGCGCCGACTAGCCAGCCAGGCGCTGCGAGGCTGGGGCGTAGACAAACCCGGAGAACAGCCGGCGAGCGGTACGCACCACCGAGGCGCGGATGGTCTCGGCGTTTTTTCCGGTGTAGGACAATACGACATCTATGCCCCCGCTGGGGTGTTCGATACGGACCTTTTGCAGGCGTGGCTCACTGGCCCCGCCCAGCAAATCGGCGACTACGCTGCCGGCCGTGACGCAGGCCGTGGCCAGGCCGATGGAGCCGGTAATGGCCAAGGCCCGGTGGCAGTTGTGGGGCATGAAGTAGCGCACCGAAATCGTGCCGCCCGCCTGGGCCTGGGACACCAGCACCGGCTTGGGAATCACCTTGTCGCTGACGTCCCCCAGGCCCATGGCCAGGCCCGCCTGCAGGCGCAGGCTTTCCAGGCGCTGGAGGAACAATGGGTCAGCGTCCAGTTCGGCCGGGCTCTCATCGCCACGCTTGCCCAACTGGGCGGCCTGCACCAGGACCATGGGCATGGCCATGTCGATGCAGGTCACTGGAATACCGTCGATTACATCCTGGGTATGGCCGGTGGGGAACAGTTGGCCGGTCTTGCTGCCCGCCGCATCAAGAAAGGTCAAGGCCACCGGAGCAGCAGTGCCCGGCACGCCGTCGATGGCGGTGTCGCCTTCGTAGCTGACCTTGCCGTCTGGCGTCTGCACTTCAGCGTTCACAAAGGTGCCGGTGTTGAGGTTGCGAATCCGCACCCGGGTCAGGTTGCCCGAGGCCTTGACCAGCCCCTGCTCGATGGCGAACGGGCCGACCGCGCAAAGCATGTTGCCGCAGTTGGGCGCCGTGTCGACGCGACGCTGGGAGACCATGACCTGCACAAACAGGTAGTCGACGTCGGCGTCCGGGTGCAGGGACGGGCTGACAATCGCCACCTTGCTGGTTTGCGGGCTGCCGCCACCGATGCCGTCGATTTCCAATTCATGGCCGGAGCCCATCAGGTTGAGCAGCAACTCGTCGCGCTCAGGGATGGCCAGCGGCAGGTCCCAGGCCAGGAACACGGGCCCCTTGGAGGTACCGCCGCGCATCAACACACAAGGAATTCGTTGCATGACCACTGACTCTTGTTAATCAATCGGGGTAATTGATGTTCTGGAAACAAGAGTGTCAGGGTTTCAAAAGTGTTTCCAATGCAAAGATCAGAGCGATTATTGCGTTTTACGAATGAATTAAATATCGTGTCGCACAACGTTCAACCCGTCGCCCGCGTTGAGGAAAGACCATGGAATATGAGCTCCAGGACATAAGATCTTTCGTGAAAATCGCCGAAATGGGGAGTTTTCATGAGGCTGCCGATGCCTTGCACCTGTCACAACCCGCCCTTAGCCGGCGTATCAAGAAGCTTGAAGAGGGCCTGGGCACCGCCCTCCTCGACCGCACCACGCGCAAAGTCAGCCTGACCAGCGTCGGCCGCGACTTCCTGCCCAAGGCCCGACGCCTGCTGGACGATTTCGACGACTCGATCCTCAACATCCGCGAGCTGGCGGAACGGCAGATCGGCCAGGTGACCCTGGCCTGCATCCCCACGGCGGCGTTCTATTTCCTGCCCTCGGTGATCCGCCTGTACAACGAGCGCTACCCGAAAATCCGCATCCGCCTGCTCGACCTCAGTGCCAACGAAGGCCTGGAGGCAGTGCTGCGGGGCGAGGCGGACTTCGGCATCAACATGATGAGCGGCCAGCACCCGGACATCGAGTTCGTGCCCCTGGTCAACGAGCCCTTTGTCCTGGCCTGCCGCCGCGACCATGAACTGGCCAAGCGCAGCTCGGTGACCTGGTCCGAACTCAGCGATTACCGCTTGATCGGCGTGGGTCGCCTGAGCGGCAACCGCATGCTGCTGGACCACGCTTTGTCCGGCTTGAGCTGGCGCCCGCAGTGGTTCTACGAGGTGCAGCATCTGTCCACATCCCTGGGCATGGTGGAAGCCGGCCTCGGTGTTTCGGCCATGCCGAGCCTGGCCATGCCAGCGGCGGACCACCCGACCCTGGTGAGCATTCCGCTGCACGAGCCGGTGGTCAACCGCACCCTGGGCCTGGTGTATCGCCGGGGGGCATCGCTGTCGCCGGCGGCGGAAAAATTCGTCTCGATCCTGCTGGAGCAATGGCCCCATTGAGTGCGCGGGCCACCAGGCCCTGCTGAGAATTTTCCAGCCCCCCGGGGCAGCCATTCGGTTAATATGGCGCCCCGAAAAACGCCCCTCGATAAGGACATCTCCATGGCTTCTTCCACCGTTATCACCCTGGTCGTCCTGGCCATGCTGGTGCTTGGCGCCATCAGCATCTACAACACCCTGGTCAACCGTCGCAACCGCTTGCAGAACGCCTTCGCCCAGATCGAAGTCCAGCTCAAGCGTCGCTATGACCTGATCCCCAACCTGGTGGAAACCGCCAAGGCCTACCTCAAGCACGAGCGCGAAACCCTCGAAGCCGTGACCAACGCCCGCAACACCGCGCTGGCCGGTCTCAAGGCACTGTCGGCGCAACCGGGCGACGCCCAGGGCATGAGCCAACTGGGCCAAGCCGAAGGCGCATTGACCAGTGCCATGAGCCGCCTGAACCTGACCATGGAAGCCTACCCGGAGCTGAAGTCGTCGCAGAACATGCAGCAACTCAGCGAAGAGCTGAGCAGCACCGAAAACAAGCTGGCCTTCGCCCGCCAGGCCTACAACGACGCCGTCATGGCCTACAACAGCTACCGCCAGAGCTTCCCGCCGGTGATGTTGGCCGGCCTCTTCGGCCATGGCAGCGATGCCAGCCTGCTGGAGTTCGCTGACACGGTGGCCATCCAGGCGGCCCCCAAGGTGACGTTCTAAGCGATGGCGCCCATGGATGGCCCGATGAACTTCTTCCAACATCAGGCCCGCGCCAAGCGCCGCACCCTGACGCTGGTGCTGTTGATGGTGCTGGCGGTGATCTCGCTGATCGCGATCACCAGCGTGGTGCTGCTCCTGATCTGGCAGCAGGTCCAGCAGGAATTCAAGATCGAGGAACCGGTCAACTGGCACTGGGTGCCGTATATCGCCGCGGCGGTGCTGCTGGTGGTGATCGTTTCCAGCCTGGCCAAGCACTCCGAGCTGCTGGACGGCGGCAAGGCCGTGGCCAAGCGTCTCGGCGGCCGCTTGATCAATCTGGCGCCCCAGGGCCTGGACGAACAGCGGCTGCTCAATGTGGTCGAGGAAATGGCCCTGGCGTCCGGCACCGTGGTGCCCTCGGTGTACGTCCTCGAAGATGTCGGAATCAACGCCTTCGCCGCCGGGCTGACGCCCCAGGACGCGGTGATCGGCGTCACTCGCGGAGCACTCATGGTGCTCAGCCGTGACGAACTACAGGGGGTCATTGCCCACGAGTTCAGCCACATCTACAACGGCGACATGCGCCTCAATACCCAACTGGTGGCGATCGTCCACGGCATCCTGGTGATCGAGTTGCTGGGCGATAGCATTGCTAACGGTTCCAACTCCCTGAATGACAATGTCGGGCGCAACAAGGTCGGTGCTGTCGGGGTGTTCATTGGTATCACCCTGGTGTTCCTGGGGTCCGTGGGCACGATGTTCGGCAACAGGATCAAGGGTGCCATCAGCCGTGAGCGCGAGTTTCTCGCCGACGCCTCGGCGGTGCAGTTCACCCGTAACCCGGACGGCCTGCTCGGCGCGCTGAAAAAGATCGGCGGTTATGCCGCCAGCTCGAAACTCGATGCCCCCCATAGCGCCGAATTCAGCCACCTGTACTTCAGCGAAGGCGTGAAGCTTTCCGCCGATGGCAAATCGGCGACCCACCCGCCCCTGGAAGAACGCATCCGCCGCCTGGACCCGCAGTGGGATGGCCAGTTTCCCAGCGTCGCCGCCATAGAGCTGCCCAGCCCGCCGGCGTCCCAGGGACTGGACAGCTCGGGGGTGTTCAGCCGCTTGCCGCCGGCCGCCAGTGAACTGGTGTTCGACCTGGCAGCGGTGCAACAGTCGATCGCCAGTATCGGCGCACCGCAACACCAGCACCTGCAGGCCGCGCAACAGACCCTCAACCGCCTGGAAGCGCCGCTCAGGGAGCACGCCCGCAGCAGCGTCGGGGCCCAGGCCCTGGTCTACGGCTTGCTGCTCTCGGCTGTGGCCGCAGTGCGCAGCCGCCAGCTCGAACCACTGGCCCAGAGCGCCCCGGCCGATGTGTTGGGCGCCATCGATGCGCTGAGCGAACCTCTGGCCCGTCTCGACCTGGGCCTGCGCTTGCCGCTGCTGGACCTGGCGATCCCGGCCCTCCGGCAATTGCAGCCGGACGCCCTGAAAACCTTTATGGCCAACCTGCAACGGCTAGTCGATGCAGACGGCGAAGTCGAACTGCTGGAGTGGACCCTGTTGCGCATCGTGCAGCGTCATGTCGAAGGCCTGCCGGCCAGCGAATACAAATGGGGCCTGTTCCAGCGCAGCGAAGAGGTTGCGATCCTCCTCGGCGCCCTGGCCAGCGCCGGCCAGTCGAGCGCGGAGCAGGCGCGCCTGGCCCTGGACGCGGCGTGGAGTGAACTGACCTTCGAACAGCCGCAGGGCCTGGACATCGACCTCGCGCACCTCGACGCGGCCTTGGTGCGCCTGCGCCAACTGATGCCGGAAGAACGCCCGGCACTGCTCAGTGCCATGGCGCGCTGCATTGCCTACGACGGCCAGGTCACGGTGGCCGAAGCCGAGTTGATGCGGGCCGTGGCGGACCTGCTGGAGTGCCCGATGCCGCCGTTGCTGGCACCGTCACCGCCCCCGCAGGCCATGGCGGCCACGTCTTGAACCACCAGCACGCGGACGCCCTTCAAGCCCCCCTCGCCCTTGCCACCATCGCCCTTAGGACGCTTGCATGAAATTTTTCCAGCACCAGGCCCGCGCCCGGCGCCACACCCTCAAGTTACTGCTGCTGATGGCCCTGGCCGTGACCTGCCTGATTGCCCTGACCAGCCTGGGCATGGGCCTGCTGCTGCGCGAACTGATGCAGGAATACCACAAGCCCAAGGTCCTCGATTGGCGGATCGTCGGCGTGGTGGCCCTGCTGATTCTCAGCGTGGTGCTGCTGGGCAGTTGGTACAAACGCTGGCAACTGCGGGCCGGTGGCAAGGTGATCGCCGAGCAACTCGGCGGTCGCCTGATCAGCCCTTCACCCCGAGACAACCCAGAACGCCGGCTGCTGAACATCGTCGAAGAAATGGCCCTGGCCTCGGGCAGCCACGTGCCTGCGGTCTATGTGCTGCCAGACGCGGGGATCAACGCCTTCGCCGCCGGCCTGGACCCAGAGCACGCGGTGCTCGGGGTGACCCGCGGCGCCATCACCCGACTCAACCGCGACGAGCTACAAGGCCTGATTGCCCACGAGTTCAGCCACATCCATAACGGTGACATGCGTCTCAACACCCGGCTGCTGTCGGTGATCCATGGGCTGCTGGTGTTCAGCCTGGCCGGGGTGTTCGTGTTGCGCGAAGCCGAGCGCCAACACCTGTCCAGCGACCGCGATCGTTTTATCTGGCAAATCGTCTTCGCCGTGGTCGGCCTGGCGTTGCTGACCGTGGGCTCCATCGGCAGCCTGTTCGGCCACCTGATCAAGGCCGCCATCAACCGCCAGCGCGAATTCCTGGCCGACGCCTCGGCGGTGCAGTTCACCCGCTCGCCCCTGGGCATCACCGATGCCCTGAAGAAAGTCGGCGGCTGCCCGACCGGCTCGAAACTCGGCGCTTTCAGCGCAGCGCAGTACAGCCATATGTATTTCTGCCAGGGCGTGCGCAGCCGATTCGGCCGCTGGCTCGACACCCACCCGCCCCTGGACGAACGCATCCGCCGCCTGGACCCGCACTGGGACGGCCAATTCATCAGCACGCCATAACCGGCCGCGCTCGCCTCAAGGAACGCGCCATGCTTTACGGCCCGGTCGCCAAGGACCTGTTGGACTTTCTGCACGACCCGCTGCACAACACCCAGTACCTGGACGGACTCAAACCGCCGTCCTGGGGGATACGGCTGATGGCGCGCACACCGCTGCTGCGCCGGGCCCTCGACCAGGGGCACATCATCCGCCTGCTGGGTCAGCGACTGCGGGCCGAGATCGACAGCCTCAAGGTCGACCTTGACCAGCAGTTGTCGGCCGACCCGCAACCGCCCAGCCTGGACGACGTACCGCGCTGGCTCGCCACCCTGGGCAACTACTTCGACATCGACTTGCCCGCGCCCCCTCGGGACGCCCCCGAGCACTTCACGGACCGATGGCTAGAACACCGTGAAAGTCATCTCTGGGCCAAACTGGGCTACACCTGCAACCGCATCACCGAGAACCTGCGGCTGCCCTCCTCCTATAATTTTTCGATCCTGCAGCACTCCAGGTTGTGGCTGGCCTATTACCTGAGTGAGAGCCTGTTTCTGATGGCCCAGGGGTTGATGCTCGGGCATTTTCGCAACGGCCACCTGGTGCTGCGGTTCTCGCCCCTGCTGGAGCGCGAGCTGAAAAGTTACTGGCTGTCGGAAGTCTCGGAGTACCACTCCAACAGCGCCGACCAGCGGCAATTGCAAACCCTGCAGCAAACACTGGTGCAGCTCGGTCATCTGCCGCCGCCACAAAGCACCTTCCTGGTCGACCTGTTGCTGGATAAGTGCCTGTCCATCCATGCCCAGTACATCCAGGGCGAGCTTAAAAACAGCCCGTTGTACCAGTACCTGCGAGACATCGTGTACATCGCCGGGCACCTGCAAATACGCGCCCTGTGCGGCCAGCAACGAACCCATTACAGCGAGTTTGCCCACCAGGTCAGCCCGGCCACCCTGAGCCTGATGGCCTCGGCCCTGAGCAGCGCCGAAGCACCGCCGTTCAACAGCCCGCAGAATTTTATCCAGGTCCAGGACGGCTTCTACCTGCGGGGCGCGCTGAACCTCAAGTACGGTTTGAAGAAAGTCGTCGGCCACTTGCTGATCAAGCAAAAGAACCCCGGCAGCAAAGAGGATTTCGGCAACACCCTGGGCAACAACTTCGAACGCGACTACATCGTCAACTACATCCGGGCCCTGGAGAGCGAGCGCTACAAGGTGTATGGCGAGCTCAAGGCGGGCAATCACGCCCAGGTCAAAGGCTACGATGTGGACCTGGTGCTCCACGACCAGGCCCACGACCAGTACTACTTCATCCAGGTCAAATACCGCCTGCGCGACCAGCCCACATACCTGTCCGAGCAGTATCAACTGATGTTCCGCGACGACTTCCACAGGGGCTACGCCAAGCAGCTGCTGATCCTCAAGCAGCACCTGAACCACCCCAGCATTCGCCAGAAGCTGGCGCAGAACGGCCTGGCCGGTGCCCGGGAAGACAACAGCCATTTCATCCTCCTGCACAATCTGCCCTTCCTCAATTACCACCAGACCCAGGGCGTGCTGTTCTATGAATGGAACCGCTTTCGCAACCTGCTGAAAGCCGGCCGAATCTCAGTGCTCAGCCCCGGCGGCATCAGCCAGGAACAGCCCCTCGACGACCAGCAACTGTGGCAGCTCGAGCGTATTGTCGAAGCGCACTTCCAGGACGGCCAAAGCGGGCACAACAATCGCCTCAACTACGCCCTGTATCGGGCCAGCCGCGTCCGCTACCGTTTCGCCGACCTGGACATCGTCAGCGACCTGTTCTGAAAAACCGTCACACGACACCTGAATACAAGCAGCGACCCCAACGACCTCGGTAAACTGCGCTTCTTTTTTACCCGCTTCACCGCGTCAGGAGTTCCCCCATGCCCCATGAAGGCAACCTGCTACAAGCCGCCGTCGTGTTTCTCTGCGCTGCGGTGCTCACCGTGCCCCTGGCCAAGCGCCTGCAGTTGGGGGCCGTGCTGGGCTACCTGTTTGCCGGGGTGATCATCGGCCCGGCAGTGCTGGGGCTGATCGGCAACCCGCAGAGCGTCAGCCATATTTCCGAGCTGGGGGTGGTCCTGCTGCTGTTCATCATCGGCCTGGAGCTGTCGCCTCGACGCTTGTGGGTGATGCGCAAGGCGGTGTTCGGCGTAGGCCTGGCCCAGGTGCTGCTGACCGGTGTGACCATCGGCGTGGTCGCGCTGTGGCTGTTTGGCCAGCCACTGAACAGTGCGATTGTCCTGGGCTTGGGCCTGGCCTTGTCCTCCACCGCCTTCGGCCTGCAAAGCCTGGCCGAACGCAAGGAACTGACCAGCCCCCACGGGCGCCTGGCCTTTGCCATCCTGCTGTTCCAGGACATTGCCGCCATCCCCTTGATCGCCATGGTCCCAGTGCTGGCCGGGGCGGCCCACAACACCAGCGGTGCCGAGGACCTGCGCCACGGCCTGCAAGTGCTGGGCAGCATCGCCGTGGTGGTGGTCGGTGGCCGCTACCTGCTGCGCCCGGTGTTTCGCATCGTCGCCCGCACCGGCCTGCCGGAAGTCTCCACCGCCACCGCCCTGCTGGTGGTGATCGGCACGGCCTGGCTGATGGATTCGGTGGGCGTGTCCATGGCCCTCGGGGCCTTCCTCGCCGGCCTGCTGCTGGCAGACTCCGAATACCGCCACGAGCTGGAAGCACAGATCGAGCCCTTCAAGGGCCTGCTGCTGGGCCTGTTTTTTATCAGCGTCGGCATGGGTGCCAATATCAGCCTGCTGTTCAGCGCGCCGATCACGGTGCTGGGCCTGACCCTGTTGCTGATTGCCCTCAAGCTGCCGCTGCTGTACGTGGTCGGGCGCCTGGCCGGCGGCCTCGGCCGGGTCAGCGCAGTGCGCCTGGGGGTGGTGCTGGCGGCCGGTGGTGAATTCGCCTTTGTGGTGTTCAAGATCGGCCGCGACCAGGGCCTGTTCGAACCCCGGCTGTATGACCTGCTGGTGCTGACCATCACCCTGTCCATGGCCCTCACGCCGCTGTTGCTGCTGGCCTGCGCACGCCTGCTGCGCGCCCCGGCCAAGCCTGTGGAGATGCCCGCCGAATACCGCGACATCGACACCGATGCACCGCGGGTGGTGATCGCCGGCATGGGCCGTATGGGGCAGATTGTGGCGCGGATCCTGCGGGCCCAGAAAATCCCCTTCGTGGCCCTCGACACCTCGGTGGAAACCATCGAGCTGACCCGCAGTTTCGGCGGCATGCCGGTGTTCTACGGCGACCCCATGCGCCCGGAAATCCTCAGCGCGGCCAAGGTCGGCCAGGCAGAGTTTTTCGTCATCGCCACCGACGACCCGGAAACCAATATCAAGACCGCCGAAGTGGTGCGCCGGCTGTACCCGCACATGAAAATCATCGCCCGGGCGCGTAACCGCCAGCACGTGCACCGCCTGGTGGACCTGGGCGCCGAGGCGATCCGCGAAACCTTCTATTCCAGCCTGGAAATGAGCCGCCGCACCCTGCTCGGCCTGGGCTTGACCCAGGCCCAGGCCGACTCGCGGATCCAGCGTTTCACCTCCCACGACCAACAGTTGCTCAAAGCCCAGCACGCGGTGTACGACGACGCCGCCAAGGTCCTGCAGACCGCCCAGGAAGCCCGGGCCGAACTGGCCCGGCTGTTCGAGGCCGACCATCAGGATGAACAGGTCGAGAACCCCCTGCCGCCGATGCGCTGACGCCGGGGTCATACCTGCGCCGATGCCCTCGGCGCTGCTGACCGTTTCTGTCGGGCGCCTGCTTTACAGTAGGCGCCCCTGCCCCTCAACGGACGCCGCCATGCCCTCTGAAAATGCCGCCCTCAAGGACATCTTCAACCTCGAACGCCTGGTGCACATCGCCGATGAAATGCGCCAGGTGTACCCGGCCTTCGATCACCCGGGCTTTCTCCGGCACGCTACCCAGGGCCTGGCCGAACTGTCGCTGATGCAACGCCTGGCTCGGGTCAGCGACAGCCTGCACGCGGTGTTGCCACAGGGCTACGCCGACAACCTGCAACGGCTTTATGCCCTGGCGCCGCGGCTGAATAACCGTTTCGTGTGCATCTTTCTGCCGCACTACGTGGCCAGCCACGGCGCTGAGGATTTCGAGCGCTCCATGGCCGCGCTGAAATTCTTCACCGCCTTTGGTTCATCGGAGTTCGCCGTGCGGCCGTTCCTGCGCAGCCATCAGCAGGCGACCCTGGAGCACATGCTCGACTGGGCCCAAGACCCGGACCCGCACGTGCGTCGCCTGGCCAGTGAAGGCTGCCGTCCACGGCTGCCCTGGTCGTTCCGCCTGGAGCGCTTGCAGGCCGACCCGCAACTGGCGGCACCGATCCTCGAACAGTTGAACAACGACCCCAGCCTGTACGTGCGCAAGTCGGTGGCCAACCACCTCAACGACATCACCAAGGACCACCCCGAGTGGGTGCTCGATCGCCTGGAAGGCTGGGACCTGCAAGCGCCCCACCGCGCCTGGATCGCCCGCCACGCCCTGCGCAGCCTGATCAAACAGGGCCAGCCCCGGGCCCTGGCCCTGATTGGCGCCGGCGCCCGGGCCGAGGTCAGCGTCAGCGACTTCAACGTCGCCCCGGGGCGGCTGCGCCTGGGGGAGTCCTTGCAACTGGCGGTCACGCTGGACTCCACCTTGGCCGCGGGCCAACGCCTGGTAGTGGACTACGCCATCGACTACATCAAGGCCTCGGGCGTCGCCGCGTCCAAGGTCTTCAAATGGAAAACCTTCGACCTCGCCGCCGGCGAACGCAAACACCTAGGCCGCAGCCAAAGGATCCAGGCCATGACCACCCGCCGTCACTACCCGGGCCGCCACCAGGTGCACCTGCTGGTCAACGGACAACGCCTGGCCAGCACCCATTTCGATTTGCAGATTGATTGAACACCCACCGCAGGCAGCCATGGCCTGCCCAACCAAGGAAGAATTTGCATGACAATCATCAGCCGTTGGGCGAAATCCATCGCCCGAGTCCTGGACAGCAGTTTCAACGTCAGCACCAGCATCGCCGACCACCCGACGCTACTGGGGGACGCCCGAGAGAGCTTTATCCGCGATGTTCTCAAACGCTTCCTGCCGAGCAATATCAGTATCGGCTCCGGTCAGGTGATCGATGCCTGTGGCGGTATCTCCAAGCAGATCGACCTGATCATCTATCGCAACGACTTTCCCACCCTGCGCACCTTTGGCTCGGCGGACGTGTACCTGATCGAAGGGGTCATCGCCACGGTGGAGGTCAAGTCCCAGCTCAACAACCAAAGCCTGGCCCTGGCTCTGGAGAATGGTAAGTCGGTGCGCAACCTCAAGCCCTCAGTGCTAGGCATGTCCCTCAACGCCTACTGTGAGCAGATCTACCAGCGCCCCTTCGACCAACTGAACACTACTCAAATCAATTCGATCATGGGGTTGATCCTGCCCCCTACCTACATTTACGCGTATCGCGGCTATACCCAGGCGGGCCTCGACACCCTGCGCGGACGCCTTAACGATTGGTACAACACGCCCAACGAGAATGGCGAGCAGGACATCACCTTGATGCCGGAAGTGATCTGCACCGAAGGCTGCGTCACCCTGAAGAACCTGAACAACCTGTTGCAGCTGCCGGCGGCCAGCGGCGCTGACCTGGAGGCGTGCTACCGAGCGTTCAACAGCTCGCAGAAAAGCAAGCGCAGCAAGGCCGACTTTCTCGATTGTTTCCGTAGCAGCTCCAGCCAGGAGTTCCATTACGGCATCGGCATGAAAACCTCGGATACGCCCTTGCAATACCTGATCTCCAGTCTGCTGGAGGCCGTTATTTCACGTATCGGTTATCAGCAATTGGGAGGCACCGGTATTCAGTACAACCTGCAGAAATATCACATCAGCGCAGACATGGAGGGCAACTGGTCCGGAGCCGCCGTCAACCTGACGCAAGTCAGCGATCCCAAGCTTGAATTCGCCAAGGCCCATGGCCTGTAAAACATTCTCTAGCCCCGCTGAGCCAAGACTATGCCTCGGATAGGAAGGACCGAAGGCCTGGCAATCATTGGCCCAGCAAACGGCGTAGCCGCCGCACTTCAGCGATCAGGGCCGGAAGGTCCTGACGGGCGTGGGCAATGAAGCCCTGATCGGCCACACTCGCGCCTGACAGCTCCAGGCCTTCGCCGTTGAGCCCAGCGGTGCGGATAAAGTTCGAGCCGGACTCATGATCCCGCCCTTCCACATACAACACCCAAGGCCCGGGAGCAGCCCGCTCACAGCACGCCGCCATCTCATCCAGTTGCTGCCTGTTCATGGTTGTTTACCTCCAGACACGGGCCGCCTGATCAACTCAGGCGGCCCTTGAGCAAACGGGTCAACCCACGGTTCGCAGGCCGTTGCCCAGGGCTTTCGGCGCCTTGGGGCAATGGGTAGTGGTGCATGGTGTGCCTCACCGTGGCGGTCGCGATGACCGGCAGGCCGCACGACGCGGGAGGGTCCCGCTCCAGGGTGACAACCCGGTAAGCACTGCGGCTGCAACCCTGGTCAAAGCGCACCACGGTGGTCCCTTCGAGAATCACTGCGCCATCCCGGCGTTCTTCGTCGAAAAAGAACAACTCCAAGGGCCCCCGAGCCAGATCATCCAGGCCCCTGAGGGCTTGGTACTGCTTCAGCAGGGTATTCAGGCGCAAGCCTTTGCCCACGGAAAACCCCACCCCCATGGGCTCGCTGCCGTTGTAGTACAGCTTGCACAGCAGAGACAGTGAGCGCCGCCGACAGGCCAGCGACACCGACTGTTCATACAGGTGAACATCTTGCGGATCCCCGGCCAGCTCATACCCCCGGCGCACCAGCGTCTGCGGGGAAAAATCCGCCAGCCCCGCCCAGCCGGCATGCTCCGGCAACGTACCGTCCAGCAACCCGCGCAACAGATCGGGAAAAGACACCGACAATGGATGGAGGTCACTCATGGGTCAGCGTTTTTTTGACAGTTTGGGGGCGATGCATAGATACCCTTCGATGCTTGTTCTGTGCAGGTTGCAGAGGGTGTTGCGAGTCGGGACGCGCTTGAACAAGCTGGCACGCGCGACCTCAGTCCAGGCTCGCGAGCCTACCCAGAACGGCCTCCACGCTGGCGGCCTGCTGCTCCCGCCCATCAAGGTGGAGGTGTTGATTGAGGCGTTGCAGGGCATGGATCAGCTCCGCCTTGTTCAGCCCCAACCCATGCAACTCCAGCATCAGCGCCCACAAGGTTTCGACCGGTTGCGGGTGGGCCAGCGACTGTTCAATGGCCCCCTGAGTGGCCAGTAGCAACTGCCCGTGATCGTTTTCCGCCAGCAACCAATCGAGTGTCTTGGCCACTAGGTAATACTCGACATAGCGGCACTCAGCGATGACCTCGCCGACCCGGGCCAAGGGGATATCGAAGACAAAAGGCTCTTGTTCCCCGTCGTCCACCACCCACCAGACATTACCGCCCACCTGCGGTGCGACGTCTTGCAGATGCCGGTACCCGCTGTCATCGGCAAAGGATTGCGCCCTGACGGGGCCCCGCAAACCTAGCCACCAGGCACGGGGATGACCGTTCACGAACGTCCGGGCGATGGCCGCCAGCACCTGGGGCTTGTGCGTCACTTGGGCGCTGCCCAGATCCAGGGCGGCCAGGGCGACGCTGAGTTCCTCGGCGAGGCTGTCGGGGTGTGCGGGTGGCATGGGTGACTCCTTGTCTACAGCGTCGGGCATCGTCAGGCGCTGCCGGGTTCCGGCACGCTGGGCAGCGCGTAGCGGGCGTTTTCGGCACGCAGGTCGGCCAACAGGCGCGGGCTGAAGGGGGGATGTTCGAGACGTTGCAGCAGGGCCAGCTGCCAGGCCAGTTCCCGGGCCAGGGCTGCGTCCGCCGGGCCGCCTTCGTAGCCGTAAATGTCCAGGGCCTCAAGCACCTTGTCCAGGGCATGGCCCGCCCAGTTCCGGTCACCCGTGGCGAGAAAATCCACGCAGTAGGCGCTACAGATGGCCGCGCACTGGGCCTGGTCGGCCCGGATGTCGGAGAAGTCTTCGGTGTCCGGAATCAGGGCTTCGGCCCGGGCGCTGAATGCCGCTTGCGTCACCGGGATGCCGGCGCACAGGTGCTGGAACAGCTGTTCAAGCAGCACTGGCAAGGGCTCCTGAGGCATGGCGAACGCCTCGGTAAAGCGTTGATAGATGGGCTGTAAACGCTCGGCCGCCAACAGGCAGAAGGCGCCCAGAGCGTCGTCGGGCAGCTGCAATGCACGCTGCTGGATGTGCTGTTCCTGGCTCACTGCTCCTGGCCCTAACCGGACTTGCCGGACAATGGAATCAAGTGATCAGTGCAGGCGAAGCCAATCACCGCATCGTCAGCCCAGGTGATTTCCATCACCGAAATGCAGCGGTCATAGCTTTCGCCTTGCAGGGTGCCGTCGGCCTTGAATACCCGCAGGTAGCCGCCGATGGAGTACCGCGAGCCATCGCCATTGCCGGGCGTGCCCATCTCCGGGATCAGGGCCCGCAGGCTGAACAGCCGGTACTTCTGGTAGTAGAAGGCGTGATTGGGGCTGTAGCGTTTTTCTTCATACTCTTTGCCGTAGTAAAAGCCGTAGTAGGCCTGATAAGCCAGGAACACGGCGGCCAGGGACCAGAGGATGGAGGTGCGTTTTTTCATGGGGCCAAGCCAGTCCTTTTAGCAACAGCCGGGAAACATCAGGGGCGCCATTAAACAGGCTCTGGCGCCGTCTATCCAGCGGCGTTTGAGTCTTCCACTGCCGGGGGCCGGGCACCCAGCAACAGGGCTTGCTCCGCCTCGCAGAGGGCCACCAGGTAATCCCACACCACGCGCAAGCGCACCGACTTGTGCAGCTCGCGACGGGTACTGATCCAGTAGGCGCGCTGGATACTTTCAGTCGGCAGCAAGGGCACCAGCCCGGGGTCATCGGCCGCCATGTAGCACGGCAGCACGGCGATGCCTAGGCCGGAGCGCGCCGCCTCTTGCTGGGCAATCACGCTGGTGCTGCGAAACACCACCTGGGGGTTGCGGCAGAAGCTGTTGAGGAACATCAGCTCCGGGCTGAACAGCAGGTCATCGACGTAGCCGATCCAGTGATGCCGCCCCAGGTCCTCGCGGCTGTGCAAGGGCGGCGCGCGATCCAGATAGGCCGGGCTGGCGTAGAGCGCCAGGGAGTAGTCGGAGAGTTTGCGCGTCACCAGCATGTCCGCCGCCGGGCGTTCCAGGTGGATGCTGATTTCCGCCTCGCGGTTGAGGATGCTGACAAAGCGCGGTACCGCCACCAGTTCCACCTCCAGCCCCGGGTAACGCTGGAACAGGCCGTGAAAACGCGCGGCGAGAAACCTCACCCCCAGCCCCTCGGTGACCCCCACGCGGATCTTGCCCAGGGGGGCACTGGACTGGGTGATTTCTTCCTGGGCCAGCAAGGCGACGTTTTCCATGGCCTCGGCGTGCTTGAGCAACGCCTCGCCGGCCGGGGTCAACTCATAGCCCTGGGCGTGCTGGACAAACAGCGCGGTGCCCAGGCTCTTTTCGATGGCTTCGATGTGCCGGGCCACCGTGGTGTGGGTGGTCTTGAGCCGCTGCGCCGCAGTGAGCAGGCGGCCGCTGCGCTGCAACTCGAGAAAAAACCGCACATCGTTCCAGTCGAACATGCCTGTTCCTTTTGCCAGGGGGAAAGCACCAGAGGAGCCGTCCTGGGGGAAATCGAGCGCTGTTTAAAAACGCACAGCTGCTGCGTAAAAACTAACATTTTTTTAACGAAAGCTAACAACTAGGATGAACCGCAACAAGAACAACAATGAGGAGGTCATGGATGCTCCCTGTCCTGGAACCCTACGACTACATCGTGGTGGGCGCCGGCCCCGCTGGCTGCCTGCTGGCCAATCGGCTGTCCGCCAACCCCGCACACCGGGTGCTGCTGCTGGAAGCCGGTGGCCGCGACAACTACCCCTGGATCCACATTCCCGTCGGCTACCTGTTCTGCATCGGCAACCCCAGGACCGACTGGTGCTTCAAGACCGAAGCCGAACCCGGCCTGCAAGGGCGCAGCCTGAGCTACCCGCGGGGCAAGGTGCTGGGCGGCTGCTCCTCCATCAACGGCATGATCTACATGCGCGGCCAGGCCGGCGACTATGACGGCTGGGCCGACCAGGGCAACCCGGGTTGGAGCTGGCAAGACGTATTGCCGCTGTTCAAGAAAAGCGAAAATCACTTTGCCGGTGCCAGCCCCCTGCACGGCGCCGCCGGGGAATGGCGGGTGGAACGCCAGCGCCTGTCCTGGCCCATTCTCGACGCCTTCCGCAACGCCGCCGAACAGAGCGGCATCGCCCAGATCGATGACTTCAACGGCGGCGACAACGAGGGCTGCGGCTACTTCCAGGTCAACCAGAAAAGCGGCGTGCGCTGGAACGCCGCCAAGGCCTTTCTCAAGCCGATCCGCGAGCGCGCCAACCTCACCGTGTTGACCGACGTCGAGGTGCAACGAGTGCTGCTGGAAGACGGCCGCGCCAGTGCGGTCAACGCCCTGCATCAAGGCCGCCAGCAGAGCTTCAAGGCACGGCGGGAAATCATCCTCTGCGCCGGTTCGGTCGGCTCGCCCGGCATTCTCCAACGCTCCGGCATCGGCCCCGCGCCCTTGCTCAATCGTCTGGGCATCGGCGTGGCCCATGAGTTGCCGGGGGTCGGCGGCAACCTTCAGGACCACCTGCAATTGCGCCTGATCTACCAACTGGAAAATGCCCGCACCCTGAACCAGATCGCCGGCAGCCTGTGGGGCAAGATGGGCATGGGCCTGCGCTACCTGTATGACCGCAGCGGCCCGCTGTCCATGGCCCCCAGCCAGTTGGGGGCGTTCGCCCGGTCCGGCCCGGAACAGACCTCGGCCAACCTCGAATACCACGTGCAACCCCTGTCCCTGGAGCGCTTCGGCGAGCCGTTGCACAGCTTCCCGGCGTTTACCGCGTCGGTCTGCGACCTGCGCCCGCAGAGCCGCGGCCGGGTGGACATCCGCTCCCTGGACCCCACCGCGCCGCCGCTGATCCAGCCCAACTACCTGAGCCACCCCGAGGACCTGCGGGTCGCTGCCGACGCCATCCGCCTGACCCGGCGCATTGTTGCCGCACCGGCCCTGCAACGTTTCAAGCCCAAGGAGTACCTGCCCGGCGACGAATTGCGCAGCGAGGAACAACTGCATGAAGCGGCCGCACGCATCGGGACTACCATTTTCCATCCGGTGGGCACGTGCCGCATGGGGCAAGACGCCGAGGCCGTGGTGGATGCTCAACTGCGGGTCCACGGCATTCCGGGGCTGCGCGTCGCCGACGCCTCGATCATGCCGCGCATCACCTCTGGCAACACCTGCTCGCCGACCCTGATGATCGCCGAGAAAGCCGCCCAGATGATCCTGGCCAGCGAACCCAGGAGCACGGTGCAGAGCAAGGAGCCGGCAACCACGGTGTAAGCCTCCTTGCTGGCGCGGTTTTTTGTAGGAGCCGGCTTGCCGGCGATGGCGGCCATAAGAGCGCCATCACTGGCAAGCCCGCACCCAAAGAGGACGAAAACGAGGATTCATCCCGCGTGAGCGGTGGATATGCAACAACGGCGCCGGTGACGGTGTCGGCAGTGGAACAACAACAATAATCACTGTAAGGAAGCCCCCTATGTCAGAACACGCCCAGCCCCTGAACCCGTCACTGGCCGGCACCGCCGGCAAGGACAGTCAGAAAGTCATCTTCGCTTCGTCCCTCGGGACGGTGTTCGAGTGGTATGACTTTTTCCTCTACGGCGCCCTTGCGGCGGTGATCAGCAAGCAGTTCTTCGCCGGGGTCAACGACACCACGGCCTTTATCTTCGCCTTGATGGCCTTCGCCGCCGGTTTTGTGGTGCGCCCTTTCGGCGCCCTGGTGTTCGGCCGCCTGGGGGACATGATCGGGCGCAAGTACACCTTCCTGGTGACCATCGTGCTGATGGGCCTGGCCACTTTTGCCGTGGGCCTGTTGCCCAACTACGCCAGCATCGGCATCGCCGCACCGATCATCCTGGTGGTGCTGCGCATGCTCCAGGGCCTGGCCCTGGGCGGTGAATACGGCGGCGCCGCCACCTACGTGGCGGAACACGCGCCCATGGGCAAGCGCGGCTTTCACACCAGCTGGATCCAGTCCACCGCCACACTGGGGCTGCTGCTCTCGCTGCTGGTGGTGCTGGCGTGCCGCTACTTCACCGGCGATCAGTTCGACGTCTGGGGCTGGCGCCTGCCGTTCCTGTTGTCCATCGTCCTGCTGGGTATTTCCACCTGGATCCGCATGAGCCTGCACGAGTCGCCGGCCTTCCTGAAAATGAAAGAGGAAGGCAAGACCAGCAAGGCGCCGATCCGCGAGTCCTTCGGCAAATGGGAAAACCTCAAGGTGGTGCTGATCGCCCTGTTCAGCATCAACGCCGGGCAAGCGGTGACCTTCTACGCGGCGCAGTTCTATGTGCTGTTCTTCCTCACCCAGTTCCTCAAGATGGACCCGGCCCTGGCCAACAGCCTGCTGATCATCAGCGTGGTGATCGGCGCGCCGCTGTTCATTCTGTTCGGCTGGCTCTCGGACAAGGTCGGGCGCAAGCCGGTGCTGATGCTCGGCCTGCTGCTGGCGACGCTGCTGTACTTCCCGATCTTCAAGGCCCTGGCCCACTACGCCAACCCGGCCATCGACCAGGCCAGCCGCCAGGCCCCGATCACCGTGATCGCCGACCCGGCCACCTGCACCTTCCAGTTCGACCCGGTGGGCAAGGCGCGTTTCGACAGCCCCTGCGACAAGGTCAAGACCTTCCTGGTGAAACAGGGCCTGCCCTACAGCAGCAAGGCCGCACCCGCCGGCAGCGCGGTGCAGGTGACCGTGGGCGATGTGCAACTCGATGGCTTCGACGAGGCCGCCCTGCGTGGCGCCGTGACCCTGGCGGGCTACCCGCAATCGGCGGACGCGCAGAACGTCAACAAAACCATGGTGGTGGTCCTGATCGTCGCCCTGATCCTGATTGCCGCCATGTGTTACGGGCCACTGGCAGCGTTGATGGTGGAGCTGTTTCCGACACGCATCCGCTACACCTCGATGTCCCTGCCCTACCACATCGGCAACGGCTGGTTTGGCGGTTTCCTGCCGACCGTGTCTTTTGCCTTGGTGGTGTACACCGGGGATATTTTCTACGGCCTGTGGTACCCGGTGGTGATCACCGGGGTCAGCCTGATCGTGGGGATGATCTGCCTGCGTGAGACCAAGAACGTGGATATTGATCGCAATTGAGGCGGGGGCTTATCGCTGGCAAGCCAGCTCCTGCAGGTAGCCGCGGGGTGTGGCGTGCGCTGTTGTAGGAGCCGGCTTGCCGGCGATAGCCGTCTCAAGGCCTAGATGTTGTTGCAGCCTTTGGCGATGGAGTCTTCGTTGGAGGTGTAAGGCCGCGACGGTTCAAGGTTCCACTGGGGCTTGTTGCGGGCAATGTTGAAGTGGCAGACCAACTGCCGGCGCATGCTGCCCACGGTGCTGTCGCGGTTGTCCGGGTTGTTCTTCCATTGGGCATCCAGGTAATGGTCGACCGCCAATTCATTGAAGAAGTTGTTGGTCTGGTTGTCCTTGATGTTGCGCCCACAGTCAGTGGGCGTCACTTCCAGGGTCATGACATTGCGCCCAAAGCCCGGGTCATGCCGGTCGACCCAGGTCGCACTCTGCACGTAGCGCTCGCAGCTGTTCTTTTCGGTGATGGGGTAGATCACCTGCTTCTTGCTGTCGTAGGCAAAACTGGCGTCCTGCTGCGGCGTCTGCGGCAACTTCATATTGATCACCGGCAAGTACTGCTGCACCGCCTTGTACCACTGGATCTGGTTCAGGCGGGCCCCTTCCAGGCCAGGGTCCTCGGCGTAGAACAAGGCGAGGATCGAGGGCGATTTCGGCGGATTTTCTTCCCACTTGGCCAGGCGCAGTTCGTTCTGGGTGGTGAAGGATTCGGCAGAGATCTGCGCCATGGAGCGGATGCTCTGGTAGAACGCCGGCCCCGCTGCGCTGTTGCGTTCGTCCCGCACGTCAAAGGAACACTGGCGCGAATGGTCACCGCCGTTCTGCCGATAGTTGGCGCCCCACTGCTCGGCCGTGGTCACACCGATCTCGTGGCAATATTTTTCCACACTGCCCGGGGTGCGCCGGGAGTCGGTACAGCCTTGCTGCTGGCGATCGTCGGTGGCGGCATCGATGGGGAACGAGCACAGCACCGCATAATCCTGATGGTCCTTGGGGTTGCCGAAAATGGTGTCGAAGATAAAGCCGCTCTGCAGCCCGTACGCCAGCTTGCGGAACTTCGAGTCCTTGCGCAGGTAAGAGGCAGACACCCCGCCACTGGCCTGGCTTTTCGGGCTGACGCTGTAGAACTGGTAATCGGTCGAGGGCCAGGTGGCGCGGAACAGCACCCCGGAACAGAGGAACGCCGGCTTCGACGGGCCGCCACAGTCCTGGCGCGTGTCATTGTACAGCTGGTGGAGGCGGGCCACGGTATCGCTGCCCTGATCGGCCTGGGCAGTGCCCAGGCATGACAGACCGGCAAGGGCAATCGCCCAGGTGATGGGGGTTGGCTTGAGGTTCATGCTGAAACGTCCTTGTGGTGTGGAATCCTTGCCCAGCGCCGCTCCTGCCGCGCTGTTAATGCTCACAGGATAGAAGCGTCAAACGACTCTGCAGGATTTTTTTCCACCCTTCCCATGCGGACAGATCCGGTGGTCGGCCCCACCCGACGCTTGAATATTGCTCACGCTTGAGCCACTGTCTCGACGCACTTTTTTCTCAGACAGGGCCGTCTCATGCTGTTCATCGTTCCCGGAGTACTGGGCCTGGCCCTTGCGGTCATTCTCTGGCGCCGCCTGCGCGCCCTCACCGCCCTGCGTCGCGAAGCCCATATCCGCGAATTCGTCCTGCCGCCCCGGCTGTTCGAACCGCTGCGGGCCCAGCACCCGCACCTGAACCTCAAGGACTGCCAACTGGTGGCCCAGGGGCTGCGGCAGTTCTTCCTCGCGTACCTGAAAAGCGGCCAGCGCTACGTGTCGATGCCCTCCCAGGTGGCGGACGACCTGTGGCATGAGTTCATCCTGCACACCCGGGACTACGACGAATTCTGCCGCAAGGCCTTCGGCCAGTTCCTCCACCACACCCCGGCCGCCGTGCTCGGGCAGAACGCCAAGAAGCAGAGCGACATCGGCCTGCGCCGGGTCTGGTGGCACGCCTGCCATGAAGAGAACATCAACCCGGCCAATCCCAGCCGCCTGCCCCTGCTGTTCGCCCTGGACGCCAAGCTGAAAATCGCCAAGGGTTTCTTCTACGTCGCCGACTGCCAGGTGCCACGCCAAATCGGCGATAGCCACACCGGCAGCACCGTGGTGCATTGCGGCAGCGAGTTGTACAGCGACAGTTCGGACGGCGGCGCAAGCTTCGACAGCGACAGTTCCCGAGCCGACGGCGACTTCGGCAGCAGCGACAGCGGTGGCGATAGCAGCGGCTGTGGCGGCGGGGGATGCGGGGGTGGCGGCGGCGATTGAAGCGGCGCCATACCGCAGGCCTTGAAGACCGGTCGCGGCGCCCAAACGCGAACTAAGCTGTGGACAGCGCTGGCACGGGCCGGCGCAAGGCACCCCCTGCCCGCACAAGGAACACACCGATGAAAGCCCTCCTGCCTCTGCTCGTCCTCCTGCCCCTGTGCGGCATCGCCCAGGCCGCCGATATCCCATTGTTCAACGTCGACTGCCCGGGCAATATCGCGGTCAGCGCGGACCCGGGCGGCCCGGTGCTGATCAATGGCCAGGAAGCCAAGACCCGCTCGCTGGACGAGCATCGCTTCGAGGCCAAGGGCAATGACATCACCCTGTCGATCAGCGTCGCCGACGACGATTCGGTCAAAGTCACCTACACCGGCAAGCACGGCGCCAAGGGCCTTTGCGAAGCGGTGGATGACTGAGCCGCGCTCTATCCCCCTCTCCTGACGTTGCGAGTTTTCATGGACATTACCGGCATCCCCTTTGGCACCACCGACTGGTCGCAGATCGAAGCCACCAAGCACAGCGGCATCACCGGGACCGCCTACTGGCGGACCCAGAACTTCGCCGGCATTCGCGTGCGCATGGTGGAGTACAGCGCGGGCTACCTGGCCGATCACTGGTGCTCCAAGGGGCATATCCTGCTGTGCCTGGAAGGCGAATTGCACACCGAACTGGAAGACGGCCGGCAATTCGTGCTCAAGCCCGGCATGAGTTACCAGGTGGCAGACAACGCCGAGCCGCACCGCTCGTTCACCGAGGTCGGGGCGCGGCTGTTCGTGGTGGATTGAGGCTCGAGGGTGTCGCTGCACCCTGAAGTCGGCGTACCGCTGGCGCCCTAGAACAAGCCCATCTGGCCGCCAATCAAGGTGCTGAAGTCGTCCTGCACAAACGGCAGGATGGCATCGGCCACCGGCTGCAATTGCCGGGTCACGTAGTGGTCGTAGTCGATGGCAGCGCTGCGCACTTCCAAAGGCTCGGGGCCGGCCAGGGTGATCACGTAGTTGATCCAACCACCGTTCTGGTATTGCCGGGGCCGACCGTGGCGCTGGTTGTACTCGTCGGCCAGCCGCGCGGCACGCACATGGGGCGGTACATTGCGTTCGTAGTCGTCCAGGGGGCGGCGCAGGCGCTTGCGGTAGATCAGGCGCTCATCGAACTCACCGCTCAAGGTGCGGTGCACATAGTCGCGCACGTAGTCCTGATAGGGCTGGCGATGGAAGATCCGCTGGTACAGCTCCTGCTGGAACTGCCGGGCCAGGGGCGACCAGTCGGTGCGCACGGTTTCCAGGCCTTTGTAGACCATTTCATGGCTGCCGTCGGGACGGGCCACCAGCCCGGCGTAACGCTTCTTGCTGCCCTCCTCGGCGCCGCGAATGGTCGGCATCAAAAAGCGGCTGTAGTGGGTTTCGAACTGCAGCTCCAGGGCGCTCTCCAGGCCGTATTCATCCCGCAGGTGCTCACGCCACCACAGGTTGACCTGCTCCACCAGGGCACGGCCGATGCGGCTCGCGTCCTCTTCGCTGTGCAGGCCGCCCAGCCAGACAAAGGTGGAGTCGGTGTCGCCGTAAATCACCTGGTGCCCCTGAGCTTCGATCAACTGCCGAGTACGGCCCATGATTTCGTGGCCGCGCAGGGTGATGGACGAGGCCAGGCGTGGATCGAAGAAGCGGCAGCCGCTGGAACCCAGCACCCCGTAGAAGGCGTTCATGATGATTTTCAGGGCCTGGGACAGCGGCTGGTTACCGTCGCGCTTGGCCTGCTCGCGCCCTTCGGCCACCCGGCTGACGATGGCCGGCAGGCAATGCCGCAGACGCGAGAAACGCGCACCGCGAAAGCCCGGCACCGAGTCGCTGTCGGCCGGGTGGCGCAAGCCTTCCACCAGCCCCACCGGGTCGATGAGGAAACTGCGGATGATCGAGGGGTACAGGCTCTTGTAGTCCAGCACCAGCACCGACTCATAGAGCCCCGGGCGCGAGTCCATGACAAAACCGCCCGGGCTGGCCTGGGGCGGCAGCTCACCGAGGTTCGGCGCGACAAAACCCAGGCGGTGCATCAGCGGCATGTACAGGTGGGTGAAGGCCGCCACTGAACCGCCATTGCGATCGGCAGGCAGGCCGGTGACCGTGGCCCGCTCCAGAAGGAAGGTCAGCAATTGGGTCTTGGCGAAGATCCGCGTCACCAATTCGCAGTCCTTGAGGTTGTAGCGGGCCAAGGCCGGCTTGTCCTCGGCGAACATGCGGTTGATTTCGTCCATGCGCTGGTAGGGGTTGTCGATCGCCTTGCCCTCGCCGAGCAGGGTCTGGGCGACGTTTTCCAGGCTGAAGGACGGAAAGCTCCAGGTCGCCGAGCGCAGGGCCTCGATGCCGTCGATGATCAAGCGCCCCGCCGCCGCGGCAAAAAAGTGCGTGCGGCTGCCGTGTTCGCGCCACTGCATCTCCTCACCGCCACGCCCCAGCAACAGCGGCACCGCCAGGCGCCGGGCGTGTTCGTGGAGCACGCGCAAATCGAACTGCACCAGGTTCCAGCCAATGATGGCGTCGGGGTCGTGGCGCGCCATCCACTGGTTGAGGCGCTCCAGCAATTGCTCGCGGGAGGTGCAGAATTCCAGGTCGAAATCCACCGGTGTGTCGTCTTCCCGGGCACGCCCGAGCATGTACACCTGGCGCTGGCCACAGCCTTCCAAGGCAATGGAATACAACTCGCCGCGCTCGCTGGTTTCAATGTCCAGAGACACCAGCTTCAGGCTCGGCCGGTAGTCCGGCGCCGGCTTCATCTGCCCTTCGAGCAACAGACCGTGTTCATCCGCCTGGCCGCCAAACCACACCGGCGCGGTGATGAAGCGCTCCATCAAGTAACGTTCCGGCGGCCGCACATCGCCTTCGAGCACCTCGACACCGGCGCGGCGCAGGGTCTTGTCCAGGCGAATCAATTGATTGTGTTGCGGGCAATAGAGGCCCAGCACCGGGCGGTGCTGGAAGTCGCAGAGTTCCAGGGGGCGAAGTTCGGCGTCCGGGTCATCGGCAAGCAAACGGGTCGCGTGTTCGCGCTGTTCGGCCGGAACAAAGGCCACGGACGTCTGCAGCGGCAAGCGGATCTGCCGCGGCCCCTGATCGGTGGCCAGCCAGAATTCGACTTGCGTGCCTGCCGGCGTATCACGCCAGTGCCGGGTCAGGACGAAGCCCTGCTGTAAATCCACCGCTGCAACCTCAAGGAGCTGTTTCAAGGCGCCGATTCTACCCGTGATTGCCCGGCAACGGGCGTTCAACTGATAGCGCCGGAGGTTTTGTCAGACAATATGTAGTGCCTGAAAATTTTCACTACAAAACCGTTGACGGCAGGTTTTCACCCTTGCATGATGCAGACGTCTCCCCGATCGGGGGACACAAGCAAAGGTGTTATGAGCAAGCTCGTCTGACCGCCGAGCTGTGACCCGGATGTGTACTGCCCACAAGGCAGATTGATGAAACTGACCTGGCAAGATCGTCCAGTACAAGGACGGGAAGCTGGCGAAAACTCTTCAAGATGCTTGTGGCCGATGGCGGGAATATCGGCAGCTTCATCCAGGTTTACGCTGCTTCTCCTCGTTGTGACGCGCATCGCGTAGCAGTTAATCAATGCAACTACACGCATCAGGCTCTGGGCCTTATCTGTATCCGACAGACACCCTCTGTCGCCCTGTTTCCGGTATCAGGGTCCAACTTACCGATGTAGCAGCATGAATTAACGACTCAACTAGACAGATCGATAAATGGTCAAGGGGCTTATAAAATGAATCTGAACAACCAACCCACTATTGATGAACTGGCTCACCTCTTTGCTAAGCAGAAAGACAGCCTGGACAGCCATATTCTGTGGATAGCCAAGTCAGGTCAGGTGCACATCGACTGCCTGTCGCCCCACGCCCATGAACAAGAGTTCGACGAAAGCCAGCAAGACCTGGCGGCCCGACTGAAGATGTACCGTCGCGGCCAGGGTTATGTCGGCAAGAAGGCTGCAGCGGACAAAGACTTCATTGGACAGGTCCTGGAAACCCTGAAAACTGAATGGCAAGCACTGCAGAACAAGTCGGAAGTTCGGGTTATCGATCGCTTCTGTTAATTCAGCCACTCCCAAACAGCCACTAACGCGGTATTAAACAACGTTTGTTAAATAACCGAAGTTAATAAGCAGCCGTTAAAAAAAGGCCACCCTGTACAGG
>NZ_JALQCW010000024.1 GCF_023241715.1 Pseudomonas morbosilactucae
CTCAGCGTCGAACACGGCAGCCCGGCCCTGCGGCTGTATCAGCGGCTCGGCTTTCAGCCCGGCCCTGACAACGGGCTCTATTTACAGATGCAGCGGCCGCCCGCTCCAATCCGGAGTAGCCCACCCCCACCAATTATTTATTCGACGAACGACACGCTTTGAAATTGATTCTTGACCTATAACTTTCTACCTTCTGTGATGGCAATATGATTTCTCACAGCAAGCCGCAGTTCTGCGTGCCTCCTGTCTGTGTCCATCAGCCAATCATCGACACTAAAGCTGGACACGAACCCAAGACGGGTCGTACGGCAGGAAGCCTCAAAATGATAACAATGCTCACCACCCGTGGTGCCCGGCTGGCACGCAGACTGGCCGCCGTCTGCCTGCTGTTTCTCACCTTGCCCCTGGCCAGCCAGGCCCTAGCGGCTCCGACGATCACCAGTCCGGCCTCAGGCAGTACTCTGCCATCCGTCGCGGTCGGCCAGTCGATGAGCATCACCATCACCTCGAGCGGTGGCGCAATGCCTCTGGATCAGTGGGCGGAATGTAACATTGATGACCCTGACTACGACGGCATCACCCCCTGCCTGCCAGCAGGCTTGACCCTAGACGCCTCCCCGGGCAGCGCCACGACGACACTGCATGGTACGCCGACCACGGCGGGTACCTACACCTTCAGTATTTCCCTCAATGACGGCTTGAACCAAGCCGGCGTTGCCACCTACACCCTGGTGGTCACCGGCTCCGCCGTACCCACCCTGACGGCAGTCGCCCCCGCCACCGGCACCACCGCAGGCGGCACTTCGGTCACCCTGACCGGCACCAACCTGACCGGCGCAACGGCCGTCAGCTTTGGCGGAACGGCAGCCACCGGCTACACCATCAACAGCGCCACCAGCATTACTGCCACCACCCCGGCCCATGCCGCAGGTATCGTGAACGTGTCGGTGACCACCCCCGGCGGTAGCGCAACACGGACCAACGCCTACACCTATGCCGTGCCAGCGCCCACCGTCGGCCCGGTCAGCGCTACGGTTGCCGCCAACAGCAGCGCCAACCCGATCACCCTGAGCCTCAGCGGCGGCGCCGCCAACAGTGTCGCCGTGGCCAGTGCAGCCAGCCATGGCACCGCCACCGCCAGCGGCACCAGCATCACCTACACGCCAACCGCCGGGTATTCCGGGCAAGACACATTCACCTACACCGCCACCAACGCCAGCGGCACCTCCAGCCCGGCCACCGTGACGGTGACCGTCAGCGCCCCGACGCTGGCCATCACCCCAACAACCGTACCCAACGGCACGGTGAGCACCGCCTACAGCCAAACCATCAGCGCCACCGGCGGCACCGCGCCCTACACCTACGCCATCAGCGCCGGCAGCCTGCCGGCCGGCCTGAGCCTGAACACATCGACCGGCACCCTGAGCGGCACACCGACAGCCTCCGGTACCTTCAACTTCACGGTGCAAGCCACCGATGCCAACAGCGCAACAGGAGCGCGCGCCTATAGCGTTCTCATCAACGTCGCACCGCCCATCGCCGGTAACGTCAATGCCATCGTCGCCGCCAACAGCAGCAATAACCCGATCACCCTGAGCCTCAGCGGCGGCGCCTCTACCAGCGTCGCTGTGACCAGCGCAGCCAGCCATGGCACCGCCACTGCCAGCGGCAACAGCATCACTTACACCCCGACCGCGGGCTATTCCGGGCAAGACAGCTTTACCTACACCGCCACCAACGCCAGCGGTACCTCCAACTCGGCCACCGTGACGGTGACCGTCAGCGCCCCGACGCTGGCCATCACCCCAACAAACGTACCCAACAGCACGGTGAACAGCGCCTACAGCCAAACCATTAGCGCCACCGGCGGTACCGCGCCCTACACCTACGCCATCAGCGCCGGCAGCCTGCCGGCCGGCCTGAGCCTGAACACATCGACCGGTACGCTGAGCGGCATACCGACAGCCTCCGGCACCTTCAACTTCACCGTGAGAGCCACCGATGCCAACAGCGCGACGGGAGCACGCGCCTATAGCGTTATCATCAGCGGCATCCCGCCCGTCGCCGGTGCCGTCAGTGTCACAGTCGCCGCCAACAGCAGCGCCAACCCGATCACCTTGAACCTCAGCGGCGGCGCCGCCACCAGCGTCGCGGTCAGCAGCGCAGCCAGCCATGGCAGCGCCACCGCCAGCGGCACTAGCATCACTTACACACCAACCGCCGGCTATTCCGGGGCGGACAGTTTTACCTACACCGCCAGCAACGGCAGCGGCACCTCCAGCCCGGCCACCATCTCCATCACCGTGTCTGCACCGACCATCAGCATCAGCCCGAGCGTCTTGTCCGCGTTCATCGCCGGCAGCGCTTACAGCCAGACCATCAGTGCCACCGGCGGTACCGCGCCCTACAGCTACGCCATCACCTCCGGCAGCCTGCCGGCCGGTTTGAGCCTTAACACCTCGACCGGTGTGATCAGCGGCACCCCCACCAACCCCGGCGCCTACAATTTCACCGTGACCGCCACCGACGACAACAGCGTGACAAGCTCGCGCAGCTACAGTGGAACCGTCGCCGCAGCAACCATCATCGTCAGCCCTACCACCCTAAGTAACCTCACGGTGGGCACGGCCTTCAGTAACACCCTCAGTGCCAGCGGCGGCACTGCGCCCTATACCTTCACGATCACCAGCGGCACCTTGCCCACTGGCGCAACGTTGAGCACAGGCGGCATCCTCAGCGGCACACCGACCAGCGCCGGCACCTACAACTTCACTGTCACCGCCACAGACGCCAGCAGCACAACGGGATCTCGGGCCTATAGCGTAACCGTCAGCAGTAACCCACCCGTTGCTGGTGCGGTCAGTACTACGGTCGCCGCCAACAGCAGCGCCAACCCGATCACCCTGAACCTCAGCGGTGGCGCCGCCACCAGCGTCGCGGTCAGCAGTGCACCTAGCCATGGCAGCGCCACGGCCAGCAGCACCAGCATCACTTACACGCCAACCGCCGGTTACTCCGGGGCGGACAGCTTTACCTACACCGCCACCAATGCCAGCGGCACGTCCAGCCCTGCCACGGTCAGCCTGACCGTCAGCGCTCCAACCCTGAGCGTGGCCCCGGCCACCCTGGGCGCCGGCACCTCCGGTAGCGCCTACAGCGCCACCCTCAGCGCCACCGGCGGCAGCGCGCCTTACACCTACGCCATCACCAGCGGCAGCCTGCCGACCGGCCTGAGCCTCAACACCTCAACCGGTGTGATCAGCGGCACCCCGACCACCGACGGCACCAGCAACCTGACCGTGACCGTCACCGACGCCAACGGTGCGACCGGCAGCCAGCCTTACTCGATCACCATCGCCGCCGTACCGATCACCGTGCCGGCCTCCAGCCAGATCATCGTGGCCGGGCAGGCCACCACGGTTGACCTGACCCAAGGCGCCACCGGTGGCCCCTTCATCGACGCGCTGCTGGTGTCGGTGAGCCCGGCATCGGCCGGTACCGCGACCATGGTCGGGCCGTACTCACTGCGCTTTGTACCTGCGGCCGCCTTCGCCGGCACCGCGGTCGTCACCTTCACCCTGCGCAGCAACAGCGGCGCCAGCGCCAACGGCACCTTTGCCTTCACCGTGCAGACACGTCCCGACCCTTCCAAGGACGCGGAAGTGCTCGGCTTGCTCAACGCCCAGTCGCGGGCTGCCGAACGCTTTGCCAGCACCCAGATTGATAACTTCAACCGGCGCCTGGAGCAGTTGCACCGGATGTCCTGCGACCGCAACTCGTTCAATGCCAGCATCAGCAAAGACGGCAAGGACGTGCCGCTGCAGGAGATCGGCAAAGCCGTGCAGAACGAGCTGAACGGCTCGGCCAACAAAACCGCCGAAGAGAAACGCCAGGCGGCCGCCAGCGCCGCAGAAGGTTGCCAACAGGAAGCCGTGGCGTTCTGGACCGACGGTTTCGTCAACAGCGGTTCGACCCACGCCCGTGGGGCCCGGGACAACAGCTTCACCACCCTGGGCTTGAGCGCCGGCGTCGACTATCGCCTGTCGCCGAAGGCGATTGCCGGTGTCGGTATCGGCTATGGCAACGACCGCAGTGACATCGGCGACAACGACACCCGCAGCGAAGGCAATGCCATCGCCATCGCCACCTACCTGAGCGTGAACCTGGCGCCCCAGGTGTTCGTCGACGGCTTGCTGGGCTACAACCGCATCTCCTTCGACTCGCGCCGCTACGTCAGCGATGCCGCCGCCGGTGACCTGGCGCGGGGTTCGCGTGATGCCGACCAGTTGTTCGCCTCGCTCACCGGCAGCTATGAATACCGCCAGGGCCCGATCTCGCTGACGCCTTACGCGCGCTTCAACGCCAGCTTCACGCGCCTGGACGCCTACCGTGAAAGCGGCGGCGGGGTGTATGGCCTGTCCTATGAAGAACAGCGCCAACAGAACTACACCTCGTTCCTCGGCGTGCGCACCGGCTACGACCTGATGACCCCGATCGGGATCGTGACACCACGGGTCGGCCTGGCCTGGGGGCACAACTTCAGCAGCAGCAGCGACTTCAAGATGCGCTACACCGACCAGGGCGATGCCGGCCAGTTGTACCGGATCAAACCCGACCCGCTGGACCGCAACTTTGCCGACCTCGACCTAGGGGTGGACTTCAACCTGGGCCCGACCTGGCAGATGGGCGTCTCCTACAAGACCGCCCTGGGCTCCGACGAGCGCAGCGACACCTTCCGCCTGGGCGTCAACGGACGCTTCTAACGCCACCGATACTGCGCCGCCGGCCCTGGGTCGGCGGCGCAGCGATCCACCCAAGCCTCTCTCTCGCACCCCGCGAACGCCCAGCGTCCGCGGGGTGTTTTTTTTCCGCTCACCCAGGCTCACCCGGCCCTGCACCAAGGCACAGCCCGCGCCGAGAAAAATCGCCGGCTCACGGCACGTGACTTGACCGCGCATCGACCTGTCACAGCAACAACAGCCCATCACTGCCTGCAGGCAGTGATCGCAAGCGCCAACAACAAGACCAACATGGCCCAGACCGCATGCACCCGCAAAGAACCGCCCTGCACAACGAACTCCACGCCCGCCCGTCGCTGTACTTCGACGAGCCGGCCCATGTGTTTCACCTGGCCTTCCTCGGCGGCGAGCAGGCCTGCAACGCGCTGCTGCTGGCCTGCTGCGCCGCCTTCGAGCCAAACGCCGCCCAAGGCATCACCCAGCTCGACGGCCATCCGTTGAAATGGGAGCGCCATGGTGAGTTCTTCACCCTGACCCTGGTGATCACTGCCAGCGCCCAGCCCCTTGCCTGGGCCACCCTGCCCGAGTGCCTGGCCCGCCACGTTGAGGCCCATCGGCAGCAGATCATCAACAGTGTGCAGATCGTGGTGCGCGGTGAAGAAGACTTGGACCTCGCCCACTACGGTTTCAAGGACCCTTGCGGCTCGTGCGTGGGCGGCGGTGACGCGGTGGTCTGGAGCGACTTTCGCCTGGACCAAGACGGCAGCAACCGCTTGCTCTTCGTCAATCGCCGGCTGAACGCCTATCGCCAGGGCCGGATGATCCGCCGCCTGTTGGAGATCGAGACCTATCGGATGATGGCCTCGCTGTCGTTGTCCACGGCCAAGGCGCTGAGCGCGCAGTTGGAGGGCTACGAGCAGACCCTGGTGAGCCTGTCGGAACGCAATGCCGACACCGCCGGTGGCAACGCCAAAGGGTTGCTGGCGGACATTTCCAACCTGTCGGCACAGGTGGTCAGCAGCGGCGCCAAGACCCGTCACCGCTTCAGCGCCACCCAGGCCTATGCGCAATTGGTGTTCGAGCGCCTGGGAGAACTGCGCGAAAGCCACGTCGGCGATTGCCAACGCCTGGGGGTGTTTATCGAGCGGCGCTTCAAGCCCACCGTCCGCTATTGCGCCGCCACCGAACAGCGCCTGGAACACCTGGCCAAAAACGTGGCCAACCTGGGCGACCTGCTGCAGGCTCGGGTACAAGTGGAAATGGAAGAACAGAACTCGGACATCCTCAACAGCCTCAACAGCCGCGCCGATGCCCAGATCAAGATTCAGCGCGCGGTGGAGGGCCTGTCGATCATCGCCATCACCTACTACCTGCTGAACCTGCTCAAGCTGGTGTACTCGGGCGTGCACCTGCTGGGCGTCGACATCGCTCCCCGCGAGGCCATGCTGGCCATGGCGCCCCTGGCCATCGCCATCCTGGTGCTGATTCTGATGCGCATCCGGCACGTCAAGGCGCACTGACGGCGCGCTCCGGCCGGCGTCGAGCGCGGCGGCCAACAGCCAGGCGGGGGCTGTCGGCAGGCTGCGCGGGGGGTGTTTCACGCCCTGTTGTTGTGCAGGCCCTGGGGATGACAGCAGCGGTTGCGCAATCGGTCGTTTGCCACCGCTGAACAACGTCATCCGCTGCCAGCGGCCGTTCGCACCACATAAACACCCCCGCGTTTTGCCAGAGACTTCCACGGCTGTTCGCTCGGTGCCCGATGGATCTGGCCGCGGCCCTGATCCCCGGCACGGGGCTTCCTCCCTCCCTAGAATGGAAGACTCGTTATGCCTCGTTTCATGCTCAGTGCGTTGACCCTTTCCCTGGCCATGACGGCCATCATGCCGGCCGCCAATGCCGCCCCCTTGCTGGACCTGGCGCCCGGGCAGACCCGCGCCGACAGCCTGCCGGAACAAAACAACACCTGGCTGGAAATCGATCAGGCGGCCTTTGAAAGCAATATCGCCACCTTGCAACAGCGCCTGGCGGGCAAGAGCCAGATCTGCGCGGTGATGAAAGCCGACGCCTACGGCAATGGCATCGGCTTGCTGATCCCTTCGGCGATCAAGATGGGCATCACTTGTGTCGGCATCACCAGCAACGAAGAAGCCCGCGTCGCTCGGGACAAAGGCTTCAAGGGCCGGCTGTTGCGCCTGCGCAGCACCACCTTGGGGGAAGTCGCCAGCGCCCTGCCCTACAACGTCGAAGAACTGGTGGGCAACCTGCAGGTGGCCCGCGAGCTTGACGCACTGGCCTCTCGCGAAGGCCGCAGCCTGACGATTCACCTAGCACTGAATTCAGCGGGCATGGGCCGCAACGGCCTGGAAATGAGCACCCCCGAGGGGCAACAACAGGCCCTAGAGCTGACCCGTCTCAAGCACCTGAACCTGGTGGGGATCATGACCCACTTCCCGGTCGAAGAACGTGAGGACGTGCTCAAGGGCCTGGCCACATTCAAGCAGCAATCGGGGTGGCTGATCGAGCACGCCAAGCTCGACCGCAGCCGCCTTACCCTGCACTGCGCCAACACCTTCACCACCCTGGAAGTGCCCGAGGGCTGGCTCGACATGGTGCGCCCGGGCGCCGCGCTGTACGGCTATCCGGTGGGCGGCCACGAGGAGTTCAAGCGAGTCATGCAGTTCAAGTCGCGGGTGGCCGCGGTGAATGCCTACCCGGCCGGTAGCACCATCAGCTATGACCGCACCTACACCCTGAGCAAGGATTCGCTGATCGCCAACGTGCCGGCCGGCTACTCCGACGGCTACCGCCGCGCCTTCTCGAACAAGGCCTCGGTGCTGATCCTCGGGCAACGGGCGCCGGTGATCGGCAAGGTCACCATGAACACCCTGATGGTCGATGTCAGCGGCATCAAAGGGGTGAAGGCCGGTGATGAGGTGGTGCTGTACGGCAAGCAGGACCAGGAAGAAATCACCCAGGGTGAGCTGGAGACCATCAACGGCGCCCTGCTGGCCGATCTCTACACCATCTGGGGCAACTCCAACCCGAAAATCCTCAAATCCAGATAACCCTCGGTCACGCAGGCCACCCGCACCACGCCCTGGGCGCAGACATGATCAGTAGCCTTCGATCATGTCGGCCGCCTGCTGGGTGGCCTGGCTGGTGCGGGTGGCCAACTTACGCACTTCGTCAGCGACCACGGCGAACCCTCGCCCGGCCTCCCCGGCGCGAGCGGCCTCGATGGCCGCATTGAGCGCCAGCAGGTTGGTCTGGTTGGCGATGCCCTGGATGGCGGCGACGATCTGCGTCAGCTTGGTGAGGTTGCCCTGCATGGTCTGGTGCTGGCGCTCCTGGGCTTCACGCAACTGGCCCTCCTCATGGCTCGCGTGGATGTCGGTGATGGCGCCCACCACCCGCAGCGCCGAGCCATCGGCCGCGCGCCGGGTCTGGCCACGGCCGCGAAACCAGCGGTACTCGCCGTTCTTGTGGCGCAGCCGATAGTCCACGTCAAAGGGCGTCTTGCCACTGCGGTCATCGACATGGGCGACAAAGGCAGCGATGGCCCGCTGGCGATCCTCGGGGTGCAGGCGCGAGGTCCAGGCATCCAGGGTGTTGGGGAACTCTTCGGCATTGGCATGGCCCAGCAGACGGCGCATCTGCGACGACCACCAGATGGCGTTCTGCGGATTGGCCGGGTCGCCGGCGACCACTTCAATGTCCCAAAGCCCGTCGTGGAGCATTTCCCGGGACACCTCGAAACGGGTGGCCGCCAGGGCCAGCTCATCGTCCTGCAAGCGTCGCTCATGAATATCGCGCAAGGCCCCGGCGCTGGCCAGCGGCTGGCCCTGGGCGTCGCGACGGGTTTCGCCACTGATACTGCACCAGCGGTGGTCACCCTCGCCCAGCACCATGCGCACCTCCAGGGCAAAGGGTGTGCGGCCACTGCGGTCGGCCAGGTGCCGGACCAGGGCATCGACGAAGCACTGGCGGTCGTCGGGGTGCAGGCGCTGGCCCCAGAGGCCGAACTGCTCGGGCATCTGTGCCGGGTTCGACCACCACAGCGGCGCGGCCGCATCCGGGGCCGTGCTAGCGCCGTGCTGCAGTTCCCAGAACAACGCACCGGCGCCCTGCGCGGCCAATTGCCAACGGGCCTCCAGGCGCTGCCACTGGGCCTCACGTTCGGCGATGCGCGGGGCGAACTGTTGCACGTCGTGGCTCAACTCCTGCACCTGTTTATGCAGCTCGCGACGCTCGCTGAACAGGCGCTCGACACTGCCCAGAATGCGCTGCAGCAGCGGTTCGGTGGACGCCAAAGGCGCCTCGGCGGTGTCGAGGGTGTCGGGTTGCTCCAGCCTGTTGGCCAAAGCAGCCAACAGCCGGCGGGGCCTTGCACTGAAAAACAACATACGGCACCTCTGAATCCATGAAGTTGTGATGGCCGGTCACAGTGACCGGTGAAGGGTCCATAACGCCTGAGCGCAGGGCAGCCGCTCAGGGCGCTACCTGGGGCGGCTGGAAGGCGGCCGCCCCGGGCAACCCGGACCAGGCCTGTGGGCCGGCGAGGATCTCCTCGGTGCTCAACAGGCACGCGTCGAGTTCACGCTGCAGGCGCTCCAGGTCCAGGCCCTGGCCGATAAACACCAGTTCCTGGCGGCAATCGCCAACGATGTCGTGCCATTTGGCCTGGATCCCCTGCCGGCGATACCCGTCCTGGGGCCACTGCGCCTGATCGATAAAGGCCCACCAGCGGCCGACCGACTCCCAGAAAAACTGCCCGGCACTTTGTGCCAGCAAGCCAATGTGCAGATGCTGGCTGGCCACCCAGAAATAGCCTTTGCTGCGCAGCAGTCGCCCGTTGGCCCAAGGCCGTTGCAGAAAGTCCAGCAGGCGCTGGGGATGAAACGGTGCACGCTCGCGGTAGACCCAGGAGGCGATACCGTAGCTGTCGGCCTCTGAGGGCGGCTCATCGACCGCCTCCAGGTGGCGCATCCAGCCCGGCGATTGGGCCAGGCTCGGCAAATCGAAGCGGCGGGTGCCGAGGACCTGGGACAGGTCAATGGCGCCGTGGGCCATGGGCAGGATCTGCGCCCCCGGGTTAAGGCCTGCCAACACCGCCCGCAGCGCCAGGAAACCCTCCTCACCGATCAGGTCCAGGCGGCTGACCAGAATGGTGTTGGCGTACTCCACCTGCTCGATCAACAGATCGCACAGGGGCTTTTGCCCGTCGGCCAGGATTTCGGTGGACGCCAGCAGCGCCTGGAAGCGACTGCCGTCCACCACCGTGACCAGGGTGTCGAGCCGCGCCAGCTCGCTCAGGCTGAAGCCCTGGGGGTCGAGGAAGGCAAAGGTCTCGGCCACCGGCATCGGCTCGGAAATCCCCGTGGACTCGATCAGCAGATAATCGAAGCGTTGCTGGCGCGCCAACTGGCTGATCTGCTCCAGCAGGTCGGCGCGCAACGTGCAGCAGATGCAGCCGTTGCTCATTTCCACCAGTTCGTCGCTGCCACGGTGCAGCGCCACGCTGCGCTGCACCTCGTCGGCATCGATGTTGACCTCGCTCATGTCGTTGACGATGACCGCCACCCGCAGCCCGGCGCGGTTGCGCAGGATGTGGTTGAGCACGGTGGTCTTGCCCGCGCCGAGGAAGCCCGAGAGCACCGTCACCGGCAGGCGGATCGGCAGCGCGTGGTTGCTCATGGGACCACCGCGTGCCCGTCCTGAACCTTGTCCAGGTAGCTTTCGAACAGGTCCACCACCACCCGACCATCGTCGGCGGCGTCACCCCACAGGTCGGTGACCTTGAACTCGACGTGGTAGGTCGGTTGCGGCACCGCGCTGAGGTCGCCATGGCCGATGGTGTCGGGGAACGGCCACTGTTCGTGGGTACGGTGCAGGATCACCCCTTCCTTGCCCCGTACATACGCTGGCATGCGAATGTGCCCTGCCACGTATTCATCGCGGACCCGCACCCGGTCGCCGACGGCAAAGGGTGCGCGCCCGGTGATGGCCGGGCGGCCCTGGGAATGGGCCGGGTTGGCCAACTTGAACGGGCTGCCCAGGGCCTCATCGAGCTCGGCCTGGGTGATGACCCCGGTCTCCACCAGCAAGGTCGCGGTGGCAATGACGTAGCGTTCGTAATACTCGGTGCCGACGTGCTGGCGCACATCCAGGCGCTCCACGGCGTGGCGCACTTCGTCGACGCTGAATTTTTTCAACTGGTCCACGCCTATGAACATCAGGCTGTAGGCCAGGTGTTCCCAGTCCTGCTTGAACACCGGCTGGTAGCTCAGGCTGTTGATGCGATGGGGCACCGGGCCAAAGCCCTGGAAACCGCCGAGATCGTGAAAGCCGTCCATATCGAATACCTCGAAGCCAAGAAGTTTGTGGGGGGTGCGACTCAGCCTGCGCTGGGCAGGGCAACGCCAATCAGCACGTCCTTGGTGACGCATTTCTGCAGCTCTTCTTCGCTCCAGTTCTCAGTCCCGGCGGGCCTGACGGGCAACACCAGGTAGCGGGTTTCGGCGGTGGTGTCCCACACCTTGACCTGCATCTCGGCAGGCAACTCGGTGCCCAGTTCGCGCAGCACCGTGCGCCCTTCACGGACCAGTCGGGCACGGAATTCGAAGCCCTTGTACCACTCGGGCGGCAAGCCCAGAACCGGCCAGTTGGTACAGGAACACAGGCTGCAGACGATGACGTTTTTCAGGGTCGGCGTGTCTTCCAGGGCGACGATGTATTCGCCCTGCGGGCCGGTGTAGCCGAACTGCGCGCAGGCCGCCGTGCCGTCGCGGAGCAACAGCTCGCGAAACGCCGGATCAGTCCACGCCTTGGCCACCACCCGGGCGCCGTTTTGCGGGTTCCACTGGTGTTCCATCAACTGGGTCAACTGCTCGATGTAGCCATCGGGAACCAGCGCCCGGTTCTTCATCACCTGCAACAGGGCTCGCGCCCGCTCGGCAGGCGTTGAGGGGGTTGCACGGGGTGCGGAGGTGCTCATGGGGTCAATCCTCATCGGTCAATACGGTGAAAAATCCACGTGGGCGCTCGGTTTCTTGATGACCGAAGACGCCCACGGCGAATCAGAGCGTGCGCCAGTCCACGTCGGCTTCGAAGGCCGCTGCGGCCTGGTAAAGGGTGCCTTCGGCGTAGTGCTTGCCCACCAGCATCAGGCCCACGGGCAGGCCGTCCACCAGGCCGCAAGGGATCGACATGGCCGGGTGGCCGGTGATGTCCTGGGCGGCGGTATTGCCGATCATTTCCAGGGCCCGGGCCACGTATTCGCTGATCGAGCAACCGGGGGCCGGGTGGGCCTGGGCGATGATCGGCACGGTGGGCATGACCAGCAGGTCAAAGCGTTCCAGGGCCTTGTCGTACCCGGCCCGGGCAAAGCGCGCGATGTTCTGCGCCTTGGCGTAGAAGCGGCCGTTGTAGCGCTCCAGGCCAAACTGACCGACGAACATGCACAGTTTGAGTGAGGCCGACAGGCTGTCCGCCTGCTCGCGCCAACCGACCTGTTTGTCCAGCAGGCCGACGTCGTACAGGCCTTTCCAGTTAAAGCCGGCGCCGTTGCCGTGCATCATTTGCATGGTCAGGCCTTCGCAACCGATGGGGTGCCACAACGAACCGGCGAGGTTGTGCTCAGGCACCGAGACCTCCTCGACCTCGGCGCCCAGCGCCTGGAGCCGGGCGATGGCGTTGCGCACCGTGTCGACGACACGCGGGTCCTGGTTGGCCAGTTGGAACCCCTCTTGCAGAATGCCGATGCGCAACCCGCTGACGCCGCGCTCCAGGTAGTCGCTGTAGGCATCGACTTGGGGCGCCGCCTGACGCGGGTCAAGCCCGTCGGCGCCGGCCATGACTTCCAGCATCAACGCGTTGTCGCGCACGTTGCGGGTGATCGGCCCAACGTGGTCGATGGTGGCTTCGATTGCCATGATCCCGGTGTAGGGCACCAGGCCGTGGGTGGGCTTCATGCCATAGGTGCCGCAGAACGCCGACGGGATGCGGATCGAGCCGCCCTGGTCGCCACCCACGGCCATGTCCACATCACCGGCGGCCACCAGCGCGGCGCTGCCCGAGGACGAGCCGCCCGAGGCAAAACCGCGGCGATGGGGGTTGTGCACCGGTGCCGGATCGGAGGTGTGGCTGCCGCCCGAGAGGCAGTAATGCTCGCACGTGGCCTTGCCCAGCACGTTGGCCCCAGCGTCCAGCAAGCGGGTGACCACGGTGGCGTCGAACGACGGCACAAAGCCTTCCAGCAGCGCAGCGCCGTTCATCATCGGCACGCCGGCCAGGGAGATGTTGTCCTTGAGGGCCACGCTTCTGCCCGCCAGCTTGCCGCCGGCAGCACCCTGCACGTGGGTTTTGTAGTACCAGGCGTTAAGCGGGTTTTCCGCGGGACCGGGACGGTAGCTCGGGCCGCGCTCGTAGGTCACCGCAGGGGTGAAATCCGGCAGCTCGTCGACCAGGTCGTATGCATCGAAACTCGACTGCATCAAGGCCAGGTATTCAGCGGCTTGCTCGTGGCTCAGCCGCATGTTCAGGCGGCCGGCGATGTCCAGCAGTTGATCGAGGGTGGGGCGAACGATTGCCATGGTGGGTTCCTGTCCTTATTGCGTTCAACCCCCCGAGGCCGGGGGCTTGGAAAGTGTTCGGGGTGACGGCGTGCCTGCCACTGCCAGCCCAGGCAGGCGCGCCGACGCCCGACCCGGGTTAAAACACCCGGGCGTAACGCAGGTTCATGCGGAAGTCTTCCTTGGCGCCGTTGTCCACCGACAGGTCCTTGCCCAGTTGCAACTGGATCTGGTCTTGCGCGGTGAAGAACTTGGTGGCGGTCACCCGGAAGTTAGTGGTGCCCAGTTCGTTGTCCTGGTTGACCCGCTCGACATTGGTCTCGCCGCCCCAGCTACGCCCGAAGCCGATACCAAAGGCGGTGGTTGCGTCCGGCATGTAGCGGCCCATGATTTGCGCGGCGTAGGAGACGTCTTGCTCCATGCGGTTGGCGGCCGGGCCGAAATCGTTGTTGTCGCCGTACCAGGTGGCACCGCCCACCAGGTCCATGGCCCATTTTTCCGTGAAATGTTTGACGTAGGCGCTTTGCAGTTCGAACTTCCAGCGGTTCTCGCCGATGTTCAGCGGGTCGTTCTTGTCGTAGTCGCCGGTGGGCACGAACACGTAGGGCGCCAGGCTCAGGGTGTCGCGGGCTTCGTTGAGCCGCCACTTCAGTGGCGCGGTGAGAATCAAGTCGCCAATGCCGCTGGTGCTGCCCAGGGCCGAAGCATCGCCGCCGCTGGACACGTGGCCGAACGGCAGGAGGAACTGCGGATCGATGGTCACGGTATCGCTCAGGGCGTAGACGTGCAGCAGACGCAAGATGCCGACATCGGACGTCAGGTTGAAGTCCGAGCTGCTCTTGTGCCCGTTGGCGTACAACGAGTCGGTGGTGGAATGCTGGTAGTAGATAGCGCCGATGGTGGCGCCCACTGGGTATTGCTCATAGTCGCCGGGGGCCACTTCCACCGCTTGCGCCTGCAAGGCAGGCAGAACGGCACTGAGCATCAGCAGACGGGTCTTGTTCATGGTGAATTCCTTGCACAGGGGCGCCTGGCCGCCTCGGCGGCAGCCGGCTCGACATAGGGGTCAATGGGCGGGCTGAGTGCAGCCCGCGGTCTTCAAGGCGCGCGGTTCAACCTTGCGCAGGCAAGGCGTCGCGCAGCATCCCGGTCTGCGGGTGGCAATTGATGTACTCGAAGACCTGGCTCTTGGCGTCCGACACCGAGACTTCGTGGTACAGCCGCAGCTTGGCCAGGCCGGCGGCGACCCGGAAGAAGGTGACGAAGATGCGCAAGTGGGTCGGATGGGACTCGGCCCAGCGCTCCAGCTTCTCCACCGAACGCCAGTGGCCGATGTTGTAGCTCAGGTCGAGGAAGTTGCCGTCCAGGTCGATGTTGCGCACAAAGCGGTTGCTGTAGCAGCCCAGGGGCTGGCCGTTGTCGCGCAGGAAATCCATGCCGGCCTGCAGGGTTGGAAGTATCTCGTCGAGGTACAGGGAACGCTCCTCGGCCTCGGCTTCGGCCCAATCCTGGCCGGAGCGAATCAAGGCAATGTTGTCATGCCCCACGACCACCACGCGCCCACCTTGGGCCGGGTCGCCCGCCACCACACGCAATTCGCCGTTGGGCTGCATCCAGTCGGTCTGGGACACCGGGAAGCGGTCACGCATCGACCCCCAGTAGCCGTGTTCTTCGATCTCGCCGCTGGTGTTGTCCATGATGGCGCCGACCCCGGGCAACTGGTCGCGGAAGGCGTACAGCGTCTCGAACTGTTCGGCCCGTGGCGCGACGATCTCGCGGAAATAACCCAGGCCGTCGCTGAGGCGATCCGCCGATGCCCACCAGTCGTTGACCTCGGGAGAACGCAGCCAGCGGCAGTGGGCGGCCGGGTCTTTCCAGTAGCCGACGATCATCAGGTTGTCGTAGCCGCTGTTGTCGGTGTGGTGCGTCAGGTCATGGGTCAGCGGGCCATCGGCCAGGCTGAAACTGCTGACGATCTGCCGCATGGCCTGCAGGGCCGCTGCGCGCTGCTCCTCACCGCGATACTGCACACCCAGGTAGCCCATCACCACCTGCTTCAGTTGTTCATCCGCACGCCCGACCCACATCGGAAACGGCGGCTGGTATTCATCGGGGACGCGGCGAGACAGCGTCCGGGGGCACTTGAGGTGTTTGTCGATAGCGGATTCCATGATCACTCCTGGTGTTGTGATAATTATTGTTTGCACGGTCATTCAAAGGCGACAGAGCACACTTCGAGCATCCAGACCGGCATTGGATTCATGGGCAGAACGTCAATAAACAACTTGCATTTCTATCAAGACCCGCAACCAGGCCTTGACGTTTTTATTATCTAACTTCATTCAATACAACAGGGGGCGCACCGCCGGTGCCTGACCGCGTCCACGTCCTCACCCGGCTTCGCAAAAACCGCTCTGAACCAGCGATCTCAAGCGTATTTCCAGCGATAACCGGTCGAAAACGGCGGGCCCTAACCCGGTTCAAACCAACGCACCCAGCGTTGTCGACACCCGCGTGAAAGTTGCCCCAGCCAACACTCAAAGTAAGTTTCAAGTACTTCGATCAAGAAGCTGGAAGACTCTTCCGGCGCAATATCTCGACAATAAAGTGCGCGTATTTTTTCAGACAACACTTGCCGATCCGTTAAGTTCATAACCGTTCCCCACGGTGGGATAGTTGATACTTATGCCGACGTAGAGAAGTTATGCCGGGCGCGCCCCCTGTGCTTGGCTGAAAAAGACAACCTGTTGGTTGAGACGGACATCCCTTGAGCCAGCCCCCAACCCGCCGTACACGGGCGCAGGCACTGTTCCGATTTGGCACATTGACCCCGTTCCCGGGCCGCTATTGCCTCATTAAGTAGCACCGCAGCCCTGACCAAGGCGCGGATCGGCGGGGCAGCGGCTCGAACCGCACTCGGGCAACGGCGCTCCGGCACTGCGACAAGGGTCAGCCACGCGTCTGCCACGGCGTTGTGCAAGCGCAGGCGCGACGCCCCCGTCCGCGAGCGCCCGAATGGCCCGGGTTTTGCTTTTTGTTGGCGATCGACCGCCAAGGCCCAGCCATCACAGCACCCGTAACGCCATACGATCAGTAAGCGAATCTTTTAGAGGTACTCCCCATGACGACTGATTACTCGACCGAGACCGTCGCCAAACCGCACCGTTTTGAGTACTGGAAGGAAGTGGTATGCCGGCACTGCATACCGGCGGCAAGCCAGCCGATGGATGAACGGAATTTCGATGGCCAGCTGCACGTCCGCGGCCTGGGAGCCCTGGACATCTGTACCATCTCGTCGTCCCTGCACCACTGGGAACGCACCCCCCAGCACCTCAAGACCGGCCCGGACGACGACCTCTGGCTAGGCTTTCTGCAACGCGGCTATGGGCAGATGGAACAAGGTGGGCGCAAAGCCGTGCTGGGTGCCGACAACCTGATGCTCTATGACGCCGCCCAGGCGTTCCGCTTCAGCCTCGGCGGGACGGACAACCACCTGGTGCGCATTCCGCGCCACTTGCTCAGCAGCCGCTTGCCCGGCGTGGAAAACCTCACCGCCGAAGTGCTCGATGACCAACGCCCCGGGGTCACGCCATTGCGCGAGATGCTGCGCCAGGCCGTCACCGCGCCGCCCAGCCTGAACAACAGCGACTTTTCCAATCGCTTCGCCATGACCCTGCTGGACCTGGTCGCCCTGAGCCTGGAAGTGCCGCAACTGGAAACCCTCAGCGACGAGCGTGACCTGTATGGCCGGGTGATGAACTACATGCACAAGCACCTGACCGACCAGGAACTGTCCATCGAACAGATCGCCAAGGCCCATCACGTGTCCACGCGCACCGTCACCCGGGCCTTCGCCCGGCATCAGAAGACGCCCATGTCCGAGTTGTGGCAGGCGCGCCTGCAAGCCAGCCGCACCGCCATCGAGCGCGGTCAGGCGCGGAGCATTTCCCAGGTCGCCCTGGACTGCGGCTTCTCCGACCTGTCCCATTTCAGCCATGCCTTTCGCAAGGCCTTCGGCGTCGCCCCGCAAACCCTGATGCGCCGCAACTGACCCCCTCCCGGTCGCCGGCCTGGCGTACCCCACTGGCACAGGAACGTGCCGCCCTGCCCTCTGCCCCGCCCCCTCAAAATGGCACCTGCGCCACCGCCCTTGCCGCTTCACAGTCGCGCCTTGAACAGCACGGGTTTCAGCCCAGGCTTGTCAGCGGGCGCTATTTCCGTAAACAATAATAAATAATCATTCTCAATTGCGATCACTCCCATGTCCGGCTCCGACTCCCCTGTGCTGCACCGGCTCTACAGCGAACACAACGGCTGGCTCAATGGCTGGCTGCGCGCACGGCTGGGTAATTCGAGCGATGCCGCGGACCTGGCCCAGGACACTTTCGTGCGGGTGTTGATGGCGCGCAATGTCGAGGCCATCCGTGAACCGCGCACGTACCTCAGCGCCATCGCCCGGGCGCTGATGATCGACAAGTTCCGCCGCCGTTCGGTGGAACAGGCCTACCTGGAAGTCCTGATGCTGCGCCCGGAGCCGCTGGACATTTCCCCGGAAACCCGCCTGCTGATCCTGGAAACCCTGACCGCCGTGGACGCCATGCTCGACGACCTGGGCGAGCGCACCCGCACCATATTCCTCACCTTGCAACTCGAAGGCTTGAGCTATGTCGCCACCGCCGAGCGCCTGGGCGTGTCGGTGACCACGGTGAAGAAGCACATGATCCGCGCCATGACCCATTGCCTGATGCTGGTGGAAGATTGAAACCGATGCCCGCCGCCCTCGACCGCCAGGTCTTGGAAGCCGCCGCCACCTGGTATGTGCAACTCAATGCCACGCCGCCCAGCGACAGCGAGCGCCAGGCCTGGCGCGCCTGGCTGGAAGAAAGCGCGGCCCATGCCCAAGCCTGGGCCCGGGTCGAGAAACTGCAGCGGCAACTGGGCGTGCTGCCTCACGCCGTGGCCTTGCCAACCCTGGCCGGCGTGCGCGCTCGGCGTCGAGCGGTGCTCAAGACCCTGGGCCTGCTGCTGGCGGCCGGCGCCACCGGTTGGGGCGCGCTGGAGCTCGACCCGCTGCCGGCGCGGATGGCCCAGTACCGCACCGCCAAAGGCCAGCGACGCCACCTGCAACTGGCCGACGGCAGCCAACTGGACCTCAACACCGGCAGCGCCGTGGATGTGCGCTACAGCGAGCGCATGCGCGAGATCCAACTGCACCACGGCGAAGTGCTGATCCAGACCGCCGTCGACCCCGCTGGCCGGCCCTTTATCGTGCACACCCCGGAAGGCAGCGTGCGCGCCCTGGGCACGCGCTTCGCCGTGCGCAGTGACTCCGGGCATACCCAGGTGCAGGTGCTGGAGCACGCGGTAGAACTGCGGCCTCTGCAGGAAACGAATCGGGTGCTGCGCCTGGAATCCGGCCAGCAGGCCGGCTTCGACCGCCATCAACTGGACGCGCCGAGTGCCCTGCCCGCCGGCTCCGACGCCTGGGCCCAGGGCATGCTGATGGCCGTCGACTGGCGCCTGGATGACCTGCTCAAGGAAATCGCCCGCTACCGCAGCGGCGTCCTGCAGTGCAGCCCGGCAGTGGCCAACTTGCGCCTGTCCGGGGCCTTTCGCCTGGACGACAGCGACACCCTGCTGGAAAACCTCGGCACCTCGCTGCCGGTGCGCGTGCGCTACCTGACCCGCTATTGGGTGCGCGTTGAAGCGGCGTGAAATGTGGGTATGGGCGTACGGGTGCTGGATCTGTGTTGGCTGGACATAAGTCATCGCTGGCAAGCCAGCTCCTACAAGGGTGTGGGGTGTCGCGTTTTCTGTAGGAGCCGGCTTGACGGCGATGACGGCGATGACGGGTGTAGTGCAAAAAATCATGCTGGGGGTTGCCGATTTTCATTCTCATCCGGCCAAGCACTGAAGCGGCGATAACGGCCGCACCTTTGCCACGCCAACCGAAGGAAGTGTTCATGCCCCGTTTTTCCCTGCGAGCGGCCCGGCCCCTCGCCAGTGCTGTGCACCTGGCCCTGTTGGGCCTGACCGTCACGCCACTCGCGGTGTTGCCTAGCCAAGCCAGTGCCCAGGCCGAGATGCTCAGCTACAGCATCGCCGCCGGCCCCCTGGCCAGCGCCCTGAGCCAATTCGCCGCCACCTCCCGCGTGACCCTGTCATTTGCCAGTGAACAGACCCTTGGCCTGGAGTCCCCCGGCCTGCAAGGTGTGCATTCGGTCGAGGAAGGCTTGCGCCAACTGTTGGCGAACAGCGGCCTGCAGGCCCAGCGCCAGAGCAACGGCGGCTATGTGCTGGTGCCGGTCAAGGCGCTCGGCGACACGGCCCTGGAACTGACGGCCCTGAGCATCTCCGGCAAGGCCCCGGGCTCGACCACCGAAGGCACCGGGTCCTACACCACCGACTCGTCCAGCAGTTCGACGCGGCTCAACCTGTCCATCAAGGAAACCCCGCAGTCAGTGACGGTACTGACCCGCCAGCGCCTGGAAGACCAGAAGCTCGACAACCTCACCGACGCCCTGGACGCCACCACCGGCATCACGGTGATTCGCGAAAGCCTGGGGGCCGACAGCACCAGCTACCTGTCCCGCGGTTTCCCCATCGGCAACTTCGAGATCGATGGCGTACCGACCTCCTCGCGCATGGACAACTACACCCAGAACACCGCGATGTACGACCGCGTGGAAGTGGTGCGCGGCGCCACCGGGCTGATCAGCGGCCTGGGCAACCCATCGGCGACCATCAACCTGATCCGCAAGCGGCCCACCAGCGAACCCCAGGTGATTCTCAGCGCCGAAGCCGGTAGCTGGGACCGCTATGGCCTGGGGGTGGATGTCGGCGGCGCGCTGAACGACAGCGGCACCGTGCGTGCGCGCCTGGTGGCCGACAGCAAGGACCAGCACGCCTGGATCGATCGCTTCAGCCAGGAACTGTCCACGGTCTACGGCATCACCGAATTCGACGTCACTGACTCGACCCTGCTGACCCTGGGCCTGAGCCACCAGACCACCCACAGCAACGCGCCGATGCGCACCGGCTTCCCGCTGTTCACCACCGACGGCGGCAAGACTGACATCAAGCGCTCGTTCAACACCTCGCCGGACTGGAGCTACTACGATCGCCAGCAGAGCACGGTGTTCGCCTCCGTCGAACAGCACTTCGACAACGGCTGGAGCGGCAAGCTGGAGTACAGCCACACCCGCAACGACTACGACACCGTGGTCGCCTATATGGCCGGCGAGATCGATACCCAGACCGGCGCCGGCGCGGTGATCATGCCGACCCGCTGGCAGGCCACGCCCCAACAGGACAACCTGGACGCCTACCTGACGGGCTCGTTCCCACTGCTGGGCCGGGAGCACGAGCTGATTGGCGGCGTCACCCTGTCGCGCCTCGAAGAACGCGGCACCCCCAACTACGGTGGCTGGCAACGGCCCGGCTCGGGCTACAACGGGGTGATCGGCAACATCTACGACTGGGACGGCAGCGCACCCAAGCCGACCTTCAACAAAGTCGGCGACAGCGACCTGACCGAAACCCAATACGCCGCCTACCTGACCTCGCGCTGGCACCTGACGGACGCCGCCAGCCTGATCCTTGGCAGCCGCGTGGTGGACTGGCAGCGCGACAGCACCAGCCGGCTGTACGGCGGGGCGACCACCAAGACCGACCGCACCGAGACGGGGATCTTCATTCCCTACGCCGGCTTCGTCTACGACCTGAACGACACCTGGACCGCCTACGCCAGCTACACCCAGATTTTCAATCCGCAGTCGGCCACGGTCCGCGACGTCAAGGGCACGCCCCTCGACCCGCAGGAAGGCACCGGCTACGAAGTGGGCCTCAAGGCTGGGTTCTACGAGGGCCGCCTCAACACCAGCCTGGCACTGTTTCGCGTCGAGCAAGACAACCTGGCCGTCGCCGATGGCAGCAACCTGGCGCCCAACGGCTTCCAGGCCTACCGGGCCGAGAACGGCACCACCAGCGAAGGGGTGGAGCTGGAGGTCAATGGCGAAATCAGCGAGGGCTGGCAGTTCACCGGCGGCTACTCCTACAGCGTCAGCTTCAATGATGACGACCGGCGCATCGTCACCGAGATCCCGCGCAACAGCGTCAAGCTGTTCACCACCTACCGCCTGCCCGGGGCCCTGGACAAACTCACCGTGGGCGGCGGCCTGAACTGGCAGAGCGAGGCCGGTTACGACCTGAGCTACGCCACCACCCAGAGCAGCTACGCCCTGGCCAGCGTGATGGCCAAGTACCAGATCAGCCCGTCGCTGACGGCCTCGGTCCACGTCAACAACCTGTTCGACAAGGAGTACTACACCACCACGGCGGCCGGGCTTTACGGCGCACCGCGCAACTTCATGACCACCCTGCGCTACGCCTACTGAGGCCGTGCAGCCCGCCGCTGTGCCAGGCGGCGGGCTGCAAGGGCAGCAGCGGTTTACCACGCCTCCCTGCGACAGACCGCCGCAGCCCTTTCCCTTCCTGCTTCCAACACGCCCTCCAACAGCTCGCCACCCGGCGCGGCCTTGGGCACAGGGCACCCGCGCCCGGCAGAAGCTGCGTCATCCTGTCGCGCCCCCACTGCCCCTGTAGAGGCGGGCTTTTTCGACCTCAAGCCCGGACGATTAAGGCAAAATGCCTGCACCCGAAACGGGCGTGGCCAAGGTCGGATTCGAACAGCTGCACGCCCCCCTCGCTGGACTCGTCGATGGTTTCACTCAAGCGCATCAGCCCCTGGATCGCCTGCCTGGCCTTGCTGCTCAACCTGCTGGCCATGCCCATGAGCCGAGCCACGCAAGCCCCGGACGCACAACTGATGCTGTGGGGTGGCTTCTGCTCGGCCAACGCTGCCCAGGCGCTGCCAGCCGACTTCGACACCCTGCTCGATGTGCTGCCCACCCGCCCCGATAACCGCCCGATGCAGCATGGCGAATGCTGCTGCGGCCATGGCGGTCTGGCGGCCGTACCGGGCAATTACTATCGCCACCCTTTGCCGCGCTACAGCGCCGACATCGCCCTCGACTCCCCCATCCTGCCGACCCTGCACCCCCGAGTGCGCTGGCCCAGCCTGACGCCTCGCGCTTCACCCGGCGCCTGATTGCCACCCCGTCTTTATTCCCGGGTGTCGGGCGCGCCTGCGTGCGCGTGTCACCGCCCCGGCAACGTCATTGGTTATCAGGAAACCTGCGTCATGCCTGTGTTTACCCCCCTGCCCCACACCAAAGTTGTTCCCCTGCCTGCCTGCACATGGTCGCTGCTGACTTGCGGCCTGTTTGCCCTGACGCCGCTGTCCAGCGCCCTGGCTGAAACCGCCCGGGTCGACGACTCGGCCCTGACCCTGGGCACCGTGACCGTGCAGGGCGCCAGCCACAACGGCCCCCTGAGCAGCAGCCGGGTGTTGAGTTCGGTGGACATTCTGGGAGCCGACCTCCTGGAAAAAATGCCGGTCGACTACAGCTGGGAACTGTTCAGCCGCGCCCCGGGTGTCATGCTCACCGAGTTCAACCAGGGCACCACCTCCGGCAAAATTTCCTTTCGCGGCTTTAACGGCGAAGGCGAGGTCAACGCGGTCAAGCTGCTGATCGACGGCATCCCGAGCAACAGCAACGACGGCAACATGCCGTACATGGACATGATTTTCCCCTTGGAGCTGGACAGCATCGAGGTGGTGCGCGGCACCAGCGATGCCCGCTATGGCCTGAACAACATCGCCGGCAACGTCAACATGCTGACCCGCACCGGCGGCGACTACAGCAAGGCACGGGTCCGCTACGGCAGCTTCAATACCAGGGAAACCCAACTGGCCAAAGGCATCGAAAGCAGCAATTGGACCCAGAACTATTTCTTCGCCTACCAGAAGGCCGACGGTTACCGCGATCACGCCGAGGCGGACAAGTTTTCCATGTCCGGCAAATGGTTCTACACCCCGGACGACGACAGTTACCGCATCGGCCTGATCGCCCGTCACTACGAAACCGAGGCTCAGGAACCCGGCTACTTGAGTGAGGAGGACGCTCGCCGGCACCCCACCATGACCAACAGTTACAACGCCACCGACAAAGGCACGCGGCGGATGAACCAGGTCAGCCTGCACTTCGATACCGACCTGGCCGAGAACCTGGCGTGGTCGGCGAAAACCTACGTCAACACCTTCGACGACCGGCGCTGGACCCAGTACTGGCGCACCAGCTCGCAACAGGAACGCGACACTTACGAAACCCAGTACGGTGCCCTCACCGCCCTGACCTGGCGCCCTGAAGTCAGCTGGCTCTACGACTTCGCCCTGGAAGGCGGCGCGGATGTGCAACAGCAACAGAACAAGAGCGAGCGCTACCGCACCCGGGACCGAGCGCGACTGGCACAAACCCGCGACCAGCAGTTCGATTTCGACACCTACGGCGCCTACGTGCAGGCCGAGATCAAACCGTTCGAATCATTGAAAATCGTCCCGGCCTATCGGGTCGACAAGATCCAGGGCGACT
>NZ_JALQCW010000025.1 GCF_023241715.1 Pseudomonas morbosilactucae
AAAAATTGAGCCGTCACCTGATTCTATCTCAACCAAAAAAATACCACGCAGTCATTCACTATTAGCCCCTCCGAAAATACTTCTTGCTTTTCGAGCAGTAGTTTAAAGAAAGCTTTCAACTTGGCCACTATTAAGAATACCCCTTAATAGTGGCAACTCAAAAATAAAATACCAACACGTCTTCGGATAAAAAAATGCCAATATCCACTAAGATAGATGCAAAAGATTTTTATAAAAACCTACCTACAATCGGCCACGAAACAGGTGACATATGGTATGGAATCCCAAGCTTTGGCATGTTAAATAAAAACTTCGTAAGTGCAGTAGTGATAACTCCTGCATGTGATCTAAGCCAGAACAAAAGCGAAACAGTAACAATACTTCCGATTGTATCAATTTTTGATTACCTACATAGCAAGTCTTTCTATGGCGATGTATGGAATGAATTTTACTCCACGCTTAAGCAATATGGCGCCGATGATTTCTTGCCTAAAAGTAAGTTTTCACATCCCCCAAAGGAAAAATTGGAAGAGGTAATGCAAAAAATCGAGGGGATAAAAGCTACTGCAAACCTCTACGAGAAGCTGAAAATTTATGTCGAATATATAAATTATACGGAGTTGCCAGCAAACGATAGAAAAGCAATAACCAAACCTGATCTATTAAAAATATTCTCCCCAAAAAAATACGATGAAATACTAAAAAAAATATTCACCAACTCCTATAAGTCTGACATTCATTTTTTCCCTGCCTTATTGAATGCTGGTGAGTTTTCAGCCATCAGCGCGCATTCTGTTGCACTATTCCGTTACGCATACTCGATTCCAGTCGAGATATTGGATGCAGCCCAAATATCAAGCCAAGAGTGGTGGCCCAAAGACTGCAATGATTTATCAAAAGAGTTCCCAATAATCAGCAACTTCCATAATTGGCCTATAAAGCTTTCAGCACTTAAAGACGACTTCCTATCAGATCTTCTCTCTCGATATCTTAGTATGTTTATGAGGCTGGGCTCTCGGGACTTTACAACCCACACAATTAATCAGTTCATTACGGAAGTGAAAGGGGGTGTAACATGTATCTAGCTTTAACCCAAGGTATGGCTGAATGGCTGCTGCCAAAAATCGGTGTTATTGAGAAGTTGCAGCGGGTGATCGTTACCGTCACAGAGAATCCTGCGTTATTTGCTGGTAATTTATTTATTGAAGGTCCGTTTAGACTGGCTTGCAACGAGCAAGGCTCGCTGATGTGCCTATGGCACGCGGACTATCTTAGTGGCACTGGTGACGAGTCCCTAGCACTGATAAAAATTGCCGGTGAACTTTCGCTTACGTCATATCCCAACATCACTCGGGAGTCGTTCGAACGCTCAATATATTTAACTAGCCAACGACTACAAGGCTTGCTGATTGAAGGTGCATTTATGCACCGAAAACATGATGACAACATACACACTCTTCTTGCCGGAAGGGGAACCGAAGCTAGGCAATATAGCTTAGGTTACTTTGATATAATCAAGGGCTCTGAACAGTCAGCTACAAGAACCTTGTTGTCCGTGGGACCAGGTGATAGTTTTCGCTCTTTAGTACAGTGTATTCAAAGCGAACTAGTTGAGCTTGAAAACCTGAACCAGATGGCAAACTCACTAATAAACGAAAACAAACTAGAGAAAGTCAGAAGTTTTCTAGAGTTAGACGACCTAGAAAACGCAGTGAAAACATATTTTGATGAAACGGGAATACAAAACGATTTTTTGAATGCCCAAGTAGTCGCAGGTGACCGATCAGTAGCGAACGATGAAGTGTATAAGACCTTAAACTTTGAGTACGAGGACTGGATTAGCACTGATAGTCCGTTAACAGAAGCGCAACGGCGGGTTTTATCATCTGAAGCACTAGATCGATATCCATTGAGAATTCTTGGTCCTGGAGGCTCAGGCAAAACTCTATTGATGCAACTGCTTTCTCTTGGCAAATTATTTTCGGCTGACTCGCGCGGCATAGACTGCAAAATTATGTACATCGCCCATAGCGAAGCGATGAAGTCAAAAGTTTTACAGCGCTTTGAAGTCCTCGCTGGCGATAAATTTGATCTTGTTGAAAAAAACATTACAGTGACAACATTATCAGAATATTGCAGAAGCAAACTTGGCTTAGAGATGGACTCCATCTTAGACCCTGATGCAACCGATGCAAAATTGTATCAACTTCAACAAATCCAAGAGGCTCTTCGCCAGGAAAAAGAGAAGCATCTAGCAAAAATTAATAAAAGCACATTATTGTCCTCAGTATATAACAATAGCGACTTGCGAGAAGTATTTGCCAAACTGGTATTAGCTGAAATCTCGATTGCAATTAAGGGTCACGGATACGAACAAGAAAAGCGCCGCTATGTCGAGTCTGAAAAAAGTCTCAGCCGCTTCCATGGGATTCTCAACAAAGAAGAACGAGAGTTTGTATTCAACATGTTTGAGTGGTACCACAGCGAAGTATTCGAAAAATATGGCTGCTTGGATCCGGACGATATTGCGCTATCACTTTTCGGCTCTATAAAAACCCCGGTATGGAGACTACGCCGAAAAAAAGAAGGCTTCGATTACATTTTTGTTGATGAGGCACAACTATTCAACGAAAACGAAAGACGACTATTTTCGCTTCTCTCTAACGACACTACGTCACATATTCCAATTGCTTTAGCATTGGATGAGGCGCAGTCATTCTATGGACAATCGAATGCCGGACTGGCAACTCTCGGGATCAAAGATATTTCGAACCAGAGCTTAGACTCCATAAGGCGCTCCACTTTAGAAATTGCAAAACTTGCTTTTTTTGTTATACAAAGAAGCACAAACCTTTTCAGCAGTGACTTTCCTGATTTCACATGTATTGAAAGCTTTAGCGTTCCTACTAAAGACAAAAGATTCGGCAAGCCCATCATCGAAAAAGAAGCTCAGGACTCACCTGGCTTTGGGAAGTTTATATTGCGTAGGGTTCGGGAAATGAGGGCGGAAAACATACGGCAAATCGCCATCATTTGCCATATAGAAAGCTATTGGAGTTTGATAGAGAATGAGCTTTCTCGTGCCGATCTACCCTTTCAAATCTTGCGAGAACGAGGTGAGAAAATTAAGTCAGACCAACCAGCGATCGTATTATGTCGCCCTGCACAGGTTGGCGGACAAGAATTCGACGCAGTCATCATTGTAGGATTGGAAAAAGGTGCTCTAACTGTAAAAGAAAATCCGGCACTAGAATCAGCAATTGAACAGCAAATGATTCGCGAGACGTATTTATCTGTGACTAGAGCTCGATATAAAGTAATTTTTGCTTTGGCGAAACTCTCGGTCGAGAACGAGTTAATCAATGACGCCGTAGCTGCAGGACTAGTTATTAGACAGCATTAAAAATAGTCGCGCAGCCACGAAACTGGCTGCGCTTCCCTTTACCACACTCAACTTGAGTATTAATAACCCCCTTTAAATCCAGAACTATTTTTACCATCAAACCCAAACCACTACTAGCCCTATACTGAACCCCGCTAAAATTCAAGTTCTCTTCAACAGCACGACTGGCATCTCAAGTTTATCTTCGCGATCAAATATCATGCTTCGGAGTCATTCGCGTTGATCTATTATTTTTTGGTCAGATGCAATCTGATACTTGCGTCAACTTATGGCCGAAAGCGTCTCTCAAATCAGACAAATGCCGCTTACCAACCAGTAATAAGCAGCGTTTCTATCTACTTACTGCGATGTAGCTCCAACTCAGAGCCCCCTCCCTCGGTCGCTCTTCCCCCCAATCCCAACCCCACATCATCAATCACCGCCTTCCCCATCTCCGCCAAGAAATGCGCCGCCCAGGCATACCGCTCGCCCTGCTCTTCCATAGCCGCATCCAGCGCAAGCTTTTTAGCGTAGTACAACAGCGTCGAAGCCTGCTCCAACGCCTGCTGAAAAGGCACATCCGCATTGACGCGAAACAGTTTGAGTTGAGGATCGGCGCAGTTGCCAAAGGTGACGACGCCCAGGGTTTTGATGGGGGTTGCGTTGCTCATCGTGCACCTCCCGCCGAGGTTTGGCAGCAGGTGCTGTTGAGCGGGGGAATGTGTAAGAAGCGGCAGCAAGATCCAGACAGATTACCGGCAGACATGATTGAAACTCCCTGATCAAAAATGTGCCTGTATCTCGTCGGGTTCTCAGGCCCGGTCGCCGATTTTGCAGCGACCGCAGCAGACTAGGTGGGGGCTCGCGAAGGAGCAACCGTTAAAGCGTCGCGGGTTATGTCCATAGTGCGAATCCCCTCCGGAGGCATAAACAACCCTTTCATTCCGAGAGCCGCCGAGCCAAGCGTTGCAGCACCTGGGCAAGCTCCAGGGCTTGTTCCGCGTTCAGTTCCACCGGGTCGTTGTATTCGCTAATGGCCTTGATATGAATGGCGCTGCCCTGCTCGATCCACACGCGAACATCGCCATCGCTGCTTTCGAAATAGTCCTCTGCACATTCAACCAACATGCTTATTCACCTTGCCCATTCGCCATGGCCAATTCCAACAGCCGAGTGAAGTTGGCGATGGCGAAATACAGATCGTCCCGGGTGTCGCCGTCCCAGTCTTCTACGGCTTCCCGGGCGACCTTCAGTGAGGCGATGCGCGCTTTGATTTCGGCGATTTCTTCTTCGGCGCATTGTTGGGCAATGGCCTCCCAGCGGGCCTCGGGGATGTTTTGCTGCACGGAAAGCCCGGCTTTGGCTTGATGAATCAGTGCGGTGAGTTTGCTCATGGGGTACTCGTCCTGGAGAGGCGGCATGCGGGATCGCGGGCTGGAATGTGCAGAGGCGCGGCGTGGGCGTCAAGGCTTGCCGCTCATTGCCTGGCCGGTTTTCAGGGTGGCGGCGACAGCGCTGTGTAGCGGCAAAGCCTTCTACACAGGCCTGAAAGTCGCCAGTGAGCGGTAAGGCTGTTTTATACTCCGGGACTTTTTGCCGGATCGGGCGCCAGGATGCGCTCGCCCAACCGCTTCGGAGCACCTGATGAGCAACAGCCTTCCGCCCGCCGCCGACAGCAGCGCCCCGGGGCCGCACTTTCTCGGCACACGGATCCGTGGCCTGCGCAAACGCCGGGGGCTGACCCTGACGGAGCTGGCGCAGATGAGCGAATTGACCGCGGGCTACATCAGCCAGTTGGAGCGCAACCTCGCCTACCCGTCGATCCCGGCGCTGTTCAATATCGCCCGCAGCCTGGGGGTGACGATCCAGTGGTTTTTCGCCAGCGAAAGCCAGACCGACGCCGCCGACCAGGGCATTGTGGTGCGCAAGCAAAGCCGCATGAGCGTGCATTACGAGAACGGCATCGTCGACCAGTTGCTGAGCCCGCAACCGACCCGGCAACTGGAGTTCCTGCACTCGCGTTTTCCCTCTGGCACCTACAGCCAGGAAAGCTACAGCCACGAAGGCGAAGAAGCCGGCTATGTGTTGTCCGGGCGCTTTGAGCTGTGGGTCGGCGAGCGGCATTTCCAGCTCAATGAAGGCGACAGTTTCAGTTTCTCCAGCCAGGAGCCGCACAAATACGGCAACCCCGGTGAAGACGACGCGGTGGTGATCTGGGTGATCACCCCGCCGACCTTCTGACCGACGTCAACACCCCTCACCACCGACTTAACCCCATGGAAGAAGACCCACCACAATGGCTGTAACCTCCCCTCGCAACACCCTCTCCCGCTACCTGCTGCTGGCCTTGGTCGGCCTTACTTGTGGCCTGGCCCAGGCACAAGACGTTGAGCAGCGTAAAGCCGCGATTCTGGTCATGGACAATAAGGTCACGGCTGAAAGCCTGGCCCGCAAGGAACGCTCGGAAGCCGTGCTGCGCGCCGAGGGCGTGCCGCTCAATGTCAACATGCCGGCCATTGCCACCGAGGAGCACGCCAAACCGCGCAGCCAAGCCGCCACCGCCTACCGGGCCATGGCCTTGCTGATCGTCGCCGCCAAGGGCGCCGGCCTTGAGCACGACAAGGTCCAGGAACTGGTCAGCCGTTACGACCTGCTCCAGCACTTCTCCCCGGCGGAGCGGGTGTTCATCGCCACCGCCGAGCCGTCGGAAGACGCGCGCATTCAGTTTTCCTGGCGCTACGAGTCGGCCTGGACCCTGCTCTGGGCCCTGGGTTATGTGGATGAACTGGGTAAACCCGACAGCGTCTGCGACGTGCAACAAGCCGTGGCCTTCCTGCAGCAACGCAGCGCCGAGCAGTTTGTCGCCGACGCCCGCCTGCGGCCGTTGCCGGAGATTCTCGACCAGACTGACCGCGTCTACCGCTACCACTGGAGCGTGGTCGAGGCACGGCTGAACAACACCGAACCGGCGGCGGGCCTCGACGCGGCGTGACCTACGAGCGGCACTACGCCCTGAACTGGCTGATGGGCTACATGGGCCAGGAATGGGATGACGTGAACACCGACACTTGAGCCGCCAGGAGCCCGAGCCATGTTGAATGTGTTGTTTGTCTGCAGCCAGAACAAGCTGCGCAGCCCCACCGCCGAACAGGTGTTCGCCGACTGGCCCGGGGTGGCCACCGCCTCGGCGGGCATCAACCACGATGCCCAGGTGCCGGTGAGCCCGGAGCTGCTGGAATGGGCCGGGCTGATCCTGGTGATGGAGCCCCGTCACCGCAACAAGCTGTCGTCCAAGTTCAAGCCCTACCTGCGGGACAAGCGAGTGGTGTGCCTGAACATCCCCGATGACTTCGAGTTCATGGCGCCGGAGTTGATCGAGCTGCTGCACCGCCGGGTGCCCAGCTACTTGCCGCAATAACGCCCGATACCGGGTTGGCCCCGGCCCTCAGGAGAGGGCCGCGAGCAACTCGGGCGAGGCGTTGTACAGCGGCACCGTGCCCTTCAACAGCACCTGGGCGCTGCGCCGATAGGCCGCCGCGTCCACGTGCATGTCGGCGCCCTGCGCACGTGCGGTGATCAGGGTGTCCAGCACCCCGGCCGGGTTTTCGATCGACAGGGCGTACTCGCCGCTCTGCTCCTTCAGCACGTGGGGGCGCTGCAGCAACGAGTGCGGCACGGTGCCGGGTGCCAGGCACGCCGCCGCCAGGCAACAGCCGCCGGACACCGCCAAAGACGGATGGGCGTTCTGCGGGGTGAAATAGCGGGTGCTGATGTCGCCCCCGGCGCGGGCCGGGCTGACGATGCAGATTTTCGGAATGGTCTCGCTGCGCCGCAACTCGGCGGCGGTGAGCAACGACCCTGCGCGATTGCGCAAACCCATGCGCAGGCCGCCCTCGACCATCAACTCCAGCAGCGCCGCCTTGAACATGGGATCGGCTTCCAGTTGCGCGGGGCTTTCCTGCCCGGTCTTGCCCAGGTCGGAGGCCTTGACGATCACCATCGGCACCGCCACATCGATGCAGGTCGCGGCGATGCCATTCAGGTCATCGACCCGCTGCCAGGACGGGAACAGTGCGCCGGTCTTGGCCCCAACCGGGTCCTTGAGAAACAGGTCCACCCCCGGGTAGGTGCCGTTGACCCCGGGAATCCGCGTGTCGCTGAGCAGGCGGCCCTTGGCAAACCCCAGGCGCGCGAACATCGTGGTCTGGGTGTTGCTGTTGAATATCTCGATGCTCGCACCCGGCTCGGCGGGCTCCAGCCAGCCACGCTCCAAGGCATACAGGGGCAAGGCGGCGGACATATTGCCGCAATTGACGCTCCAGTCGATGGCGCTCTTGCTCGCCGCCAACTGCGCCAGGGTGCTGATCATCCGCGTCTCCCCCGGGCGCCGCTCGACGATAAACACCTTGTTGCTGGTGGGTATGCCCCGGCCCAACCCGGTGATCTGCCCATTGCCCGGCCACTCCCCCGCCAACGGCACGCCCATCACATGGCGGAGCAACTCCTCCACCAGGCGTTCATCCCTGGGCAGATGCTCCTTGGCGATGATCACCCCGGTGGAGGTACCACCACGGGCATGAAACACCGGAAACTCGACGATTCCGGCGCGGACAAGCGGATGATTCGGCGCTGTACTCATAGGGGCTCGGCTGGGTTCACGAGGGTTGGGGGTTCAGACTAAAGCCGATGCCCGGTCTTTGACCAGTGCGCAGCATGCGTCCACAGGGCAATTCCCCCGCCTCTGCCCAGGCGTTTCAAGCCTATGGGCCCTATTTTCTGAACAGCTAGACGCGATGCTTGACCCTGCACCGCCGACGGCCCGATGCTCTGCCCCCGCACCGAGCCGTTTTGCAGGATGCACGGGCTATCAAGGGAATTGAGCACGCAATGACTGACCGCGAACACCTTCATCGAGACGGCTATGTGCTGCTCCGCCAAGCCATCCCCAGCGCCTGGCTGCCGGACCTGCGGGCCGCGTTCGAGGCGGGCGTAAAGCCCTCGGATCAATGGCCAGTACCCCGTGGCATGGATTGGCGCCATTCGCAGCTGGACACTGATTCGACGATTCAGGCGCTGTGCCGCCTGCCGCCGTTGCTGGCGGTGGTAGGCGAGTTGATCGGCGAGCGGTTCTTCCTCTCCCAAGTGGAGGGGCGCGAGCCCCTGGAAGGCGGCGGCCATCAGCTGTTGCACCGCGACTTGTCGGCCCAACGCCCCGGCGACATCGCGATCGCCATTGCCTATTTCGACGACTACGGCCCTAGCAATGGCGCGACCCGTATCGTCCCCGGTAGCCATCGCCCCGAGCAGAATGCGCCGCCCTTGGACGGCAATGACGACTCCCAGTCGGTGCAGCTTTCAGGCGTGGCCGGGGACATTCTGGTGTTCGATGTCGACTTGGTGCACGGGGCCAGCCTGAACCGGGTCGGCGCCCGCCGACGCTCCATCCTGATCAGCTATTTTTCAGAGGCGCTCTACGCCTCCCACGAAAAAACCGCGAGCCTGCGCGGCATTCGGATGGACACACGCGATCGCTTCGAGCCCTCGGACTTCAGCTGGGCGGCCGTGCAGGCGGACTAGGCACCTGCGCTCCCGCAAGAGCTGTCAGCACGCCTTGATCTGCTCCCACCGTTGCGCCACCTGCTCGGCGCTGGACGCCGGGACGCGGGCCAGGTCCAGCGGGTAGTCGACGCCCGGGTTCTCGGTAAAGCGGGTGGCGGTGAACTGGCCATTGCTGGCCCGCAGAATGTAGCCCGTGTCTCGGCACTGCTCCGAGACAAGAAACAGCACACCGGGCGCCACCCACTCCGGCTTGAGGTTATGCGGCGCTTCACTCACGCCCCACATTCGGGTTTTGGCGACCGGCGACACCGCGTTGACCAGGATGCCCTCTGCCGCGCCCTCCATGCTCAGGGCGTTCATGATGCCCAGTTGCGCCATCTTGCCTGCGGCATAGGCCACCAGGCCCGGCTGAGCGTAGGGCTGATACATCGCCCGGTCCGACGTCGTCAGCACCACCCGTGCAGCGGCAGATTGCCTGAGGTGCGGCCAGGCGCTTTTGCACAACCAGATGGGGGTGTAAACGCTGATACCCAGGGCGCGCTCGATAAATGCCGAGTCGGCGTCCTCAATCGATTGATAACCGACCCAACCGGCGTTGTGAATCAGGATATCCAACTGCCCGAACGCCTCGACGGCCGTCTCGATCAACTGCCGGCAGGCCTGTTCGCTGGCCAGGTCGGCGTTGTGGCCAATCACCTTGAAACCCTCGGCTTGCAGGGCGCGGGCGGCGTCGAGGGCAATGGCGGCGTCCGCACCGTCACCGACCTTGTCCGCCCCAATATCGCTGATCACCACGTTGGCGCCGAGCCTGGCCAACTCCCGGGCGTAGACATAGCCCAGGCCCCGACCTGCGCCAGTGATCACTGCCGTTTTACCGATGAAGTTCATGGACTCTCTCCCCGTGAAAGCCCATCACCCTAACAATCACCGCACGGGATGTTTAATACTGATCAGCACGCCCTTTGATACCTGGCGCCTATCAGGCTTTTGCTCAGGCCCTGGGGCGGCTCAGGGAACAAGGCGCCGCTCAGGCCACAAGGATCAGCTCACGTGAAGGAACCCAAGACATGATCGAAACCCGACTGCTGAGGCAGTTCATCGCCGTGGCTGAAGAGCTGCACTTTCACAAGGCCGCCCTTCGCCTGCACATGGCCCAGCCGCCCCTGAGCCAGGCGATCAGCCGATTGGAAGGCAAACTGGGTTTCAGCCTGTTCACCCGCAGCAGGCGCGAGGTCAAGCTGACGCCCGCCGGCAGCGCCTTTCTGCAAACCGCCTACAGCACCCTCAAGACCTTGGAGCACGGGGTGGAACACGCCCGCCAGGTGGCCGAGGGCAGCGCCGGCACACTCACCATCACGGCCGTGTCCATCGCCCATTACGAGTCGCTGCTCAACACCCTCAAGCAGTTCCGCGAACGCTTTCCCAAGGTCCAACTCATCCTCAAGGAAATGCCCTCCGCCCAGCAGGCCGAGGCGATGGTGTCCGGCGAGGCGGATATCGCCTTTATGCGCAAACTGCCGATGCCCGGGCACAACATCGAATCGCGCTTGGTGCTCGACGAAGCGCTGCTCATGGCCCTGCCCATCCAGCATGCCAACGCGCAGGCCGAGCAGATCGACCTGCGGGACTTCGCCGACGAAGCCTTCGTCTTCACCCCCGAAGCCCTGGGCAGCGGCTATCACCAACACCTCATCGCCCTGTGCGAAGCCGCCGGCTTCTACCCGAAGGTGGTCCAGGAAAGCGCGCAGATCCACACCGTGATCGGCCTGGTGGCCTGCGGCTTCGGCGTGGCCCTGGTGCCCGAATCCATCGCCCACTCATTCAACGGCGACAAGGTCGTGTTTCGCCCCCTGCTGCCCGTAAACGCAGCCCCCAACCCGGCCATCGGCCTGTACATGAACCGGCACCGCGACAACCAGTCACCGCTGGTGAATAGCTTTATTGCCCTGTTCGACTTCAGCCACCCGCCGCAAGCCGAGCCGGGCATTCAGAGCCTGGGCTTGAGTTGAGCGCGGCACTGGCAGCCATGGGCTTTTTTTCTAGACTACAAAGGCCACCGCCCCTCAGCCGAGGGCCGATTGCGAGGCTGGAACGACGACTCAGGTCTTAAGGGCTCACGGCGGTGGGTGCATTCAAACCAATAACATCGAAGGCAGTGCATGGACTCGATTTGGGTAGCGGTGGGCATCTTCAGCTGTTTGTTGTCGGCTTCGCTGTTGATGATGCACCTGTATCCAAAACTGGCAGCCCGCCACCGGGATGAAGACACCAATACCGTGGTGCGGTTGGTGGCCAATATCTTCGTGGTCATGACCTCCCTGGTGTTCGGCCTGATGATCAATTCGGCCAAGAACACCTTCGAAGCCATCGACGCCAACGTGCATGCCTACGCCACCAGCCTGATCATCCTCGACCGTTCCTTCAGGGCCTATGGCCCGCCCGCAGAAGATGCCCGGGGGCATTTGATGCTGTATGTCGAACAGGCCATCGCCAACCCCTACCGCGGTGACCAGGCGTTGCTGCACCAGAAAAGCGTCGCCGCTCAATACCTCGACGATATCGGCGTAGCCCTGACCGCCATCAAGCCACCGGACCGCTTTCACGAAGCCATGCTGGTGGACCTGCGCCAGCGCTATCACTCACTGATCGAGCAGCGCTGGAAGATCGTCGAGCAATCAGAAGGCGCCATGCCCGGACCGCTGATCGGCATGCTGGTGGCCTGGATGACGCTGATCTACGCCAGCTTCGGCTACCGGGCGCCACGCAACCCCATGGTGATCGGCATGTTCACCATCTCCGCCTTACTCATCGCCGCCTCCGTCTACCTGGTGCTGGATATGAACGTGCCATTCCACGGCCCCATCCAGATTTCAGATGCACCGCTGCGCCGGGCGCTGGCAGAGATGCAACTGTAGGTTTCTGGAGGGAGCCGGGGCCTTGCCAGTCCACTGAGTTTGCCTGAGCGAATGCGTCTGCTTCCCGACCTCAGCCTTCGAGATTGCGCATTATTTCCATGACTATCGGCCTGGTGTACTGCTCACCGGGATCAGTTCCCACAGGGTCGCTGCTGCGGACCCATTCGCCCTGATCGAATGCGTGATATAGCGAAAAGGCGGGCTCAGGAAAATCGCCCACCATCCCCAAGTTCACGATGGCGCCTACCACCCCGTTCATCACCCCGTCGCAAAACCCATAGCTCAGCGCGCCCGCAAGAAAACCCTCAGCAACCTCCACGGACAACTCGTTCAACAACTGTCGAGGGTCGATGGCATACCTCTCGCAAATACCCCCAAGGTCACTCAGCGTGAGCGTGTTTTCTTCAGCGGCCGCCGCCAATGCCTGTAGTTCACTTTTCGGTAACAACTTGATCATGAGTGCCTTATTTGAGAAGTATCGCTAGAACATCTCAACGCCCTTAAGGTTGGATCGTCCGTTCATATCTAGGCCCATCACCAGGAACCAAACGCAGTCTAAATTTATTCATCTGCCCTGAAATGACCTCTACCTCAGACTCACCCGGAGCCTCGCTGAATGGATTTGGTTTGCCCTCGGCCACAAAAACATACTTCCCTGGCGCCAAGTAGATCTCGACCTTTTCTCCGGTTTTGAAGGCTGCTACCGGACTAGCGTTAACCTTAAAAATCATCTGAAGTCCACTGCCCATGTAACCGTTATCTCGTATAACGGTCACCAACTCGCTCCGCCGGGCGTCCGGCTTTAGATAACTCTGATCAAGAATGCGTTCCTGCGGAACTGAGGCAGCAGATTGACTGGAAGCTGGGGTAGTTGCACACCCCGCAAGAAGAGCACTTGCAATAGCCAAAAAAGCCACAGACGTCCATTTCATACTTCACCTATTAGCCATTTTTTCAATAAAGAGAGCCACTATTCCTATGAAGGGCGACCCAAGATAATTACCGTTTTTTCTGAGTACGCATCAGTTTTTAGGTTCATCTAATGCCCGCTCTGTGAGATTCAAACGTTTGCCGAACATCCGCCCGTGGATCGCTCTCACGCACCTCCAGACAAGGAGTACCAGGCAGTTCCCTCGCCACTTCAATTATCACCAGACTGCAGTTCTGCGCCGCGACGACGTTCGTCTTGTCGTTGGTAGACTCGGCCAGCGCCTACGCGTGCACAGCACGGACAGCCATCAAAACCTACCCAAGATGGTTTCTAAACATGGCTACGCCTCACTATCTCCCTACATGGCACCCCATTGAGGGGTCTCGTCTGCCCTCACAACCAATAGATCTCAATCGCCGCCGTGATATCATATCAGCATCACTCTGCCGCCCCCAACTACATCAAGGAAGCCCTACATGCAAAGGCTGCTCAAGATTTTCATCGTGATTTTCACCGCTTCAAACCTGACTGGATGCATCGCGGGGTTTTCCGGCAACAGAGTTCCTGCCACACCGATGGACTACTCAGCACTGCAAACCCCAAAAAGAAATGTTTATCTTGAAATAGTCAATCTAAGATCAATGAATGGTTCTACGCCTAAAGAAAACAATTGGATGCCCGAAGAAAACCGGAAAATCGTTGAGCATTCGCTGCGTAAATCAAACTTATTCAAAAGCATAAAACTCAGCGGACTCGATCAAGAAGCCGACGATCTGAAAATGCAGATCACTATTACCGAAAACCAGTTCACCTCAGGGTTTGCGGGAGGCTTGACGATCTTCTCCCTTGGTCTGATACCAAGCTCTGCACGAACTGATTTCGTTGTTGAACTAAAAGTCAAAAAAACCACAGGCGAGCTTTTGCAAATTTCCAAGAACGAAGACTATGTAACGCAATGGGCAGGCTGGTTTGTCATCCCATGGTCTTCGCATACGATGCTTGATGCCAAAACCGACACACTGGACCGCCAACTTTCCGATGCCATCAATCGCTTGGTCGCCAGCAAAGAACTCGCACTGTAAAACCCTCGCCCCGACCACGAAGCGATAGATTACTCAGGCCTGTCGTCTATTGCTTCTGGCTGGCTGTAACGCTCACTCAGCAATCCATTGATCGACCTCGATTGAACACCCCGCCACTCCCGCGCAGCGACTGACATTTCTGTTCAACACCAGAAAATTCCCACCCCTCCCTTGGGCCCGCCCCCCACCTGGCGTTATCGTAAGCGCCCCCTTTTGTAATCCGTTGCCCAGGAGCACTCCATGGACCTCGCCACGCTGACGCTGTTTGTCCCGGCCTGCTTTGCCTTGAACATGGCCCCTGGGCCGAACAACCTGCTGTCGGTGAGTAACGCCACGCGCTACGGCTATCGCACCGCGTGCCTGGCTGGGTTGGGTCGGTTGCTGGCGTTTGCCGGGATGATCGCCCTGGCCGCCGCCGGGCTGGCGGTGGTGCTGCAGACGTCGGAGTTGCTGTTCTACGGGATCAAGATTCTGGGGGCGGCGTATCTGCTGTACCTGGCGCTGCAGCTGTGGCGCGCCAACCCGGCCGCCGAGGCTGGGGATGCCAGTGCGGCCCGGGGCTTGCTGGCCCTGGCTCGGCAGGAGTTCCTGGTGGCGGCGGGCAACCCCAAGGCGATCCTGATTTTTACCGCGTTCCTGCCGCAGTTCGTGACCCCGGGGCAAGCCGTGGGCCCGCAATTTCTGCTGCTGGGGGCCTTGTTCCTGGCCCTGGAATGGCTGGCCATCGGCGCCTATGCCTACATGGGTCTGCACATGCGCCGCTGGTTCAGCGAGCCCCGCGGCAAGCGGCTGTTCAACCGTTGCTGCGCCGGCCTGTTGTCCGCCGCAGCTTCGGTGCTGCTGATGGCCCGCCGTACCTGAGCGACTCAGGTACGGAAGTGCACCACCAGGCTCTGCAACTCGCTGCCCAGGCGTGCCAGCTCGATGCTGGACGAGGCAATTTCACCGCTGGCCTGGGCGGACTGGTCGGCGGTTTCACGCACATGCAGCACGCTGCGATTGATCTCCGCCACCACCGTGCTCTGCTCCTCGGCAGCGCTGGCGATCAGCAGGCTCATCTGCTGGATCTCCGAAACCTGGCGGGTGATGGCTTCCAGGGCATCGCCGGTGTTGCGCACGCCGGTCACCGTTGACTGGGTCTGCTCGACACTGGCCTGCATGGTGCGGGTGCTTTCATCGGCAATGCGCTGCAAGCCGCTGATCAGTTGTTCGATCTCTTCCGAGGAATGCTGGGTGCGCTGCGCCAGGCTGCGCACTTCATCCGCCACCACGGCAAAACCACGGCCCGCCTCACCGGCCCGGGCGGCTTCGATGGCCGCGTTCAAGGCCAGCAGGTTGGTTTGCCCGGCCACCGCCTTGATCACCCCCAGCACACTGCCGATGCGTTCGATTTCCTGATGCAGGCGGTTCATGGATTCGGCGGACACCCCGACTTCACCGGCGAGGACTTCGATTTGCAGGATCGCCTCGCGGGAAATGTGCGAGGCGCCGCTGGCTTCGCTGTCGGCCTGGCGCGCGGCACTGGCGGCGTCTTCCGAGTTGCGCGCCACCTTCTGCACCATCACCGTCATGTCGTTGATGGCACTGGCCACCTTATCGGTGTCCGAGCGCTGGCTGTCGGTGCCGGCCTGGGTCTGGGTGGTGATGGTCGCCAGTTGGCTGGCCGACACTGCCAGTTGCGAGGAGCCGCTGCCAATCTTGGTGATGACCTCCCGCAGGCGCTGGCTCATGTTGCCAATGGCCCGCAGCAGTTGCCCCAATTCATCGCGACGCTGGCTGTGCAGTTGCACGGTCAGGTCGCCATTGGCGATGCGCTCGGCAGCCAGCAGGGTTTGCTGCAACGGCACGATGATCTGCCGGGCGATGACCCAGGCGATCAGCGCACCGAACAGCAGCGCCGCCGCCGTGACACCCCAAAGAATCGAGACCACGGTGCGCACGCTGGCGGCCGCCCGCTCCTCTTCTTTTTTGTACAGCACGTTAATGCTGTCCTGCAGATCAGACAGCAGCTCGTTGGCCTGGACAATGGCGCTGGCATTGGCGGTGGAGGCGTTCAGCGCAGCCTGGTGGGCCTTGATGTAGGCGTCCAGGCCCTCACTCAGGCGCTGCACCAGTTGCTGGTCCTCAGCTGGCCACTGGCCGCCCTTGAGGTCGGCAAACACTTCCGACAAGGCGCTTTGCAGCGCTTGCTGGTGAGTGTCGTGGGCATTGAGTTCGGCGCGCTCGGCGCTCAGCGCGTACTTGAAATTGGCTTCGCGGGCGAACACGGTTTCATCGAAGATCCCGCCCAGGCGGTTGATCCGCGCGAAAGACGACTCGTCATTGCGCAAGCCATGCAAGCCGGTGGCCGCCAACAGCACCGCCAGGGCCAGCAACAGGCCAAACCCCAGGCCGAGCTTACGGGTGACGGTCAGATTTTCCAGTGAGAACAGGCGCAGCATGCAGGCTCCTTGAAGATGATTGGAACGCTTCCATCACCCCGAGTCCCCCTGGCCTAGCCCGCGCCAGAACGGCCCACAGTGCACATTCCTGCAATGCTATCGGATAGCCAGCACCCAACTTTAGGGGCTGGCGGAAAAAGACTTGTAACGCACCGCAATGGTGCTGTTTTCAGCTGGAATACCCCTCTTCCAACCTAGGAAAAGCCCCCGCCTTCACCGCCGCGACATAAGCCTGCAACGCCGCGGCAATGCTCGGTTGCCCGCTCATGAAGTTACGCACGAACCGCGGGCGGTGAGCACTCAGGGACAGGCCGAGCCTGTCGTGCAGGACCAGCACCTGGCCGTCGGTGCCGGGCCCGGCGCCAATGCCGATCACCGGACTGGTCACGATCACGGCCTCAATAATCCACCCAGACACCGCCCTGGTCGGCCGAGCTGACGCAGCGCTCGACCCAGCGCACCCCTTCGACCCCGGCGTGAATGTCCGGGTAGCGCAGGCTCGCCAGCAAGTCCTGGTCATCGCGGTCGGCGGCGTCCATGGCCAGGGCAAAGCGGTAGTAGAGGTTGGCCCAGGCGTCGAACAAACCCTCTGGATGGCCAGCGCCGATGCGGTCGTCTATCAGGGCATTGGCATGCAGGTAGCCCATGCCTCGCTCAAGGACCTGCGCCGGCCGGCCCTGAACTTCAAAGGACAGTTGGTTGGGGCGCTCGTCCCACCATTCCAGGCTGGCCTTGGCGCCGACCACGCGGATTTTCTGCCCATGCATGGAACCGGCATTCACGGCGCTGGACCACAGCGTGCCCATGGCCCCACCTTCGTACTCCATAATGGTGTAGGCGTTGTCCTCTAGGGGCGCGCGACTCTTCACAAAACTCTGGCGGACGCACAGCAGTTTTTTGATTTTCAACTCGGGCAGCATCACTTCCGATAAGTACAGCGGGTGGGTGCCCACATCCCCCAGCACATAGCTGGGGCCGGCCAGACGCGGGTCGACTCGCCATTGGGTGGCCGCGTTTTGGGCCTCCACCGGGGCGCTGTGGAAGCCATGGGCGAACTGCATCTGCACCAGGCGGATCTCCCCCAGTTCACCCTGGGCGATCATTTCCCGGGCCTGCTCGATCAACTGGTGGCCGGCATAACCGTAGGTCACGCCAACAATGCGATTGCGTGCGAGGGCCAGTTCGCGCAGAGCCTCGGCCTCGGCCAGGGTAAAACACAGGGGCTTTTCACAGACCACATGCAGGCCGGCATCCAAGGCGCCCGGGTAATGGCGAAATGCGTGCCGTTGGGGGTGGCCACCGACACCGCCTGGATGCCGTCCGGGCGCCGCGCCTCGCCCTCGAACAAGCTGCGGTAATCGGCGTAGCAACGCTCGGGGTCCAGCCCCAGGCTCTCGCCGAAGGCCCGGCCACGTTCGGGGTCGAGGTCGAAGGCGCCGGCCACCAGGCTGAAAGACTGGTCGCGCAAGGCGGCGCTGCGGTGGATGTAGCCGATCTGGCTGTCACGCCCGCCGCCGACCATGGCCCAACGCAGGGGCTGGGAAATACGCTTGCTGCCGTTAATCATAATGAGGTCCTCAAGGGGGAAAAGCCGGTCAGAAACCGACCCGGGAAAGGTAGGCACGGCTGGCGGCAACGTCTTTCAGGCTGCCCCCGGACTGACGCGGATCACGCTCCTGCTCAACCGTGATGTAGCCCTGGTAGCCCAGCTCACCGAGCAGTTCACGCAACGCCGGGTAGTCGATCACCCCCTGGCCGATGGGGCACATCACGCCCTGGCCGCAGGCGGCGAAAAAACGGATGCGTTGGTTCAGCACCTGTTCGAACACCCCTTGATCGATGTCCTTGAAATGCAGGTAATCCAGGCGTTCGGCGTATTGGCGCAAGGTGCTGAGCGGGTCCATGCCGGCGTAGTACAGGTGGCCGGTGTCCAGGCACAGCCCCGCCACCTCATAGGGAATGTCGGCCACCAGCTGCGCCAGCTCATCGGCGAACTCGATGTAGCCGCCGGCGTGGGGATGCACCACGGTGCGCACCCCGTATTGGCCCCAGGCCAGCTCGGCGATGCGGCGGATATGCCCCATCATGCCGCGCCAGGCCGAGGCCTCCAGGCGAGGGGCGCGGTCGCTGTGGCCCGCCGCGTAATCGCGCTCCTCGTGGCCCCAATCGATCACCACCAGGCACGGCAAGGCATAGCGCTGGCCGGGCTGGCGGGCAATGGCCGGCAGTTGCTTGAGCAAGGAGCAGATGTCGTGGGTCTGTTGCAGCAACCGGGGCAGATTGGCAGGGTCCACCAGGTTGTCGAAAATCGTCCCGGCCACCACTTCAAGATTCAGCCGTTGCAGCTCGGGCGCCAAGGTGGCGACGTCCAGTGGCAGGTAGCCATAGGGCCCCAATTCGATGCCGCGATAGCCGGCCTGAGCCGCCTCATCGAGCACCAGGCGCCAGTCCGGCAGATGGGGATTGTTGACGTCATCCACGCCCCAGCAACAAGGCGCCGTGGAAATATTCAGGCTCATAGGACACTCCGCTCATTGTTCTTATGCAGCGACATCGCGCTATGAGGAATCCTAAGTGGCTGGGTGCTCGCGCTGCTATAGTCCGCTCGCAGAACCTTGCAAAACCCCTCAAAAACCTGAAACGGCCTTGCATTTCATGTCAGAGCAACCGAAGCCGCCTGCACGGCGCCCGACCCTGGAAGACGTAGCCCGAGAGGCCGGCGTGAGCCTGGCCACGGTGGACCGGGTGATGAACCTGAGGGCCAATGTGCGCGCCGACACCGCCCAACGGATTGCCGAGGCGGCAGCGCGCCTGGGTTTCCATGGGCGCAATGTGATCGAGCAACGGCTGCTGCAACAGCGCCCCAAGGTGCGCTTGGGCTTTCTCCTGCAAAAACGGGGCGTGGCGTTTTACCAGGGGTTGGCCAAGGCCCTGAACGAGGCGGCCGCCAGCACGGTGCGGGCCCAGGTGCGGGTGCTGATCCATTACATCGATGACCTGGACCCGGCCGCCACAGCCGAACGTATTCGGCACCTGCGCGGCGAGGTCGACGCCCTGGGGCTGGTGAGTGCCGACCATCCACTGGTGCGCCAAGCGGTGGCCGAGCTGGCGGCGAATGGCTTGCCGGTGGTGGCCCTGGTGTCGGACCTGGAAGCAGCGGCCAACGCCGCCTACGTGGGCGTCGACAATCGCCGCATGGGGCGCAGTGCCGGTTGGTTTATCCGTCATCTGGCGCAGCAACCGGGTGCGGTGGCCGTGATGCTTGGCACCCAGCGTTTTCAATGCCAGGAACTGTGCGAAATGAGCCTGCGTTCCTACCTGACGGAACAGCAGGGGGATTGGGAACTGCTGGCAACGCGCCTGACGCTGGAAGACGAAGACTTCGCCTACGCCAGCACGCTGGACCTGCTCAGCAGCGAGCCCGACCTGGTGGGCCTGTATGTGGCCGGGGGCGGTATTGCTGGGGTGCTCAAGGCCTTGCGCCAATTGCAGGCTCAGAAAATCCGCCTGCCGGTGGTGGTGTGCCACGACCTGACTCCGCTCACCGCCACGGCCCTGACGGAGGGGCTGGTGCAGGCGGTGCTCTCGCACCCGGTGGCCGACTTGGCCCGGGAAGCCCTGCAACTGATGATCGCCAGTGCCCTGGACCCCGCCGCGCCGTGCACGGACAAACGCATGCTGACGCCGCAGATCGACGTGGCGGAAAGCGTCTGACCGAGCCCGCGCCGCCAGAGGCCTAAAAGGCCCTAGCGGCAGGCGCTTATAGCGGCGTCCTTACCCGACCCAACCGACCGCGGACTTGGGAATCACCTCGGACTCATCCATTTTCGAGGCGAACATGCTCACCGCCTCCACGGCGTCGCTGGTGCCGGCGCGAATCTGCAGGATCACCGAGCCCGCCTGGTCGGCCAGGGTGACCCCGCGTTGCGCGCCTTCCTGGGTGGTGTTCATGCTGGCCACTGCTTCGCGGGTTTCGGCAAGGATCTTGCCGATCATCTCGGCAATTTCCGCGGTCGAGCGGCTGGTGCGGCCCGCCAGCTGTCGCACCTCATCGGCGACCACGGCAAAACCGCGCCCCTGATCCCCGGCCCGCGCCGCTTCGATGGCCGCATTGAGCGCCAGCAGGTTGGTCTGGTCGGCGATGCCCCGGATGGTGTTGACGATGGCGGTGATTTGCTCGGAGCGATCCCCCAACTGGCCCACCAGGCGCGCCGAAGAGCCGATGTTGTCGGCAATCTGGCGCATCTCCCGGGCGGTTTCCTGAATCACCTGGGCGCCCTGCTCGGCGACTTTCTCGGTCTCGGCGGAGATGTGGTAGGCCCGCGAGGCGCCCCGGGAGTCTTCCTCGAACTTCTCCACCCGCTCGGTGATGTCGCTGGCGAACTTGACGATTTTGTACAGCTTGCCTTCAGCGTCGTAGACCGGGTTGTAGGTCGCCTCCAGCCACACCACGCGGCCGTGCTTGCCCAGGCGTTTGAACTGCCCGCTGAAAAACTCGCCCGCATTGAGGCGACGCCAGAAGTCGCTGTACTCGCTGCTGTTGATCAGGCTTGGCTCGCAGAACAGGCGGTGCTGCTTGCCTTTGATCTCGCCCAGGGAATAGCCCATGACCTGGAGAAAGTTGTCGTTGGCCACCAGGATATTGCCGGCCAGGTCGAACTCGATCACGGCCATGGCACGGTCCAGGGCCACCAGCTTGCTGCGGGTCTCGGCTTCCTGGGCGACCTTGGCGGTGACGTCCAGGGCGTACTTGACCACCTTGAACACCCGCCCCTGTTCATCCACCACCGGGTTGTAACTGGCCTCCAGCCAGACGGCCTGCCCCTGGCCATTGAGGCGCTGGAACGTCCCGGAAACGAAGGTGCCGGCCCGCAGTTGCGCCCAGAACTCGCTGTACTGGGCGCTGCGGACCAAGGCCGCCGGGCAGAAGTCGCGGTGCGACTTGCCCACCAGCGCCTCGGCGCGATAGCCCATGGTGCGAAGAAAGTTATCGTTGGCCCGCAGCACCTTACCGTCGAGGTCGAACTCGACGACGGCCATAGAGCGTTCAAGTGCTGTAATCAGTCCTTTGAAGCCTGCTACTTCGGCCGTCCTGGCCGTCAGTTCACTTTTAAGAATTTTATTGAACATGACGTACCCTCAGCGCGATCAGAAACCGTTGGACCCTCGATCTAATATCGGCGGTACAAAGCTGAGCTGAAGCGATTGGGCCAGACTTTTTCACAGCGTGCCCCGGTCACTGCACCAGGGCGCGTGCAGCCCCGCAAAACGCCCGGCGCCGCGGCCTCGGCGCTGGCCGACGGGCTAGACCAGACGCAGCCCAGGCCCGCGGGCGCCCAAGGCGTCGGGGCCCAACCGTTCCAGCACCAGGGCCTGGGCCTGGCGGGTCAACTGGTCCAGGTGGCGGTCACGTTTTTTCTCGGCGTCGAGCATGGCTTTGCGGCCATGTTGCTGCAGCAGGTAGGCATGAATCTGCCGCACTTCCAGGGAGCTGAAGATCGGCGCCACATCCAGCACCGCCAGCAACCCGTCACTGCCATGGTCCCGTGTGTTCATCAGCACCTGCGGCCCGCGGGCACCGATCAATTGGAAGCCCAGAGCTTCGAAACAGGCCATCTTGCCCACCCCACACGCCACCTCCACCTGCGGGTAGCGGGCCTGTACCGGCGCCAACAGCGCCCGCGCCACGCCCTGGCGCCGATGCCCTTCGCGCACCGCCAGGTAGGCCACGGCGCAGGCGTCGGGGTCGTCCTGCAACGGCAGGTACAGAGCAAAGCCGATCAGCGTCTCGGGGTCGTGCTCATCAGTGGCCAGCGCCAACTCCACAGACAGGCCCCGGGTGCCGTCCATGGCGTCCAGGTAGCGATGGACTTCCAGGCCGACGGCGTATTGATAGAGCGGGTACAGGGGGTTGCTCGGGGCGATGGCCACCGCGCTGATGTCGCTGACGTAGTCGACCACCATCTGCAACAGCTGGCTTTTCAGGGGTTCGGAAGGCGGGGTGTGCAGCAGGCTGATCGTGGGCATGGAACCTTTGACTCTGAAGGTGATGGCAACTCGACGCGGCCGGGAGGCGGCGCGCGGCGGCGCTATGATAACCGCTCCGGCGATTGCCCGTGGCCCGGCGCGGCAATTGGTGTTTTTGCGGTTAGAATGCCGCCCCCTTGAAACTGGCCGAACCGCTTCCATGACCCCAGACGCCCTTGCCACCCTGCACCAGCACCTGTTGACCGCCCTGGACACCCCGCCCGATGAAACCCGCCGCCTGTTCCACGGCCGCGGCCGCTGCTGGCCGGGCCTGGAGCAAGTGACGGTGGACTGGCTGCAGGGCGTGCTGCTGGTGTCGCTGTTCAAGGAGCCCGAGCCTGGGCAACTGGAGGATTTGCAGCAACACCTGCTGCAACTCACCCAGTCGGCCGCCTGGGCCCGCTCCGGCGCCCACCACCTGCTGCTGCAACACCGCTACCTGCTGCGCAGCACTACCGAGTGGCTGCTGGGCGAGCCTATTGAAGAGTGGACCCTGACCGAAGGCGGCCTGCGCTACCGCATAGACCTGGGGCAGAAACAGAACACGGGGCTGTTTCTCGACATGCGTTACGGGCGCAACTGGGTGCGCGACAACGCCCAGGGCAAGCGGGTACTGAACCTGTTCGCCTACACCTGTGGCTTTTCCGTGGCGGCGCTGGCCGGCGGCGCCAGCCATGTGGTCAACCTGGACATGTCGCGCCCGGCCCTGAGCCGCGGCCGGGACAATCATCGGCTCAACGAGCACAACCTGGACCAGGTGACGTTTCTCGGCCATGACCTGTTCAAGTCCTGGGCAAGGTGACCCAGAACGGCCCTTATGACCTGGTGATCATCGACCCGCCGACCTTCCAGAAAGGCAGCTTCGTGCTGACCAAGGACTACCAGCGGGTGCTGCGCCGCCTGCCGGAACTGCTGACCGCCCAAGGCACGGTGCTGGCCTGCATGAACGACCCGGCCCTGGGCGCCGAGTTCCTGATCGACGGCGTCACCCGCGAAGCACCGGGCCTGCACTTCGAACAACGCCTGGACAACCCGCCGGAATTTCCCGATGCCGGCCTGGACGGTGGCTTGAAGGCCCTGGTGTTCCAGCAGCAGGCCTGAACCCCAGGGAATGGCTTTTATGGGGGGCGAAATCCACTGGCGACGGCTGGCTCTTTGCCCGGCCGACTTGTATCTTCGACGCCCTGAGCAGCCGGGTCGGCTGCACGTCACGTCATTAGTGCATACAGGGAGTTGTCCATGGGTTCATTGTTACGTTGCCTGATTTCAGCGGTCGCTTTGCTCGCCAGCCTGCCCACCCTGGCAGACACACCGCCAAGCCACGAACAGGTCAAGGCCTGGGCACCGGCCGAACAAAAAGCCATGGGCATTACCGTGGAGACACTGGTGCCGGTGACCCTGGCCGGCAAGGAACAGGCCTACCTGGCCGGGGTCAGCTACGAGGAAGCCGCGCGTAACTTCTGGGCCGGCTACCTGCTGGTGCGCCCCAAGCTCAAGCAGGCCAGGGCCCTGGAAGAGTTTGGCGGGCAGTACAACGGCATCCAGTTGCTGGGCGACCAAGGCCCCGAGCAGAGCCTGGTGCTGATCGGCTCGGCCAGCTCGGGCCAGGGCATCATGGAAAAAACCTACGCCGTGGTGCGCTTTGACGGCTGGACCGCCAAGACCCTGTACAGCGCCTCCGAAGAAGACAACAGCGGCAATTGCGGGGCCGACATGGAGGTCTACTGCAAAGGCAACGACGTGTTCATCAACGCGCTGAGCGTACCGGCACCCGCCGGCAAGCTGGCGCTGGCGGTGACACAGGTCAGCTATTCGTCACCCGACCTGGAAACCACCCCGGCAAAAATCACCCAGGAGGTCCAGGTGGTGTTTGTCGACAAACCAGGCTCCTGAACACACCCCACTGCGTCGGCGCGCTGGAACTGTGCGCTGATCAGTGATGGTCCTGGTAGGCGCCCATGGCCTGGCAATGCCGGCAGCGGAACAGGTAGGCCGTGGGCCCCCGGTCTTTGTCCAGGGCACTGAAGAAGGCGTCCCACTGGGCGCCGTTGGGCAAGCCCGTGGCGTCCTGCACGGCGAGGATCGCTTCGGCACCCAGGGCCTGCAATTCGTCATGACCGGCCTTGCCGATAAACTGCGCAGCATCGCCGCAATGGCTCCACCACTGCTCCTGCTGCCATCCGCTGTAGCCGGGAGTGCGCTGGCTGACCTCGGCAATCACCGCCTCGTCCAATTCCTCTTCGGCGTCCTGGCCGATGCCGTCTTCATCGGTAAAGCTCGCCTGGAAACGCTCGTGGGCACTGCCATCGGCGATGCACCAGGGGCAGAAACAGTCTTGGTATTCCTCCACTGCGTACACCGGGCCGACATATATCCAGCCACGGGCCTGTTCACAGCACAGGCAGGTGGCGTCACTGGCTTGCACCGAGCCGCTGGCGACCGGGTCGGGATGGTAGGCAAATTCAGGCAGTTTCATCAGCAGGACTCCTTGCTCCGCTAGCCTCGGCGCGGGCCCTGGCACAGGGCGCGGCAGAGGCGACAAAAAACAATCAGGCGCCACCCCGGCAACCACTTGGTGGCCCCTGGGCAACCCTTACTTTTCGATGATCGTGTCGATCACATCCTGCATAAGAAGCGACTGACCGGAATATCGTTCAAATTTGATCTGGCCGTAGCCTGCGGCGTACCAGACTTCGATGCGCTCGTCGCCACTGCTGGCGCTCACGTGGCAACTGTCCTTGAAGGTCCGCGGCGCACGGTTGACCTCAGTCTGCACATCTTCAAAGCCGACGAAGGTGTAGTCCGTGAAACTGTCGTAGTTCACGGGGTCGACCCAACCCTGGGCATGATTGGTCCGCTCACCGCTGCCGGTGACCCTGAACTTGGCGCCCGGCACCGCCTGCTTGGGGAACTCCGGGGACTGGGTGTAGATGTCCGTCATGATTGGCGTTTGCGGGTCGGCACCCAGGGCCGCGATGCCGTAGCGCACCTCGCCCAGCAACCGGCGCCCGCTGAGGTCATAGACCGCGGCGGTTTTACTGCCGCCCGCAGCATTGACCACCGCCCTGCCTTTCTGGTCATTGAACATCACGTCAACAATCTGGGTGGTGGTGTCGCCGGAGCGAAACTGCACGTTGGGGGTCAGGCTGAAGCACGTGGCGAAATCGGCGGCGGCACTGGCATTTAGGGACAAGGCGCTGGCACTCAAGGCGAGGGCCAGGGGCAAAAGTGGAGAAGACATTGATTTCCTTTCTTTGTCGTAGCTCGAGGTCGGGAGCGGCTGCCCCGACCGTCGTGGAAGGGGTCTGCGCTCATCGTCGGTCATCGGTCTGGGCCGCCTGACGCTGAGCGCCGCGCAATATAAACCAACGCCCGTCCAAGGTCAGCAGCCACGCGCGCGAGCAGCGCCTTGCCCACCTTGGCCGGTCAGCCGCGGGCCAGCCCCTTCCAGCCCGACACGGCGATGGGCAAAGGCCCGTGCCCATGGCTATGATTGCTCCCCATGAACCCCACGCTGCCGATTCGCTCACCCTGCCCGCCCGGCGCTTGCATTTGCGAGCGCGAGCGGCTGCTGGACGTTCCCGGCGCCGACCAGCGCATCCTGCGCCTGACCCGCCCCGAAGAGAAACGCCTGCTGGCGCGGCTGGAACAGCTCAAGAGCCTGGAAGACCTGCAGCATCTGCAACAGCGCCTGTATGACCAACTGGGCATCCGCGTCGAAATCGCCCCCAGCAACAATGAAGTGCGGAGCATGCGTGGCATCGCCATCCACCTCGCCGAACTGCCGGGCTTGTGTCGCAAGACCCGCCAGGCGATTCCAGCAGCGATTCGCCGGGGCCTGGAGAACAACCCGGAAATCGCCTACCGCCTGCTGGACGCCCACGACTTGCTGCGCGACGCCTGAAAGCCGAATTGCAGCGCAAGCCACCGAGTGCGGCCCGGCCCGAGGCGGGCTAATCTGCCAGCCTCGCCCTTGCCCGGTCTGCCCCTCACCATGCCCGAACCCTACCTAGCCGCCCGCCAATTCCTCGAACGCCTGGACGCCGATTGGGCTCGGCACGTCCAAACCATCGGCCCCTGCCTGCACCAGGCCAAACCCACCCGCGATCCTTATCAGGCGCTGATGCGGGCGGTGGCCTATCAGCAATTGCACGCCCGGGCCGCCGAAGCGATTCTAGGACGCCTGCTGGCGCTGTTCCCGGGGCAGGACTTCCCGCGCCCCGAGCAACTGCTGGCCTGCGATGTGGCGGTGTTGCGCGGTTGCGGCTTTTCCGCGAGCAAGGTCACCGCCCTGCAAGGCATTGCCCAGGCCACCCTCGACGGCCTAGTGCCGGACGAACCCGGCGCCCGCGCCCTGGACGATGAAACCCTGATCCAGCGCCTGACCACCTTGCGCGGGGTGGGCCGCTGGACCGTGGAAATGCTGCTGATCTACAGCCTGGAGCGCCTGGACATCCTGCCCGCCGATGACTTCGGCGTCCGCGAGGGCTACCGCCGCCTCAAAGGCCTGGAGCAGGCACCGAGCCGCCGGCAGATGATCGAGATCGGCCAGGCCTGGCGCCCCTGGCGGACGCTGGCGGCCTGGTACCTGTGGCGGGTGCCGGCGCCTTGAGCCGGGCCTGGAGAGCGTCGCGTCTCAGGCCTCATGAAGCTCCCGCCCCATCAAACTCAAGCCCCGTGCAATAACAGGCGCGAGAAGTCGCAGCACTCCTGGCTCAAACGGGCCACGTCCGGGTTCAGGCCGAATTGCCGGTCCTGACGATGCAAGGCCGCATAACGAATCCGCGGCAGGCTCGGCTGGGTCACCAGGGCACGCAGGGCGCCCTGTTCGATCAGGTGCGACAGGCAATCCTTGGGCAGGTAACTGACGCCCATGCCCGACAGGGTCAGGCCCACTTGCACCAACAGGTTGTGGCTGGTCAGGGTGCGCGGCATCTGCACCTTGTGGCTGGCCAACCAACGCTCGTAGATCAGACCGGTGCCGGACTGCGAGCCCTGGGTCATCACGGTGAAACTGGCCAGGCGCTCCAGGCTGATGGGGTCGGCGTCGGGAATCAGGCTTGGCGCGCACATCCAGGCGTTTTCCACGCTTTTCAGCGGTGTGCAGACAAATCGCGTGTCGTGGTACACATCCGGCACGATCACCAGGTCCAATTGATCGTCCTCAAGCTTGCGAAACAACTCGCTGCTCAGCTCCACCGACGGTTCGATCTGCACCCTGGGATAGGCCTGGCGCATGGCCTCCACCAGGGCCGGCAACCAGGTCAGGGCAGTCAGTTCGGTCACCCCCAGGCGAAAGCGCCGCACCAGCACTTCCCGGGCACTGACCCGTTGCATCAGCGAGTCTCGGCGTTCGCGCAGGTCCTTGGCGTAATCCAGCAGTTCGGCGCCCTTCTCGGTCAGCCGGGCGTTGCGTTTACTGCGGTCGAAGACCGCCACGCCAAAGGTGTCTTCCAGCTCTTGAATGCGTTTGGAAATAGCCGACTGGGACATGTTCAGTTGGTTGGCCGCGGCCTCGAAACTGCCCAGCTCGGCAATCCAGTACAAAGCATCGATCTGCTTGAAGGTAATCATTGGCCTAGCATCTGATGAAAAAAAGCGATGGTATCGCATAATAAAATATCGCTAAAACTGTTTATTTAACCCTCCTAAGATCGGCCCACAGCCACACCGGCTGAGCCCATTCTTCAGGAGCATCGCCATGTCCTTGCCTGGTTCGCGCATTCTTCCCAACCCACCCCTGGCCGCCGCCGAAGTGCTCGAAGCCTTCGCCCAGGTGGTCACGCCCCATATCAGCGACAACCTCGGACGGCACATCGGCGCCCGCGGCCTGACCCGCTACAACCGCAGCGGCAAGCTGGTCGGCACGGCGCTGACGGTCAAGACCCGCCCCGGCGACAACCTCCTGATCTACAAGGCCATGAGCATGCTTCAGCCCGGCCACGTGCTGGTGGTGGACGCCCAGGGCGACACCAACAACGCGGTGATCGGCGAGCTGGTCAAGCTCTATGCCCAGCAACGCGGCTGCGTCGGGTTTGTCATCGACGGCGCGATCCGCGACGTCGCCAGCTTCGACGACACCCCCTGCTACGCCAAGGCGGTGGTGCATTGCGGCCCCTACAAGAGCGGCCCTGGGGAAATCAACGTGCCGGTGTCCATCGGCGGCATGCTGATCCAGCCCGGCGACCTGCTGGTGGGCGATGAAGACGGCCTGGTGGCCTTTGCCCAGACCGACGCGGCAGAGGTGTTGCGTCGCGCCGCCCAACACGCAGCCCACGAGGAACACGTCAAAGCTGAAATCGCCACCGGCGCCGTACGCCAGAGCTGGATGGACAAGGTCCTGGCACAAGCCGGCCTGGCCGACTAAGGGAGACACCTGATGAGCACTGCCTTTCTTTCCGATCGTGTGCTGGGTATCCAGCCGTCACCGAGCATCGCCGCCAACGCCCTGGTCAGCCAGTTGCGGGCCGAGGGCCGGGACATCGTCAACTTCACCGTCGGCGAGCCGGACTTCGACACGCCGGCGCATATCCTCGAGGCCGCGCGCCAGGCCATGGCCAGTGGCGACACCCATTACACCGCCACCACCGGCACCCTGGCCTTGCGCCAGGCCATCTGCCTGAAGCTGCAACGCGACAACCACCTGAGCTACGGCCTGGATGAAGTGGTGGCCGGCTGCGGCGGCAAACACATCATCTATCACGCCCTGGCGGCGACCCTGAATCGCGGCGACGAAGTCATCGTGCACACGCCGTACTGGGTGTCGTACCCGGATATCGCCCGGCTCAATGACGCCACGCCGGTGATCATTGCCGGCAACGAAATCAACGGGTTCAAGCTGACCGCGCAAGAGCTGGAACGCAGCATCGGCCCGCGCAGCAAATGGCTGATTCTCAACAGCCCCAACAACCCCAGTGGCGCGGTCTACACCGAGGCCGAGCTGCTGGCCCTGGCCGAAGTGCTGCGGCGTCACCCGCAGTTGCTGGTGATGGCTGACGAGATCTATGAACAGTTCGTCTATGGCGACGCCCAGCACCTGTCCCTGGTGCACGTGGCGCCGGACCTGAAGCCCCGCACCCTGATCGTCAACGGTGCCTCCAAGGGCTACGCCATGACCGGCTGGCGCCTGGGCTTCGGGGCCGGCCCTGCCTGGTTGATCGGCGCCATCGGCAAGCTGCTGTCGCAAACCACCACCTGCCCCAGCTCCATCAGCCAGGCCGCCGCCGTGGCCGCCTTCGCCGGCGACCAGGCACCGATCGCCGCCATGCGCGAGGTCTACCAGCTACGCCGCGAGCGCATGCTGGAGCTTCTGGCGCCCATCGAGAGCCTGCACTGCACCGCGCCAGACGGGGCCTTCTATGTGTTCGCCAATGTCTCGCGGCTGATCGGCAGCCGCACCCCACAAGGGCTGCTGATCGACAGCGACAGCCAACTGGTCAACTACCTGCTTGAAGCCCACGGCCTGGCCACGGTGGCGGGCGCGGCCTACGGCATGTCGCCGTACATACGCCTGTCGTTCGCCAGCTCCCTGGAGGTGATCGAGGAAGGCTGCCGCCGTCTGGAAAAAGCATGCCAAGACTTGCGCTGACGGCCTGACCGCAACACCCGACAGCCACCGGACGGCTGCTCATTGACTGCCTAGAACAACACTCATAATCATTGTCATCAAATGAGGCATCCCCATGCATAAGCCCCGCATTGCGCTGGTCTGGCAAATCCTGATCGGCCTGCTCGCCGGAATCGCCATCGGCGCCCTGCTGCACCGTTTTCCCGACTCTCGCCCCTGGCTGGTGGACAACCTGCTGCAACCGGCCGGCGACATCTTTATCAAGCTGATGAAGATGATCGTGGTGCCCATCGTGTTTTCCTGCATGGTGGTGGGCATTGCCGGCCAGGGTGACGGCAAGGCCCTGGGCCGGGTCGGGGTCAAGGCCCTGAGCTACTTCTTCTGCATCACCACCCTGGCGATCATTGTCGGCCTGGTGATCGGCAACCTGCTCAAGCCCGGCGCCGGCACCGACCTGGCCAGCCTCAAGGCCGCGGCCATCACCTTGCCCAGCGCCAATGGCGGCGCCCACGGGCTGGGGCAGATCATCGTCGGCATCATCCCCGACAACGTGATCAACGCCATGGCCCAAGGCAGCCTGCTCTCGGTGCTGTTCTTTGCGGTGATGTTCGGCCTCGGCGTGTCCAAGCTCAGCACGGAGCGCCGGGAACCGCTGATTGCCATGCTGCGGGCGGTGTCGGAAGCGATGTTCAAGGTCACCTCGATGATCATGGCCTACTCGCCCATCGGCGTGTTCGGCATGATCGCGGTGACCGTGGCCAACTTCGGCTTCAGCTCGCTGCTGCCCTTGGGCAAGCTGATCCTGGTCAGCTACGTGGCGATCCTGTTTTTCACCCTGGTGATCCTCAACGGCATCGCCCGGCTGGTGGGGGTCAACCTGTTCGCACTGATGCGGCACATCAAGGACGAGCTGATCCTGGCCTTCTCCAGCGCCAGTTCGGCGGCGGTGATGCCGCAATTGATGAAAAAACTGGAAACCTATGGCGTGCCGCCGTCCCTGGTGAGTTTTGTGGTGCCGGTGGGCTACTCGTTCAACCTGGACGGGGCCTCGCTGTTCCTCGGCATCGGCACCCTGTTCGTGGCGCAGTTGTATGGCATCGACCTGAGCCTGGCGGACCAGGCACTGCTGGTGGTGACCATGGTCCTGACGTCCAAGGGCGCCGCCGGGGTTCCGGGCTTTATGTTCGTGATCCTCTCGGCCACCCTGGCCAGCGCTGGCCTGCCCCTGGAAGGCATTGCCTTTATCGCCGGCGTGTACCGGCTGATGGAGATGCCCACCACGGCGCTCAATGTGCTGGGCAATGCCTTGGCGCCACTGGTGATCGCCAAGTGGGAGGCGCGCAGTGCACAGCCGGCGCAACCGCCGATGGCGCGCAACCCACTGTAGCCGGGGCCGACATTAACCCTGGGCCAAGCCTTCCAGGTAGTCGATGGCCCGGCGGTACTTGGCGACCCGCTCCAGGTCCTTGGCACTGGGAGCGGGGATGCGCGACAGGTCGCTGTTTTCCGCCAGGTCGGCCAACTTCACCTGGCGCGCCAACGGGTCCCGCCCGGCCCGCTCGACAAAAGCCTGATAGTCCTCCCCTTCACGCTTGGTCAGGGCCTCCAGGGCACTCAATACGCCCTCGCTGAAGCCCTGCTCGCGCAAATCTTCCAGGCTGACGGGGCTGTCCTCGACCACGTCATGCAGCACCGCCACGGTGCGTGCTTCCGGGTCTTGCAGGCGCAGCATCACCTGCAGCGGGTGGAGGATGTAGGGCGCGCCGCCCTTATCGACCTGGCCTTCATGGGCCATGGCGGCGATGGCGATGGCTCGTTCAAGGGTGCTCATTGAAAGGCCTCTTGCGGACGCTCGCCCAAGGCGATGGTCAGGCAGGTGCGGGCTGGTCTGGACATGTTCAGTCTCCCGTTGCTGAGGCGTAGATAGTAACCAGTCCTGGAAGGCGCCGCAGCGGCCATGACCGCTGATCGACAATCAACCCGCCCCACCTTGAACATTGATATCGATCAAACGCCCCGGGTTCCAGCAGCGTAAACCTTGCGCCTACCGCCTCAAGCCCTCGGAGCCTCGACCATGCCCAGCCCTGCCTTGAACACCCTCGCCCACCACCACTTCCCCACCCAGCAAGGCCAGTACTGGATCGAGGCCCTCAACGATGGCAGCCACGTACTGATCCGACCATTGCGACCCCAGGACCGGGACCGGGAGAAAGCCTTTATCGAAAACCTTTCACCGGTGACCCGCCATCAACGTTTTCTGGGTGAGGTGAAGGAAGTCGGCAACGTGTTGCTGGATCAACTGATGGATGTCGGCACGCCTGAGCGGCAAGCCTTTGTGGCCCTGGTGCATGACAACGGCACCCTGCGGGAAATCGGCATCAGCCGCTACGCCCTGGCCGTCGAGACACCCAGGTGCTGCGAATGCGCGCTGACCGTGGCCGATGAGTGGCAGAACAAAGGGCTGGGGGTGCTGCTGATGCGGCGCCTGCTGGATCAGGCCCGGGCCCATGAGTTTATCCGCATGTTCTCGGTGGACAGCGCCATCAACTACAACATGCGCAAGCTGGCCAAGACCCTGGGCTTCAGCAGCGTTATCGACCCGGATGACGCCACCCAGGTGATCCATAGCCTGGAGCTGTAACAGGCGCCGACCGGGGCTCAGCACGGCCCCGGCACAGCGCGCTTAGCCGCCGGTTAGCGCGGGCTTTCCTGGTATCCGGCGCTGGGCACGCCGCTGTGGAAACGAAACTCGACGTCCGGGGATTCGATCAGTTCCTGCTCGGCGGCGCGCACCTTGTCGATCACCTGGGCGATGTCCTTGGCGTCGCCGTACTGATAGGCCAGCTTCAGGTAACCCTGATAATGCCGGGCCTCGCTTTTCAGCAGCCCGAAGTAGAACTTGCCGAGTTCTTCGTCCAAATGCGGCACCAGGGCTTCGAAACGCTCGCAACTGCGGGCTTCGATAAAGGCCCCCACCACCAGGGTGTCCACCAGTTTTACCGGCTCGTGGCTGCGCACCACTTTGCGCAGGCCCGAGGCATAACGCCCGGCGGACAACTGGCGCAGCTCGACCTTGCGCTTCTTCATCAGGCGCATGACCTGCTCGTGGTGCACCAGCTCTTCGCGGGCCAGGCGCGACATCATGTTGATCAGATCGACATGGGAGTGGTACTTGGCGATCAGGCTCAGGGCCGTGCTGGCGGCCTTGAACTCGCAGTTCTTGTGGTCGATCAGCAGGGTTTCCTGATCCGCCAGCGCCGCCTGGACCCAGCCCTGCGGGGTGCGGCAACCGAGGAAGTCGTGGATTTCCGGGAAGTTCATGGGCGCACTTCCAAGGCAGCAACAACGGCGGAAGGCAAGAAAGCGGCACGATCAGGGATGTTCAACATGAGGCTCACGGGGCAAAGGGTTCACGGCAAAGGCGGCGATTATACCGGCCACGGCGCCGACCACCAGCGGCGGGGTTTGATGTGCATCAACGTCGGCGCCGACAGCCAGCATCTATAGTTGTGCAAGACGCCCCCTTACCTTCTGGAGATCCCCCTCATGCAAAGCATCCGCAGCATTCTGGTGGTCATCGAGCCTTCGCCCCACGAGAGCCTCGCCCTCAAGCGCGCCAAGTTGATCGCCGGGGTCACCCAGGCCCACCTGCACCTGTTGGTGTGTGACAAAAAGCATGAGCACTCGGCCCTGCTCAGCGTGCTCAAGAGCAGCCTGGTGAGCGAAGGCTACAGCGTCACCACCGAGCAGGCCTGGAACGACAGCCTGCACACCACCATCATCGAAGTGCAGCAAGCCGAAGGCTGCGGCCTGGTGGTCAAGCAACACTTCACCGACAACCCGCTGAAAAAAGCCCTGCTGACCCCGGCCGACTGGAAGCTGCTGCGCTATTGCCCGAGCCCGGTGCTGCTGGTCAAGACCGCCACGCCCTGGAGCGGTGGCGTGATCCTGGCGGCAATCGACGTCGGCAACACCGATGGCGAACACCGCACCCTGCACGCCAGCATCGTCGATTACGGTTTCGATATCGCCCACCTGGCCAAGGCGCAACTGCATGTGGTCAGTGCCCACCCGTCGCCCATGCTGTCGGCGGCCGACCCGGTGTTCCAACTCAAGGAAACCATCGAAGCGCGCTACCGCGAGCAATGCCAGGCCTTCCAGGCCGAGTTCGACATCGACGACAACCACCTGCACATCGAAGAAGGCCCGGCGGACGTGCTCATCCCGCACCTGGCCCACACGCTCAAGGCAGCGGTGACAGTGATCGGCACCGTGGCGCGCACCGGGTTATCGGGGGCGTTGATCGGCAATACCGCGGAAGTGGTGCTCGATTCCCTCGAGAGCGACGTGCTGGTGCTCAAGCCCGACGACATCATGGACCACCTGCAAGAACTGGCCTCCAAAAGCTGAAGCGATCGCTGGCAAGCCAGCGCATACAAGGTAAGGAAATCCGTGGGGGCTGGCTTGCCGGCGATGAGGCCATTGAGCCTTGTGCAAACCTTACGACTGCGATCGCTGGCAAGCCAGCTCCTACAGGGTGCGGGAATCCGTAGGAGCCGGCTTGCCGGCGATGAGGCCCTTGAGCCTTGCGCAACCCTTGCGACCGTGATCGCTGGCGAGCCAGCTCCTACAAGGTGCGGGAATCCGTAGGAGTCGGCTTGCCGGCGATGAGGCCATTGAGCCTTGTGCAACCCTTGCGACCGTGATCGCTGGCGAGCCAGCTCCTACAAGGTGCGGGAATCCGTGGGAGCCAGCCTGTGCCTACAGCGGAGCGGCGCCCAGGGCGTCTTTGAGGAAGCCGGGGGCGATGTAGCGTTGGTAGTGGGCTTCCGACAACAGGAAAAATTCCCGATCAATGGCGTCGCGCAATTCCGGCAGTTCCCAATCGCGAAACTCCGGCAGCAGCACCATCCCATAGGCGTCCAACTGGTTGATCACCCGCGCCCCGCGGGCGATCAGCTGGTAGGCCCAGCAATACACCGACTGGTGCGGCACAAAGCGGATCTTGCGTTGCTCCAGTTGGTTGCGCAGGCGCTGAGGGTCGAAAACTTCCAGCTTGGCCGTCATCACCTGCACCAACAGCTGCTCCAAACGCAGCCAGACCGCACGTTTTTCTTCCTCGTTGTAGCCGTTCCAATGGATCACTTCATGGTGGAAACGCTTGCAGCCGCGGCACACCAGGTCACCGTAAACCGTGGAGCAGAGGCCAACGCAGGGGGTCTTGATAGTCTGATTGGGCATAGGTAGGCAATACGCGGAAAAGCAAAACAGGCGGGCATGTTAGCCCTTTGTCTAACATTCATCACCCCTCAAACTTAAAGGCCTAACTTACCTTTAAATTTTTTTTCCCGTAGAATCAGCCAGCCTTTTTAGGCGCCAATGTCCGTTCGAAGCTGTTTTCAAAGCGTCACGAGCACAGTCGTTCCTTCAGAGCGGTGTTGGCGAAGAGTCTTTCCAGCGGGGAATACTCGACGCCAACCCTCATCAGCTCCCCGTTCTGCAGGCGTAAAACTTTGAAAACAGCTTCTGTAGGGAATACTCCGTAATTCTGGCTAAGGGGCCCAAAAAGCCCAGCAGCGCATGAGTTCCGAGTTTTTCTGGATGAGCGTCCCGGACACCCATTTGGGACCACTGATGAGGGTAATAACTGTGCTTGAAGCCTACCGCAAACATATCGAAGAGCGTGCAGCCCTGGGTATCGTTCCCCAGCCGCTTAACGCCGAACAAACTGCAGGCCTGGTCGAGCTGCTGAAAGCCCCCCCGGCTGGCGAAGAAGCCTTCCTCGTAGACCTGATCACCAACCGCGTTCCACCAGGCGTTGACGAAGCTGCCTACGTCAAGGCTGGTTTCCTCTCCGCCTTGGCCAAAGGCGAAGCCACCTCTCCCCTGATCGACAAGAAACGCGCTGTTGAACTGCTTGGCACCATGCAAGGCGGCTACAACATCGTGACCCTGGTTGACCTGCTGGACGACGCCGAACTGGCGCCTGTGGCCGCTGCCCAACTCAAGCACACCCTGTTGATGTTCGACGCCTTCCACGACGTCGCGGAAAAAGCCAAGAACGGCAACACTCACGCTCAAGCCGTGCTGCAATCCTGGGCTGACGGCGAGTGGTTCAAGAACCGCCCGACCCTGGCCGACAAGATCAGCCTGCGCGTGTTCAAGGTCACCGGCGAAACCAACACCGACGACCTGTCCCCTGCCCCGGACGCCTGGTCCCGCCCTGACATCCCACTGCACGCCCTGGCCATGCTGAAAATGGCTCGTGAAGGCATCGTGCCGGACGAGCAAGGCAAGACCGGCCCGATGAAGCAGATCGAAGAAATGCGCGGCCAAGGCTTCCCGATCGCCTACGTCGGTGACGTGGTCGGTACCGGTTCTTCGCGTAAATCCGCTACCAACTCGGTGCTGTGGTTCTTCGGCGACGACGTTCCTTACGTGCCGAACAAGCGTGCTGGCGGCTTCTGCTTCGGCAGCAAGATCGCTCCGATCTTCTACAACACCATGGAAGATGCCGGCGCACTGCCGATCGAATTCGACGTCACCAACATGAACATGGGCGACGTGATCGACCTGTACCCGCATGCTGGCAAAGTCTGCAAACACGGCACTGACGAAGTCCTGACCACCTTCGAAATGAAGACTCCGGTACTGTTGGACGAAGTCCGTGCTGGCGGCCGTATCCCGCTGATCATCGGCCGTGGCCTGACCGAGAAGGCTCGCGCCGAACTGGGCCTGCCACCGTCCGACCTGTTCAAGAAGCCAGAAGCTCCGGCTGAAAGCACCAAGGGCTTCACCCTGGCGCAGAAAATGGTCGGCAAGGCGTGCGGCGTAGCCGGCGTTCGTCCTGGCACTTACTGCGAACCGAAGATGACCACCGTCGGTTCCCAGGACACCACCGGTCCTATGACCCGTGACGAACTGAAAGACCTGGCGTGCCTGGGCTTCTCCACCGATCTGGTGATGCAGTCCTTCTGCCACACCGCGGCTTATCCAAAGCCGATCGACGTGACCACCCACCACACCCTGCCTGACTTCATCATGACCCGTGGCGGCGTGTCCCTGCGTCCGGGCGACGGCATCATCCACAGCTGGCTGAACCGCATGCTGCTGCCGGACACCGTCGGCACCGGTGGTGACTCCCACACCCGTTTCCCGATGGGCATCTCGTTCCCGGCCGGTTCGGGCCTGGTGGCGTTTGCCGCAGCCACCGGCGTTATGCCGCTGGACATGCCGGAATCGATCCTGGTGCGCTTCAAAGGCGAAATGCAACCGGGCATCACCCTGCGTGACCTGGTTCACGCCATTCCTTACTACGCGATCCAGGCTGGCCTGCTGACCGTAGAGAAGAAAGGCAAGAAGAACGCCTTCTCCGGCCGCATCCTGGAAATCGAAGGCCTGGACGGCCTGAGCATCGAGCAGGCTTTCGAGCTGTCCGACGCCTCGGCCGAACGTTCGGCTGCCGGTTGCACCATCAAGCTGTCGAAAGAGTCGATCACCGAGTACCTGAGCTCCAACGTCACCCTGCTGCGCTGGATGATCGGCGAAGGCTACGGCGACGCGCGCACCCTGGAACGTCGTGCTCAAGCGATGGAAGCCTGGATCGCCAACCCTGAGCTGATGGTGGCCGATGCTGACGCCGAATACGCCGAAGTCATCGAAATCGACCTGTCCGAGATCAAAGAGCCTGTGCTCTGCGCACCGAACGACCCGGACGACGCTCGTCTGCTGTCGTCGGTACAAGGCGAGAAGATCGACGAAGTGTTCATCGGTTCGTGCATGACCAACATCGGTCACTTCCGCGCTGCCGGTAAGTTGCTGGATCAGGTCAAAGGTCAGCTGCCAACCCGTCTGTGGCTGTCGCCGCCGACCAAGATGGACGCTCACCAACTGACCGAAGAAGGCTACTACGGCATCTACGGCAAGGCTGGCGCGCGCATGGAAATGCCGGGCTGCTCGCTGTGCATGGGTAACCAGGCACGTGTAGAGCCGAACTCGACTGTCGTGTCGACTTCGACCCGTAACTTCCCGAACCGTCTGGGTGACGGCGCCAACGTCTACCTGGCTTCGGCCGAGCTGGCGTCGGTGGCTTCCATCCTGGGTCGCCTGCCGACCGTCGAGGAGTACATGGAATACGCCGCGAAGATCAACACCATGGCCAGCGATGTGTATCGCTACCTGAGTTTTGACCAGATCGCCGAGTTCCGTGAGGCTGCTGCGAACGCCAACATCCCGGTCGTTCAAGCCTAACGCTGCAACGTTCTGAAAAACGCGCCCATCGTGAGATGAGCGGCGTTTTTTTATGCCCGCCGTTCAGCCTTCTGTAGGCGCCAGCTTGCCGGCGAACGCACTTTAACCATCGACACAAAACGGCCTATGCGTTCAATTGAAGCGCCTGCTGCACCGCTCCATCGACGCTCAGCCCACTGAGAATCACCTGCTCCAGTTCCTGCTCCGGCAACTTCGACAGCACCGCTTTGGCCTGATGCTTGAGCCGCGCCAGAATCAGCAGTTTGTCCTCGGCGCGCACCTGCAAAAAGAACCCTTCCAGGGCTTCGATGCTGGTGCCGTCCAGGTTGGGCGACTCTTCAAGGCTGAGAATAATCGTATGCACCGGTGGCTCTGCATGCCGCGCCAGGCGCAAGGCCCCGCCCAGAATGCGTTCCACGTTGGCAAAGAACAGCGCCTCGCTGGGGCGCACAATCAGCACCCCGGGGATGGCCTTGGCGTCGGGATGGCGTTGCAAGTCGACAAAATCGTGGCCACCGCCCATTCGCCCCAGCACCTGGATGTCCGCCGATGACATCTGCTTGAGCATCAGCACCACGCTGATCGCCACCGCCAACAACAAGCCGTCCAGCACCCCCAGCACCAGAACGGCGGCCACCGCGCAGATCACCAGCAAACGGTCGCGGCGCCAGATGAAATAACGCCCCAATGGCTGAAGGCTCAGACCGCGACTCAGGGCATGAATGACGATGGCCGCCAGCACCGGCTCCGGGGTCAGGGCGATCCACGGCAACAGCGTCAAGACAATCAGCAACACCACCCCGGCCGCCACCAGCCCGGCCAGGCGCGAACCGGCACCCGCCGCTTCATTGGCCGAGGTCGCCGAGTAGCCGGCGCCGGCGGGCATGCCATGGAACAACCCGGACAACAGGTTGGCGCCGCCGAGGGCCAGCAGGTCGCGGTTGGACGACACCCGGTCGCCGTGCTTGAGGGCAAAGGAGCTGATGGAGCCATAGGACTCGGCGTACAGGATCATCACCATGGCAAAGGCCAATTCCCCCAGGCGCAGCCAGTCGGCAAATGGCAGCACCGGCAGGTGCGGCACCTCCAGGCTCAAATCAATCACGCCGATCAGTTTGACCCCGTACGCCGGCAGGTTCAGCCATTGGCCGGCAGCGATGCCCAGCGCCACCACCAGCAACCCGCCCGGCAACCGCCTGAAGCGCGCGCACAGCCACAACACCAGCAAGGCCACCGCGCCCACCAGCGCCCCGACTTTATTCCACTGCGGCCATTGCTCCAGCAGTTGCGGCAGGAAGCGGATCAGGTTGCCGTTGCTCAAGTGCACATCGACGATGCTCGCCACTTGCTTGAGGATGATGGTCAACGCCAGGCCCAAGGCAAAGCCGCGCAGCACCGGTTTGGCGATAAATGAAGTGACGCTGCCGAGCTTGAACAGCCCGGCCAAGAGGAAGAAACCACCGGTCACCAGCACCAGGCCGACCGCCAGGGTCATGCGCAACGCCGGATCGCCGTTGGCCAAGGTGGCCGTGGCAGCGGCGAGCACCGCCGCCGAAGACGAGGTGGCAGAAACAATGGCGAAACGACTGGTGCCGAACAACCCGTAACACAGCAGGCCGGCAAACAAGGCAATCACCCCCGCCTGGGGTGGCAACGCGGCAATGCTTGAGTAGGCGACCGCCTCGGGCAACAACAGACCGGCAATCGACAAGCCGGCCAACACGTCCAGCCAACGATTCGGGGGATCGACACGGGGTTGCGTCGATGCACCAGGGGCACCTGCCATACAGCGTCTCCATAGAAGGCGCTGCAGCCGCGCCAATGCTGCCGCAGCTTAGCCGTTAATGTCGCAGCAGAGGTGCCCTGGATCAGCTGCCGCACAATAAAAAACGCGCCCATTCCGGGGCGGCGTTTTTCATGCCATTGGGCAGTCGGTTGGATCGCTCAGCACCGCCCCTGTAGGGGCTGGCTCGCCAGCGTTCCCCCGCTTAAAAACCCCAATAATGCGCCATCAACGAATACACCAGCGCCGAAATCGCCACCAGGCCCACCGCCGTCACGAAGACGTTGGACGCCTGCCCGCGATAGCGCGCCATGGCAGGCACTTTGCGGATCGCATACATCGGCATCAGGAACAGGATGGCCGCAATGACCGGGCCGCCCAGGGTTTCGATCATGCCCAGGATGCTCGGGTTGAGGGTGGCGACGATCCAGCAGACCACCAGCATAAAGGCGGCGGTCACGCGGTCCAGGGTCTTGGACTGCGAACGGTGGCGACCTTTGACGATCAGGCCCTTGAGGCCTTCACTGGCGCCGATGTAGTGGCCCAGGAACGACTTGGCAATGGCCACAAAGGCAATCAGCGGCGCGGCGAAGGCGATGGTCGGGTTGTCGAAGTGGTTGGCCAGGTAGGACAGGATCGACAGATTCTGCTCCTTGGCCTCCGCCAGTTGGGCCGGCGACAGGGTCAGCACGCAACTGAAGACGAAGAACAGCACCATCACCACCATCAACAGGTGGGCCCGGGACAGGATCTGCGAACTGCGCGCCTCGGCGTGCTGGCCGTAACGCCGCTTCTGGTCCACGGCAAAGGCCGAGATGATCGGCGAATGGTTGAACGAGAAGACCATCACCGGAATCGCCAGCCACAGGGTACGCAGCAGGGACGACGACGTAGGCACGTCGCCCGCGGTGGCGAGGATGCCGCCGTTCCAGTGTGGGATCAGGAACACCGCGAGGAACAGCAAGGCGACGATAAACGGATAGACCATCAGGCTCATGGCCTTGACGATGAACTGCTCACCGCAGCGCACCACGGCCAGCAGGCCGAGGATCAGCACCAGCGACAGCACGACCCGAGGCGGCGGCGTGATGTGCAGCTGGTGCAGCATGAAGCTGCCCACGGTGTTGGTCAGGGCCACGCTGTAGATCAGCAGGATCGGGAAGATCGCCAGGAAATACAGAAGGGTGATCATCGCCCCGGCGGTGATGCCGAAATGCTCCTCGACCACTTCCGTGATGTCTGCGCCGTCACGGCCCGAGAGCACGAAACGGGTCAGGCCACGGTGGGCGTAGAAGGTCATGGGGAACGCCAGCAGCGCCAGGATCAGCAGCGGCCAGAAGCCGCCCAGGCCGGCGTTGATGGGCAGAAACAAGGTGCCTGCACCGATCGCGGTGCCGAACAGGCCCAGCATCCAGGTGGTGTCATGGCGATCCCAACGACTCAGCGTCGCGGGGGCTGCGGTTTCAAAGCGTTGATCAACGCTGTTGGCCTGATCATTCATCCGGTGGGATCTCCACATTCCGGTCATTTGCCACTCGGTCAGGACGAGTCGGAATACCCGACAGGCAGTGCCCTGGCCGAAACAGGGGCGCGATTGTCCGGGATTCATCAACAGAAGCAAAGGCTTAGCTGAGGAACGGTGTGGATATGGCAGGTTTTCTGGCGACGCGTCTGGCCCGGTGCATCTCTGCGGCATGGCCCCTGCTCTTAGCGTGACAGCCGAGGGGCAAGAGTCGACAGCGCAACAGGCGGGGCGGCGACGCGTTGACAAGGCTCCCGGCGCAACGGCATGATCGGCGCCTATGAATATTTACGCGCTGAATCCAACCTCCACCACCACGACCGCCTACGGCGGGTCGGACGGTGGCTGTGCAGGCTAGATAACGCGCAGTAAACCCAAGGCCCCGCCAGCAATGGACGGGGCCTTTTGTTTCTCCGTCCACCTGGCACACAAGGAGAAACACCATGCCTTCAGCTCTCATCCGACGCCCTGCCTTGCTGATCGTCGACATGCAGGTCGGCCTGTTCAACGGACCGGACAAGCCTTACCAGCGCGAGCGCGTCCTGGACAATATCAATCAGTTGATCCGCCGCGCCCACCAGGCCGGGGCGCCGATTTTCGCCGTGCGCCACACCGGCCCCGAGGGTTCGCCGATTGCGGCCGGCAGCCCGCTGTGGCAATTGCTGCCGACCCTGGAGCTGGATGAACAACAGGACGTGCTGCTTAACAAGGCCCGCCCCAGCTGTTTTGCCGGCACCGACCTGGCCGAGCGCCTGCACGCGGCCCAGGTCAACGAACTGGTGATTGTCGGCATGAAGACTCAGTACTGCATCGACAGCACCTGCCGCGCCAGCGGTGACCTGGGCTTTGCCGCGGTGCTGGTGGAAGACGCCCATACCTGCATGGACACACCGGTACTGGGGGCCAAGGGCATCATCGCCCACCACAACGCCACCCTGAATGGCCCCTTCGTGCGCCTGGCCAAGACTGCCGAGGTGCAGTTCTAAAACACCGCCTAAACACCCTTTGCGCCCCCTCCGCCAGCCCCCGCTGGCGGAACACTCGCCCCGTCACAAGCCTCGATACAGAGCCCTCGCAGCGCCCATAAGGATTGCCAAACGCGACGTCAGCCAGCACTCTGGCTGCCCTGTCCGCCACCTCAGGAGTGCCTCGATGCCCGCCACTGTTCTGGTCCTGGTTGAAACCATCAACGATTACCTGCCCATTCTGGAAAGCCAGGGCTTTCACCTGATCCTCGCCCCCACCCCCGCCGAGCGCGCCCAGGCCATCAAGGCCCATGCCGGGCAGATCGACGCGGTGCTGACCCGTGGCCCCCTGGGCCTGAGCGCCGACGAAATCGCCACCCTGACACACCTGAAAATCATCTGCGTGATCGGCGCCGGCTATGAGCAGGTGGACCTGCAAGCCGCCAGCAACCGCGGCATCGCCGTGAGCAATGGCGCCGGGGTCAACGCCTCGTCCGTGGCCGACCACGCCATGGCCCTGCTGCTGTCCTTGGTACGCGACATTCCCCGGGCCGACGCGGCAGTGCGCCAAAGCCAGTGGCCCAAGGTCATGCGCCCGTCCCTGGCCGGCAAGCGCCTGGGTGTTCTCGGCCTGGGCGCGGTGGGCATGGCCATCGCCAAGCGCTGCGCCCTGGGGTTCGACATGCAGGTCAGCTACCACAGCCGCCAGCCCCGGCCGGGCGTGCCTTACCACTATTGCCACTCGGCCAGTGAACTGGCCCGGGCCTCGGACTTCCTGGTGATCGCCACCCCGGGCGGCCCCGGCACCCGCCACCTGATCGATAAAAAGGCCCTCGACGCCCTGGGGCCCAACGGCTTTCTGGTGAACATCGCCCGGGCCAGCGTGGTGGTCACTGCCGACCTGCTGTCGGCGTTGGAACACCGCAGCATCGCCGGCGCCGCCCTGGATGTGTTCGATGACGAACCCCAGGTGCCGGATGCGCTCAAGAGCCTGGGCAATGTGGTGCTCACGCCCCACGTCGCCGGCCTCTCGCCCGAGGCGACCCAGGGCACGGTGGAAATGGTCGGCAAGAACCTGGTGGCGTTCTTCAGCGGCCAACCGCTGCTGACCCCGATCGCCCTGCCCCCAGCAAACTGAACGGCGGGCGCCGATCTGGACTAGAGTCAGGCACGGGATTTCAAACGCTTGTATCAAAAGCAATGATTGCCCGGCAACACGCTTGCCTATAAAGGCCCACCGCGATTGTGGCGCTCCGGTGGGCGCATTAGATTAGCCAATAATCTCTGGCCTCCAGAATAAGCAGAAGGGATAAGCATGGCGCTTACAGACCAGTCCACCCGTATCCGCTCCGGCGAAGAACTCGACGCCAGCCTCATAGATCCGTACCTCAAGGCGCACATTCCCGGCCTCAGCGGCACCCCACAGATCAGCCAGTTCCCCGGCGGCGCCTCGAACCTCACCTACCTGCTGGAATACCCCGGGCACGAGTTCGTCCTGCGCCGCCCGCCCTTCGGCCACAAGGCCAAGTCGGCCCACGACATGGGCCGCGAGTACCGCATCCTCAACCAGCTCAAGGACGGTTTCCCCTACTGCCCCAAGGCCTACGTGCACTGCACCGACGAGTCGGTGATCGGCGCCGAGTTCTACGTGATGGAGCGGGTCAAGGGCATCATCCTGCGCTCCGACCTGCCGCCGGAACTGGGCCTGGACGCGGCCAAGACCGAAACCCTGTGCAAGAGCTTTATCGACAAGCTGGTGGAGCTGCACCGGGTGGATTACCAGGCCTGTGGCCTGGCCGACCTGGGCAAGCCGGAAGGCTATGTGCAACGGCAGATCCGCGGCTGGAGCGACCGCTATGAAAAAGCCCTGACCCCGGACGCCCCGGCGTGGGAAGCGGTCAAGGCCTGGCTCAACGACAAGATGCCCGCCGACCACCCGCAATCGAGCATCGTGCACAACGACTATCGCTTCGACAATGTGATCCTCGACGCCGCCAACCCAATGCAGATCATCGGCGTGCTGGACTGGGAGCTGACCACCCTCGGCGACCCGCTGATGGACCTAGGCAACACCCTGGCCTACTGGATCGAAGCCGACGACCCGGCGCCGGTGCAACTGATGCGGCGCCAGCCGAGCAACGCCCCGGGCATGCTCAGCCGCCGGCAGTTCGTCGACTACTACGCCGAACGCTCGGGCATTGCCATTGGCAACTTCGACTTCTATTACATCTACGGCCTGTTCCGCCTGGCCGGCATCGTGCAGCAGATTTACTACCGCTTCTATCACGGCCAGACCCAGGACAAACGCTTCGCGCAGTTCATCCAGATGAACAAACTGCTGGAGCAGATGAGCCTGCAAGTAATCGATCAATCCAGCCTCTGATCGCGCCCCGCGACCGACCACAACAACAAGGAAACACCATGTCCAAGACTCAGTTGTTCGACCTCGACGGCAAGATCGCTTTCGTTTCCGGCGCCAGCCGCGGCATCGGTGAAGCCATCGCCAAACTCCTGGCCCAGCAAGGCGCCCACGTGATCGTCTCGAGCCGCAAGCTCGATGGCTGCCAGCACGTGGCCGACGCCATCATCGCCGACGGCGGCAAGGCCACGGCCATTGCCTGCCACATTGGCGAAATGGAGCAGATCAGCCAGGTTTTCGCCGGCATCCGCGAACAGTTCGGGCGCCTGGATATCCTGGTCAACAACGCCGCCACCAACCCACAGTTCTGCAACGTGCTGGACACCGACCTGGGAGCCTTCCAGAAGACGGTGGACGTGAACATCCGTGGCTACTTCTTCATGTCGGTGGAAGCCGGCAAGCTGATGCGCGAAAACGGCGGCGGCAGCATCATCAACGTGGCCTCGATCAATGGCATTTCCCCGGGCATCTTCCAGGGCATCTACTCGGTGACCAAGGCGGCGGTGATCAACATGACCAAAGTCTTCGCCAAGGAATGCGCGCAGTTCGGCATCCGCTGCAACGCCCTGCTGCCGGGCCTCACCGACACCAAATTCGCGTCGGCCCTGGTGAAGAACGACGCCATCCTCAAGACCGCCCTGGCGCAGATCCCCCTCAAGCGCGTGGCCGACCCCAGTGAAATGGCCGGCGCGGTGCTGTACCTGGCCAGCGATGCGTCGAGCTACACCACCGGCGTGGCGTTGAATGTGGACGGGGGCTTTCTGTCCTGAGGTTGGCTGGAGACAGGTGAAAAAGGCAGCCTTGGGCTGCCTTTTTTTGTGTTGGGTGGAGGGATTGGTAGAGCGGGTCGCTGGCACGCCAGCGCCTACAAGGGGATGCAGGCGCCTGAGCTATTAAATGAATTTTTATTCTACGGATTGCAATTAAAGAATGTTTATTCCATAAATAAGCTTTCCTACAACAATAATTCTACGGGGGCAGTTATGCGCGAACTTGGAATCGGCTTGATCGGCACGGGGTTTATGGGCCGTGCCCACGCCTTGGCGTTTCGCAATGTCAGCGCGGTGTTCGAACTGCCGGTGCGCCTGCACCTGGCGGCCCTGGCCGATGCCGATGGCCAGCGGGCGCGCCATTGCGCCAGCGCCTGGGGCTTCGAACGGGCCCACAGCGATTGGCAGCAATTGATCGACGACCCCAAGGTCAACCTGGTGGCCATCACCACCCCCAACCACCTGCACTTCCCCATGGCCATGGCCGCGCTGGCGGCCGGCAAGGCGGTGTACTGCGAAAAGCCCCTGGCCGTCAGCGTCGAGCAGGCCCAGCAGATGCAGCAAGCGGCCCAGGCAGCCGGCGTGGTCACCCGGGTCGGCTACAACTACCAGCACAACCCGATGATCGTGCTCGCCCGGGAATTGATCGACAGCGGTCAACTGGGACAGTTGATCAGTTTCCAGGGTGAGTTCAGCGAAGACTTCATGGCCGATCCCCAGTCGCCGTTTTCCTGGCGTTGTGAGGAACAGCATGCCGGCGGCGCTCTGGCCGACCTGGGCAGCCACCTGCTGGCCATGGCCCGCTACCTGATGGGCCACGTGCAAGCCGTGTGCGCCGATACCCAGACCGTCCACGGGCAGCGCCCGGCCAGCAGCGGCAGCCGCGAACTCAAACCCATCGTCATCGATGACCAGGCCCACGCCCTGCTGCGTTTTGCCAATGGCGCCCGGGGCACCTTCAGCAGCAGCTGGCTCAAGCACGGCTACAAGAACCACCTGAGTTTCGAGATCAGCGGCACCCTCGGCACCCTGGCCTTCGATCAGGAACGGCTCAACGAACTGCGCCTGTACCGGGTTGGCCAGGAAGGCTTCCAGCGCCTGCTGGCCGGTCCCGCCCTGCCCGGCTACGCCGCCTTCAGCCCGGCGCCGGGGCACCAACTGGGGTACAACGAATTGAAGACCCTGGAAGTGCACGAACTGATCCTGGCCCAGGTGGGCCAAGGCCAGCGCGGCACGGATTTCCAGGAAGCCCTGGAAGTCGAGCGCCTGGCCACGGCCATTCGTGTGGCCGCGCGGGAGCAACGCTGGGTCAACCTATAACCACCTGCTGGCCGCCGACGCCTAGGCCAGGGCGGCCAACCGGGCGGCCAGGGCCTTGGCCTGGAGGGCTACGTCGGTCACCGCGGTGCTCTCCCACCACAGGCCACGCAACGGCGGCCCCATGGCAAACAAACGCGCACTGACCTGCCCCTGGGCATCCCGCACGGCGCCACCGGGGTCTGCGGCAATCCCCAACGCCAACGGCCCCGGCTGGATCAACCCGCGCGCCAGCAATTGCCGGGGCAAAGGCCGCGCCACCCGCCGCCAGTCGTACTCGATGCCACTGGAGTTGATCAAGGCATCCCCGCTGACCCAACTCACCTCCTTTTCACCCCGCCGACGCAGGGCAATCGACAGGCGCCCATCGCCGCTCGGTTCCAGGCCCTTGAACGAAGCGGCGTGAATGTGCAAACGCCCCTCATCGTGCAAACGCGCCACCAGCTCGGCACTCAAGGGCGGCGAACGATGGTGATGACTCTCCCACCAGGGCCTGACATGGCGCACGAACTGCCGCCGTTGCAGGTCCGTGGCCTGGCTCCATAAACGGCCGATATGGGCGCGCACCGTGTCTAGCGGCGCTTGCCAATCCACACCCTGTGCCTGGGCCAGGCGACATTGCCGACGCAGTTCGCGCACCAGTTGCCGCGGGCTGCGTAGGCGATGGTCGGCCGCCAGAAAGTCCTCCCAGGCCGGCGGCTGGCGGCGCACATGGGGCAACAGGCCGTGACGGGAAAACACCTCGATCGGCCCGCGATGCCCGGCCTGCTCCAGGGACACCACCGCATCCACCATGGTCAGCCCGGAACCGATGATCAGCACCGTGCCTTGCGGGTCCAGCTGAGCCATGGCGTTCAGGTCCCAAGGGTCCACTGCCGCCGCGTTCAAGCCGCTGGATTGGGTCTGCGGGGTCCGCGCCGCCGGGAACATGCCCGTGGCCAGCACGGCCAAGGCGCCGTGCAGTTGCCGACCGTCGCCCAGGCTCAACAGCGTCCCGCCCTCCGTCACTTGCAGGTCCACCACCTCGCCCTGCACATGTTCGACGCTGGAACCGTATTGCGCGCCGACTTGCCGCGCCTCTTCCAGGCGTTGCTGGACATAGAGGCCAAAGATCCCCCGGGGCGGAAACAACTCGCTGACCGGCACCGCCTGCTGCCGGGACTCCGGCCAGCCGCCTGCGTCGATATAGGCCTGCAACCACTGGGTCAGGTCGTCGGCGTTATCCGGGTCGACGCTCATGCGCGCCGCGTTGCCATTGAGGGTGTGCCCCAGCTCCACCGCACTGTAGGCCTCGCCGCGCCCCAACTCGCTGCGCGGTTCGATCACCCGCAGCCGACGCCGGCCCGGCAGGCGCAGCAACTGCAGCGCCAGCAAGGCACCGCTGAGGCCGCCGCCGACGATCAGGATCTCGTCGCCACGGGTGGCGGGGTTCGCCTGTCCGCTCTGTGTTTCGCTCATGGGGTTCTCACGGTCAGTGTTTGCCTAGGTAGAAATCGTGCAGGTCGCCCCGGGCCAACAAGGCCTCGGCCGTCCCGGACAGGGCCACGCGGCCGGTGTCGAGCACATAGGCATGGGAGGCGTACTTGAGCGCCACATTAATATTTTGCTCGGCAATCAGAAAGCTCACCTGAGCCTCGCGATTGAGCTGAGCCACGATCTGAAAAATCTCTTGGACGATAATAGGCGCCAAACCCATGGACGGTTCATCCAGCAGTACCAAAGTAGGACGGGTCATCAGCGCCCGGCCAATGGCGACCATCTGCTGCTCGCCGCCAGAGGTCAGCCCGGCCTGGGTCTTGCGCTTGGTCTTGAGCCGCGGGAACCAGGCATAGATCCGCTCCAGGTCCTGCTCCATTTCCCGCCGCCCCAGGCCACGCACAAAACCGCCGCTGCGCAGGTTGTCTTCCACCGTCAACTGGGAGAACACATGGCGCCCCTCCAGCACGTGGACCATGCCCTGGCGCACACGCTGGCTGGGGTCGGCGCTGGCGGTGTCCGCGCCCTGGAAGTGGATGCTGCCGCGGCTGACCTCGGCCCGTTCGGCCCGCAGCAACCCGGACACGGCCTTGAGGGTGGTGCTCTTGCCGGCGCCGTTGGCCCCCAGCAAGGCAACGATGCCGCCCTTGGGCACGCTCAGGGAAACACCGGCCACGGCGAGGATCGCCCCGTCGTAGATCACCTCGATATCCCGTACTTGCAACAGTTCATCGACCCCGGGGGCCGTGGCGGCGTGGTTCATGGTTTATTCATCCCCGGTGCAAGTGCGTGGCGTGAGGTTTTTCTCCTTGGCGAACGCGGCGGATTTCTCGTCGATCAACGGCCGCAGCAGCGCGCGGTCGGCGGCGATCCAGTCGCTAACCAGGGTCCAGTTGGCCCCGTCCCACTGCTGCACCCGCGCCGAACCGCCACCTTCATGGTCGCTGCAAGACAGCTTGAGGTTTTGCATCAGGCCCAGGTAGCCCATGTCCTTGAGGCGCGCATCGTCGATGTTCAGGTGTTCCAGGCCCCAGCGCCCTTCCTCGCCATTGAGTGGGCGCTTGCCGAACTTGCCCTGGGCGGTACGGATGGCTTCCACCGCTACGGCCGCGTTCACCAGGCCGGAGTTGTAGTAGACGCTGCCGAAGTTCTTCTGGTCCTTGAGGTCGCTCAGGCCCTTGTCGAGGATGTACTGCTTGAGGCGCTTGTGGATCTCGAAATCCGCCCCGGCCGGGTACGGGGTCAACGCCAGGTAGCCTTTGGCCGCAGGGCCGGCGGGCAACACGTCTTCGCTGGAGCTGGCCCAGATGTCGCCGACGATATGGTCCACCGGGAAGCCGAAACGGGCCGCCGTCTTCACCGCCACCGGAGTCGAGACGCCCCAGGTCCGCAGGAACACCCAATCCGGGTTCAGCTGGCGCACCTGGCGCCACTGGGCGGACTGTTCGTTGCCCGGGTCGGCCACAGGGATCTGGATGTTCTCGAAGCCGTATTTCTCGGCCAGCAGCTTCAGCGGCCCGAGGGTTTCCCGACCATAGGCGGAGTCGTGGTAGACGGTGGCGATTTTCTTGCCCTTGAGCTTGTCGAACCCGCCCTCACGCTGGGCGATGTAGTTCACCAGGGCCGACGCTTCGCTGTAGAAGGTCAACATCACCGGGAAGTTGTAGGGGAACACCTTGCCGTCGGTGGCTTCGGTACGCCCGTAACCCAGGGTAATCAGCGGGATTTTGTCCACCTCGGCCCGCTCGCTCAGGGCATAGGCCGCCGGCGCGCCATTGGGCTGGTAGACCGCCACCGGGGCGCCGTCCAGGCCCTTCTTGAAGCGCTCGTAGCATTCGATGCCCTTCTCTGCGGTCCACTCGGTCTCGCATTCCTGCCACACCAGCTTGACCCCGTTGATCCCGCCTTCAACCCGGTTGATGTAGTTCAGGTAGTCGATCATCCCGGCCCAGACCTGCACGCCACTGGAGGCGTAGGCGCCCACCCGGTAGGTGGCCAGGGGGAAGAATTGCTGATCGGCCGCGGCCTGGGCCGCCGGCACCGCCGCGCCGAACACCGTCAGGGCCAGGGCAGCGCCGGCCAGGGATTTTTTCAAGGATGCACGCATAGGTTTTCTCGAATAAGGGTGAAGGATTCAGAAGCGCAGCGGCCACTGAGCCAAACGTTGAGCCAGGTTTTTCAACAGGCGAATCAGGCCTTCCGGCTCCTTGATCAGGAACAGGATGATCAGCACGCCAAAAATGATTTTCTGCAGGTTCTGCAATTGCCCGGCATCCACCGAACCGCCCAGCAACGCTTGTCCGGCGTGGCTGAGGAAGATCGGCAGCAGGCTGATAAAGGCCGCACCGACGAAGTTGCCGGCCACGCTGCCCATGCCGCCGATAATGATGATGAAGAGGATCTGGAACGAGCGATTGATATCGAAGCTGCCGGCGCTGGCCGTGCCCAGGTAGGCAAAGGCCCACAGCGCCCCGGCAATCCCCAGGTAAAAGGAGCTGACGGCGAACGCCAGGCGCTTGTAGCGCGCCACCGGGATGCCGATCACCGCTGCGGCGGTGTCCATGTCGCGGATGGCCATCCAGTTGCGCCCGGTCTGGCTTTTCACCAGGTTCAGCGCCACCCAGGTCAGCAGCACCACCGTGACCAGGGTCAGCAGGTAGCGGCCCTGGGGGGTGTTCAGGTCATGGCCGAACAGCTCCAGGCGCGGCGCGGAAATGGTCCCCGAGGAGCCGTAGTTGTAGAACCAGGGAAACTTGACGAACAGCCACTCCAGGAAGAACTGCGCCGCCAGAGTGGTGACCATCAAGTAAAAGCCCTTGATCCGCGAACTGGGCAAGCCGAACAGCAAGCCGACCAAGGCGCTGATCAGGCCGCCGCCAAGCAGCGCCACTGGCAACCCCAGCTCCGGCAACCGCAGGAGAAAGCCATAGGTGGCAAAGGCCCCCACCGCCATGAAGCCGGCCGCCCCCACCGAGGTCTGGCCGGTGTAGCCGGTCAGCAGGTTCAGGCCCAGGCCGGCCAGGGACAGCACCAGGAACGGAATCAAAATAGCGTTCAGCCAATAGTCGTTGCCCAGCAGCGGCACCAGCACGAACGCCAGCAGCAACAGGCCGATCAAGCCCCAAGGCAGGCGGCGCTGGACCAGCAGCAGCGGCGCGGTGGGATGGGTCAAGGGAATGGACATGGGTTCACACTCGTTCGATGGCGCGCTCGCCGAACAGGCCGGCGGGACGGATATAGAGGAAGGCCAAGGCCAATGCATAAGCGAACCAAGGGGTGATGCCGCCACCGATCAACGGGCCGATATACACCTCGGCGAGGTTTTCCGCGGCGCCCACAATCAGCCCGCCGACAATCGCCCCGCCAATCGAGGTGAAGCCGCCGATGATCAGCACCGGCAAGGCCTTGAGCACCACCAGCGACAGCGAGAACTGCACGCCCTGGCGTGCGCCCCAGAGCAGCCCGGCCACCAGCCCCACCACCCCGGCCACGGCCCAGACGATCTGCCAGATGCGGTTGAGGTTGATGCCGATGGACAGCGCCGCCGTGGTGTCATCGGCCACCGCCCGCAGCGACACGCCGATCCGGGTCTTGTTGAACAGCAACGCCAGCACCGTCACCAGCACCACCGCCGACGCTGCGGCCACCAGGTCGAACTGGCTGACCATCAACGGCCCGAGAAACAGCGGCACGTCGTCGATGCCCAGATCCAGGGCGCGTACCTGGGAGCCCATCAGGCCCTGGGCCAGGCCTTCGATGATGAACGACAGGCCGAGGGTCGCCATGAACAGGGTGATCTGCGAGCGATTGACCAGGGGCCGCAGCACCAGGCGCTCGATCAGCCAGGCCCCGGCGATCATCACCAGCACCGTCAACAACAGCGCCAGGGCAAAGGGCACCCCTTGCTCGTGCAGGCTGACAAAGGTCAGGGCGGCGAACAGCAGCATCGCGCCCTGGGCGAAGTTGAACACCCCGCTGGCCTTGTAGATCAGCACAAAACCGATGGCCACCAGGGAATACAGGGTGCCGGCAAGCAAGCCGCCGAGCAGGGTTTCGAGGAAGAAATTCATTAATGCACCGCTCCCAGGTAAGCCGCGATCACCTCGGGGTTGGCCTGCACCTCGGCGGGCGTGCCGTCCCCCACTTTGCGTCCGTAGTCCAGCACCACCACGTGGTCGGACAGGCCCATGACCACGCCCATGTCGTGCTCGATCAACACCACGGTGGTGCCCAGGTCGCGGTTGATGTCGGCGATAAAGCGCGCCATGTCCTGTTTCTCCTCGGCGTTCATGCCGGCCATGGGCTCATCGAGCAACAGCAACTGCGGCCCGGCGATCAGCGCCCGGCCCAGCTCCACGCGCTTTTGCAGGCCATAGGGCAGGTTGCCCACCAGCACGTCGCGCTGGGCCTGGAGGTCGAGGAACTCGAGAATGCCCTGGGCCTGCTCGCGAAACGCTTCGGCCTCGCGCCGGGCCCGGGGCAGCCCCAGGGCCTGCTCGATAAAGTGGCTGCGGCTGTGCCGCGACAGCCCGGTGAGGATGTTGTCGATCACGCTCATCTTCTTGAACAGCGCGTTGTTCTGGAACGTCCGGCCAATGCCCCGGCGCGCGGCGCGCAAAGGGTCGATGCGCTTGAAGGGTTCGCGGTCAAAGACAATCGAGCCTTCGTCGAAGCGATAGACCCCATTGAGCAGGTTGAGCAGCGAACTCTTGCCCGCACCGTTGGGGCCGATCAGAGCGCAGATCTCGCCGCGCCGGACGTCGAACGACAGTTGGTTGATCGCCTTGACGCCCTTGAACGACAAGGACACGGCATTGACTTGAAGGATGGAGTCGGCTGCGCTCATGCGATATTCCGTTTGAATTCAGCCAGCCACACCGGCGCCGAGGACGTGCCGGGGCTGGCGCTGGGGGCCTGCCAGATAAAGTGCAGGCGCTGGAAACCCAGCAGCCGGCGCACACGGTTCTTCAGGAGGCGTTGCAGGGGTTGTTCCGGGTGGGCAAGGGCCCATTCGCACAGCCGGCGCCGCCAACTGCCCTGGGGCGCCAGGCGACCCTCGATCTCGTCCGCCACCCCTTGCAGGCGTTCGGCGGACAGCAACAGGCCGCTGGGCGCCACTTCACGCCGATCTCGGCTGGCCGCGCTGCGGCTTTCCGGGAAGGCCAGGCTGTGGCCGCTGTTCAACCATTGCTCTAGCAGCACCCCGAGACCGCCTTGCCATTCGGTGCCCTCCTCGCTCCACAGCTGGGCGGCCGGAGCGGAATGGCGCCAGCGGGTCTGGCGCTGGGGCGCTTCACTGGCGCCCAGCAGTTCGGAGAACTCCAGCACCGCCTGGTGCGCTTCGGGCAGGCGCGGCGCCCGTTGATTGGCAATCAGCAACTGCGGGGCGACGCTGTTCTGGCCAACGCTCACCCATTGCAGCAGTTGTTGCCGGCTCTGGATAAACGCATGGCTGGGTTGCAGGCGCCACAGGGCCTGACGCAGGGCTTCGGGGCCCAATTGGTCGCTGACACTGAGGACCTGGGCACCGATGCTCTGGGCCGCCAGGGCCAGCAGCAACAGGTTGGGTTCGAAGGCGCCACTGAGCGCCAGCCGGGATTGCGCACTGAAGCCTTGCTGGCGCAGGCCATCGGCCAGGCGTTCGACGTCACGCAGGGTGTCGATCCAGCGCCAGGCGTACCACTGGCCGTGGCGTTTGTGGCGCAGCGCGGTGTGCAGCGGGCTGATCTGCGCCCAGTGCTGCAACTGTTCCAGGGCCGCAGGCAGCCCCAGGTGGGTCGCCGCTGCCGAGTCCGCGACGGGCGAACGCTTGAGTTCATGCACGCTCATTGAGTACCTCGCTTACGTGGGCAAAAAGCATGCGGTGGTCCGCTGGCTGAAATGGCAGGGGCTGCTCAGCCCCTGCCTGGGAAACCGGTGCCGACCCCGCCGGGGCCGGCGAATGGGCGCTGCCGGCAATCAGGCCGAGGCCGCGCGTTTTTCCTGCTCGCGCCAGGCCGCCAAGTCACGGTAGCCGGCGCCCGGGTGATTGGCCGCCAAGCGCGGCCCTTCGCCAAACAGCTTCTCGCGCAAGGTCCCGGGGGCGTATTCGGTCTTGTACACGCCGCGCTTCTGCAACTCCGGCACCAGCAACTCCACGGCATCGACGAAGGTTTCGTGAGTCAGCGCATAGGCCAGGTTGAAACCATCGACGTCGGTGTCTTCCACCCACTCCTGGAGCAGGTCGGCCACGGTCTCCGGGCTGCCGACAAACAACGGCCCGAAACCACCGATACCCACCCAGTCCGCCAGTTCATGCGGGGTCCAGACCTTGTTCGGGTCGGCCGTGGAGAACGCCTCTACCGCCGACTGAATGGCGTTGGTGTGCACGTGCTTGAGGGGCTCGTCGGGCTTGAACTGGCTGAAGTCGATGCCGGTCCAGCCAGAGATCAGGGCCATGGCGCCCTCGTAGCTGACCCAGGATTTGTATTCCTCGAACTTGGCCTTGGCCTTGGCGTCGGTCTCGCCGAGGATCACCGTCTGCAGATTGAAGATGAGGATTTTCGACGGGTCGCGCCCGGCCTCGGCGGCACGCCGGCGGATGTCGGCCACGGTCTTTTTCAGCAGCACCTTCGACGGCGCAGCGACAAACACGCACTCGGCCTGCTCGGCGGCGAACTGCTTGCCACGGCTGGACGCACCGGCCTGGTAGAGCACCGGGGTGCGTTGCGGCGACGGCTCGCAGAGGTGGATGCCGGGCACCTGGAAGTGTTTGCCGACGTGCTGGATCTCGTGGATTTTGCTCGGGTCGCTGAAAATCCGCCGTTCGCGGTCGCGCAGGATCGCACCGTCTTCCCAACTGCCTTCCCAGAGTTTGTAGCAAACCTCCAGGTACTCCTCGGCGAAGTCGTAGCGGGCGTCGTGCTCGGTGAGGCTCTTCTGCCCCAGGTTCTTCGCCCCGCTCTCCAGGTAGGACGTGACGATGTTCCAGCCGGCGCGGCCCTTGGTCAGGTGGTCCAGGGTCGACAGGCGTCGGGCGAAGGGATACGGGTGCTCGAACGACAAGGACGCGGTCAGGCCAAAACCCAGGTGTTCGGTGACCAGGGCCATGGGCGGGATCAGTTGCAACGGGTCGTTCACCGGCACCTGGGTGGCCTGGCGGATCGCCGCGTCACCGTTGCCGTTGTAGACGTCGTAGATGCCCAGCACGTCGGCGATAAACAGGCCGTCGAACTTACCGCGTTCGAGGATCTTCGCCAGGTCGGTCCAGTACTCCAGGTCCTTGTACTGCCAGGAGCGGTCCCGGGGGTGAGCCCAAAGGCCCGGCGACTGGTGGCCGACGCAGTTCATGTCGAAAGCGTTGAGGCGGATTTCACGGGCCATCAGTGGGCGCCTCCGAGGTCAGCCGGCAGCACGCCGTTGAGGCGGTAGTTGCCGATCAATTGGTACTTCCAGCGCAGCGGGTCTTGCAACGCGCCCAACTGTGGGCTGCGTTGCCCGGTGAGTTCGAACTCGGCGTTGCTGGCGGCGAGCAAGGCGTCGGCGCTGGCGATGGCCGCCTCGGCCTGGGCCACGGCGATCTCTGCCGGGTCCTGGCTGTTGCTGCGCAAGGCGTCGGCCCGCTCATGCAGGGCCGCCGCGACTTCGATACGGATATGCAGGTCACCGAAACGGCTGATGACATAGGGGTCGTCACTGGCGTTGGCCAGGCCGCTGCCGGGCCAGGGTTGGGCCTGCTCGCGGACGAATTCCAGGGTCTGCTGCAACAGCCGACGGGCGCGTTCCAGATCATTGCCGCTGCGGGCCAGAGACGGCTGGGCGGCGGTGGATTGAGTCAATGCATTCATCGCGAATTCCTTAGTTCCAGGCGTGACGGGCCGGCTTGACGCCGTTGAGCAGGAAGTTGCCGATCAGGTGGTATTTCCAGCGGGCAGGGTCATGCAGGGTGTGAGTGCGGGCGTTGCGCCAGTAACGGTCGAGGTTGTATTTGCCCAGCACGGAGCGGGTCCCGGCCAGTTCGAACAGCTTGCTGCTGGCGAGCAACGCGCTTTCCGCCGACAGCACCTTGGCCTGGGCCACCACCACCGAAGCGTGGGCCACGGTGTCTTCATTGGGGTTGAGCAAGGCCTGGTCGATGGCCCGGCCGGATTTTTCGAGGATTGCCTCGGTGCCGTGCACCCGCCACTCCAGGTCGCCAATCGCGGCGATGGTGAACGGGTCCTGCCAGCCATGGTCCAGGCCGCTGTCGATCCAGGGCCGGGATTGCCGGGCGTAATGCTTGGTTTCTTCCAGGGCGCCGAGGGCGATACCGGTGTCCACCGCGGCCTGGATGATCTGCGAGATCGGGCCATCGGCGGTGGGCTCGTCAAAGGCCCGGTGCGCCGGGATCACGGCACTCAGGGGCACCTTGACCGCATTGAGGGTGACACCGCCGCTGGCGGTGGTGCGCTGGCCGAAGCCGTCCCAGCTGTCGATCACCGTCAGCCCCGGGTTGTCACGCTCGATAAAGGCGATAAACGCCTGGTTCTGCTCATTGACCGCCACCGCCGGCACGATGTGGGCGAACAAGGCGCCGGTGCAGTAGAACTTCTCGCCGTCGATTTGCGCACTGTCGCCGTCGAAGCGGATGGTGGTCTCAAACGCCCCGGCGTTCTTGCTCTTGGCTTCCGAGAAGGCGTTGCCGAAACGGTAGCCCTGCAAGACTTTGGCGAAGTAGTAGTGCTTCTGCTCTTCAGTGGCGGTCTGCAACAGGATGTCGAGGACGCCGAGGTGGTTCTGCGGGATTTGGCCCAGGGACGAATCGACAGCGGAGATGATCTTGATCACCTCCGCCACGGTCACGTAGGACACCCCGGCGCCGCCGTAGGCTTTGGGAATGGTGATGCCCCACAGGCCGCTGGCGGAGAATTCGTCCAGCTCGGCGACCGGCAGGCGACGCTCGCGGTCGCGCACGCTGGCCTCGACGGCGAAACGTTGGGCGAGGTCCTTGGCGACCGCGATCGCCTCGGCATCCGAGCGGATGATGTGGGCAGTGCGGGTGGGTTGGGCAGAGGCTGTCATGGGCCGACTCCGAGTCCTGAAAGTGACGACTGAGGGTCCGTGAGGACCGGTCTTCCAGGGGTATTGCAGAAGTCGTGCCGAAGTTTAAAAGCCTTGTTTATCAGGCTCTTGGCGAAGCCTCAGAGAAACGGACCGAAGTGAAAACAGGCAAAGTGTTCAAGCACTGTTGCTCAGCCAACAGTGCCCGCAGCAACACTCAGAACACCACGTTGCGCACAAACCGCGTGGCCACCGGGCCGTCATTGCGATAGGCGTGGGGCACATGGCTGGCGAACATGAAGAACTCGCCGGTGCCGATCTGCTGGTCGTGCGCTTCCAGCACCAGGGTCAGGCAGCCTTCGAATACATACAGCTGCTCGCTCCAGCCCTCGGCATCGCATTCCGAGTGGTAGGTCTCCCCCGGTTCCAGGCGCCACTCCCACAATTCCACCTCACGGGTCGCTACCGCCTTGGCCAGCAACACCGCCTTGCTCCCGGGGATGGTGCCGGCCCAGGCCAATTCGTTGATGCGGCTGGGATCGCGCACGTCCGGCGCCTGGATCAGGTCGCTGAACGCTACACCCAGGGCTGCGGCGACCCGGTCCAGGGTTCCGAGGCTGACGTTGGTTTCCCCCGACTCGATGGCCACCAGCATCCGCCGGCTGACCCCGGACTGTTCCGCCAGGGCGCTTTGACTGAGTTTTGCCGCGTGGCGCAGGCGCCGTACGTTGAGGCTGACGTGTTGCAGGACCGAAGCCCGCTGACCGATTTCTTTGTGCACTATATTGCTCGCTCCTGGGCATTGCGCAGTATACTGCCCAAATTTCGCGCCCAATTGTGCGTCCCACTCTCCCCGTACGCAAGGCCATGCCCCCGTGAACCCAGGTAAATCCCCCCTGCCGTTGCTCAAACTCAGCAAAGCCGAATGCGTGCTGGTGCTGATCACCATGATCTGGGGCGGCACCTTCCTTATGGTGCAGCACGCCATGACCGTCAGCGGCCCGATGTTCTTCGTCGGCCTGCGCTTTGCTGCCGCAGCCGCCATCGTCGCCCTGTTTTCCTGGCGCCACCTGGCCGGGTTGACCCCACTTGAACTCAAGGCCGGGGGCTTTATCGGCACCGCGATCATGCTCGGCTACGGCTTGCAGACGGTGGGCCTGCAAACCATCCCCAGCAGCCAGTCGGCCTTTATCACCGCGCTCTACGTGCCCTTCGTGCCGCTGCTGCAATGGCTGTTCATGGGCAAGCGTCCGGGCCTGCTGCAGAGCATTGGCATCATGCTGGCCTTTACCGGGCTGATGCTGCTTTCGGGACCCAACGGCGCATCCCTGGATTTCAGCCCTGGTGAGATCGCCACCTTGATCAGCACCGTGGCGATTGCCGCCGAGATCATCCTTATCAGCAGCTACGCCGGCCAGGTGGATGTACGCCGGGTCACCGTCGTGCAGTTGGCGGTGACTTCGGTGCTGGCATTTTTGATGGTGGTGCCGACCCAGGAAAGCCTGCCGGGGTTTTCCTGGCTGCTGCTGGGCAGTGCCCTGGGCCTGGGCGCGGCCAGCGCCGCGATCCAGGTGGCGATGAACTGGGCGCAGAAAAGCGTCTCGCCCACCCGCGCCACCCTGATCTACGCCGGGGAGCCGGTGTGGGCCGGCCTGGTCGGGCGCCTGGCCGGTGAGCGCCTGCCGGCGCTGGCCTTGCTGGGTGGCGGGCTGATTGTGGCGGCGGTGATCGTCAGCGAACTGAAGACCCGAGGCAAAGGCCAGGCCCAGGCCGAGACACAGGCTGCGGATTGCCGGGATTGAACACCGCACCCGGGCCAGCGGCCGAGGTGCGGTGTTCAGCGAACGGCGCTTAGTGTGGCGTGGTGACGCTTGGGGAGGCATCCGAATCGTCGGTCAGCGTCTCCAACCACAACGGCGCAAACAGCCGGCCGCCGTATTCCGGCTTCATCTCCACCGACTCATGGGCAATCGGCCCCTTGTGGTTGAAGTAAGCGCGGTAGCGCACGTGCCCCTCGGCAAACGCTTGGTCGAAATACAGCACCGTGCCCGCCGGCAGCCGATAGTCGACGCCATCGTCCTGCGGCCCGTAGATCCGCAGCGCTTCGGTGGTGCGCATCATCTGAAAGCCCGACGGGTCGAAAAACCGCAGCCAGCCCGCCATCAGCACCGCCCCCAGGGCCATCAACACTAAGGCGCTGAGCAGGCGGCGCAGCAAACGAAAGAAAAAGGCAGCCGGGGTCACGGGCACGGGAAGCAGTCCTTGCAAAGGGCGAATGGCGGGCTTTTTACCGGGCGCGAGGGGGCGTTGTCTCCTACTTTGAAAGCGTATGTAACATTCTTTGTAGGATTCTGGCACAGCTTGGCGGTTGGTGATCCGGGGTCCGGCACGTATTATTCCTCACTATTTTCCGCAGATTAGAAGCCTATGTCCCTGATAGTTCTACTGCTTCTGCCTTTCATTGGCAGCTGTCTGGCGGCCCTTTTGCCGCATAACGCGCGTAACAGCGAATCCTTGCTGGCCGGCCTGGTCGCCCTGGTGGGCACCATTCAAGTGGCCCTGCTGTACCCGCAAATCGCCGACGGTGGGGTCATTCGTGAAGAGTTCGCCTGGCTGCCCAGCCTGGGGCTGAACTTTGTCCTGCGCCTGGACGGCTTTGCCTGGCTGTTCTCGATCCTGGTCCTGGGCATCGGCACTCTGGTGTCGCTGTACGCCCGCTACTACATGTCGCCGCAAGACCCGGTGCCGCGTTTCTTCGCCTTTTTCCTGGCCTTTATGGGGGCCATGCTCGGCCTGGTGCTGTCCGGCAACCTGATCCAGATCGTGTTCTTCTGGGAACTCACCAGCCTCTTCTCCTTCCTGCTGATCGGCTACTGGCACCACCGCTCCGATGCCCGCCGCGGTGCCTACATGGCGCTGATGGTCACCGGTGCCGGTGGCTTGTGCCTGCTGGCGGGGGTCATGCTGCTCGGCCATGTGGTCGGCAGCTACGACCTGGATCAGGTTCTAGCTGCAGGCGATGCCATCAGGGCCCACGCGCTCTACCCGGTGTTGCTGCCTTTGATCCTGATCGGCGCCTTGAGCAAGAGCGCACAATTCCCCTTCCACTTCTGGCTTCCCCACGCCATGGCCGCACCGACTCCGGTCTCGGCCTACCTGCACTCGGCGACCATGGTCAAGGCCGGTGTATTCCTCCTGGCACGGCTCTGGCCGTCGTTGTCCGGCACTGAAGAATGGTTCTGGATCGTCAGCGGCGCCGGGGCCTGCACCCTGTTGCTGGGCGCCTACTGCGCCATGTTCCAGAACGACCTCAAGGGCCTGCTGGCCTATTCCACCATCAGCCACCTGGGCCTGATTACCCTGCTGCTGGGCCTCAACAGCCCGCTGGCGGCGGTGGCCGCGGTGTTCCACATTCTCAACCACGCCACGTTCAAGGCCTCGCTGTTCATGGCCGCCGGGATCATCGACCACGAAAGCGGCAGCCGCGACATCCGCAAACTCAACGGCCTGATCAAGCTGATGCCCTACACCGCGACCCTGGCCATGGTTGCCAGTGCGTCCATGGCCGGGGTGCCGCTGCTCAACGGCTTCCTGTCCAAGGAAATGTTCTTCGCCGAAACCGTGTTCATCTCCTCCAGCGCCTGGGTAGAAATCGCCCTGCCGGTGATCGCCACCCTGGCCGGCACCTTCAGCGTCGCCTACGCCCTGCGCTTCACCGTCGATGTGTTCTTCGGCGAACCGGCCACCGACCTGCCCCACACGCCCCACGAACCCCCGCGCTGGATGCGCGCGCCGGTGGAACTGCTGGTGTTCGCCTGCCTGCTGGTGGGCATCTTCCCGGCACAGATCATCGGCCCGCTGCTGGCCGCTGCGGCCCTGCCGGTGGTCGGCGGAACCCTGCCCGAGTACAGCCTGGCCATCTGGCACGGCCTGAATGCGCCCATGATCATGAGCCTGCTGGCCATGTGCGGCGGCATCGTCCTCTACCTCCTGCTGCGCAAGCCCCTGGTGCGCGGCAGCTTCGCCTACCCGCCGGGCGTCGGGCGCTTCAACGGCAAACGCCTGTTCGAGCGCAGCCTGGTGAGCATGACCCGCCTGGCACGGCGCGTTGAACGACGCCTGAGCACCCGGCGCCTGCAGACCCAGTTGTTCCTGCTGGTGCTGGTGGCGGTGCTGGGCGGGCTGATCCCCATGCTCTACAGCAACAACCTGAGCTGGGGCGATCGCCCGAAGATCCCGGGTTCGATCGTCTTCGTGACCTTCTGGCTGCTGGCCATTGCCTGCGCCCTGGGCGCCGCCTGGCAAGCCAAGTACCACCGGCTGGCCGCCCTGACCATGGTCAGCGTCTGTGGCTTGATGACCTGCATCACCTTCGTCTGGTTCTCGGCGCCGGACCTGGCCCTGACCCAGTTGGTGGTGGAAGTGGTGACCACGGTGCTGATCCTGCTCGGCCTGCGCTGGCTGCCGCGACGGATCGAAGACGTCTCGCCGCTGCCCAGCAGCCTGGCCAAGGCACGCATCCGCCGCCTGCGCGACCTGCTGCTGTCGATTGCGGTGGGCCTGGGCATGGCGGTGCTGTCCTACGCCATGCTGACCCGGCCGACACCCAACGACATTTCCTCGTTCTACCTCAGCCGCGCCCTGCCCGAAGGCGGCGGCACCAACGTGGTCAACGTGACCCTGGTGGACTTCCGCAGCTTCGACACCCTGGGCGAGATCACCGTGCTGGTGGCCGTCGCCCTGGCCGTGTTCGCCCTGCTGCGACGCTTCCGCCCACCGAAAGAAAGCATGCAGTTGCCGGCCCAGCAACGCCTGCTGGCCCCGGACGTGGTCACCGACCTGGTCAACCCGCGCCAGGCCAGCGACACCGCCCTGGGCTTCATGATGGTGCCGGCGGTGCTGGTGCGCCTGCTGCTGCCGATTGCCCTGGTGGTGTCGTTCTACCTGTTCATGCGCGGGCACAACCTGCCGGGCGGCGGTTTCGTCGCCGGACTGGTGATGTCGGTGGCCTTTATCCTCCAGTACATGGTGGCCGGCACCCAGTGGGTCGAGGCCCAGATGAGCCTGCGGCCGCTGCGCTGGATGGGCACCGGGCTGCTGTTCGCCACCCTGACCGGGCTCGGCTCGCTGGTGCTCGGCTACCCGTTCCTGACTACCCACACCCTGCACGTCGATTTGCCGCTGTTCGGTGATATCCACATCGCCAGCGCGCTGTTCTTCGATATCGGCGTGTACGCCGTGGTGGTGGGCGCGACCTTGTTGATCCTCACCGCGCTGGCGCACCAGTCGGTGCGGGCCCACAAACCCGTGAACCCGTCCAAATCCCTTATTAAGACAGGAGCCGCCTGATGGAAGAAGTCATCGCAATCGCCATTGGGGTACTGGCGGCCTCCGGCGTCTGGCTGGTGCTGCGCCCGCGGACCTTCCAGGTGGTGATGGGCCTGTGCCTGCTGTCCTACGGGGTCAACCTGTTCATCTTCAGCATGGGCAGCCTGTTTATCGGCAAGGAGCCGATCATCAAGGACGGCGTGCCCCAGGACCTGCTGCACTACACCGACCCCCTGCCCCAGGCCCTGGTGCTCACCGCCATCGTCATTAGCTTCGCCATGACCGCGCTGTTCCTGGTGGTGCTCCTGGCGTCACGGGGCCTGACCGGCACCGACCATGTGGATGGCCGGGAGCCTAAGGAATGAGCTTGCTGCCGCACCTGATTGTCGCGCCCATCCTGCTGCCCCTGCTGACGGCCGCGATCATGCTGATGCTCGGGGAGAAACACCGCCCCCTCAAGGCCCGGATCAACCTCTGCTCCAGCCTGCTGGGCCTGGGCTTGTCCATGTACTTGCTGTACTGGACCCAGGCCCAGGGCCTGACCGGTTCCATCGGCGTGTACCTGCCGAGCAACTGGCAGGTGCCGTTTGGCATCGTGCTGGTGGTGGATCGCCTGTCTGCGCTGATGCTGGTGCTGACCGGAATCATCGGCGTCAGCGCCCTGCTGTTCGCCATGGCCCGCTGGGACCGCGCCGGGGCCAGCTTCCACGCGCTGTTCCAGATCCAGTTGATGGGCCTCTACGGGGCCTTCCTGACGGCCGACCTGTTCAACCTGTTCGTGTTCTTCGAAGTGCTGCTGGCGGCCTCCTACGGCCTGATGCTCCACGGTTCGGGCCGCTCCCGGGTGTCGTCGGGCCTGCATTACATCGCCATCAACCTGTTGGCCTCGTCGCTGTTCCTGATCGGCGCAGCGATGATCTACGGCGTGACCGGCACCCTGAACATGGCCGACCTGGCGCAGAAGATCCCCTTGGTCAGCGCCGACGATCGTGGCCTGCTGCACGCCGGGGCGGCGATCCTGGCGGTGGCTTTCCTGGCCAAGGCCGGCATGTGGCCGCTGAACTTCTGGCTGGTGCCGGCCTACTCGTCGGCCAGTGCACCGGTTGCCGCGCTGTTCGCCATCATGACCAAGGTCGGCATCTACACCCTGCTGCGCTTGTCGACCCTGCTGTTCTCCGAGCAGGCGGGCGAGTCGGCGCACTTCGGCGGCCCGTGGCTGGTCTATGGCGGCATGGCGACCATCGTCTGCGCAGCCCTGGCGATCCTCGCCGCCCAGCGCCTGGAGCGCATGGCCAGCCTGAGCATCCTGGTGTCGGCCGGCATCCTGATCGCGGTGATCGGCTTCGCCCAGACCGCCCTGATCGGCGCAGGGCTGTTCTACCTGGTCAGCTCGACCCTGGCCATGAGCGCGCTGTTCCTCCTTGCCGAGCTGATCGAACGCTCGCGCTCGGCCAATGAAATCCCTCTGGAGGATGAAGGCGAAGTCTTGCCGCGCCCCCTGGAATCCCTGCAACCGCAGCGCGGCACCAACCTTGACGACGAGCAGAAGGCCGTGGTCGGCCAGGTGATTCCCTGGACCATGGCGTTTCTCGGCCTGAGCTTTATCGCGTGCGCCCTGTTGATCATCGGCATGCCGCCACTGTCGGGCTTCATCGGCAAGCTCGGCCTGATCAGCGCCCTGCTCAACCCCCTGGGCCTGGGCGTCGAGGGTTCGCCGCCGATTTCGCCGGCGGCCTGGGCCATGCTGGTGCTGCTGATCCTCTCGGGCCTGGCCTCGCTGATCGCCTTCTCGCGCCTGGGCATCCAGCGCTTCTGGACCCCGGAGGAGCGCCCCTCGCCCCTGCTGCGGCGCTATGAGTGCATCCCGATCATCACCCTGCTGGGCCTGTGCCTGCTGCTGACGGTGAAGGCTGATGCGCTGATGCGCTTCACCCAGGCCACCGCCGAGACCCTCGGCCAGCCCCAGCATTACGTGCAGGCCGTGCTCGGCACTCGCGTGGTGCCCAGCCCCGAAGCCCGTGCGGCGCTGGTGGAGGTGCAACCATGAAGCGTCTGTTCCCTGCTCCCTGGCTGTCCCTGGCGCTGTGGCTGCTGTGGCTGGTGCTGAACCTGTCGGTGAGCCCCGGTAACCTGGTGCTGGGGGCCTTGCTGGGCTTTTTCGCGCCGTTGCTGATGCGCCCGCTGCGGCCGCTGCCGATCCGCATCCGCCGCCCGGGCACCATCCTGCGCCTGTTCTTGCTGGTGGGGCGTGATGTGCTGGTGTCGAACCTGATCGTGGCCTGGGGCGTGCTCAACAACGGTCGGCGCCCAGTGCGCTCGGCGTTCGTCAAGATCCCCCTGGACCTGCGTGATGCCAACGGCCTAGCGGCCTTGTCGATGATTACCACGGTGGTACCGGGGACGGTGTGGTCGGAGCTGTCCCTGGACCGCAGCATCCTGTTGCTGCACGTCTTCGATCTCGACGACGAGGCTCAATTCATCCAGCACTTCAAGGCGGCCTATGAACGTCCATTGATGGAGATCTTCGAATGAGCGCCCTGCTGTCGAACGCGATTCTGGCGAGCCTGTTCATCTTTTCCATGGCCATGGCCTTGGCACTGGTGCGGCTGTTCAAAGGCCCCTCGGCCCAGGACCGGGTACTGGCCCTGGACTACCTGTACATCCTGGCCATGCTGATGATGCTGGTGCTGGGCATCCGCTATGCCAGTGACACCTACTTCGAAGCCGCCCTGCTGATTGCCCTGCTGGGCTTCGTCGGCTCCTTCGCCCTGGCGAAATTCCTCCTGCGTGGCGAGGTCATCGAATGAACAGCCTCACTGAACTGCCCCTGTGGGTGGAAATCCTGGTGGCGATCCTGCTGCTGCTCAGCAGCCTGTTCGCCTTTATCGGGGCCCTGGGCATGTTGCGCATGAAGGACTACTTCCAGCGCATGCATCCTCCGGCCCTGGCCTCGACCCTGGGCTCCTGGAGCGTGGCACTGGCCTCAATCCTGTACTTTTCGGCGCTCAAGTCCGGGCCGGTGCTGCATGCCTGGCTGATTCCGATCCTGCTGGCCATCACCGTGCCGGTGACCACCCTGCTGCTGGCCCGGGCAGCGTTGTTCCGCAAGCGCATGGCGGGCGACGACGTACCGGCCGAAGTCAGCAGCAAGCGTCAAGAAAGCGGTAATTGAACGGCACGTGCAGGCACCGGCCCACCGCTGCCTGCATCTCACCTGCCTGCGGCTTCAGTTCCAGGCCACCACCAGCAAACCGGCGCCCAGCAGTACGCAGAGCGGCGAGTAGACCAGGGTGTCGAGTCGGGCAAACTTCGAAGCGCTGGGCTGCTTGAAAAACCCCACCCATTCCGAATCGCCAATGGCCCGGGCAAACATCAGCACCGCCAGGGCGCTGATCACCCACTGCAGCCAGCCATGGGACACCGACGGCAGGTACAGGCCCACCCGCAGGCACACCAGCATGGCGCAGAGCAGCAAGCCCAAGGCCACCAGCAAGGTGATCAGCCCCGAGGGCTGAAACGCCGGCTGCAGTTCGCCGGGCAGTTGCCCCGGCACCTGAGGCACCACGGCGTCACTGCCCAAGGTGCCACCGGCCGCCCAGTAGAGATGAATCAGGCTGATCGACAAGAAGGTGACGGCAATCCATCGCGCTATCAAAAAACTCATGTCGGAACGTCCCTGGCTAAAGGTCGGTGAAGGCTAGCAGCGTCTAGAGGCCGGCGCTGACTTTACGTGCGACCTCTTCCGGCACCCAGGCCTGCCAGATGTCCGGGTGCTCACGCAGAAACGCCAGGGCCGCTTCACGGGGCGCCGTGTGGTTTTCGCTCCTGCTCGCCAGGGCCTTGTTCAGGGGGTCGATGGGCAAGTCCACCTTGCTGAAGAACGCCACCAACTGCGGGTAGTCGCGGTGGAACGGCGCGGACACGCCAATGGACAGCTTCGAGGCCAGGGAGCGGGTAGGCCGTGGTGCGGGGTTGTCGGCGTCGGTCAGGGTCTTCCAGGCCTCGGCATCGAACGGCGGCTCTTCCAGCTGGATCAGCTTGAAGCGCCCCAGCAACGGCGTGGGCGACCAGTAATAGAACAACACCGGCTTGCCGCGCCGAATCGACGAGGTGATTTCCGCGTCCAGGGCAGCGCCGGAACCGCTGCGAAAGTTCACAAAGCTGTCTTCCAGGCCATAGGCACGCAGCTTCTGTTTGTTCACCACTTCCGAGGTCCAGCCGATGGGGCTGTTGAGAAAGCGCCCCTTGTCCGGGCTTTCCGGGTCCTTGAACACGTCTTTGTAGCGCGCCAGGTCGCTGACGCTGCGCAAGTCCGGCGCCAGGGGCTTGAGACCCCTGGCCGGGTCGCCCTTGATCACGTACTCCGGCACCCACCATCCCTCGGTCGCGCCCTTGACCGTGTCGCCCAGGGCCAGCACCTTGCCCTCGGCGGCGGCCTTGACCCACACCGGGCTGCGCCCTGCCCACTCCTCGCCGATCACCTGGATATCGTTGTTGGCCAGGGCGGTTTCCAGGGTGATGGTGGTGCCGGGCAGCGTGTCGGTGGGCAGGTCGTAACCGCGCTCGACGATAACCCGCAGGATATCGGTGATCAGGCTGCCGCTTTCCCAGTTGAGGTCGGCGAAATGAATCGGCGCCGGCGCGGCCTGGGCCGGCATTGCCGACAGCCCTCCGGCACAGGCAACCCAGGTACCCAGGAGTAAGGCTCGTAGTCCTTTCATGCGTTGACACCCCGTGCGTGACGCAACATTGGCAGGCGGGGCATCGAGCACGACAGCGCCGGCCCCTGACTACTTGAGTCACTGACTGTAGTCGAGGTTCCAACGGGTCAGGCGCCGGGGCTTATTTTTCCGCGAGGTCCTGCAGGCGCTGCAATTCGCGGCGCACCATGCTGGCGAACTCCGCCGGGCGCAAGCTGTAGATCTGCGCACCGACCCAGGTCAGCCACGCGCCCTGCATCGACGCCTTGCAGGCAAACAGGCGCTGGGCTTCTTCTTGGGCGCGCAACAGGTGTTGCTGATGAAACTCGGCGCGGCTCAGGCTGTTCACTCGCTGGCCTTGAAGCTCACCAGCTCGCCCTTGCGCCACTTGGCGGCCTTGGCGGTTACGGCCTTGAGGGTCTTGCTCAGGCCTTCCTGCAACTGCTCGTTGGCGGCGAACACCAACACCACGCTGTGACCTTCCTTGAACACAATCCCCTGGCCCTGGGGGCTGCTGACAAAGGCGTAGTCGCCCAGGCCGTAGACGGTCAGCTTGATCTCGCGGAACTTGATCTCCATTTTGCCGCCTTCACGGCTGGGCAAGACCGCCGCGCGGAAATGATCGCCGACCTTGAGTTCAAGGCGCGGCTTGTCGTCCACCACCATGGCTTCAGCGGTGTCGATCTCGGCAATGTAGATGCCTTCAGCGGATTGTTCGGTAACGTAGACAAAACGAGATTGAAACTGCTTGACCAGTTTTGCGCGCAAATCACCCAGGACAAACAGGGCATGCATTTCAAGATTACTTACTGCCAAGGAAAAGTCCCCGAAACTGAAAAAATCGCCTTCCGCGAATAAAAACGGACGGCACAAAAAACCGCCAAAGCGGCGTAATCACCCCAATGAAGCCATCCTGAAATCTTGACGTGAACCCGGCATACCCTCGGCATCGGTCCTGAAAACCGCGCAGGCTGTGCCTGAGGTTTTCAACCTGGATCAATCACCGAAGGGGTCGGCTCTGGTAGCCGAAAGACAATCAATACCCGGAATCCGGGCACTTACGGGACCTGTTGTTTAACCCTTCACTGCTCGGTCAAACATGCCGGCCCCACCATCAGCCTGTGGCTGCAAGGGCAATTCTAGAGCAACTGCGCCCTTTGCGACCATGCGCAGCGGTGGAAATATATCGCCCCGCCCTTCAACCGTCCTGAGGCCATCCCGTTACCTGGCCCAAGCCGTCAATGGGCTGGAGGCCGATTCTAACCATTGGCTTGGGTTCGTGAATATAAGACAAGTTCGCTTTGTCCGGTAATAGAACACTCTGAATGCCAATAGAAACATCTGTCGGCAGTCGCGCAATGACTTAACTCAGCCGCCATGGTGTAACAACTGCCATACTCCCCCGTTCAATGAAAACCAGCCGACATGGCCGGGCTTCGTACCCATGAAGATCTCCAAGGGAAGGCTAGCAAGTGACGGAATTAGATATAGGCGAGTTTTTTATCCGTGGCGAGTCCAGAGAAGTCCAGGGTGAATTCCAGGCGGTCATCGCCATGCGCGCCAAGCCCCCGCTGACCACGGTCACCTATCACCAGGTTGAACGGGACCGCTGGTTCAAGACCCCGGAAGAAGCCGCCATCGCCGCCCGGGCCTCGGCCAAGGCCCTGAAGCTGGCGGTCGACCAGGGCGCCTTGAACTCCTGATCACCCCGCAGCCATCAAGGACCGGGCTGCCCGACCGATACAAAGGCGAGTGCCATTTGAGAGCATCATGATGATTAACTTGAATCCCCTGGCTCGCCTGTCCCTTCTGCAACCGGTTGCCGACAGCACGGCGTCCAAGGAAAGCGCAGCCACCTCGACGGATCTGAGCCTGGGCCTGCGCAGCAACAGCGGCGTCAGCGTCGACGCCACCCTGGAAGCCAAGCGCAAACGCGTCAGGCAACTGAAAAAACAAGTCCAGCAATTGCAGCAGAAACTGCAACGGGCCAACGCCCGCCTGGCCTCGGCCAACAGCGCAGTTTCCGGCTCGGCCACCGGGCGTTCGCTGATGCTGTCTGCCGCCCGGGCCCAGGTCCTGGCCGCCAGCAATGCCCTGTCCATGGTGCAGACGGCGCTGTTCCAGGCCGAGGCCGCCGCCTCGTCCTGACCCAAACCTGATCGGCAGACTCGATCGAACTCTGGCGCCGCCGGTGCCTCAGATACAGGGTGGCACCGGCCACGCTCCGCAATCGCGGAGCTCACCTGCAAGGAGATCGCCATGGATTCGCCGACGCATGACCTCAAAGGCCTGTTCGATCAACTGGGGCTGGATTCCGAACCGGCGGCCATCGACCGCTTCATCGCCCAGCACTCGCCCTTGCCCGAAGGCCTGAAGCTGATCGAAGCACCGTTCTGGAGCGCCCAGCAAGCCGCCTTCCTCAAGGAGCAACTGCGCGAAGACGCCGACTGGGCGCGGGTGGTGGACGAACTCAACCTGCGCCTGCACCAGGCCGATTAAGCACCCGCCCCACCCGAGGCCCGGCCCGCAGGGCTTCCCCAGGCCCGGCCCTCTATCCTTGATGACCTGGCCGAGCAGCGCGACCTAGCGGGCGCGTTCCGGCTTGTAGCCCAGGCGCAGACCGCCCCAATGCTGGCCCTTGACCATGATCGGCACCGACAGGTCATGCATCAGTTCGCCGGTGTCACGGGTGTAGGTCTGCAGCAACAACGGCTGCTGATGGCTGCCACAGCGAATGCCGGTGCGATCCTCGAACTTGCGCTTGGTGCGATTGTGCAAGGCGTCGTGCTGGGCGTCGCCGGTCAGGGGTTGACTGAACGCCTGGTTGTGGGTCGGCACGTAGCCCTGGGGGGTACAGGCAATGGCGAACACCAGGCCATCATGGCGCGGCAGCAGGGACTCCTGGATCGCCGGCAGCACCTGGTCGGTGTAGCGGTCGAAGCGCGTCTGGTACTTGGCCGGCGTGGTGTTGGGGATCAACTGGTAATGGCGGTCGAACAAGTCCTCGGTGCTGATGCGATTCTGTGCCAGATCGGTCTCGAACTGCTCGGCAATCCGCCGGGCGCCCTCCCGGGCCAAGTCATAGATACGCTGGTGATAGTCATCCAGCCCCACCGCCGCCAGACGCTCGCTGATGGTCTCGGCCTGCCCCTCCATCTGCACCGCAGCCTCGGCCAGGCTGCGGGTCTGCTGGTCACTGACCGCCAGGTCGCTGCGCATCTGCTCCACGGCGTGGAACAGGCTGTCCAGTTGCTCACGGTTGGTGTCGGCGCCCCGGGCGATCTCGCTGACCTGCTCTTCAACCCCGGCCGCCAGGCGGGCGATGGTGTCCAGGCTCTGTCCGGTGTGCTCCACCTGCTCCAGGCCGCTGTTGAGGTCCGCCGACAGCTGGCGGATCTGCTCCACCACCTGAGCGGTGCGCTGCTGGATGTCGGCGACCATCACCCCAACCTCGTCGGTGGCCGTAGCGGTGCGCCCGGCCAGGCCGCGCACTTCGTCGGCCACCACGGCAAAGCCACGCCCGTGCTCCCCGGCCCGGGCCGCCTCGATGGCGGCGTTCAGGGCCAGCAGGTTGGTCTGGCTGGCAATGGACTGAATCACCAACGTCACCCGCTGGATTTCTTCACTGCGCTGGCTCAAGGCCTCGATCAGCTCGCGGCTGTTGTTGGCGCGCTGGCTGAGCTGGTGCATACGGCTGATGGACTCGGCCAGAACGCTACGCCCTTCGGCGCTGCTGCTGTGGGCTTCACTGGCAGCGCCCAGGGCCTGGCGGCTGAGTTGGGAAGTGGCCTGTTCAGTCTTGATCATCACTTCGGCGCTGCCGACGATGCGCGCGGCGGCGTCCAGCTGGGACTGCAGCTTGCCCGCCAGTTGCTTGACCGAATAGGCCACGCCTGCGGCGGACAGGGCGTTGTGGGTGGTGCTGTAGGACAGGTCGCGGGTCAGCGCGGCAATCTCGCTGCCTTCGCTCGACGCACTGACCGGTACCACGGCGCGACTGCGCAAACGTGGCAACCAGATAATCAACACCCCCAGGGGCAGGCACAGGTACAACGGCCATTGGCCCAGGGCCAGGCCGCACAACACCCCAACCTGGGCGATGCTCTGCAGGGTCGGCGCCCACCAGCGAGCCTTGGCGGCCTGGGTAGAGGGCAATTGGGCAAGCGGTAGAGATCCGTCTCTGTTCATGTTCAACACCCCGCACTGTTTTAATTGTTTGCAGGCATTAAACGCCACTACAAGGCCATTATCTATGGGCCATTGGTAGGAGACGGGCAGTGGGAAGCGGCAAGTGGCGAGCGGTAAGTTCAAGCGGGGGGATGCAGGCGGGATAGATCAGTCAGGCGTCGGCTTCAGGGCCGCGCGGTGCGGCCCCTCTTGCAGCTTGCAGCTTAAAGCGCTCAGCTGCTCTTCTTCACGCCTGCCGTTGGTGCTTGTCGATCTGCTCGTGGCGCTCTTGGGCTTCGATGCAGTATTTGGTGGTCGGGCTGATCAGCAGGCGCTTCAGGCCGATGGCCTCGCCGCTGTCGTCGCACCAGCCAAAGCTGTCATCGCTGATGCGGCCCAGGGCCTGCTCCAATTGCGGCAGCATGCGCTGGTCGCGATCAATGGCGTTGACCAACCAGGTGCGCTCTTCTTCGACGGAAGCGGCGTCGGCCGGGTCAGCCGGGGTGTCCAGGCTTTCAATGGCGATCCGGTTCTGTTCGATGCGCTCGTGGGTTTCCACCTTCATGGCTTGCAACAGCTCGCTGAAAAAAGCGTGTTGCTCGGCATTCATGTAGTCATCCGCCGGCATGGCCAGCAACTTATCCTTTGTCATTGATTTCTCTATAAAAAATACGTGCGTTAAGGCGAATTCAAGCTGTTTCCGATTGGCCCGTCAGGCCAGCGGAAAGGCGCCATTCCTTCCAAGCGCCACCCGGCACTCAATTTACGAGGGGCGGCAGTCTAAGGCCGGTTTGAGGGCGCAGCAACTGAAATGACAGCGAATCTGTCCGACAAAGCCGACAAAGCCCGCAAATGCGGGCTTTGGTGGTGCTTATCGGAGTGTGGTTATAACAAAAAATTCCATAGCAGTGGGTCTATTAGAAGACAAACGGCAGTATCAGAGGGCGGATAACCGCTCAAATCCATTCATTTGCAGGAGCCGGCTTGCCGACGATGGCTGCCTGGGGGGCGCTATCGCCGGCAAGCCAGCACCTACACCAATCAGCCCCTACATAAGAACGGTTACCGAGACCTCAAGATTAGCGTTTGAGTTTGCGTTTGTTGCGGTATTGGTCGATGACCACCGCCACCACAATGATCAGGCCCTTGATGATGTCCTGGATGTAGGCGTCCACCCCGACAAAGGTGAAGCCGCTGGCCATGACGCCGAGGATCAGCGCGCCGATCACCGTGCCGGTGATGCGCCCCACCCCGCCCGCCAGGCTGGTGCCGCCGATGACCGCCGCGGCAATTGCGTCCAGCTCATACGACATGCCCATCCCTGCCTGCCCGGTAGCGGCCCGTGCCGACGCCACCACCCCGGCCAGCCCGGCCAGCAGGCCGGCGATGCTGTAGACGATCACCAGGTGACGCTTGACGTTGATCCCCGAGGTCCGCGCCGCCTGCATGTTGCCGCCGATGGCGTAGGTGTACTTGCCGTACTTGGTGTAGCGCAGGGCAATGTGGAAAATCACCGCCACCACCAGGAAGATGATCACCGGCATGGCCCCGTGGCCGATGGCCGTGTAGGAATCCGAGAGCATGCTCACCGGCTGGCCTTCGGTGTAGTAGCGAGCCAGGCCGCGGGCCGAAACCATCATGCCCAGGGTGGCAATAAAGGGTGGGATGCCGGTGATGGCGATGATGCTGCCGTTGATCGCCCCCGCCAGCAGGCCCACGCCCAGCCCCGCCACGACCGGTATCCACACCGGCAAGTCGGTCAGGGACGGAAACACCGCCCGGGCAAAGTCCGAGGTCTGGGCCAGGCTGGCGGCAATCATCGCCGACAGCGCCAGCACCGAGCCCGAGGACAGGTCGATGCCCGTGGTGATGATCACCTGGGTCACGCCGATGGCCAGCAGGCCGATGATCGACACCTGCAGGATCATAAGCACCAGGCGCTGGGAGTTCATCAGGAAGCTCTGGTCACGAACGATCCAACCGAACAGCTCGAAGACCAGGCCGATGCCGATCAGGACCAGGAAAATACTCAGCTCGGTGGGAAAGCGCCGACGTGTTCTAGCGGGCGCCGCGGCAGGTTTGTTTTCAGACATCACGTTCATAACCACTCACCTTTGTTATTGCCTGGCCGCGGCGAAGCACTGCGCCGTCGGCCGCCATCGATTGAAAAATTCAGTGCACCGCCGACATTCCTGACGCCAGCTGCATCACCCGTTCCTGGGTCGCCTCACTGCGGTCGAGGGTGCCCATCAGTTCACCTTCGTGCATGACCATGACCCGGTCACTCATGCCCAACACCTCGGGCAGCTCCGAGGAAATCATGATCACCGCCATGCCCTCGCTGGCGAGGAAGGAGATCAAGCGGTAGATCTCGACCTTGGCGCCAACGTCGATGCCCCGGGTCGGCTCGTCGAGAATCAGGATCCGTGGGTTGGTCATCAGCCAGCGCGCCAACAGGGCCTTCTGCTGATTGCCACCGGACAGGGTGTCGATGCATTGCTCCAGGGACGGGGTCTTGACCCGCAGCTTCTTGCACATGTCCTCGCACAGGGCGCGCAAAGCCTTCTGCTGGACAAAACCGCCGCCGGCGTAATGGGGCAGCACCGCCACTTCCATGTTTTCCAGGACCGACAGGCACGGGAACAGGCCGCTGAGCTTGCGATCCTCGGTCAGCAGGGCAAAGCCCTTTTCGATCGCCATGTGCGGGTCGCTGATGCGCAGGGCCTGGCCGTCGAGGCGAATTTCCCCGGCGTCGCTGGGGGTGATGCCGAACAGGGTTTCCGCGACATTGGTCCGGCCCGAGCCCATCAGCCCGGCGATGCCAAGGATTTCTCCGGCATGCAGGTCGAAGGACACGCCGTCGAACACCCCATCCAGGCGCAGGTCGCGCACCGACAGGAGCAAGTCGCCGATGGGCTTCTCGCGCTCCGGGAACAGCTGGCTCAGCTCGCGGCCGACCATCATCGAAATCAGGCTGTCGCCGTCCATGCTGTCGGCCCGCTGCAGGCCGATGTAGGCGCCGTCGCGGAACACCGCCACTTCATCGGCGATGGCGAACACTTCGTTCATTTTGTGGGTGATGTAGATGATGCCCTTACCCTGGGCCTTGAGGTCGGCAATGATCGAGAACAGGTGCGCCACCTCCTTGTCGGTAATGGCCGAGGTCGGCTCGTCCATGATCAGCACGTCGGAGTCGTAGGACACCGCCTTGGCGATCTCCACCATCTGCCGCTCGGCGATGCTCAGGTTGCCCACCAGTTCCTCGGGGTCGAGGTTGATGCGCAGGCGTTCCAGCAACTGCGCAGTGCAACGGTGCATGGCGCGGTGATCGATCATGTGCAGGCCATTGAGCTGCTCACGGCCGATCCAGATGTTCTCGGCGATGCTCATGTGCGGCATCAGGTTGAGTTCCTGGTGGATCATGGCGATGCCCGATTGCAGGGCCGCCAGGGGCGTCTCGAACACCACCGGCCGGCCCTTGAGGCGCAACTCGCCAGCGTCCGGCTGGTAGATGCCGGCAATGATTTTCATCAGGGTGGACTTGCCGGCGCCGTTCTCGCCCATCAGCGCCAGCACCGTTCCCGGGCGCACCCGCAACTGCACATCGGACAGGGCGACAACGCCGGGAAAGCCCTTGCTGACGTTGATGACTTCCAGCAGATACGGTTCTTCAATCGACGTGGCGGCGGGCTGGATACCCGCCAGCGGGGTGCTCGAAGCAGTCGCGGAAGCGAACATGATCAGGTACTCCATCGGCAAGGCTGCCCGGGGCCGCCTTGCCACTTATTGTTGTTATGGAACAGCTCTGGAAAGTGAGCAGCGTTACTTGAACTGATCGACGTTTTCCGGGGTGATCAGACGATACGGAACCCACACCGCCGACTCCACCGGCTCATGCTTGATCATCTTCACCGCAGTATCGATGGAACCGTCCGCCTGGCCCTTGGCATCCTGGAACACCGAGACCGCCAGGTCGCCCTTCTTCACTGCACGCAAGCCATCCGGGGTGCCGTCGACACCGGCGATCAGCACACTGCCCTTCTCGACCCCGGCCTGCTTCAGCGCCATGGAGGCGCCGATGGCCATTTCATCGTTGTTGGACACCACCGCGTCGAACTTGCGGCCCTGGGTCAGCCAGTCGTTGACCAGGGTCATGCCCTTGTCGCGGGACCAGATGCCGGTTTGTTCCTGATCGACCTTGATGCCCGGGTATTGGGTCAGGACGTCCTTGACCCCTTTGGTGCGGTTGGTGGTGGAGTTGTTCGCCAAGTCGCCCAGCAGGATCACGATGTCACCCTTGCCACCCATTTTGTCGGCCAGGTACTGCATCTGCATTTTCCCGGCTTCCAGGTCGTTGGAAGCCACGGTCACCACACCCTTGGGCAGGTTCAGGTCATCCGGGCGGCGGTTGACGTACACCAGGGGAATGCCGGCCTTCACCGCGGCCTCGGTAATTTTCTTGGTGGCGGCAGTGTCCACCGGGTTGACCACGATCGCGTCGACTTTCTGGCTGATGAAGTTCTCGACCTGGCTCAATTGCTTGACCACATCGCTGCGGGCGTCTTCGAACTGCAGCTTGACGCCATCGGGCAGGGACTTGGCTTTCTGGTCCATCGACTCACGCAGATAGGTCAGCCAGGTGTCATCGAACTGCGACATGCTCACGCCAATCTTGATGTCGGCGAGCGCGGCGCCACTGGCCAGCATCATCGACAGCGCAAGCGAGGCAAAACGGATCTTGGTGTTCATAAAAGGTCTTTCTCCACATTCTTGTAGGTTTTATGGATAAAGCGCAGAAAAAACTCAGAGCGGCAGATGCACGATGGGGGCACCGGGTACGCAGCACACCAGTGAACCGTTGCGCTCTTCGCACAGGAAGCCGAGGCAAGTCAGGAGGACGGCAGAACGGCTGGCCCGAGGCAAAACGGCGGCCGGCGCGTGAGGATGGCGAAACAATGAACGTACAGCCTGTACAACAGATTTGAAGGTTTTCATCGACGGTACCTGTTTGTTTTTGTTGGTCGGCCCGCACCGGTCTCAAGGCGTGCTTGAGGGGTTTGGAACCTAGCTAGTCGGCAACCTGGAAATGACTTTATTGGAAAATAATTTCTATATCAACTCATTTTAGAATTTTATTCTAAAACTGTTTTTCCCTCGGAAAACGTCGTCATCGATACCACCCGAGACTGCTGCGCACTCAAGCGCGCGGCGTCTAGCACCTGGGTGGTGGCCAACGCGTCGGCGGCCGGGACCGGCAGCGCGCCCTGGCCTTCCAGGGCCTGTTGCAGCTGCTGATAGAACTGCTGCCAGGCACCTCGCTCCGAAGTTACGCGCTCGCGCTCATCCCCCTGTTCGAACCAGCCCCAGCGCCGATGCTCCTCCACGCCCCAGCGTTCGCCCTCCGTTTTCGGCGAGCGACCCGCCACCAACGCCTGCTCCTGGCCGTCGAGGCCGTCGACCGTGTAACAACCGGCGGTGCCGCTGACCCGAAAACGCGGGGCCTGGCTGTTTTGCAGGCAACTGCCCCATAAATGCGAAACCACGCCGTTGGCGTGGGTCAGGGAAACAAAAAAGCCGTGGTCAACCACGGCTTCTTCAGGGGTGTACTGCAGCTCGGCATAGACCCGAGCCACCGGCCCGAATAACTGCAGGGCCTGGTCCACCAGATGGCTGCCCAGGTCCCGCAGGAACCCACCGCCACTGGCATTGCCCACGGATTGCGGGGCATAACGCTCGACCCGCGACTCGTAGCGGGTGATCCGGCCCAGCGCGCCGCTGTCGATGAGTTTGCGCAAGGTCAGGAAGTCCGAATCCCAGCGCCGGTTCATATAGACGCTGAGCGGCACCCGACGCGCAGCGGCGGCTTGGATCATTCCCTCGGCCTGGGCCGCATCGGCGGCGAAGGGTTTGTCGCTGACCACGGCGATGCCCCGTTCAATGGCTTCGAGCACCAGGCCGGCGCCCGTCCAGGGGCGTGGAAATCACCAGGGCATCGACCCCCGCCTCTGCCAACTGGCCCATGCTGTCGAATGCCCTCACCCCCGGGTGATCCGCCGCCAACAACCGCCGGCGTTCTGCGGAGCGAGTCACCACCCCCACAAAACTCGCACCGGCCAGACTGGCAATCAGTGGCGCATGAAAATGACGACCGCCATGGCCGTAACCCACCAAACCTATACGCATAGAGCCTCCATCCATTCATTCCCCACCATCGCCCACCTCGCGCCAACCCTCGTAGGAGCTGGCTTGCCAGCGAAAGCGTCCTCAAGGCATTCACACCAACCGCAGGCCCCTTCGCCGGCAAGCCGGCTCCTACAACAGAGATTTCCACGCCACCCCATGTAGGAGCTGGCTTGCCAGCGAAAGCGTCCTTAAGGCATTCACACCACCCGCAGGCCCCTTCGCCGGCAAGCCGGCTGCTACACAGCAAGCCGCTACCGGCACAATTCGCTTTTGATCCGTTCCAGCATCATCAGGTTGGACTGATCCGGGCGGTCTTCCCAGGCGAACACCGACACCGTGGCGATGCCGTCGAACTGGATCTCGCGCAGGGTGCCGAAGAACGCGTCCCAATCCACCTCACCCTGACCGATGTCCAGGTGCTGGTGCACGGTGGCGGTGACGCCCGGTGGGTTGACGATGTAGCGCAGGTTGGACGACGCCCGGTGGTTGTAGGTGTCGGCGATGATCAAGTGGCTGAGTTTGGAGCCCGCGTACTTGAGCATCGAGGCGATGTCGCCTTTGCCGTCGTCGTAGAAGAAGGTGTGGGGCGCGGCGTAGAGGTAGTTGATCCAGTCGCGATCCAGACCGCGAATGATGTCCACCGACTCGTTGTTGCGCTCGCAGAAATCATAGGGGTGGGCCTGGATATCGAGCTTGATGCCTTCGCGCTCGAACTCCGGCATCAACTCGTCCATGGAACGCATGAACTGGTTTTCACACACCAGCGGGTTGTCCGACTGGCCGGTGAACTCGGTGTTGACCAGCTCGCAGTCCATCTCCACGGCAATCTGGATCGCCCGCTTCCAGTTGCGCACCGCCGCCACCCGCAGGCCTTCGTCGGCGCTGGCCCAGTGGTACATCGGCAACAGGGACGAGAGCTGCACGCCGCTGTCGCTCAGGGCCTTGCGAAATTCCTTGATCCGCGCCCGGTCGACCCGGGGCGCCTTGTAGAACGGCATGAAGTCTTCACGGGGCGACAGCTCGATGTAGTCGTAGCCCAGCTCGGCGGCCTTGTCGGTCATCTTGCCCAGAGGCAGATGGCGGTACATGTAGGGGTCTAATGCAATACGCACAGTGACAGCCTCCCAAATTAACAATCGTGCCCCTCCGTAGGCGCTGTCTTGCCAGCGAAAGCGCCTTCAAGCGTGCACAGCATCCGAAGGCCCCTCGCCGGCGAGCCGGCTCCTACAGAGTGGGGGTTAGCCGTAGAACCGCGGGCGGTCTGGCAGGTCGATCTTGACGATCTGGCCGCTGCCCTGTGCTTCGATGCAGGCATCGGCCGCCACGGCGGCGGCAAAGCCGTCCCAGGCCGACGGTCCGCCCACCTGGCCGGCGCGCACGCCGTCGATAAAGGCCTGCAACTCCACGTCATAGGCAGCAATAAAGCGGTCCTTCCAATCCATCAGGATGGCGTTGGACAACTTGGCTTCGCTGCGCAATTGCACCTGGGACGGCTCCGGCAGCTTGGCGATGCCGCTCTCCCCCACCACTTCGCACTGGATGTCGTAGCCGTACTGGCAGTTGACGAACACCTCGACGTCAATGCGCGTACCACGGGCGGTTTCCAGCAGCACAATCTGTGGGTCTTTCAAATGGGCGTGGGCCTTGCTGGTCTTGCGCGGGAACACCACTTGCACCGACACGTAGTCGTCAGCCAGCAGCCAGCGCAGTACGTCCAGTTCATGGATCAGGGTGTCGGTGATGGCCATGTCGGTCTTGTAGTTCTCACCCACCCGCGGGTTGCGGTGGGCACAGTGCAGCATCAGCGGCTCGCCGATCTGCCCGCTGTCGATCACCGCCTTCAAGGCCTGGTAACCCGAATCGTAGGGGCGCATAAAACCCACCTGCACCAAGCGCTTGCCGTGAGCCACTTCGGCGTCGACGATGCGGCGGCAGCCCGCGGCGGTCACCGCCAGGGGTTTTTCACAGAACACCGGCTTGCCCGCGGCAATCGCCGCCAACACGAACTCCTCGTGACTCGGGCCCCAGGAGGTGACCAGCACCGCGTCGACGTCCGGCGCCTTGATCAGCGCGTGGCCGTCCGGGTAGACCTCGGCAGTGAGCTTGAGGTCGCTGACCACCTTGGCCGCCGACGCCAGGTTGATGTCGGTGACCGCCACCACCTGGCTGTTGAGCAGGGTCTGGCTGCAACGACGGATGTGATCCTGGCCGATGGCGCCGGTACCGATAACACCAAGTTTCAAAGACATGCAGATACTCCTGTTGTTGTTCGTTGCAGAGCAATCAGTACTGCCGGGCCTTGGCCAGGCGTTCATTAAGGGTCTTGGCTACCGCATCGGTGCGCTCGCTGGTGGACACCTGGGCCACGCCCACCCGCCACCAGGACAGGTACTTGTGGATCATGGTCTTGGGCAGGACCTTGATGTCGATCAGGGTCGAGACCGTCTGGGTGCGCGCATCGGCCAGGGCCGCCAGCAGTTGCTCCTCGGTGCTGACCTTGTAGGTCTTGCAGCCGTAGGCCGCGGCGCTCATGGCGAAGTCCACCGGCACAAAGCCGCCATCGAGCTTGCCGGTCTCGGGGTTGCGGTAGCGGAACTCGGTGCCGAAGCTGTCCATGCCGTGTTCCATCTGCAGGTTGTTGATGCAGCCGAAGGTCATGTTGTCCAGCAGCACCACGTTGATCTTGCGGCGTTCCTGGATCGAGGTCGCCAGCTCCGAGTGCAGCATCAGGTAGGAGCCGTCGCCCACCAGGGCGTACACCTCGCGATCCGGCTCGGCGAGCTTGACCCCCAGGGCCGCGTTGACCTCGTAGCCCATGCACGAATAACCGTATTCCACGTGGTAGGTGTTGACCCCCTTGCTGCGCCAGCTGCGCTGCAGGTCGCCGGGCAGGCTGCCGGCGGCGGCGACGATGATGCCATCCTCGGGCAAGGCCTGGTTGAGCACCCCGAGCACCCGGCTCTGGGTCAGGCAGGAGCCGGTCAGCTCGATGAATTCCCGCAGCACCGCCGGGTCCATGTGGTCGTTGATCTCCGGGACAAAACCATCGTCCTGGTACTGCACCTGGTAAACCCGGTCCACCTCGGCCTCCAACTGGGCCTTAGCGTCAGTGATCTGCCCGCCCCAGGCCGCCTGGTAGCCGCTGCGGCCCAGGGTTTCACTCAGGGCCTGCAAGCCGACCTTGGCATCGGCCAGCAACTGCACGCCATCCAGCTTGAGGCCGTCGCAGGGGCTGATATTGAGGTTGAGGAACTCCACCTCGGGGTGCTGGAACAGCCACTTCGAGGACGTGGTGAAGTCGGTGTAGCGAGTGCCGATGCCGATGATCAGATCGGCGTCCTTGGCCAACAGGTTGGCCGCCAGGCAGCCGGTCTCGCCGATCCCGCCGACGTTCAACGGGTGCTCGGAGACCACCGCGCTCTTGCCCGCCTGGGTTTCGGCAAAGGGGATGCCGAAGCGTTCGGCAAAGGCCTGCAACGCCCGGTTGGCCCCGGAATACTTGACCCCGCCGCCACAGATAATCAGCGGTTTGCGCTTGCCCTTGAGCAGCGCCAGAGCATCGCCGAGCATGGCCTCGGTGGCAGGGCGGCGGTCGATGCGATGCACGCGCTTGGCGAGGAAGTAGTCCGGGTAATCGTAGGCTTCGCCCTGCACATCCTGGGGCAATGCCAGGGTCACGGCGCCGGTTTCCGCCGGGTCGGTGAGCACACGCATGGCGTGGATCGCCGCGCTCATCAGTTGCTCGGGGCGGTTGATGCGGTCCCAATATTTGCTCACGGCCTTGAAGGCATCGTTGGTGCTGATGCTCAGGTCATGGAACTGTTCGATCTGTTGCAGCACCGGGTCCGGCTGGCGGCTGGCGTAAACGTCCCCAGGCAGCAACAGCAAGGGAATACGGTTGGCGGTGGCGGTGGCCGCCGCGGTCAGCATATTGGCCGCGCCGGGGCCCACCGAAGAGCTGCAGGCGTAGATCTTGCGCCGCAGGTGCTGCTTGGCGAAACCGATGGCAGCGTGGGCCATGCCCTGCTCGTTGCGGCCCTGGTGCACCACCAGGTCGCCACTATCCTGCTCCAGGGCCTGGCCCAGGCCGAGCACGTTGCCGTGGCCGAAAATGGTGAAGACCCCAGCGATGAACTTGCTCTGGACCCCATCCACCTCGACGTATTGGTTATCGAGGAATTTCACCAGGGCCTGGGCCATGGTCAAGCGTGTCGTACTCATGGTTTGCACCTTATTCATGATGTGAGGCCAACGGACCTGTAGGCGCTGGCTTGCCAGCGAAAGCACCCTCAAGGTTTGCGCCCCATGCAAGGGTCCCTTCGCCGGCAAGCCGGCTCCTACACGAGGGCGGCGTCAAGTCAGGGATTGCTGCAGGTGGGCAATGCTCGCGCCAATCGCCTGCTGGATATCCGCCAGCCCGTGCACACTCTCGGCAAAGGGTTCGAACGACAGGTAGCCGCTGTAGCCACTGCTCAGCAGGGTGTCGATCTGCGCTGCATTGCCGAGGATGTCCGCCTCGCCCACCAGCACCCGATGGCCGTCGCGAATGCTGTTGAGCGGCGCTTCACGGTCCTCGACACCGGAGATGTGCACCAGCCCGGTCAGCTCGGGGAAGAATTCATGCTCGCTGGCCAAGTGGTGGTGGAAGGTGTCGTGCACCAGGCGGAACACGTCCAGGCCGCCGATGGCCCGGATCGCGTCCACCGCCGTACGCTTGCGGCGCAGTGAGCATTCTTCGAAGCCCAGGGGCTCGATAAACCCCAGTAGGCCGTGATCCCTCAGGATCGGCGCCAGCTCGCTCAAAGCGGTGCGCAAACCGCTGATGCGCTGGGCCTCAGTGCGCGGGTCGGCACGGTCATTGAGCGGGCACATCACCAGCCCTTCGGCCCCGCAGGCACGGGCATAGGCGGCGAGTTTCAGGGTCTGTTGGCGACGTTCGTCGTTCCACACGTCGAAGGGGTACAGGGCGTTGATCGACAACACCTTGATGCCCTGGGCCGCGCACAATTCGCGGACCCGTTCCGGCGGCGTGCCGTCCTCGATTTCCACGCCCGCAAGGTCGTTGCGGATCTCAATGGCATCGGCCTTCAGCGTCACCGCCAGGTCGATAAACTCCGGCAGTGACAAACGCGGTGCAACCATACGATTCAGGGCGAAACGCAGGGGCTGGCTCATTCTTGTTGTTCTCCAAAATCCATCGCGTTGAAAAGGTTACTTGGCCGTCGGCATGCTGAATTCCGGGCCCTTGGCGATGCTGTCGGGCCAGCGCTGCATCACGCTCTTGTAGCGGCTGTAGAAGCGCACACCTTCCTCGCCGTAGGCATGGTGGTCGCCAAACAGCGAACGCTTCCAGCCGCCGAAGGAGTGCCAGGCCATGGGCACCGGGATCGGTACGTTGATGCCGACCATGCCCACCTTGATGGTGCGGGCAAAGGCCCGGGCCACGCCGCCGTCGCGGGTGAAGCAGGACACGCCATTGCCGAATTCATGGGCGTTGATCAGCTCCACTGCGCTGGCAAAGTCGGGCACCCGCACAATGCCCAGCACCGGCCCGAAGATTTCCTGCTGGTAGATGCTCATCTCGGTGGTGACGTGATCGAACAGGGTGGCGCCGACAAAAAAGCCCTGCTCCGCCCCCGGCACCTTGAAGCCGCGACCGTCCACCAGCAACTCCGCACCCTGGGCCACGCCCTGGTCGATAAAACCTTCAACCTTGGCCTTGTGCTCGGCGGTCACCAGCGGCCCCATGTCGCTGTCGCCCTGCAAGCCGTTGCCGACCTTGAGCTGGTCGATGCGCGGCAGCAGCTTGGCGATCAATTCGTCGGCCACGTCACCCACCGCCACGGCGATGGAGATCGCCATGCAGCGCTCGCCAGCCGAGCCGTAGGCCGCACCGATCAGTGCGTCGGCGGCCTGGTCCAGGTCGGCGTCGGGCATCACGATCATATGGTTCTTGGCCCCACCCAGGGCCTGCACACGCTTGCCTCGGGCGCTGGCCTGCTGGTGGATGTACTCGGCAATCGGCGTCGAACCGACAAAGGAAATCGCCTCGATGTCCGGGTGCTGGAGCAAGCCGTCCACGGCGCTCTTGTCGCCCTGGACCACGTTGAATACCCCCTCGGGCAACCCGGCTTCCGTCAGCAGGCGTGCCATCAGCAGGCTGGCGGACGGGTCGCGTTCGGACGGTTTGAGGATGAAGCAGTTGCCGGTGATCAGGGCAATGGGGATCATCCACAGCGGCACCATCACTGGGAAGTTGAACGGCGTGACCCCGACGCACACGCCCAGGGGCTGGCGCAGGTTCCAGTTATCGATGCCGCCACCGATGTTGTCGCTGAAATCGGTTTTCAAAAGGTTCGGCGCGCCACAGGCGTACTCGACGATCTCGATGCCACGGGTCACCTCGCCCATGGCGTCGGACAGCACCTTGCCGTGCTCACGGGTGATGATCTGCGCCAGTTCCTTGTGGTGCTGGTCCAGCAGTTCCTTGAACTTGAACATCACCCGCGCGCGGCGCAGGGAGGACTGTTCGGACCAGGCCGGGAAGGCCTTCAGCGCCGAGGCCACAGCTTCGTCCACGGTCTTCTGGCTGGCCAGGGCAACACGGGCCTGGACCGCACCCGTTGCCGGGTTGAACACCTGGCTGAAACGCTCGCCGGCGTCCTGCACCTGGCCGCCGATGTAATGACCTATTACCGGGGTATCGCTCATTGTTCTTGTTCTCCGTGAAAGGTTGCAGTCTCAATTCAGAAATTCAGTTTCCAGCAAGTCAGGGCTTCAGAAACTCGGGGGTTCAGAGATCCAGCAGCCAGCTGTGCTGCGGGTCGTTATGGAACTGCCAGACCCGCTTCGGCCCGGCCATGACGTTCAGGTAATAAGACTCGTAGCCGTAAGGCACGCTGACCGGGTGATACCCCTTGGGCACCACCACCAGGTCGCTGTTTTCCACGGCCATGGCCTGGTCGATGCTGCGGTCGTCGGTGTAGACCCGCTGGAAGACAAAGCCCTGGGGCGGGTTGACCTGGTGGTAATAGGTCTCTTCCAGAAAGCTCTGGTGCGGCAAGTCATCGGTGTCGTGCTTGTGCGGCGGGTAGCTGGAGGAATGCCCGGACGGCGTGCGCACCTCCACCACCAGCAGGGAATGGGCCGGCTCGCTGTCGGGCAGGATGTCGCAGACATAGCGGGTATTGGCGCCCTTGCCGCGCACGCTGCGCTTGCACTGCTCCGGGCGGATCAGCCGTGGGCCGAGGCCAGCGGCGGCATCACCCGGGGCGGCACACACGGCGATCTGCACGTCGCTCAAGGCGGTGACCTGGGCCTGGCTGCCCGGCGGCAGGTAGGCGGCAAAGGGTGATTTGTCTTCGAACACCGATTGCCGGTCGCCCAGGTTGTCCCACTTGAAGGCGCCCTGGGGGGCTTCGCCCTGTACGTCGATGCGGCCGCTGAGCAGCACCAGGCACAGCTCCTTGTCGCCGGCGCTGACCGGCAGGCTTTCCCCCAGGCTCAGGCGGTAGGCACTGAACCCCACATACTCCAGGGCGCCCTCTTGCAGCTGGACCATGGTCCGGCCCTTGGCGGCGCTTTTAACCAGCAGGCTCATTGGGTAGTCCTCGTACGTTGCAGGCCGGCGTCCAGCAGGGCCCGCAGGGTGTCGTAACCTTTTTTCGCGTAGACGTAGCTCGGCGCCACGGCCGGGTCCTGCTCGGCTTCCACCACCAGCCAGCCGTGGTAGTCGGCGGCCAGCAGCACATCGAGCAAGGCGGCAAAGTCGATGTCGCCATCGCCGGGCACGGTGAAGGTGCCGTTGACGATGCAATCCGGGAAGCTCCACAGGTTGTTGCGCGCCAGTTGCACCACCGGCTTGCGCACGTCCTTGAAGTGCACGTGACAGACGCGCTGGATATGCTTGCGCAGCACCTCCAGGGGTTCGCCACCGCCCATGTAGCAGTGGCCCGAATCGAACAGCAGGCCGACTTCCTCGCCGGTCAGGCTCATCAGCTTGTCGATGTCCGCCGGGGACTCGACGTAGGCGCCCATATGGTGGTGATACGCCAGGCGTACGCCCTGGGACAGGGTGAAGCGCGCCAGCTCTGTGAGTTTGTCGGCGTAATCCTGCCAGGCCTGTTCGCTGTGAAAGCGCGGGCGCTCGATCAGGCGCACCGGTGAACCCTGGATCGAGTCGGCCACTTCGCCGTAGACCAGCACCGAGGCGCCGTTGCGTTTCAGCAGTTCGACGTGGCTGGCAATGGCGTCGATTTCTTCCGCCACAGAACGCCGGGCCAGGCGGCTGGAGTACCAGCCCGAGACCAGCGCCAGGTCATAAGGGCGCAACACATCGCCCACGCCCTTGGCGTCCTTGGGGAACTTGCCGTTGAGTTCAAAGCCTTCGTAACCGATGTCCTTACCTTCGCTCAAGGCGGTGCTCAGGGGCGTTTCACCGCCCAGGGCCGGCAGGTCGTCGTTGCTCCAGGAGATCGGGTTGATGCCAATTCGGATGGCGGGCATGGCTGCACCTTTTGTTGTTATTCATGAAAGCGTGGAGAACGGCCTTGTACTTGTAGGAGCTGGCTTGCCAGCGATGACGTCGTGTCAGGCACACAACCTCATCTGCCAGACCGCGATCGCCGGCCAGCCGGCTCCTACAGGGGGCGGGCGCTGCGCCAGGCGTTGATCAGTTGTTCGAAGGTGCCCTGGACTTGCTGGATCAGGGTTTCGTCATTGATCTCGCCCGCCAGCCACGCACGGCTCGGTTCCTGGAAAATCGTGCGGCCCACGGCAAAACCACGGCAGGTCTGGCTGTGGCTCGCTTGCCGGAAGCCCTCGGCCAGGCACTCGGCCGACGCATTCAGGCCCAGCAGCACCACGCCACGGCAATACGGGTCGCGCTCTTGGATCAGCTCGTCGAGCTTTTTCCACTCCTCGGCCGACTGCGCCTCGATCTTCCACCACGCCGGGTAGATGCCCAGGTTGTACAGGCGCTTGAGGCTGCGATAGAGCACCTCGGGATGAGCGCCGGGCAGGTCCTTGGGCGGGATGATTTCCAGCAGCAGCTCATGGCCGCTGACCTGGGACGCCTGGTACAGGCCCATGATCTGCGCCTCCTGCTCCAGGCGCAGCAAGGGTTCGTCGTCCGGGTGGAATTGCACCAGGCACTTGATGATCTGCTCCTTGGGCCAAGCAATCAGGTTGCTGCCAACCGAGCGCCCGTGCTCGAAGGCCAGAGGCCGCGAACCCTGGACTTCCACCGGGCGCGCCACCCACCAGCCGCGACCGGTGGCGGCATTCAGCGCGTCCTGGCCGAAGCGCTGGTCGGCCAGCAGCCCCACATCGGCCTCCACGCCCTGCTCGCCCAGCTTGTGCTCGACCCGCTCCACCGCCTGGATAAACAGCTGCTTGAGGACGCTGATGCGCGCCGGGTCCTGGCCCCCCTGTTGCGCCAGTTCCACCAGTTGCCCGCGATGGTCGAAGGCAAAGACGAACAGTTGCTTCCAGGCTTTGCGCGGCACGGTGACCCGGTGCAGGCGTTGCAGGATCGGGTCCTGGTCGGGACGGGTAATGGGCACCGGGCTGCTGAACAGGTAATCCAATTCGGCGCGGGTCGGCATCGCCGGGGCACAGGCATGGCGCGACACCACCAGGCCGCCGCAGGCGTTGGCCAACTGGCAGCAGCGCTCATCGCTGGCGTCTTCCAGCCAGCCACTGAGGAAGCCGGACATAAAGGCATCGCCGGCGCCCAACACGTTGAGCACCTCCACACGCACACCGGGGTAGATCGCCCCGTCTTCCAGGCGCGGCGGAATCTCGCCGTGGATCACCGTGCACCCTTGCGGGCCGAGCTTGACCACCAGGGTTGCACGGCTCAGGGAACGCACGGTGCGCAAGGCCGTCAGCAGGTCTTCGCTGCCGCCGGCAATCAGGAATTCTTCTTCGGTACCGACGATCAGGTCGAAGCGCGGCAGGATCTTCTGCACGTGCTGGCTGACCTGGTGGTCGGCGACAAACCGGGTCTCGCCGTCGGCCTTGCCCGCCAGGCCCCAGAGCACCGGCCGGTAGTCGATGTCCAGGACCCGCTTGACCCCGTGTTTTTCCGCATAGTCCAGGGCCTGGATGCTGGCCTGGTACACACCGTCGGTGGAGAAATGGGTGCCGGTGATCAGCAAAGATTTGCTGGAGGCAATAAAGGCTTCGTTGATGTCTTCGGCGCGCAGCGCCATGTCCGCGCAGTTCTCGCGGTAGAACACCAGGGGGAAGGTTTCGCGGTCCTTGAGGCCCAGCAGGACCATGGCGGTGAGGCGCTGCGGGTCGACCTTGATGGCGCTGACGTCACAGCCTTCACGCACCAGGGACTCCACCAGGAAGCGCCCCATGTGATCGTCGCCGACCCGGCTCAACATCGCCGACTTGAGGCCCAGGCGCGCGGTGCCGAAGGCAATGTTCGCCGACGAGCCGCCGAGGTACTTGGCAAAGCTGCTGACGTCCTCCAGCCGCGCACCAACCTGCTGTGCATAGAGATCGACGCCCAGGCGTCCGAGGCAAATCAGATCCAATTGACGCCCACTGGCAAAACGAGTCTGGCCCATGCTGGCTCCTGTTATTTTTATCAGCCTGTGCTCGCCGCCGTTGGGGGCGCTGAGCACTCTTGGTGGATGCAGACTAAAACGTCTCTCGGCGCCAATCAATATTTTTTCTATAAATTTTTTACGTGGAATATTTTTTCCATTAAACTTTTTCAAGCCGGAACCAGACACCGTGCATCGTTTCAGCAAAGCCCCGGCCAGCATCAGCCCCAAGATTTTATGGGCCCCTACCCTGTAGACTGCCGGCTGCCCACCTATTGTCAGGGGACGGGTCCACAGGCCGTTCCCATAAGCACAAGCCAGAAGGATTTTCTATGTCCCGCACCGATCAGCCGGCCATGACCGAGAGCACGCCAGAGAGCGACCTCGACAGCCCCCCGATCACTGCCGAGCGTCTGCTGCAACTGATCACCCATGAATATGAAAGCCTGCCCCGCCAGCTCAAGCGCATCGCCAGCTACATGAGCCAGCAGAGCGACCGGATCATGGTTGACCGGATCAGCGACATCGCCCGGGAATGTGAAGTGCACCCCTCGGCCATCGTGCGTTTTTCCCAGCGCTTCGGTTTCAGTGGTTTCAGTGAAATGCAGGCGCTGTTTCGCGAGGCCTACACCCACAAGACCACGCCGGTACAGAACTACCAGCAGCGCATCCGCAGCATGATCGCCAACAAGTCGCAGAAAGCCAGCGGCGGCGACCTGGCCCGCGAGTGCGTGAACGCCACCCTGTCGGGCATCGAGCGCCTGGGCCTGGAACTGGATGACGTGGCCTTCGACAAGGCCGTGGACCTGGTGGTCAATGCCGACAACATCTACGTGGTCGGGGTGCGCCGTTCCTTCGCCGTGGCCGACTACCTGGTGTACAACCTGCAGCACACCAACAAGCGCATCCACCTGGTGTCGGGCCTGGGCGGCAGCTACCGCGAGCAGATGCGCAGCATCCGCCCCAACGACTTGGTGATCGCCATCAGCTTCACGCCCTATGGCAAAGAGACCCAGCACTGCCTGCGCATTGCCCAGCACAACCAGGCCAAGACCCTGATCATCACCGACAGCAACCTGTCGCCCCTGGCCAAGCGCGCCAACAGTGTGCTGCTGGTCAATGAAGGCAGCTCCTTCGCCTTCCGTTCCCTGAGCGCCACCCTGTGCCTGTGCCAAGCGCTGTTTATCGCCGTGGCGTACCGCCTGGAATTGAAGGTGGACGAGATTCACGAACAGGTGGGATTCGACGACTGAGGCGCCTGCTTCAGCGCGCGCTGGCGAACTGCAACGCCCAGTGCCTGTCACTCAGTGCCGCCGCTGGATAAAGACTGCGGGCCCGGGCCAGGGCCTGCTCGAAAAACACCCCGCGAATCGCTCCGTCCGAAGCGATGAACAGGCAGGCCTCTTCCCGGGCCTGGCTCCACTTGAGCATTTTTTCCTCGCTGCTCAAGTCGGTGGTAAAAATCGTGGTGATGCTGGGCGCGACCCCGGTCATGGAAAACGCCTTCTCCAGGCTGTTCGGCGGGTCGTGGGGCACCTCGGCCAGCGCGTTGCCGGCCAGGCCCCCAATGAGGATTACCGCGAGTTTCAGCGCCATGTGGCACCTCTTTGTGCCAAGTGGCGATGCTCAGCAGCATAGCCCGCCCCCACGGCGTGCAAGACGCTGAAACTCGCGGCGCGCAAACGCCGCGACAGGCTTAGGCTGGGACAGCCTCGGGCCGCTCCGGCAGATGAGACACCAGGCCGAAGCGCTCGGCCAGGAACGGCGTGATATCCAGCGGCAGCGGCTCGTCGTTCACCAGTTTGTCCAGCAGCACCCCGGTGATGGCCGACGTCAGGATGCCGGTGCGAAAGTGCCCGCAGGCATTGAGGTAACCCTGGACCCCGGTCATCGGCCCGAGGATCGGCAGCTCATCCGGCGAGCCCGGGCGCAAGCCGGCCCAGCAGCGTTTCAGGTTGACCTGGGCCAACTGCGGAATGCAGCGCACCGCCCCCTGCACCAGGCCGTTGATTTCCGGGTAGGTGGTGCTGACGTCGAAACCTTTGTCTTCGGTGGTGCTGCCGATCAGGATCTCGCCGTTGTCCTTTTGCGCCATGTAGCAATCGCTGGTGGTCAGGCAGCCGTTGAGCAGCTTGGGCATGCGCTCGGTGAGGAGGATCTGGCCCTTGACCGGGTTCACCGGAATGCTCACGCCCGTGGCCATCCGGCTCAGCTCCGCAGCCCAGGCCCCGGTGGCGTTGATCAGGGTGTCGCAACTGAACAGCCCGGCCGCGTCGGTGCGCACGCCCCTGACCCGGGTGCCTTGATGCAGCACCTCGTTGACGTTGGTGTTGAAGTACAGGTCGACACCGTTCTGCCGCGCGCCCTCGGTGTAGGCATCGGCCAGGCGGAACGGGTTGACCTGGTGATCGCAGAGAAACTCCAGGGCGCCCTGGGCCTCCTGGCTGACATTGGGCTCGGCGGCCCGCAGCGCCGCCTGGTCCAGCCAGCGCACCTGGTCAGCCAGGTGCGGGATGCAGCCGACGATGTGCTCGGCATAAAGCCGGTCCTCATCGTCGTAGATCACAAACTTGAGACCGGTTTCCTCGAACTTGAAATCCATCCCGTGCAAGCCCTTGAGCTCGCGGTGCAGCTGCGGGTACAGCGCATTGGATTGCAGGGCGAGGTCGAAGAACGACTGCGGCAGGATATGCGGTGTGGTGGCATCGACCACCACCGCCGAGCCTGCGGCCTCACGCTTACGGTTGGCCGACATCATGCGAAAGAAAATCACCCCGCAGCCCAGGCCCACCGACTCGCCGATGGCCCACAGGCCGCCGGCCGAGGCGCGGGTCGCGTTGCCCGGGCGCTTGGCGTCAATCAGCGCGACCTTGAGGTGTTTGCGCTTGGACAGCTGGTACGCACAAGAGGCGCCGATCACACCGCCGCCAGCAATAATCACGTCGTAGAACTTACTCATGGGTCGAAGCATCCTTGCCAAGTGGGGAAAACGCCGAGAACGGAATCGGGTCCAGGGGGAAGCGCGGCCGCAGCCAGCCGACATCCTGGCGCCCGGTGGCCTGGCGCAGGCGGTCGCTGCAATAGCCGACGCACATGCGCCCCTGGCAATCGCCCATGCTGACCCGGGTGCGCATTTTCAGGCTGGCCATGTCCTGCACGCCCTGGGACAACGCCAGGTCGATATCGCCCCGGGTGGCGTGCTCGCACCGGCAGATCACGGTATCGGCCGCCGGCAGGCTGGTCTGGCCACTGCCCCGCTCGGTGTAGCGGTCCACGGCGGCGCGAAAGCGCACAATCGCTCCCAGCTTGTTGAGCAGCACCTGACGCCGCTGCAAGGCGCTTTCGCTGCTCAGCACATCGCGCTGGACCAGGATCGACAACGCCGCAATCCGCCCGGCGAGCATGGCGGCCTCGCCCCCGCGGATCCCGCCCATGTCACCGGCCAGGTGGATGTGCGACTCGCTGCTCTGCTGCCAGATATCGGCCGTGGCCCGCAGGTAGCCGTCATCGCTGAAGCCGTGTTCCAGGCCCATCTGCTGGCTGAGCTGGGTCCTTGGGATAAAGCCGTAGCCCACCGCCAGGGTCTGGGCGGCCACGTCCTCGGCCCGGGCCAGGTCCGGCTGCCAATCGGCCGAATACGGCGCCACCCGCACACAGGCCACTCCGCCTTCGCCCTGTGCCTCGACCACGCCCCAGCCGTAGCGCAGGCTGATGCGGTGCAGTTTGAGGTAGGCGAGCATGCTCAGGCCGTCGAGGAATAGCTGCGGTTTGTTCAGCAGGGCCAGGCTCTGCTTGGCAATCTTGCCGAAGGCGCTGGCCTCGTAGACCCCCGCCACCGCCACACCGGCGGCGTGCAGTTGGCAAGCCACCAGCGGCAGCAACGGCCCGGTGCCGGCGATCACCACCGGCCCCTGGGGCTTGACCACGCCGCTTTTGATCTGCAACTGCAAACCGCCCAGCAACATCACCCCGGGCAGGGTCCAGCCGGGGAACGGCACGCTGCGCTCATGGCAACCGGCAGCCAGCAACAGTTGCGGATAGGCCACTTCATGCAGTTGTTCGTCGGCGTCGAGCACCATCAACGAATGGGTGGCTTCGGCGCCGATCACCCGACTGTTGAGGCGGACTTCGATCATCGATGCGTGCCGGGCAAAATCGCCGTGCAGCCGGGCCAGTACTTCGCAGTAACGCGGGCCCAGGTAGTCCAGTTGCACCCCATCCCGCAGCGGGCCGCGATAGACCACCCCGCCCAGGCGCGAGGCCTCGTCGATAAGCAGGCTGCGCACGCCATGCTCCGCCAACTCGATGGCGGCGGCCATCCCCGCCGGGCCACCGCCGACAATCACCGGGTAGAGGTTCATAGGGCGTGCTCCGGCTGGTCGATGCGGTTGACGGCGGTCTGCACCTGCATCCCCGGCCTGACCAGGGTCTGGCAGGCGCGGCGCTTGTGCCGGCCATCGATCTGCACCAGGCAGCAATGGCACACGCCCATGCCGCAATAGGCACCGGCCAGTTGCCCGTGGTCATTGCGCGCCACCTGGCGCAAGCCCAGCGACTGGATCACGCTGAGTACGGTTTCGCCAATGGCCGCGCTGACCGGCTGGCCATTGAGGCTGATGGTCATGTCTGCCTGGGGCAGCGGCTGAATGTCGAAGGTGCGGTCTGTTGGACCCATGAGTGTGTTCATCCGTGAAAATTAAAGGGGGGTTTGCCAGCTTCATGCCGTGCCATGTCTTGCCGATGCTCGTCCCAGGCCGGCTTACGGCCAGGACGACAACGCGTCGCCGCTGAACAGTCAGGGCTGAAGCGTGGCCAATCTAGAAGGTTTCACGGGCAAAAGTATTGATCTGCGCCACGGCGCGGTGTTGCGAATCTGATGCATCACCATGCTCGGAAACGCCAAGGCCGCGACTACTTGCGTAGCCGCGGCCTTGGCGTCAGGTGGGTCAGTGCATCAGTTCATCGGTACATCAGTGCATGAAGATGGCGATCAGGATAATCACCGGGATCGGCACACCGAGGAACCACAAGAGTAGTGAGCGCATGGCAGTTCTCCTTTCTAATCAACGAATGGGGGTGGTCACGTAGGCGTCGGTTTCGAGATACACCACGGCATCCCGGCGGCGGCCGCCAAAGGTGGCTGCCAGGCTGGCGAAGAACGCGCCGCACAGCAGAGAGATAAAGGTCCACAGCGAGGTCCAGGCGGCGACTTTAGTAGCCGTGTCAGCCGCTTGCTTGGCGGCCAGTTTGGCTTCCTCGACGGCGGCGCGGGTCTTGGCAAACACCTCGTCGACCCGGCGTTCGGCATCGGCCTGGGTCAGGTTGGTACGTTGTGCTACCAGTTGCGCCAGGTAGCTGCGGTCTTCAGGCGCCAGTTGCCCGTCGTTGCCCAGGGTGCGGACGAAAATCCGCGTCACGGTGCCGCGGGCGGCGTCATCACTGACGGCCACTGGGCGGTCATCGCGAAACAGGCTGTCGACGAAGTAGCCGTACTGATCGCCATTGGTGTTGGCAGCCGCGCTGCCAGCCACTTGGGTCACAGCACTGGCGGCACCGGACGCCACGCTGGCACCGGCCTGCACACCGCCACTGATCAGGCTGCCAACCGAGCCGACCACCAGGGTAGCGGTGACCAGGGTCGCGACGGCCCAGGCCAGGAAGCCGTGGGCGGTGTCGCGGAAATAGACCTCGTCACCGTGCATGTTGGCCCACTTCACCCGCAGCCGACCGGCGATGTAGCCGCCCAGGCCCGACGCCAGAATCTGCGTCAACGCTAGCCAGACGATCGTCGAGATTCCCAGGCCCTTGGCACTGATGCCCTCGTTGGCCCAGGGCGACACGGCCGAAAAGCCCAGGCCGAAGCCCAGCAGGATCAAAATCAGCGACACGGCCGCAGCGGCCGCCGCACCGGCGAATATCGCGCCCCAGGACACGCCCGAGCGGCTGCTCGACTCATCCACGGCAGGCAGATAGGTATCAGAGGATCTATTCATTGTTGTTCGGCTCCAGGCAGAAAAATGGTGTTACAAGTCTCGAAGGTAGATTTGCAGCCACCGTGCCAGCCGAGCCAATAAAACAACTCTTTTAAATTCAACATGTTACAAAAACAAACCGATCGATCACCGTGCATTTTGCCGTCCATCGCCCGCAACGGCGGGCGTTCTGCACGGTGACGCTGGTTGTTTCAATCGGTGGTTCAGAGACAGCTCATGCCGCTTGCTAACGCCCGCTCAGCCTGCGGCGCTGGCAACCGGCTGCCCCCTCTTCGGCAACATGAAAGTTTTTTTAGGAACCGCCACAGCGTTTCTTGGCAAAATGCCCGCCTGAGTCATGAATTCCCAACCAGGTACATCCTATGACCCGCATTCTGACCATCGAAGACGACGCCGTGACCGCCCGGGAAATAGTCGCCGAACTGAGCAGCCACGGCCTCGACGTGGACTGGGTGGACAACGGTCGCGAAGGCCTGGTGCGCGCCGTCAGCGGCGACTACGACCTGATCACCCTGGACCGCATGCTCCCCGAGCTGGACGGCCTGGCCATCGTCACCACCCTGCGCACCATTGGGGTGGCCACGCCGATCCTGATGATCAGCGCCCTCTCCGATGTCGATGAGCGGGTGCGCGGCCTGCGCGCCGGCGGTGACGACTACCTGACCAAGCCCTTTGCGTCCGACGAGATGGCGGCCCGGGTCGAGGTGCTGCTGCGGCGCAAGAGCACGGTCAAGGAATTTGAAACCTGCCTGCGGGTGGCCGACCTGGAACTGAACCTCATCAGCCGCGAAGCGACCCGTGCCGAACAACTGCTGAGCCTGTTGCCCACCGAGTACAAGCTGCTGGAATTCCTGATGCGCAACACTGGGCAGATCCTCTCGCGGATGATGATTTTCGAGGAAGTCTGGGGCTACCACTTCGACCCCGGCACCAACCTGATCGACGTGCACATCGGCCGCTTGCGCAAGAAGATCGACCCGCCCGGCATGACCCCGCTGATCCGTACCGTGCGAGGCTCGGGCTATGTCATTGCTGAACCCCTCTAAGGGCTGGCGCTCTTCCAGCAGCCGCCTGCTGGCGCTCTACAGTTCGCTGTTCGTGGCCTGGAGCGGCCTGCTCATGGGGGTCATGTATTACGAAGTTTCCGGCTACCTGGACACCCTGGCCAAGCACTCGCTGATGCAACGCCAGCACCTGTTCTCACGCTTCCAGGGCGAACAACTGGTGGAGGCCCTGGCCACCAGCATGACCTTCGACATGCGCGGCATCGACGCCTACGGGCTGTTCGACGAACAACGCCGGCACCTCAGCGGGCCGATCCGCGAAATCCCCGAGGGCCTGATCCTCGATGGGCAAATCCATGAGCTGAAGAACTGCATCGACTCCGACGACCCGGACCTGCCCCAAGACAGTTGCGACGCCATCGCCACCCACACCCAGGACGGTCGCTGGCTGTTGCTGGTGCGCGACAACGGCTCGTTGTTCGCCGTGACCCGGATCATTCTGCATGCGCTGCTGTGGGGCGTGTCCCTGACCATCATTCCCGGGATCGCCGGCTGGCACCTGCTCCGGCGCCGGCCGTTGCGGCGGATTCGCCAGTTGCAGGCCAGCGCCGAGGCCATCGTCACTGGCGACCTGACCCACCGCCTGCCGCTGTCCAACCGCCGTGATGAGCTGGACATGCTGGCGGCCATCGTCAACGCCATGCTCGAACGCATCGAGCGCCTGATGCATGAAGTCAAAGGCGTGTGCGACAACATTGCCCACGACCTGCGCACCCCGCTGACCCGCCTGCGGGCGCAGTTGTACCGGATCCAGCAACAGGCCGCCGAGGGTTCCCCGGAGGCGCTGCAGATGGACCAGGTGCTGGCCGAGGCGGACATGTTGATGGCGCGTTTTCGCGGGTTGTTGCGGATTTCCGAACTGGAGGACCAACAGCGGCGCTCGGGCTTTGTGCTGCTCGACCCGGTGCCCTTGCTGCATGAACTGCACGACTTCTACCTGCCCCTGGCCGAAGAGGGACAATTGACCCTGCGCCTCGACGTGCCCGAGCACTTGCCACGCCTCACCGGCGACCGCGCCTTGCTGTTCGAGGCCCTGGCCAATCTGTTGAGCAACTCGATCAAGTTCACCCCGCCGGGCGGCGAAGTGATTGTGCGCGGCACCGACGATGGCGGCAGCACACGCCTGGAGGTGCTGGACAACGGCCCGGGGATTCCCGCGTCAGAGCGCGTGGCGGTGTTCCAGCGGTTCTATCGGGTGGATGACAGCAATGCCCACAGCGGCTTTGGCCTGGGCCTGTCGATCGTCGCGGCGATCGTCAACCTGCACGGCTTCAAACTCGACGTGGGCAGCAGCGAATCGGGCGGCGCACGTCTGTCCCTGGATTGCCGCCCCAACTTGATGACCGAGCACTGACAGCCGGGCACTGCAGCCGAGCATCGCGCCGCAGCCCGGCTCAGGAGTTCGCCCTATCGTCTTGAGTGGCCTTGTGGGTGCTGCGCCCCAGGGTGTTGCTTTGCAGCTCGTAGCGCAGCTCCTCGATCAGCGCGGCCCACTGGTCCTCGCTGCGCAGTTTCTGCGGGTTGAGGCCGCTGACCACCAGGTCCACCCGGCCGCTTTCCCGGTCGTACAACCGCACCGTCAGGGAGCCGTCGCCCACCAGGCTGCAATCACAGGCCAGCGGCGCGAAGCTCTGCTCCAGGCGGGTGCGCAACGGCGCAAGAATGCCCATGGCGCCCCCCATCAGCGACGACGCAACAGCAGGCCGAGCAACAGCCCTGCCCCGGCCAGTACGGCCACCGTGGTCAGCGGCTGGCGGCGGACGCTGGCCGCCGCGTTATCCAGCAGTTGCCCGTAACGTTGCTGCAACTGGCCGGCGGCTTGGCGTGCGGCTCCCTGCAGGCGCAGTTGCTCGTCATCCAGCCACTCACCGGCAGCGCCTTGCGCCTGGCCGGCCAGTTTATCCAGCGTGCCTTTGATCTGTTCGCGACCCATCGTGGCGTTCCTTTGGCTATTGAAGGGTGGAAGCGTCCGGGGACGCCGATCCAGAGTCACAGCCTAAGAAAAGCCCGGGGCACGCAGAAGCCCCATTTGCACTGTCAGGACCAGTGCATTTGCACGGGATTAAAGTTCCCTGGCGCGTCGCTCCCCGGCGAACAAGCCGCGCTCACGGGCCCAGACAATGGCGGCGCTGCGGCTGTGCACATTGAGCTTGGAATACACCGTGGCCACGTAGTTGCGCACGGTGTTGGGCGCCAGTTGCAGGCGGGCGGCGATTTCCTTGTCGGCCAGGCCTTCGCAGATCAGCCCCAGCACGTCGCGCTCCCGGGCCGTCAGGTCGGTAAAGGAGGCGCTGGGGCCTTCCTGGGCTTTCACGCTTTTCACGTTGGCGAGCTTTTCGATCAGGGTCTGGCTGAACCAGGACGCATCCTTCATCACCTCTTCGATGGCCGCCACCAGCTCCAGCTCGGTGCGCTTGCGCTCGCTGATGTCCATCAGCACCAGCAAGTAGCTGGGGCTGTCCTGAATGCTCACGGTGTCGGCCGAAGCCACACAATCGAGCACCTGGGTGTCTTTCTTGCGCACCTTGAGGTCCACACCTTGAATCGTGCCGGCCCGTTCCAGCGTGCCGAACAGGCGCGCCGCCTGGGCACGGTCGGCGATAAAGCCGATGTCATCCACCGGTTTGCCCAACAACTCTTCGGTGGTGTAGCCGGTGGTGTTGAGGAAGGCTTCGTTGACGTCGACGATCTGCTGGCTGTCGGCACTGCACACCAGGGTCGGCACCGGGCTCAGGCGAAACGATTTGGCGAAACGCTCCTCGCTTTGCCGCAGCGCGATCTCGGCTTTGCGCCGGGGCTCCAGGTCCATGAACGAGAACAACATGCAGTCCTCCTCGTTGATGTCCAGGGGCTGGCCGGCGACGATCACCAGCTTGCTGCCGCCCTCGGGCAGGCGCAGTTCGGCCTGCATCTGCGGAATGGTCGAGCCTTGATTCAGGCGCTCGATGGCCAGGTCCTTGCGCTCGGCCTGCTCCAGCACGTCCAGTTCATACACGGAGCGGCCGATGACTTGATCGCGGGTGTAGCCGGTCATCTCCAGAAAGCCCTGGTTGACCTTGATGTAGCGCAGGTCGCTGAGGCGGCAGATCACCGCCGGCGCTGGGTTGGCATTGAAGGTTTTCTCGAAGCGCTGCTCGGCGCTGGCCCAGTCGGTGGCGTCGCTGAGGATCAGCACCAGGGACTCCGGCTCGCCACTGCGGTCGGTGAGGATCATGCTGCGCACCCGGTGCACCCACAGCCGCTCCTCACCCTCGATCTCGGCCTGCACCTCCACCACCACATCGCTGAACGTCTCCCCCGCTGCCACCCGGCTGATGGGGTAATTCTGCTCGGGCAGGGAGTGGTTATTGCGATAACGCAGCGCATAGCGCTGGGCGTACTCGTGGGCGTTGGCCCCCAGTTCGCCGACCGTCTTCACCCCATGCATGGCCAGGGCCGCGTCGTTGGCCCAGAGGATGGTCTGGTCGACCTCGATCAGCATCACCCCATCGGACAGGCCGCTGATGATCTGCTGCAATTGGCGACGGTTGGTTTCTTTGGCGAGTACGGCCTGGCTCATAGGCTCTCCTGCTGCAGGCGGATGGGCACCTCGGCGCGGGGCGCTGAGGACGGGCGATGCAGGTACGACCGCAACGCAACGCCAGAGTGCAACCGGTTGACGGCCAGAGGCACCCACAGCCCCAGGCCAGGACCGCGCGTGGAGGCGGTCGCGCCCTGTTGGCGAATCGGGTAGCCTGCGAGCCTGGCGCGGTGAGTGACACGTCAATCCCCGATCGCCGCCTCAGGCCGGCACCCCGCAATGCCTGGAGAAGCCCATGATCGTCAGCGACACCTTGCGTGTAGAAGCCTTTTTCGACCCCCACACCTGGACCATCAGTTACCTGGTCATGGACCCGGTGACGTGCCACTGCGCCTTGATCGACAGCGTGCTGGACTACGACCCGAAATCCGGGCGTACGCGCACCGAGTCCGCCGACCGCCTGCTGGCCAGGGTGCGTGAGCTGGGTGCCGAGGTGGAATGGATTCTCGAGACCCACGTGCACGCCGATCACCTGTCAGCCGCCGCGTACCTCAAGCAGCAACTGGGTGCCCGGGTGGCCATCGGCAAGCACATCACCCGGGTGCAGCAGGTGTTTGGCGAGCTGTTCAACGAAGGCCAGGACTTTGCCCGGGACGGCAGCCAGTTCGACGTGCTGCTGGAGGACGGTGCGAGCTTCACCATCGGCCAGCTCCAGGCCCGTGCCCTGCACACCCCGGGCCACACCCCGGCGTGCATGACTTACCTGGTGCAAACAGGCGAAGAACAGGTGGCCTTTGTCGGCGATACCCTGTTCATGCCGGACTATGGCACCGCCCGCTGCGACTTCCCCGGCGCCGACGCCCGGACCCTGTACCGCTCCATCGGCAAGATCCTCGCCCTGCCCGCCCAGACCCGGCTGTTCATGTGCCACGACTACCTGCCCAATGGCCGCGAATTACAGTACATGAGCACCGTGGCCGAGCAGCGCGCCCACAACATCCACCTCCAGGACGGCATCGACGAAAACGCGTTCGTCGCCATGCGCGAAGCCCGCGACGCGACCCTGGAGATGCCAGTGCTGATCCTGCCGTCGGTGCAGGTCAATATGCGCAGCGGCCAGTTCCCCGAGCCGGAAGACAACGGCGTGCGCTACTTGAAGATCCCCCTGAATGCCCTTTGACCCCGCCACGCTGCCCCGGGCTGACGCTGCACACTCACCCATCGCCCGACCGCCGGCTGGCAACGGCCAACGGCTGGGCAACCTGTTGATCAAGGACTCTCCCCCGGCATGAACGAACACACCCTCATTGGCGGCGGCCTGGGCCTGCTGGTTGGCGCCATCCTGGCCCTGACCGGAGCCGGCGGCGGCATCCTTGCGGTGCCGCTGCTGGTCTTCGGCCTCGGCCTGAGCATGGTCGAGGCGGCGCCCGTCGGCCTGTTGGCCGTGGGCCTGGCTGCCGGCCTTGGCGCCGTGCTGGGCCTGCGCCAGGGCATCGTGCGTTATCGGGCGGCAGGCTTTGTCGCCGGAATCGGCATGCTCATGACCCCGGTCGGCCTGTGGCTGGCCCACCGCCTGCCCAACCCGCCCCTGGCGCTGCTGTTCGCCGTGGTGCTGCTGTATGCCTGCGGGCGGATCTTCCTCAAGCGCGCCATGAACTGAAACACGGCCGGCCCGCGCCACGCCCGGCGTTCCTGCCCTGTGTGCTCAACCCGAGCCAGGGCCGCCTGCGCTGGACCCTGCCCTGCGCCCGTGCGCTGACCTTCACCGGCATGCTCTCGGGGCTGCTCTCCGGGCTGCTGGGGGTGGGCGGCGGCTTCGTGATCATTCCGGCGCTGGGCCGCTACACCAACCTGGACAGCCGCAGCATCGTCGCCACCTCCCTGGCGGTCATCGCCCTGGTGTCCCTGGGCAGCGTGGTTACGGCCAGCATCAGCGGCGTGATGCATTGGGCCGTGGGCGCGCCCTTTGCCCTGGGCGCTGTGCTAGGGCTGTTGCTAGGCCGGCAAGTCGCCAGCCACCTCGCCGGCCCACGCCTGCAACAACTGTTCGCCATCACCGGCCTCCTCGCCGCCGTGCTCCTGGCCTGCAAGGCCCTGGGCCTGTAGGCGCTGGCTTGCCAGCGATTCTGCCGACGCTATCGCCGGCAAGC
>NZ_JALQCW010000026.1 GCF_023241715.1 Pseudomonas morbosilactucae
TTTTTATGGGCGCTGAACCAGGCATTCGAGGCTACCGATGGCACCCTTGGCGTCTATTACGCCGTCAGCGCATTTCCTTTGTCTTCGAGGTCTGATCGCAGCCTGTTGATACGCCCGCCCCCCGGGAACATTGCATTTCGGCCAATCCGCACTAGCTTTATGCCGTCAGGGATGGCACTTGGCCGCAATGGAGGCGGGAGATTCTTGTGGTTCCAAGGGGCGTCCCTGTGCTTGCCGATGTTGTATGGACCTGCTGCCGCTCTGCGGCGGGCCCTATCGTCTGACCGTCCTGGAGCACAGGAGAACACCATGAAAGGATTTAAACCGGCACACGCCTGCGGCGCAGGTGCCGCGCTGGCGCTGACCTGCTTTATGCCCGGCGCCATGGCCGCCGAGGCCCTGCGAAGTTTTGCCAACCCCCCCAGCCTGGAACAGCAGGCACCGGTACAACAGGCCGGGCACAGCACCTTGTTGATGTCGTCCGAACCGGCCTCGGCCGCCCAGAGCCAACCGCGCGCCCATGGCGGCAGCGAGCGGGCCCTGGAGCTGAATATCGATTACACCAACAGCACGATTTTCGATCCCGCCAGCGGGCGCGATGTCGCGGTGCACCTGCGTGGTTACCAGGGCAAGGACGTGGACCCCAAGGCGCCCTTTATCGCCCCCACCATCGATGTAACACCAGGCGACACGGTGCGCGTCACCCTCAACAACAAGCTCAAAAACGACCAGCCGTGCGCCGAACACTCCGCCGAACCCGGCAAGCCCGAAAACCCCGACCAGCCGCAGTGCTTCAACAGCACCAACCTGCACTCCCACGGCCTGTGGGTCAGCCCGACGGGCAACAGCGACAACGTGCTGCTGTCGATCAACCCCGGGGTCAGCTTCCAGTACGAATACAACATCCCGGCGGATCACCCGGCCGGGACCTTCTGGTACCACCCCCATCGCCACGGTTCCACGGCCATCCAGGTTGCCAGCGGCATGGCCGGTGCGTTGATCATCCACGGTGATCGCAAGCCCAGCGAGCACGCCAACGGTGACATCGATACCTTGCTCCGCTCGGACCAGGGTGCAGCGTTCCCGGAGCGGCTGCTGGTGATGCAACAGATTCCCTACGCCTGCAAAGGGGTCAAGGTCGATCCGAAGACCGAGAAAAAGACCGTGGACTGGAGTTGCGGTCCGAAGGAAGTGGGTGTGGTCGAGGACTTCGCCCAGTTCGCCCCGGGAAGTTGGGGCGAGTCCGGGCGCTACACCAGCATCAACGGCCTGGTGCAGCCGACGTTCAGTGCCAGCAGCGGCCAGGTGGAGCGCTGGCGCCTAGTGCACGCGGGGATTCGCGACACCATCAAACTGGAGTTTCGCAAGCTCGCCGACAGTGGCCTGCTGAAAAGCAACAGCGGTGTGGCGGCGGCCGATGCCGACAACTTCGTCAGTCAGCAATGCGTCGGCCAACCCGTGGCGTACCAAGTGATTGCCGCCGACGGCCTGACCCTGAATCAGGCCCAGACCCTGAGCCAGGTTACGCTGCAGCCGGGCTACCGCAATGACCTGTTGATGGTCTTTCCCGAACCCGGCCGCTACTGCGTGGTCGACGCTGCGCAGTCGGCCAACAGCGGTATTTCCCAGGCCGCGAGCGGGCGCCAGATCCTTGGCTTCGTCGACGTGACGGGGGATAGCATCGTCAAGGACACCAAGGCCCACGTGACCCAGGTGCTGGTGGAGTCGGCCAAGCACAACATGCCCACCGAGGTGCAGCAGCAGGTGGTGGCTGACCTGGAAAAAGACCTGCGCCTGAGCAAGTTCGTACCCCACGCGAGCATCGGCGACGAGGAAGTGAAGGGCGTACCGGAGGAGAAACTGGTGTTCTTCATCGACACCAAAGACAAGAAAAACACCAAGTTCGAAGTGGGCACCAGCATGGCCGACGTCAAGCCTTACCAGCCGGGGGTGATCAACCGCCGCCTGACCCTGGGCACGGCGCAGACCTGGGTCTTGCAATCGGGCTTTGCCAGCCATCCGTTCCACATCCACGTCAACCCGTTCGAGGTCGTCAAGATCATCGCGCCGGATGGCGTCACTGACCTGAGCGTGCCGGGGGCTGTGGATAAAACCGACGGCGATACCCAGTACGCCGGGCTCAAGGGCGTGTGGAAGGACACCCTGTTCGTCAAGGGGCCGGTGGAAGGCAAGCCCTATACGCTCTATGTGCGCACCCGTTACGAGCGTTACATCGGCGAGTTCGTGCTGCACTGCCACATCCTCGATCACGAGGACCAGGGCATGATGCAGAACGTCAGCATCGAACTCTCCAATGGCCAGGGCGGCACCGCGCCCGCGCATCACTGAGGTCGGATGGGTAAGTGGAAAAAGGGCGCCGAAGAGGGCGCCTTTTTTTTAATCGTCCGGTTGCATGGCGAACTTCAACTGCCCGCCCTGCAGGTACACCACCGCCTCGCGGCCGAAGATATCCACAGGCCGCGCCGACATCGCCTCATGCTCCGGCACGATCTTCGACAGCACCTTGAGGCGCACATCGACCCGCCAGACACAGGCCTTGGCCCCGCTGTTGTCGAAATACAGCACGGGCCGGGTGGCGCTCCAGGTCGGGTTGACGATGCTCCAGCCGTCATCCGGCTCGTTCTGGTCGGTGATGGTTTCCTGGTAGGAGCCTTGGGTGGGCGCGTCGTACTGGAGCGACAGGCTGTTACTGCTCTCGTTCAGTTGCTCCCGCACTCGGGCCAGGGCATGGCGATGGGTATTGGACGCCGCCTGGAACACGTGCTGGCTTTCCTCGGCAGGGCTGCGCGAGCCCAGCCGGTAGCTCATGGCTTTTTGCAGGTTGCCGCCGATGTGCTGGCGGTAATAGAGCACCCCGTCGACGATCCCGGAGAAGCGGATGCCCTGATCGTTGCTCCCCGGCGAGCTCCAGCCGACAAAGGCAACGTCCTTGGCAATGGCGTGCAGACCCGGACGGTCATCGCGGTACTCGTAGAGGGTGCCCACATACGTCGGCTCGCCGGCCAGGTAACGGCCGACAAACAGCACCACGTGCAACACGTTATCGATCACCTGGGCATCGACGATCTGCTGGTCGCCGGGGATCGAGGCCGGGGTGAACGTGGCCAGGGTGAAGCGCGGCCAGTTATCGCTTTCAGAGACGGTGTAGTGCTGGCCGGGGGCCAAGGGGCGCAGTTGGTCCGGGTTCGGCAGCGCCGGAATCGGCACCGGGCCGAGCAGCTTGACCTGGGCCCGGTAGGTCGCTTCCAGGCAGTCGCTGGTCTCGCAGGAACTGCGCACATCGCTCAGCCAGTACGCCTGCAACTGGCGGATCACCTGCAGGTGTTTGAGCGTCTTGTAGCGGCGGTTCAGCTCGTCTCCTTGGCGGACAGGGTCGGGGTGTCGCAGACCGTCTTCTCAATCAGCGTCGAGGCCTTGCTGCAATCGAAACCGGCGGCTGCGGCCGGCGGCGTGAGCAGGGCAAGGGCCAGGCCGGCAGTGGCCAGGGACAGGCGGGGGAGTCTCATCAAACGTCCTTGTAGGGCAGGGGGAGAGTGACAGGGCAATACCGAAAATAGCTAAAACTGCACCCGCCACCAGGAGTCGGCCCCTGGTGGCAAAACATGAGCCTGGTGGTGGGCGAGTTCCGCGTGGGACGCGCTTTTTTCCGGGCCGTTGTGAAATGATGCTGCGGCGAATTTTACGGGTTTGTTTCCCTTGAGGGACAGAGCCGGTCTATCGTGCCGGCTCACCGAGCGGTGCCTGCCTGCTGTGCTGAGTCACGGATGGGGCGGGAGTGGCAAATGGATGGAATTTTTCAAGAGAGATGGGCATGGGCTATCTGAAGGATCACTACTGGAAGCGCTGGCTGAAAAAGCACCAGTGCAAGTTGGCCGGCGGCCTTTCGCAACTGCACAAGAACACCGAGTTGGTGATTGAGGCGAGCGCGCAAATCGGCCATGTGCCCATTGGCGCCCATGTGCGTGAAATCGGCGCCCACAGCTACATTCGTAGCGAGGGAGAGCTGGCCCTGGTGTCTTCGATCGGGCGCTTTTGCTCGTTTGGCGTGGGCGTGGTGGTCGGCCAGGAAAAGAACAATCACCCGATTGATTGGCTGAGCACTCACCCCTTCCAGTACACCGATACCGCCCATGAGTATCACGCGAAGATGGACATGGCGGTCATTGGGCATGACGTCTGGATCGGCCACGGCGCGATGATCCTGGAAGGTGTGCAGGTCGGTACCGGAGCGGTGATCGCGACACGCGCCATGGTCACCAGTGATGTGCCGCCCTACGCCATAGTCGCCGGCTTCCCGGCGAAGATCCTGCGCTACCGGCACTCTCCGGAGATTATCGAGCGCTTGCTGGCCAGTCGCTGGTGGGAGCTGGAGGTGGAGACGTTACTGACGCTGCCGCTCAATGACCCAGAGGCGAGCCTGGATAAAATGGCTGCCATGGACGCTTTACCCAAAGCCAGCTACCAGAAGATCGGACTCAACCGCCAAGGTTGCCGATTGCTTTGAACGCCCCCCTGCGCGGGCTCGAATGCCCAGCCTTCAGGGACGCCCCCGAATCGTTGCATCGGCGATATGCACAGTTTGTGGCGGCGCCCGAGTATTCATCATCGAGTGCCGGGCCACTGGTAGCGGACCTGCACCAGCACGCCATGAACCTGGGCTGTTCCAAGGCCCATGAAGCGTCGCCGGATATCTATTGGCTGCTGCAAAGCGCCGCCGTGGTTGCACTCTTGGCCTTTGGGCCAGGTTCGGAGATTTTTCGCCGCCAGCGGGTCGAAGTGGCCTATTACGGTGCCTTTGCCGATACCCGGGAACGGGTCCGTGCTTTCGAAGATTTTGTGGCGCAATGGGCGCTCTAGAGCATCAGGTGGGAACTGGGTCACAGATCGGCAGATTAAGGGGGTGATGGCGGAACGATGTTGTTTGGCCATGCTCGAAGCAGTTCCTGAACGGCCGGCCCCAAGCCTGTGGCCGTCAGGAAGGACCGTGGTTTCGCCTTGTCGAACCTCTTCGGCCGGCGCGGGATTCGCGGCTGACTTCCCCCCCACTCTGCTCAGGGACGCTAGAGCTTTATGCAACCATCCTCTTCTGCTCAACCCACCTCCAAAGGCGCCCTGCTCGGGCGCTTCAGCCATAGCCAGGCGCTGCCCATCGGGCTGCTGGTTTTTTCCCTGGTGTTGTTCGGCTTCTCGGCCTTTGTGCTGTACCTGAGCACCATTTTGCCGGTGGACGCGGCCAGCGCGGGCCCGGTCCATTTGCAGGGGCGCCGTGGCTTGGAGATGAACTTCTCCAGCCCGTTGATGCTGATCTACTTCACCAGTGGCCTGCTGGCGGTGCTGGGGGTGTGCATGCTGTTGATGCGGGCCTGGCAAAAGCGCCTGCGCAAATCCAGCTTCGAGGTCTACGAGAACGGCATCGCCGAAGTCACCGGCAACCAGAGCGAGTACCTGGCCTTCAGCGACATCGGAGACCTGTACCTGTTCTCCTCCGGGCAAGTCGCGCTCACCGGCATGATCACCAACCTGGCCTATCGGCGTAATGCCAGCCAGCCTTGGCATCACGCTATTTATTCGCTCAAGGGCTTCAACGACTTCCTCCAACTGGTGCGCGAACGTTATGTGCGCGGGCGCCTGCCGAGTGTGCTGCAGGCCCTGCAGGCCGACCAGGCCGTGACCTTCAACTTCATCAGCAGCAACCAGGTGTGGCGCAAGCGGGTCACGGGCGGCTTCCTCAAGATCAATACCCAGCCGATCACGCTGACCCAGCACGACCTGCAAGTGCAGGGGCGTAGCGTGCCGCTGTCGAGCCTGCGCAGCGTCGACCTGAACACCTGGACCGAGAAGGTGGTGATCCGCGACGAGGCCGGCCACGAAGTGCTGTCGACCCTGGCCACGGGGATCCTCAGCCACGACCTGTTTCTGCATACCCTGGATGCGCTGGTGGGCGTGCCAGACACCGAGCAGCGCCAGGCGCAAACCGTGCTGGTCTGAGTTCGACGGCAGGCCTGAAGCAAAAAAACGCCGCGTGCTCCAACCGCAGCCCGCGGCGTTTTGCCGGGTGGCTGCAGGCGTGCCCGGGTTACAGATCCTGGAAGGTTTGCAGATAGGCCAGCAGGTTCTCGACCTTTTCCGTGTCGCTGATGCCCCAGAAAATCATTCGCGTACCGGGCACCACAGCCCGGGGCTCGTCGAGGTAGGCCACCAGCTTGTCCCGGGTCCAGACGATGCCGGAAGACTTCATCGCGTCCGAGTACTGATAGTCCGCCACGCTGCCCGCCGTGCGCCCGAAAATGCCGTTGAGCTGGGGCCCGAAGGAACTGCGCACTGAAGGCCCGACGTTGTGACAGCCGCCGCAGATGCGGGTGAACAGCTTGCCACCGGCTTCGGCATCGCCGGCTGCCTGGGCCGCGCCGTTGAACAGCGCCAGGCCCAGCAGCAGGGCCAGGGGCAAGAAGGTGGATTTCTGCATGTACGGCTCCGTATCGGCGGTGGCTCAGGGGCGGGCTATTGGAGCATGTCGGGCGGCGATTGTGGATGGTCTGGGGCCTGTGCGGCCGATTCAGGTAATCTGCGCATCCGGTGATCACACACACAGGCCCACGCATCCAGCGTGTCGTTAAGCGAGGATTCATGGCTAGAGCACGGGTAATCGGCACCTCGATCGAGGCCATCCAAGCCGCTGAAAAAGAGTTGGGCCGAACCCTGCCAGGGGCTTTTCGCGATTGGCTGCTGGTGAACAATGGCCGCTCCCTGGGCGCCTTGACCCTGTTTCCGGTGTTCGATGAACGGGATCCGCGCAAGACTTGGGAGTCCATCGTCCGCCACTTCAACCAGGGCTGGCAGGCCTGGCTGGAGGTTCACGCCCAAGGTGCCAGCGACAGCGCCGCGCTGCTGCCTTTCGCCGAGTTCGGCACCGGGGATTACTACTGCTTCGACTACGGGCGACAAGGCCAGGCCGGCGAGCCAGTGGTGGTCTTGTGGTCCCACGAGACGGCGCAAACACGACAGGTGGCCGAAGGCTTTGCAGATTTTTTGCGCACCGTCGAAGGCCCGGGCGAGGCGGACTGACCATGAATATTGCCACCCATCAACAAGCCTTCGCCCTGGCTCAGGCCTTGGTCCACGCCCTGGACCAACGGGATCACCAGGCCCTGCAACGCGACTTCGGCCTCTCGCCTGCCGTGCAGGAAGAGCTGTACCAAACCCTCGCCGACTTCTTCGAGGCCGACACCCGCCTGTCCCTGGCCCCTGAAGCACAAGCCTTTGCCAGCGAGGGCCGGGCCCGTCCCTTTATCGACACCTACATCACCCACGCCCAGACCTTGGGGTTGGAGTGCGTGCTCTTTGCCGACGGCACCCCGAGCGAGGCGATATTGCACCTCGAAGTGCTGGAGCAGGATGGGCAGTGGGCGTTGTACTGCAAGTACATTGGTTCTTGAGGGCGCGCGCCTGGTGTTGCATGACGCGGCACCCGGTGTCGAACGGGGACGTGGCTGAGGGGGAAGCGCCTGCCGACTACTGACTTTTCAGGTATTCGATCACAGGCACTACATGGCTGAGTGGCGGGGCCTGTGCGATGACTTCGTCAGCCTGACACCACGGATAGCGGAGGGGCTGTAACCAATCCATCACCGACACCAGCTCCACGGCCGGGCTGACCTGCATGTGTTCAATGGTGATGCTCAAGTGGCTGACGAGCCCTGATCGAGGATCAAACTGCCAGTGGTATTCACCGCAGCCGACCCGCACTTCCCCCGTGCTTTTGACGGACATTCCCACCAGCCATTTGCAGGTGTGTGCCAATGCGCCCGCCAGCGGTGGTTCGCCGAGGCAGAAGGTGTAGATGTTTTCATAGGTCTGGTTGAAGCGACGCACCAGGACGTCGGCAATGGCTTCGAAGCCTTCGACATCGGGCGGAAAGGCAATCGTGTCCGTATGCACGAGCATTTTGACCGTCGCCTCGGCCGTGAATGCCTGGCGCAGTAGATCAGGTCGATTTCCATCCTTGGCCAGAATGTATTTTTCAATAGCGTGGCGGTTGCTGATCATGCTGGTTGTTCCTCCATAAAAACGTAATGTCGCGCTGGGTATCGGGTTTGATTCCGTGCGATCCAACCAGGGGCGAGTAGTGTGCCCCATCGCTTCATCACTTGAACGTCTGCATCTCACTGACGAACACCAGGGTGGCGATCAGTCCTATCTTCTGGTTGAACTTTAAATGTCGGCTCATGCTATTTGCGCCTATGCCTATGAAGGCGCCTTGAACAGATCGGAAAGTTGCGTTGCAACAGGTAAAAGCATCCTTGCTGTCTCTATCTGTCAGGCGCACGAAGTTGCGCACCTGTGAAGGTCCAGGGTGAAGTTTTAACGGGTGGGATAGAACTTAAGTTTGAGCGTTATTACGGGACCGAGTGCTTACCACAGGGCCAGGGTGTAACTCAGGATCAAGCGGGTTTCGTCCAGGTCATTGCCGAAGTTCGAACGAACCGTGGCATTTCTGACCTTGAGGCCGAGGTTCTTCAGCGAGCCGCTCTGTATCACGTAACCGATATCGGTATCGCGTTCCCACTCTTTGCCGGTGTTGTGGCCGGCGACCAGGGCGTTGTCACCTTGGACATAACGGCTCATGAACGTCAGCCCGGGGATGCCCAGGGCGGCGAAGTTGTAGTCGTAGCGCAACTGCCAGGAGCGTTCCTGGGTGTTGGCGAAGTCGTTGATCTGCACAAAGTTGACCAGGTAGGGGTCGCTGTTGGCGATGTAGGGGAACGGGTCATCACCGCTCATGCGCTGATAGGCCGCGGTGAAGACGTTGGAGCCCAGGGTGTAGGCGACCTGGCCGTTGGCGGCACGGTTGTCGAGGGGGCGGAAGTTGCCGTCGTCGGTGCTTTTTGAATAGCGCAGGTCGAACTTCAGCGACTGTTGCGCGGCAAGGGGAATCTCGTAGACCACGCCGCCAAACAACTGTCGATAGACGTTTTCCAGGTTGCCGTAGTACAGGCTGGTGCTCAGGGCCTTGCTGAAACTGTAGGTGCCGCCGGCAAAGCGAAAGTCATCGCTGACCCCGCCGATGCGGTTGCCGGTGAAGTCCTCGTAGTTGGAGGAACTGTTGAATTTGATTTGTTGCAGCTTGCCGCCTTGCAGGGCCAGCCGGTCAATGTCGTTCGAGGTCAGCAGCGCCCCTTCGAAAGTGGACGGCAGCAGGCGGGTGTCGTTGCTCGATACCACCGGGCTGCGAAAAGCCAGCGAGCCGACCTTGAGTACGGTCTGGGACACCTTGGCTTTGGCCGTCAGCCCCAGTTTGGAATACTCACTCTGGGAGCCGCGGCGGTTGTTCGAACTCAGGTCGGCCGGCAGTAAGCCGGTGCCGCCAGAACCGTCCCCGCCGTCGAGCTTCACGCCGAGCATGCCCAGGGCATCCACGCCCAGCCCCAGGGTGCCGGCGGTGTAACCCGACTCGAAGCGCACCATGGCGCCCTGCGCCCACTCCGCTGCTGAGTCACGCTGGGCGGTAGGCGGGCCGTTGCGAAAGTCACGGTTGAAATAGAAGTTGCGCAGTTCCACGCTGGCTTTGCTGTCAGCAATAAAGTCTGCCGATGCAGTTAATGGGAAAACTAACGCGCACGCACCGGCCAGGGTAAAAACCTTATTGATCAACATGCTCTTTATGCTCCAGATAACGGCAGATTTATTGATTGAGTTTTATCGTTATGTTGAGTGCAAAGTTACATCTACAGTTTTCTGCGGGCAGCACGCAGCAACCGGGTTATTACCCCGTTGCGCGTACTGTCTGCGAAAAGAAAAGCGTTTAAATCAATCAGCGGTCTTGATGCGGCCGATCACGGAACCGGCTTCGAAGTAGGCACCGGCCTGTTGGCCAATCTGCACCTGGCCGGCACAGGGGGCGAGGATCGAGGTTTCCATCTTCATCGCTTCGACCACCGCGATCACTTGCCCCGCGCTCACCGCTTCGCCGTCTGCGACGACCCAGGTATGCAGATTGCCCGCTACCGGTGTCAGTACCGCCTGTGGGTCAGCGGCTTCGCTTGGACGGGGGCTTTCGCCGGCGGGGCCTACTGCAGTCAGGCTGACGCCCCGCAGCAGCGCGGCCGGCAGGCCCAGTTCATGGCGCTTGCCGTCGATCTCGACGAAGGTGCGCAGCACGTCAGGGTCGGCCGACACGGGGTTGCGTGGGGCGATGGTGATCTGCTCGGCGAAATCGGTCTCGATCCAGCGGGTGTGCACGGCGAATCGATCGGCACCGGTGAAGTCGGCATGGTCCATCACGGCCCGGTGGAAGGGCAGCACCGAGGCGATGCCCTCGATCTTGAATTCGGCCAGGGCGCGTCGAGCGCGGGCAATCGCCTGTTCGCGGGTGGCGCCGCTGACGATCAGTTTCGCCATCATCGAATCGAAGGTGCTGGGCACCCGTGAACCACTGACCACGCCGCTGTCCAGGCGCACGCCCGGGCCGGAGGGCGGCAGGAATTCGCTGATTTCCCCGGGTGTGGGCAGGAAGCCCTTGCCCGCGTCTTCGGCGTTGATGCGGAACTCGAAACTGTGGCCACGCGGGGTCGGTGTTTCGCTGAAAGACAGCGGCAAACCGTCGGCGATGCGCAGTTGCTCGATCACCAGGTCGACGCCGGTGGTTTCTTCAGTCACCGGGTGCTCGACTTGCAGGCGGGTGTTGACCTCAAGGAACGACAGGGTGCCGTCCTGGCTGAGTAGGAACTCCACGGTGCCGGCGCCCACGTAGCCGGCTTTGGCACAAATCGCCTCGGCGGCCTGATGAATGCGCTGGCGCTGGGCGTCGTTGATAAAGGGCGCAGGCGCTTCTTCCACCAGCTTCTGGTTGCGTCGCTGCAGCGAGCAGTCACGGGTTCCGACCACCACTACCTTGCCGTGTTTGTCGGCCAGTATTTGCGCCTCGATGTGTCGAGGGCGGTCGAGGAACTGCTCGACGAAGCATTCGCCACGACCGAAGGCCGCTTCTGCTTCACGTACGGCGGACGCGTAGAGTTCGGCGACCTCGTCCAGGCGCCAGGCGACTTTCATGCCACGGCCGCCGCCACCGAAGGCGGCCTTGATGGCAATCGGCAGGCCGTGTTGCTCGGCAAAGGCCAGCACTTCGGCGGCGCTTTCAACCGGCCCGGGGGTGCCGGCGACCAGGGGCGCACCGACCTGCTGCGCCAATTTCCGCGCTTCGACCTTGTCCCCCAGCACGTCGATGGTCTCGGGGTTGGGGCCGACCCAGATCAGCCCGGCGTTGATCACCGCACGGGCGAAGTCGGCCCGCTCCGACAGAAAGCCATAGCCGGGGTGCACCGCATCGGCGCCGCTGCGTTGGGCGATGGCGATGAGCTTTTGGATATCCAGGTAGGTCTCTGCCGGGCGTTGGCCGTTCAGGGAAAAGGCTTCGTCGGCCTGGCGCACATGCAGGGCGTCGATGTCTGCATCGGCATAGACGGCGACCGACTGCACACCGTAGTCGCGGCAGGCGCGGGCGATGCGGACGGCGATTTCACCACGGTTGGCGATCAGTAATTTTTTCATGGGGTTTTCTTCGCATCGGCAGTTGAAAAAGAGGCTTCGGTGCTGGGTTGAATGTCCTGGAAGCCGTCCAGAGGGTTGAAGCGAATCTGCGCATTGATCGGTATCTGCCCCGCTAGGTCCAGATGGTGGCTGGCCACGGCGGCGATCACCGGATAACCGCCCGTCAGCGGGTGGTCGGCCAGGAACAGCACGGGTTGGCCGCTGGCTGGAACCTGGATGGCGCCGACGGAGGTGCCTTCGCTGGGCAGCTCCTGGTGATTGCTGCGCGTCAGCGGCGTGTCACCGGCCAGGCGAATGCCGACCCGGTTGGACTGTGGGGTGACGCGCCAGAGCTGGCTGCTCAAGCGCTCGATGGCGTCTGCGGTAAACCAGTCGGTGCGCGGCCCCATGACCACGTCGAGGGTGATGATCTCGGCCGTCGTCGGCAGTTCGAACGCCGGGGCTTCGTTCAGCGAGACGCTGGTGCCCGTGGTCAGTGTGGTAAAGCCCAAGCGGTCGCCGACGGCCAGCGCCGGTGGGCCGACCTGGGCCAGGGTGTCGGTGGACAAGCTGCCGAGCACCGGTGTGACCTCGAAGCCACCACGAATCGCCAGGTAGCTGCGCAGCCCCGCAAGGGGGGAACCCAGGTTGACGCGGTCGCCCACGTCCAGTTCGATGGGCTGGTAGTTGCTGGCTGGCCATTGCACGCCGCTGGCGTTGGTGATGGTCACCGGGGTGTGTGCGCCGGTGATCGCGATCACGGCGCGGCCATGGCAAACGAAACTCAGGCCGCCGAGTACCGACTCCACGCAGGCCATGTCCGAGCGGTTGCCCACGGCGCGGTTGGCCGCCCGCAGGGCGCCCAGGTCCAGCGCGCCGGAGCGGGAAACGCCTTGGCCGGTTTGTCCGGGGCGCCCCAGGTCCTGCAATACGCTGTGTAACCCGGGGCTGACAATTTCCAGGTAGGCGCCGCTGGGGTCGGCGGCCCGGGCGGGTGCTGCCGGAGCAGGCAGGCCGTTGGCGGGGAGCGGGCCGGCATCGGTAAAGCGCACCTTGTAGCCAGGACGCAGCAGGGCCGGTTCGGCTCGGTTCAGGTCCCACATCTGCAAGGGCGTGACCCCGATGATCTGCCATCCGCCGGGGCTGGCTTGCGGGTAGACGCCGCTGAAATCCCCGGCCAGGGCCACGGCGCCCGCCGGTATGCGGGTGCGCGGGGTTTTGCGGCGTGGCACTTGGAACCCGGCCCCGCCGGTGAGGTAGGCGAAGCCCGGCGCGAAGCCGCAGAAGGCCACGCTGTAGTCATGGGCGGTGTGGCGCTGGATCACTTCATTGCGGCTGATGCCCAGCAGCGTGGCGACCTCGTCGAGGTCTTCGCCGTTGTAATGCACGGGGATTTCCACCCGGCGCTGCTCACCTTCGCGGCGCTGGCTCAGGTCGCGGCCGGCGATGCGGTCGACCAGCGCCTGGCGTTCGATGGCGCTGGGGCGGAATTGGATCAGCAGCGTTCGAGCGGCAGGAACAATTTCCTCCACGCCAGCAATAGGCTCCGCCATCAGGGCGTCGAACAAGGCCAAGGTCTCGTCGAGGTCGTTCAGTTCGACGAGCAGGGCGTCCAGGTTGACCGGTAGAAAGCGCACAGGAAACTCCTAGACGTGGTAGGTGCTGTCGGGCACATCGGTGATGAACATGTGGCCGGGCGCATGGGTGATCGCGAAGGGTACACCCGAGGCCGCCACTGCCGCCTGGGGCGTCACACCGCAGGCCCAGAACACCGGGACCTCGCCCGGCTCGATGCGCACGGCATCGCCATAGTCGGGTCGGCTCAGGTCCTGGATACCCAGCAGTGCCGGCTCACCGATGTGCACCGGGGCGCCGTGGACCGAGGGGTAGCGCCCGGAAATCCCGCTGGCCTCGGCCACGCGATCGGCCGGGATCGGCCGCATCGACACCACCATTTCACCCTGCAGGCGTCCCGCCGGGCGGCAGGCGCGGTTGGTCCGGTACATCGGCACGTTGCAGCCGTCCGCGATATGCCGCACTTCGATACCGGCTTCTTGCAAGGCGGTTTCAAAGGTGAAGCTGCAGCCAATCAAGAACGCCACCATATCGTCGTGTTCGGCCCAGGCCTGGGTGGCGTCGCTGACTTCTTCGACCATTTTGCCGTCACGCCAGATGCGATACAGGGGGATGTCGGTGCGCAGGTCGGCGCTTTCCGCCAGCAGGGTCCTCGGGCTGCCGGCATCGCTGACGTCGAGGATCGGGCAGGCTTTCGGGTTGCGCTGGGCGTACAGCAGAAAGTCGTAGGCCCATTCGCGTGGCAAGGCGATCAGGTTGGCCTGGGTCATGCCCGGGGCAATGCCGGCCGTGGGCGTGATCAGGCCGCCACGGTAAGTTTTGCGTGCTTCCTGGGCCGCGGCGATGGCCGCCTGACGGGCGCGGGCGAGGGCATTCATGGGCGATCTCCAGCAAAAGGCCGCAGGGACAGGTTGGCGTTTTCCAGCACTCGGCGCAGTTCGCGGGCCATTTCCACGGCGGCGGGGCTGTCGCCATGGACACAGATCGAGTCGGCCTGGATGCGGGTCCGGCTGCCATCGATGGCTTCGATGGTGCCGTCTTCCACGAGGCGTAGCATGCGTTGGGCCACGAGCTTGGGGTCGTGCAGCACGGCCCCGGGCTCACGTCGCGAAACCAGGGTGCCCTGGGGCGTGTAGGCACGGTCCGCGAAGGCTTCGGCGACACACTGCAAACCTTCGTTGCGTGCCAGCTCAATCAGCTCGGAACCGGCCAGGGCCACGAGCACCAGCGTGGGGTCGATGGCACGGATGGCCTCGATCACCGCCAGCGCCTGGCGGCGGTCGTGGGCAATGGTGTTGTACAGGGCGCCGTGGGGTTTCACGTAGCGCACCGAGGTGCCGGCGGCCTTGGCCAGGCCTTGCAGCGCACCGATCTGGTAAATCACGTCTGCGGTCAGCTCATCACTGGCCACGTCCATGTTCCGTCGGCCGAAGCCCACTTTGTCCGGGTAGGCGACATGGGCACCGATGGTGACATTCTTGGCCACCGCGGCTTTCAGGGTCCGCAGGATGCCGGCCGGGTCGCCGGCGTGGAAGCCGCACGCGACGTTGGCGCTGGTCACCACATCGAGCATCGCAGCATCGTCGCCCATGCTCCAGGCGCCGAAGCTTTCTCCCAGGTCGCTGTTAAGGTCAATTGCACGCATCTGAATAATCTCCGGTTAAATCACGCTGCGCCGATGAACGCAAAGATGGCACCTGCCGACTTGTAAGCCATGAACCACGACAGCAGGCAAGTCAGGATGCCCAGCACCAGCAACCAGCGAGGATAGTGATAGCCGTCCATCAGGTCGGAACGGCGCCAGCCCACGTACATGAAGATGCTCAGGCCCAGCGGCAGGATCAGGCCGTTGAAGCCGCCCGCGAAGACCAACAGGGCCGCCGGTGGCTTGCCCAGCACCATATAAACAATCAGCGAAATGACAATGAAAACAACGGTGGCCAGGTGGCGCACCCGCTCAGTAATACGCTTCGAGAACACGGTGATAAAGGACATCGAGGTGTAAGACGCACCGATCACACTGCTGATCCCCGCCGCCCACAGCACCAGGCCGAACATCATCATGCCAATGTTGCCGGCAGCCGCCTGGAACGCCTGGCCCGCAGGGTTGGCGCCTTTGCCCGACACGTCGATGACCACGCCGCTGGCCACGACCCCGAGAATCGCCAGGAACAGAACGTAGCGGGCGACGCCGGTGACCAGAATGCCGGTCAGCGCAGCCTTGGAGACGGCCTCGATATTTTCCACACCCACCGTGCCGCGATCGAGCAAGCGGTGCGCGCCGGCGTAGGTGATGTAGCCGCCCACGGTGCCACCGACGATGGTGGTGATGGAGGCGAAGTCGATGAAGTCAGGCCATACCGATTGACGCAGGGCTTCGCCCAACGGCGGATGGGTCGCGAAGGCGGCGAACAGGATCAGGCACACCTTGAGGATGCCCAGGCCCATCATGATGCGGTCCATGGCAATGCCGGCGCGGTGGGACGAGAAAATCGCGATGGCCAGCAGCGCACTCAACGCGCCTCCCCATTTCGGGTCCAGGCCGGTCAAGGCATTCAAGCCCAGGCCCGCGCCGGCAATGTTGCCCAGCATGAACACCAGGCCGCCACACAGCACCAATAACGTCAGCAGGTAGCCACTCCCCGGGATGGCCGCGTTGGCCAGGTCCGCCGCGCGCATTTTGGTCAGCGACACAATGCGCCAGACGTTCAGCTGCACGACGAAGTCGATCAGGATCGAGGCCAGGATACCGAACGCAAACGCAGCACCCAGGGTCGCGGTGAACGTCGCCGTTTGGGTCAGGAAACCTGGCCCAATGGCGGACGTGGCCATCATGAATATGGCGGCGACCAAAGAGGCGCGCCGCGCTTTTGTGAACTCTTGAGTGGTCTGTGTCACGGCATCATTCCTACGGTGAGAGATACCTGGGCTGAGCAATGAGCATGCCAAGACTCAAACATCATCCCTGTAATGTAGGTGTATCAAGCATTTATTGTTGAACAATCCATATATTTTGAGTGAGTCATTTGCACCAAGTTGTTACTTCAAAACCCAGCGGTGCTACTTAATGAAGCACGCTTCATGCTTGATCCTTGTGCCCTGCACTAAGCTCTGATGGAATACCGGCGCGGTTTTTCTCATCCTGGATCTTTTATGAACGACGCCTCTCCCGCTCTTCCTCGCACACTGGGAGAAACCATTACCCAAGAGATACGCAGAATGCTGGTCGAGGGTGAGCTGGTACCCGGCCAACGCCTGTCAGAAGCCGCCCTTGCCGAAAATCTGGATATCTCTCGCAACACCTTGAGAGAGGCGTTCAGGGTCCTGACCCGCGAGGGCTTGCTCAAGCACGAACCCAACCGTGGGGTGACCGTGGCAGAGCCGGACATGGGCTCGATCATCGACATCTACAGGGTGCGCCGCTTCATTGAATGCAAAGCGATCGCCCAGGGTTATCCCCAGCATCCAGGCACACTGCACATGCGCGAAGCGGTCGAATCCGGCGTCCGCGCGCGGGAAACCAAGGACTGGGTGGCGGTCGGCACCGCCAACATGATGTTCCACAAAGCAATCGTCGAACTCGCCGACAGCCCCCGCCTGGTGGTGTTCTACGGCCAGATCTCGGCCGAATTGCGACTCGCCTTCGGGCTGCTCAACGACCCGCAGTTCCTGCACCTGCCGTTCCTCGACATGAACGCCTCGATTCTCCAATGCCTGGAAGAAGGCCGGCCCAACGACGCCGCCACCATGCTCGAGAGCTACCTGGTGCAATCGGAACGCACCGTTTTGGCGGCGTATGAGCGTAGTACCAAGCGGTAGACGATTTGATGGGGGGGGAGCCCATACACGCGGCGATCAATGCGTAGCGCGTTCTGTGCCTGAGTCATAACGGGTGGTACTGCGCTGAGCATATGGGGCTTACTCCTGTGAGGTCAGGTTGCGCTCTTATCATTGCAGGAGTTGCCCGTCGTACATGCAGCAGACGGTCAGAAGTGGACACCTGGATGCCACCGACCTTTGCATCGCCTTGGAAGAGGTCACATTGGCCAACCCAAAACGCACCTTGAGCAAACGCGGCTAGGCGCGTTCACGCCGTTATAGTCGACTCTATTGCCGACCGTACTTCCCGGAGGCTTTTCCCAGTGTCTGACATGCCGACCAACGTCGCTTACACAAAACGCTTCAACGCCGTACTCGCCTACATTGATGCCCATCTCGAAGGTGACCTGTCGGTGAAGACGTTGAGCCATGTGGCGAACTTTTCGGCGTTTCACTTCCATCGGCAATTCACCGCGTTCGTGGGAGTGTCTGTCTCGCGTTATGTGCAACTGATGCGGCTACGACGCGCGGCACATCGCCTGGCCTCCCTCGCGGATCACTCGGTACTGGACGCCGCACTCGGTGCCGGCTTTGAAAGTCCCGAGGCATTTTGCAGGGCGTTCAGGCGGGCGTTCGGTATGACGCCGAGTGCGTTCGGGAAGGAACCGAACTGGCAGGTCTGGAGTACGGTATTCGCAATCCCTCACTTTTCCAGGACCATCATCATGCAAGTACGAATCGTGGAATTCCCTGAAGTCAGGGTCGCAACGCTTGAACACTGCGGACCCGCCGGGCTCGTCAATGAGAGCGTATGCAAGTTCATCGAGTGGCGTATGCAGAGCGGACAGTCGCCGGTGGCATCGAGTCGCACCTTTGGCATTCCCTATGGCAACCCCGATACGACACCTCCACAAGAATTCCGCTTCGCAATCTGCGGCGAGATTCACGAGGCCGTGGCGTCGAATGCGTTCGGCGTGCACGAGATCGTCATTCCTGGCGGTCGCTGCGTCGTGGTGCGACACGCGGGGTCACCGGATCACATCGGCGAAACGATCTATCCGATTTACCGCGATTGGCTTCCGGCCAGTGGAGAGGAACTGCGTGACCAGCCGCTGTTCTTTCATTACCTGAGCGCCTATCCCGAGACACCGCAGGATCAGTGGCAAACTGATGTGTATGTTCCGCTGCAATAGCGGAGCAAGCAGCTTTCGACCCTGACGGACATTGACGAGTGTCCGCGCAGCAATGTGACAGGCTCTAGGGGGCGTTTCCAAACCCCAGAAACAACAAAGCCCTCGTATTTCTACGAGGGCTTTGTTTTGTATGGTGCGGCACCAGGAGTCGAATCAGAAGTTAACTTCATGTAAATAAATAGTTTTTATCAAAAATGAGCTTCTTCTATCCCTAAAACTATCCTGATTAACTGTTCGCTCGTTGGATGGATTGTTTACTGTCTCCGGTCTATAGTTGCATTTTGCAATCATGGAGCGAGCGCATTGTGACCAGCCCTTTCGAAACTCAGCAACCAGACATTGAGAACAATGCGCTAATCCGTGAACCACAGCGTGAAGCCTACGCGGCAATTGTGGAGTTCGCGACAGGGGAAGACCGTGAAGCTGGAGTGGTTCTTCCTGTTGGTTGTGGCAAATCCGGAACAATCACGCTTGCCCCTTTTGCGTTCCGCTCTCGGCGCACACTTGTTGTGGCTCCGAATCTTGCCATAGCAAAACAGCTCCATGATGACTTTGATCCAGCACTATCTGACATGTTTTATCAAAAATGCAGAGTCCTCCTTGCGGGACCATGGCCGGAACTTGTTGAAATACGAGGTACTTCAACAAATCGAGGTGATTTAGATGCGTCCGAAGTCGTAGTTACTAACATTCAGCAACTCCAAGGTAGCGAAAACCGATGGCTTAACAATTTGCCCGAGGATTTTTTTGATCTCATTCTTTTTGATGAGGGGCATCATAATGTGGCGCAGTCTTGGAATCTTCTAAAATTAAAGTTTCCTCAAGCACGAATTGTGAATTTTAGCGCTACTCCCTTACGGTCAGATGGCCAGCTAATGGCCGGGCGCATAATCTATTCGTACGCTGTGGCCCGTGCGATCAGGAATGGATACGTCAAGAGGTTGAAAGCGCTGGTTTTAAATCCCCAAACACTTCGGTATGTGCGTCAAGAAGATGGTCAAGAAATTGAAGTGACCTTGGAAGAGGTTAAGCGTCTGGGTGAGGACGACGCCGATTTTCGTAGGAGTATTGTATCTTCGACTGAAACTCTTAACACAATCGTGGACGCTTCAATCAGGGAGCTTGATCGACTTCGGCTTGAATCAGGTAATACAAACTTAAAAATAATTGCCTCAGCACTAAATTTCGCCCACTGTGGCCAAATCGTAGAAGCCTATCGGGCTCGTGGTCGCCGGGCCGATTATGTTCACTCTCGAGAAGAAGGCGACGCGAATAATCGAGTGATGAGGCGTCTTGAAAATCACGAGCTAGATGTCATTGTTCAAGTTCGAAAGCTTGGTGAGGGTTTTGACCATCCTTTCTTGGCAGTGGCAGCAATTTTCAGTATTTTCGCTAATTTATCGCCATTCATTCAATTTGTCGGACGTATTATGCGTGTCGTTCGTCAAAACGCTCCTGAAGACTTGGTTAACCGTGGAGTGGTAGTGTTCCATGCCGGTGCCAATTGCGCTAGAAGGTGGACAGACTTTCAAGAATACACTGAAGCCGATAGAGAATTTTTTGATCAACTCTTACCGATGGAAAGTTTAGATTTTACTTCAGCTGAAGAAATCGGAATTGAGCCGGTGTCACGGGTGATCAATGAGGGCCTAATCGTGCGCTCACAATCCGAAATTCATCTGGAGGAGATTCCGCTCATTGAAGAGGATTCTGAGGCGCTGGAGCTGCTCCAGAGGCTTAGTGATCGAGGCTATACCCCTGATCAAGTGGCGGGCGCAATGGAAAGATTGCAGCCCATCCCCGTAACGCGCGTACGGCGTAGGCAAGCTAGCCGTGCAGCTCTCGATTCAAGAATACGAAATGAGGTGGGGCGTATTTTAGGAGAGCGTGGTGCAAGCTTCGAAGGGCGTAATCTTGATAGGCAACGTCTAGGTCGGAGTAACTTTGTCGTCATGAAATCTGCTATTGATCGGCAGGCAAACTCTATTGTTGGGCGCGGCGCACGGGAAAGGAGTGAGTTTACCCAAACTGAACTTGATGCCATTAGTGCCGGATTCGAAGGGATGATTAGCCAAGCGATTGTGGAGGTGTTTGGTGCCTAGGGTTCGCTCTCTGTTGACAACTGTAAAAGTTGAACTAGTAATACGTTCCCACGACTGCCAAGGTAATTCAACCCATCGGCTGCAAAAAGGTGACCGGCGTCTTGCTGTCAGAAACGAACGTGGCTGGGATAACTATTGTCTATCCTGCGGTAAGAAAATTCTCGAGGGGGATGCCACCAAAATCAACCAGGTTCTACAAGTTATCGACTCTGGCGCGGTTGATTCATCGTCATAAAATTTTATTTATGGGTAGTACAGTTTCGGAGGCATAAAAATCAAAAATAGAACCTTTGGCCTCAATCGATTAGAAGTGGTAATCGATGTTTGACAACATCGATTGCCACTTTTTCTGTTGTCTAGCAGCGGCTAAGTGACGTTAGCTGGGAAAAAACCGTACCTTCCAATATTATTGTTTTTCGAAAAGTGGGTATAGTTTATTTTTGGAATCAAGGCCATGTCTGGTTCTTGGTTGTCAAATATTATGATCTGACTATTTTTATAGTTTTCTGCGATATCACTGTAGAATGAGTATATTAAGTCTCCTGATATTGCATCAACTTCGTCTTCATTTTCTTGGTCTTGGTCAGCTTGTTTGTAGGTTGTTAATGGTGAATCCAATACTACAAATCCTGGATGTCTTCCTTCTTGCAATAGGTGTTGCATGAGCCCGATGGCTACTGCGGAGAACCCAATAGCGCGATACCCTTTACCAAAATGGGATCTAGGTTTTCCAGCTAATTTTATATCTCTAGATTTGAAGTCGAATACTGTCGGATGATGATTTGGGAAGTCCCATCGCTGCAGTATCGACTCGATAGACGTTGACAAAGCTGCGAGCTCAGAATTGATTTCATCTGTGGTATAAATTTCTTGCTCCTCGGAAAGTCCGTCTGCCAGTCTTCCGAGTTCTGATATTAGTTTATTCTTGGAATTGATCTGATGTTGAGCGCCAAGTATTTGCCTTGTGAGTTCGGCCGCTTTCGATTTCAATAGGCTGACTTTTCCGATTTTTTCTTCAAGCGCACCTTCTAGTTGAAGGTCGATCTCTCTCAGTTTTTCCTGTTGGTTACTAACCGCCTCGTTGTCACTCTCAATACTTAGAGAAAGTGTTTCACGTGCCAAGAACAATTCTTTTATGTTGAACTCTATCTTGCGAACCTCAACTTGAATTCCGGCCAAAACATGCGATCCGATTAGTTCTGGATTATCATTGGAAATTTCACTTCCACAAGTCGGGCAGACGATGTCTTCGTATAGCTCAAGTAAGCCCGTCGCCTCTCTAATACCAATAAGGCGCTCTTGATCTGACTGATACTTTTCTTCCAGTGATCCAAATCTTTGCAGCAGGGCAGAGCTTTCATTGAGTTTAGAGTCAGTTGCAAGTATTTTATCGGTCAATGATCTTTTTTGATTTATGAGCGTGTTATTGTTTGAAATAGCTATGGTTAATTCTGCCTCAGCTTTTTCGAGCTCTCTCTCCTCAGTTTCGAGAGCTAGCTCAAGCTCTTCGATAATACTTTCCTGTTCTATAGTGTTCTCAGGATATAAGTTGGTTATTAATTCTTGTATTGCTTGTACTTTTTGTTGGGTGGAGACTCGTGAAGATAATTCTTTTTTTAACTGTTTGGCTTCAGAATCATCGACTCCTGTGAGTAAAACTTTTAGTAAAGCTTGCTCAGAGGTTGAGCCGTTATTTTGTCCCGTTCCAAGTGGCGAGTACTCGGCAACAATTCTGGCTTCGTCGATTAAAAATAGTTTTTCTAGGTTTCTTAGTGACAAAGAACTCGTTCTAAGACTTTCTTTGCCCTGCAGAAGAAGCTTGTCATTCAGCTTTAGTTTTCTAGAAAAAATTAGATAAGTTATCGAGCTTGCCTGCTTGATGCTTGGCTTTAAGAGGTCTTGGTGGCTTTTCAGTCTCGACAAGTATAATTGGAGCTTCGTCTCTTAACTCTCGAACTAAGCTGAATAAGCTTGAGTCTTCGTTTTCAAATGTGACAGTTAAAGTGGTATAGCCTTTCGCCTCATCAATAGTTTTAGGCGAGTTTTTTGCCCCAAGAATAAATGCTAAACACTTAACTACGTATGACTTTCCAGTATCAGAGGCCCCTGCTACGATATTCGCGCCGTGCTGAAAATATAGGGATGCATCTGCTTTGTTCTCGCCACTTACTGTGATGCTCCTGATTATCATGCTTCCTGCATCCTGGTAGTAAAAAATGTTTTTTGTTTGGCGATGATTGAATCAAAGTTCTCTTCAATCCAGGCTAGATTTCTAAAGAGTTTTTTGTAGTAATTTGTTTTCAGGGATCCGGCGAAATAAATTGCTTTGTCGGTAGCATGATAAAAAATGCCCTGCTCACTTATAGAGGAATTTATAATGCCTTTTGAGATAAAAAGCTTTAGCGCGTCAGGCAAAGTTTCCCTTCGTCTAATTAACTCGGCGAAGTGGTTTGGTAGAGGAGGATGAATATTTCCGAGTCCGCAAAATTCTTCGGCATAAATCAGCGCATAATCAAGAAAAGCCAGTTGGTCCAAGTCCAGTTTGGCTTCATGTAGGTAGGTCAGAATAAGAGAGGCCCTAGTTCCTATTTCGACTGTGCTATTGAAGATGTCGGTTTCTAAGTTCATTTTTTAACCCAGCTGATTTTCTTGTCATTAACAAGGTGATGGCAGAGTCCTTTTTTATCTTGAATCTTTATAAATGAGGATAAAGGATGGGAGCTGTAATCAACAACAACTGATAGTTCGCAGGTTTTTAGGTAGCAAGCATACCCGTCTGGGTATTTTTGATTTACGGTAGCCATGACTGCCTCATGGCACTCTTCCTTTAGTTCGTCAAAGCAGCCGGTAGGTAGCCAGTCTCTTGAGAATAATTTTAATGCTTCAGCCGAGTAAAAATTGTTTCGCGCACTTTTAAATTCGCTATAAAAATTTGTATCGTCGGATAGATTGTCAATAATAATCTCTTTGTTGCTTGCTTGAGAGAAAGCTTCCAGTAAAGCGCTTGTGTACTCGTGCTCAACTAGTTCTATATCAGTAGGTGCTTTAGGGGTGGCTGGTCTTGTTTTGTGATACAGGCCGAATCTAATTATATGAAATGGAGTTGTGCTGTGGAGTTCTACGAGCCGAAGAGGAGGGATGTCATCAAATATTGAAAAATCAATTGAGTTGATATGTTCTAGGAGTTCTTTGTCTAGTAGGATTGTTTGCTTCTTCGTGATTGCTGTTGCGCAGGACTTTTCCCATCTATCAATCAGCTCTTGTTTTAATTTCTCAGGAGACCGTAGGGTTTTCGTCAGGTCCGTACTACTTCCTTGAGGCGAGACGAAATAGTATTTCTCTGGGACCTCATAATGTCCATGATAACTATAATATGCTATTTTTCCTATTTCTAAGACGGCGTCGGCTACGCTCAATTTGTTTGCGTAGTGTTTGCACTGATAATTGTGCCATCCGCTATCGGTGTAGGCGATAATGTCTCTTCCCATATCTCCACCACCACCGCATTTTGTTACTTTGTTATATCTACTCTTTATATAGTGAACTAACTCAAGAGTGAAAACCTCCCAATCATCGGAAGACATGATGAGAAGCCGGTCGAGCACGGATATTGGCCTCCCCATCTGTACGTCAAGAGCTGTGATTTGGTGAGGCGGTGCGCTCGGCTCATCGATGTCGGCTTCAGTCAAGTCGGCTATTCCTTTGCACTGGTATACGGACTTCCTTTCATCCCGGACTACCGAGGGGACCTGTCACTAGTCGCATGCCAAGCCTTTTCAGAGATTCGTCGGATCAGTCCTGCGTAGCTAGACGCTACTACAAGTCTCCGTGCTCATAAAGTAGCAATTGCCATTAGTGAGCCACTATTCCAGTTGCGTAAAGCCAGACCGGAGTTTTCGGAGTGCTACTTTCTAAATCGCTACACGGGTTGATGGGGGCGAAGGCGCCTAAATCCTGAGATCGCATCTGTTCTCAGTCAGAATTCTCATGGTAGCGACCAGGCTTTTCCAAGGCGGACAGCGATTAATTTCGCAGTCAGTCGATAGTAGTAGCGCGTCGTTTCGGCTCGGTTGCTTATCTCGTTATTCAGGAACCATACGAGATGTTTTCGCTGCCACTTCCATGGGTTGTCTAGCTGCCAGCGATCGAAGATTGCGGCCTGTATGGCGTCAGCCTGGCGAAGGTGCCGTTGACGGGTGACACTCGACCCTACGAGCACGCCGTTAAGGAACAACGCCATGTCGAAAGGCTTGTTCATACCCAACCGCCGATATACGCCGAAACAACATCAATTCGACTGTGCCCCAGCTCATGACTGATTTGTAGTCGAGCACTTTGATCGAGGTATCGGGCTTGTCGAGAGCAATTGCCACCATTGACGGGTGCGCTATGCCCAGTGATCCACTCGTAGCGTTCACAGGCATAGGCGGCACGTAGTTCATGCAAGCCTTTCAGGCTGTGCTCATGCAGCACTTCTCGGGCAGGTCGTACGGTCTTTTGTAAGAACTGGGCATAGCTTTCCTCCGTCGCCAGCAAATTTCGGCTTCCGCTCGGTGATATTCCGAGGGCGAAGTTCAGCGCGTTTCGGATGTGATCGTTCACCGTAATCCAGCGCGGGGCTGATGCGCCTGAGCGACCACCTTTGGTTCCGTCTTGGATATTGATTCTGCCAAGTTGTTCGGCTTCTTGTTTTAGTCGGGGCAGGTCGGCCAAGATGGCCTCGCGTAAGCGCATTCCGGTTTCGCGTGCCAACTGTGCGATGGCAGCTACACGAGGATGCTGTTCGCGGAGCGCGTCGACGATGCGCATCATGTGTTCGCGATCCTGGCCTTGTGGAACTGTCGTGCGGATTGCGGTGCGCTGAATTTTCAACGCCTTGCTCGGACTCGGCACTTTCACGTACCGATCACCGCGAAGCGCTGCCATGGTCCGGTTGACGCTGGATAATCGATTTTGTGCGGTGGCGATAGCGATGTCGCCGTGCTCGACTAAGTGACGCAGATGCGACGCGTAATCCGACAAGATCTGGCGATCTATCTGTCGTGCATCGTTGAGTCCTGGTCCATCGTCTGAGCGGCACCAGCGCACGAATGCCTGCCAACGATCACTGTGCGCTTTGACGGTCCCGTAATGCCCTCCGCCGAACATGTCTTTTAACGCCTGCGGCCCGGCATAACTCAATTGCCGGCCATAGCCAAAATTGCGCCCGTCCCGTCTACCTACCAGTGCCATGATCAAACTCCTCTCGAAGCCAAACCTTTGAGACTTTCCCCACGTCATCCCGCCAAGGATGTTGAGTGTTATCAGGGATCAAGGCCCCTGCGACCTGTGGGGTGTGTCCACTAACGCGGGACTGGCGGCTCTTTACGACCGGGAGCTTGGGCATCTCATGATCTGGCCTCCTGAGCACTTCCGAAGAAGTGGGCGGGTGGAGGCTGCACTGGCTGACGAGACCAGCGCCGCGAGATCCTGAGTCAGGTGAAGGCAGTGAAGCGATGACCGGGGCGTGCCTGACTGTCAGTCAGGTGTAGTCCATTCCGTAGGCTGCGGCACCATCATCTGCATCGCTGTTGCTGGTGACTTCGGTGTTTGTCACGCCGATTGTCACGAGGGGGAATGCCGCAAAGCCTTGTCCGAGGTGGGCTGCAGCAGCGGTAGGAGCGCCCGTCTCTTTCCGGGAGAAAGAGACGGGCGCAGGTTGGCGCACGGGAATGGCCAAGCGGATAGGTTGCTGCAGGGCAGCTATGAAAGGGATGAGTTGCCGCAGTGGGCACACTGGTAAAAGTAGGCATCCATCACATCGCTGTGACCGTGCGAGCCGCCGGACGCTAATCGCACTTGGGGAGAACCACCACGGTGTGGCGTAGCCTCAAAGGTTCTGGCTACCTGGGTTGCTGTCAACGACAGCGCTTTGCCCGATCTTTTCTACGCTTGTGGATAATTTGGGTCAAGGCTCGAATTTTCGGGAGTTCTGCGGCTGTGGATGAAATTATCCACCGGTGGAAATCAGTGGTTTTCCACAGACAGTTGCGTGGGCTTTAGATTTTTTAAGTGAGGTCCATCCAAGCAGGGCGGCTTTGCAGCCCTGTTTGGATGGACCCGCGTGGAGAAGCGGATCACTGAGATTTGAAGACCGAGCGCTTACTCGGTTGCGCCACGTTTTGCTTTTAGGCGAGTGACGTTCGCTCCGGTCTGGTTCGCGAATTCGTGTGGAGTGACATGCTCCTGCCGGTTGGCCTCCAGATACCGGCTCCACCAGTTCATGATCAGCCTGCGCTCCTCAATGAACTCAGCCTTGTGGATGTATGCGGCGCGGACGTTATTGCGTTCCTTGTGGCTCATCTGCCTTTCAATAGCGGTCTCGGACCACAGTCCTGATTCAATCAGTGCGCTACAGGCCATTGAGCGAAAGCCATGACCGCAGATTTCGGTTTTGGTGTCGTAGCCCATCTTTCGAAGCGCGCTGTTTACCGTGTTTTCAGACATGGGCTTCCAGGGCTTGGCATCGCCTGCAAATACCAGGTCGAATTTGCCGGTGAGGGCGTGGATCTGTTCAAGCAGGGCCACGGCTTGCGGCGATAAGGGGACTAAATGGATATCCCCTGCCATCTTCGTACCCCTAGTAGAAAAGGGTACTCCGTCCAGCGCGGGTCGAGTGTCGGGTATCTCCCAGGTGCCGCGCTTGAGGTCGAACTCGCTCCAGCGGGCAAAGCGCAGTTCGCTGGAGCGGACGAACACATGCAGCGAGAGCATGACCGTCAGCCGGGTAAGTGCGCGGCCTCTGTAGGTGTCGATACGCTCCTGCAATTCAGGCAGACGCGATAAGGGTAAAGCAGGGCGGTGAATCACCCTCGGGGCTTTGATCAAACCTTCAAGGTCGGAGGCAGGGTTGGCCGCGATCTGTCGAGCACGTTTCGCCTCGCGCATGATGCTTTGTAGGTAGTTTTGTACCCTTAAAGCGACGTCAATCGTGCCGCGTTTCTGGATCGCTTCCAGAGGTTGCATCAGGTCATGGGTGTCCAGATCGATAATAGAGCGAGCGCCGATCAGCGGGAAGACATGGGTTTTGAGGCGGCTCAGGACGGTCTTGGCATGGCCCGGAGCCCATTTGGCAGACATCGCTTTGTGCCAGTCCAGTGCGGCGCTTTCAAAGGTTCGGCCTTTGATTGCGGCCTGCGTCTTGGCTTGGTGTTTGGTCTCTATGGGGTCGATGCCTTTCGCCAGCATCCGCTTGACCTCCAGGCGCTTGTTGCGAGCATCGGCGAGGCCGACCACGGGATAGCTGCCGAACGAGGTCAGTCCTTCGCGGCCATCAGGTTTTACATACCTGAGACGCCAGCCTTTACGGCCATTGGGTTGGACTAGAAGGTAGAGGCCGTCGCCGTCGAAAAGCTTGTAAGCGCGGTCGGTGGGCTTGGCTGAGCGGCAAGCCGAATCGGAGAGTGGAGCAGTGGTGCGCGACATAAGGGTACTCCCCCTTTATCGAATTACCTTACCCCTAACACTACCCCTAAAACGGATGGAATCCACCAGTTTCTGACGGAAACCGATGGAACCCCAAAACGAAAAAACCCGCCAGAAGGCGGGTTTTTCGGGGGTTCCAGAGATTTTGAAAGCCTTCTCTGGAACCTTGTATGGTGCCGGCACAGGAGTCGAACCCGGGACCTACTGATTACAAGTCAGTTGCTCTACCAACTGAGCTATACCGGCGTGTTAGGGCGACGATTATAGCGATTGGCGGGCGTCTGTAAACCCCTGAAATATGACTATTTTTGCATGGGCCTTTGGCGTGTCGCAGGCACCCTTTGTGAGGACGCCCATGGCGCCGTTGGCGGACGCCTGTGCGGTGGCTTTAGAGGCTGGCTTGCCAGCGATAACGTCCTCAAGGTTTGTGCCGGATTTGAGGGGCGTTTCGCTGGCAAGCCGGTTTCTACAGGAAGCTTTAATCGGCGGTCATGCCTCCCAGCCTGCGCCTTTGACTGCGTTTTGCACCAGGGGGTGCAGGTCTGCGCCTTGCTGCTCGGTTTGCCAGGCCAGGAGTTCTTTGCGCATGCCTGGGGTCCAGAACATTTGCAGGTGGTTGCGTACGCTGAGCATGGCCTGGTCCTGGTCGGGTTCGTTGGCGAAGTAGGAGGCGATCTGGTTGGCCATTTTGATCAGGTTGGCGGTGCTCATCGGCGTACCTCGGCTTTGGCGCTGCGGGCCTGGCGCCGCTGGTCGAGCAGGCGCTGTTGTTCTTCGCTGAAGGCCTGGAAGCGTTTCTGCCATTCGGAAGGGTGGTAGACGCGGCTGACTTCCACGGCCGTGACTTTGTATTCCGGGCAGTTGGTGGCCCAGTCGGAGTTGTCGGTGGTGATCACGTTGGCCCCCGATTCGGGGAAGTGGAAGGTGGTGTAGACCACGCCCGGAGCTACACGCTCGGTGACCCGTGCGCGCAGGACGGTTTGCCCGGCGCGGCTGCCGATGCCGACCCAGTCGCCTTCGTTGATGCCACGGCTTTCGGCGTCGCTGGGGTGGATTTCCAGGCGGTCTTCGTCGTGCCAGGCGACGTTGTCGGTGCGTCGGGTCTGGGCGCCGACGTTGTACTGGCTGAGGATGCGCCCGGTGGTCAGCAGCAGCGGGTAGCGCCCGTTGATTTTCTCTTCGGTGGGCACGTAGCCGGTGAGCATGAAGCGGCCTTTGCCGCGCACAAAGGTGTCGATGTGCATGGTTGGCGTGCCGTCCGGCGCCGCTTCGTTGCACGGCCATTGCAGGCTGCCGTGGCGCTCCAGGCTGGCGTAGCTGACGCCGGTGAAGGTCGGGGTCAGGCGGGCGATTTCATCCATGATCTCCGAGGGGTGGTTGTAGTGCATCGGGTAGCCCAGCGCCGCGGCCAGGGCCAGGGTGCCTTCCCAGTCGGCCTTGCCGCCCAGGGGTTCCATGACCTTGCGTACCCGGGAGATGCGCCGCTCGGCGTTGGTAAAGGTGCCGTCCTTTTCCAGGAACGAGGCGCCCGGCAGGAACACGTGGGCGAACTTGGCGGTTTCGTTGAGGAAGATGTCCTGCACCACCACGCATTCCATGGCCGACAGCGCGGCCGTCACGTGCTGGGTGTTGGGGTCGCTCTGGGCGATGTCCTCGCCCTGGCAGTACAGGCCTTTGAAGCTGCCGCCCAGGGCCGCTTCGAACATGTTGGGAATGCGCAGACCGGGTTCGGGTTGCAGGCTGACGTTCCACGCCTGTTCGAACTGGTTGCGCACTGCCTGGTTGGAGATGTGCCGGTAGCCGGGCAGTTCATGGGGGAAGGAGCCCATGTCGCACGAGCCCTGGACGTTGTTCTGCCCGCGCAGCGGGTTCACCCCGACGCCTTCACGGCCGATGTTGCCGGTGGCCATGGCCAGGTTGGCGATGCCCATCACGGCGGTGCTGCCCTGGCTGTGCTCGGTGATGCCCAGGCCGTAGTAGATGGCGGCGTTACCACCGCTGGCATACAGCCGGGCGGCGGCGCGGATGTCGGCGGCGGGCACGCCGCAGATCAGGCCGAGGACTTCAGGCGAGTGCTCGGCACGGCTGACGAACTCACTCCAGCGGGTGAAATCTGCACCTTCGCAACGGGCGTCGATAAAGTCCTGTTTCAGCAGGCCTTCAGTGACGATCACATGGGCCAGGGCGTTGAGCATGGCGACGTTGGTGCCCGGGCGCAGGGCCAGGTGCAGTTCGGCGCGGGCATGCACCGAGTCCACCAGGTCGATGCGCCGGGGGTCGATGACGATCAGCCGTGCGCCCTGGCGCAGGCGACGTTTGAGTTGGGAGGCGAACACCGGGTGGGCGTCGCTGGGGTTGGCGCCCATCACCAGGATCACATCGGCCTGCATCACCGAGTCGAAGCTCTGGGTGCCGGCGGATTCCCCCAGGGTTTGTTTCAGGCCGTAGCCGGTGGGCGAGTGGCAAACTCGGGCACAGGTGTCGACGTTGTTGTTGCCGAAGGCGGCGCGCACCAGCTTCTGCACCAGATAGGTTTCTTCGTTGGTGCAGCGGCTGGAGGTGATGCCGCCGATGGAATCGCGCCCGTATTTGAACTGGATGCGCCGCATCTCGCTGGCGGCGTAGCTCACGGCTTCATCCCAACTGACCTCCTGCCACGGGTCGCTGATGTGCTTGCGGATCATCGGTTTGGTGATGCGGTCCGGGTGGGTCGCATAGCCCCAGGCAAAGCGCCCTTTGACGCAGGAGTGGCCATGGTTAGCCTGGCCGTTTTTGTCCGGGACCATGCGCACCAGTTGCTCGCCCTTCATCTCGGCGCGGAACGAGCAGCCCACGCCGCAATAGGCGCAGGTGGTGATCACGCTGCGCTCGGGCTGGCCCAGCTCCACCACGCTTTTTTCCATCAGGGTGGCGGTGGGGCAGGCCTGCACGCAGGCGCCGCAGGACACGCATTCGGAGTCGAGGAAGTTGTCGCCGCCGGCCGCCGCCACCCGGGACTCGAAGCCCCGGCCGGTGATGGTCAGGGCGAAGGTGCCCTGGGTTTCTTCGCAGGCACGCACGCAGCGGTTGCAGACGATGCACTTGCTGGGGTCGTAGTCGAAGTAAGGGTTGGAGGTGTCTTTCTGCTCTTGCAGGTGGTTGGCACCGTCATAGCCGTAGCGCACTTCCCGCAGGCCGACCTGGCCGGCCACGGTTTGCAGTTCGCAGTTGCCGTTGGCCGAACAGGTCAGGCAGTCCAGCGGGTGGTCGGAGATGTACAACTCCATCACGTTGCGGCGCAGGGTCGCCAGCTTCGGCGTCTGGGTGTGCACGTTCATGCCCTGGCTGACCGGGGTGGTGCAGGAGGCCGGGTAGCCCCGCATGCCGTCGATTTCCACCAGGCACATGCGGCACGAGCCGAACGCTTCCAGGCTGTCGGTGGCGCAGAGTTTGGGAATCGTCGTGCCCATCAAGGCCGCGGCGCGCATCACCGAGGTGCCTTCGGGCACGCTGATGCTGCGGCCGTCGATGTTCAGGGTGATCTGCACCTGGCTGTCGCGGGCGGGCGTGCCCAGGTCGATGTCTGTCGCAGGGTCGAAAAGAGTGATCATTGGTCGGCCTCCGAGGGCTGCAGACCGAAGTCAGCGGGGAAGTGCTTCAACGCGCTGGCCACCGGGTAGGAGGTCATCCCGCCCAGGGCGCACAGCGAACCGTATTGCAGGGTGTCGCACAGGTCTTTGAGGATCAGCGCCTGCTCGTCGCGCTGCCCCTGATCGGGGGCGGCCAGCAGGCGGTCGATGACCTCCACGCCGCGGGTCGAGCCGATGCGGCACGGTGTGCATTTACCGCAGGATTCCTCGGCGCAGAACTGCAGGGCGAAGCGCGCCATATGGGCCATGTCCAGGCTGTCGTCGGCCACCACCACGCCGCCGTGGCCTAGCATCGCGCCCATGGCGGCGAAGGCTTCGTAGTCCAGGGGCGTATCGAATTGCGAAGGTGGCACCCAGGCGCCGAGTGGGCCGCCCACTTGCGCGGCTTTCAGGGGGCGACCGCTGGCGGTGCCGCCGCCGTAGTCATCCACCAGTTCCCGCAGGGTCAGGCCGAAGGCCCGTTCCACCAGGCCGCCGTGGCGAATATTGCCCGCCAATTGGAAGGGCATGGTGCCCAGTGAACGGCCCATGCCGTAGTCGCGATAAAAGGCTGCGCCCTTGGCCAGGATCAGCGGCACCGAGGCCAGGGTCAGCACGTTGTGCACCAAGGTCGGCTCGCCGAACAGGCCTTGCAGCGCGGGGATCGGTGGCTTGGCGCGGACAATCCCGCGCTTGCCTTCGAGGGAGTCCAGCAGCGCGGTTTCTTCGCCGCAGATGTAGGCCCCGGCGCCGACTCGCACTTCCATGTCGAACGCCAGGCCGCTGCCGCACACATTGTTCCCGAGGTAGCCGGCGGTGCGGGCGATCTCCAGTGCTGCGTTGAGTGTTGCCACTGCCTGGGGGTATTCCGAGCGCACGTAGATATAGCCGTAGCTGGCACCCACGGTGACCCCGGCAATGGCCATGCCTTCAATTAGCAGGAACGGGTCGCCCTCCATCAGCATGCGGTCGGCGAAGGTCCCGGAGTCGCCTTCGTCGGCGTTGCACACCACGTACTTTTGCGCCGCTGTGGTGCCGCGCACCGTGCGCCACTTGATCCCCGCAGGGAAGGCCGCGCCGCCCCGGCCACGCAGGCCGGAATCGAAGACCGCGGTGGCCGTCGCTTCGCCGCCCAGGGTGATGGCGTTGGCCAGCCCTTCGAAGCCGCCGTAGGTGCAGTAGTCCTCAAGGGACAGGGGGCGGGTAATGCCAGCGCGGGCGAACAGCAAGCGTTGTTGGCTGTGCAGGTAGGGCAACTGTTCCACCCGCCCGAGAGCCAGCGGATGGGCCGCGGCGTCGCCGAGCAGCGCATCGAGCAGGCCCGGCACATCGGCGGCGCTCAGGGGGCCGAAGCCGACCCGGCCTTCCGGGGTGTCCAGTTCCAGCAGCGGCTCCAGCCAATACAGGCCCCGGGAACTGCTGCGGCGCAGGTCCAGTGGCAGGTTGCGTTGTTGGGCCTGGGCGATCAGGGCCGCCGCCACCTCATCGGCGCCGACGGCGCGAGCCAGGGAATCACAGGGCAGATGAAGGCTGAGCATCAGGTGTCCTCCTGGCAGCGATCGAGCAGGGCATCCAGGCGCTCGGCGCTGAGCCGCGCGTGCACTTGGCCATCCAGTTCCAGGGCTGGCGAACAGGCGCAGGCGCCCAGGCAATACACCGGCCGCAGGCTGATGCTGCCGTCGGCGCTGCTGCCGTGGTCGTCCAGTTGCAGGCGTTCGCGCAACTGCGCCGCCAACTGCTCGGCACCCCGGCTCTGGCAGGACTCGGCCCGGCACAAGCGCAGGATGTGGCGCGCCGGCGGGGCGGTGCGGAAGTCATGGTAGAAACTGATCACCCCACGCACTTCGGCCTGACTCTGGTTCAGGGCGTGGGCAATCTCGGTAACGGCGGCATCGGGGATGTAACCCAGGCTCGCCTGGATCTCATGCAGGATCGGTAACAGCGCCCCCGGAGAGCCTTGGTGGCGCTCCAGCAGGCTGTTGAGCATCGGCAGTTGCAGCGTGTCATCAGGCATACAGCAATCCTCACGGTCACGGACACACCAATAAGGCTGTCGGTTGTCCGAAAGTGTCGGCTGCGGCATTCACACCACGTCACGGTTTTCGCGGCATGTTCAGGCCGGTGGCCAGGCACCCTGAGCGGGCATCTTGTTGGACCCGGTGCGGTCTTTGCCGCACCTATTCAGGGCATAACAGGCAGCTTGCCACGCTGCCCTCGAAGGGCCGGTACGAAAGCGACGTGTTCGGTTCCGTCCACGACCCCCTTGAAGTCTAGAAGAGGGGAGCGCGCAGTGCCGGTCGATCGGATGGAGCGTTGTTACGGCCCGAATCAGGCCCTTTGCGGGGCCGCTGGTTGCGTCTACAAGGGGCCCTTATGCCCGTTGCCTGCAGTGTTTATGCACAACGGGCGGGTATTTCCGGCGTTTTACCGGCCAATCTGTGAAGCCCTTCACAGCAGCCTGCAACTGGCTGTTTTTTCGAAGATTTATTTTATGAACAAAAAATGACCAATTGCGAATGCCTCCTGAAAGCGTTGTTTTTCGAGGCTTCGCCAATTATTCATCAACAGACTTATCCACAGCTTGCGACGCACTGTCGCAGTGCGTTATCGGCGTTCGGCGAGCAGCAGCAGATTGCGCGGGGTCAGGGGCGCCGGGCAGAACGAGCCGAGGCGCACGGCATACCCCTGTTCCTCCAGAAATAGCGCCCGATCGAGCACCAGCCACAGCTCCAGGGGCCGCCGGAACAGTCCGCGCAGCAGTTCCAGGTTGCGCACTTGGGCCAGGCGTTGCCAGCCGGCGGCTTCCAGGGCTGGCCAGTCCTGCGTGGCGGTTGTGGATAACCCTTTGAGCGCCGCCAGGTCGCGGCAGTAGTCGGCGAAGGGCTTGTCCAGCCAGGCGCTGGGCAGCGAAGGCGTGGGCAAATAGGTGTCGACGCCGCGCAGTTGGCGTTGCAGCAGGTCGAAGCCCAGGCGCCGGGCCATGGAGGTGTCGCGCTGGCGGCGGACCCGGGCCCCGGCGGTCACGGTTTCGCTCAGGGGCAGCCCCAGGTCTTCCAGGGACAGTTGCAAGCGGGAGGCCTGGGCGGCTGTGGATAAGCCCTGATAGCGCTCAGCCGCGATGCGGTTGTAGCAGCAGGGGGCGATTGCCAGGTGCCGGCAGCCGGCGGCGCTGGCCAGGTGCATCAGGCGCACGTGCAGGTCGCCGCAGGCATGCAGGGCCACCGGGGTGTGCTGGGCGCCCAGGCGCGCGGCGGCGTCGGCGGCCATGACGTCCTGCTGCACATGCTGGGCCGGCAGTTGCAGGTGCTGGCTCAGTTGCTGGCCGCTGGCGACCAGGGCTGGGTCGTATTCCAGGCAGGTCAGTTGCTGCTCGCCTTGCAGCAGGCGCCGGCCCAGGTGGCCTTTGCCGGCGCACCAGTCCAACCAGTGTTCGGGGCGGTGGGCAAAGTCCAGGCGGCTGGCAAAGGCCTCGATCTGCTGCCATTTGCGTCCGGGCACGTCGACGTTCAAGCGTGGGTGGGCGGCGTGCAGCGGTAGGCTCGGCAGTTCGTCAACCGAGCCCAGGGCCAGCGACTCGGCAGCCAGCGCGGGAAAGGGGCCTGGGGCGTCGAGCTGTTCCGGGTGGTTGTGGGCGCTTTCGGCGTCCGCCAGTGAGCGCTCGCGTAGCCAGCAGGCCAGTTCGGGGTGCTGGGCTTCCCAGGGCAGTTGCAGGTGGGTGAAGGGGCGCGGGCGCCAGAGCCCTTGGTGGGCCAGCAGGAAGTGTTCCAGGGCCTGAAAGCGGGTCAGGAGTTCGGGGCCTTGGAGGATCGCGGGCATGCTTGGCGCTCGGGGTATTGAAAGGGGTGTTCAGGCCCAGCAGTGCCCGGCCGCTCCGCCAGGCCAGGGCCTGGGGAGCGTCAGGGTGTTTAGCGGCCCTGGCAGGCGTCGACCCGCAGCCAGCGCTCCAGCAGCTTGAAGCCGCGCACCAGGATGTATGCCATCAGCAGGTAGAACATCCCCGCGGCGAAGAAGATCTCCACCGGCAGGTAGGTCCGGGCAATGATGGTCCGCGCCATGCCGGTCAGCTCCAGCAGGGTCACGGTGCTGGCCAGGGCGCTGGCCTTGAGCATCAGGATCACTTCGTTGCTGTAGGCCGGCAGGCCGATGCGCGCCGCCCGGGGCAGGATGATGTAGAACAGCGCCTTGGGCTTGGACATGCCCAGGGCCCGCGCCGCTTCGATCTCGCCCGGTGGAATGGCCTGGATCGCGCCCCGCAGGATTTCCGCGATATAGGCCGCGGTGTGCAGGGTCATGGTGGCGGTGGCGCACCAGAACGGGTCCCGCAGGTAGGGCCACAGGGCGCTATCGCGCACCGCATCGAACTGGGCCAGGCCGTAGTAGACCAAAAACAACTGCACCAGCAGGGGCGTGCCACGGAAGAAGAAAATGTAGCCGTACGGAAAGGCCCGCACGTACCACAGGCGCGACGAGCGGGCGATGCCCAGTGGAATGGCCAGCAGCAGCCCGGCGATGACGGCGATGGCCACCAGTTCCAGGGTCAGGGTCGCGCCCTGGGCCAGCTTGGGCAGCCACTTGATGATCACTTCCCAGTTCATTGGGTGCTCCTCGCGAAGCCGCGAGCGGCGCGTTTTTCCAGGTAGTGCATGCCGGTCATGGCCAGCACGGTGAGGCCCAGGTACATGAAGGCCGCCACCATATAGAAGGTGAAGGGCTGTTTGGACACGGTCACGGCGATCTGCGAGTGACGCATGATTTCTTCCAGGCCGATCACCGAAACCAGGGCGGTGTCTTTCATCAGGATCATGAACAGGTTGCCCAGGCCGGGCAGGGCGATGCGCCACATCTGCGGCATGATCAGCTTGGTGAAAATCCGTGTCTTCGACAGGCCCAGGGCCACGCCGGCCTCACGGTGGCCCTTGGGGATCGCCAGGATCGCGCCGCGGAACACTTCAGTGGCGTAGGCGCCGAAGCACAGGCCGAGGGCGATGACGCCGGCGGCGAAGGCGTTGAGTTCCAGATCGGGGTTGCCGAAGAACTCGCCCAGGGCGCGCATCAGGTTGACCGTGCCGAAATAGATCAGCAGCACCCAGAGCAGTTCGGGGATCCCGCGCACCAGGGTCGAATAGGTCCCGCCCAGCCATTGCAGGGGCTTGTACGGGGAAGTCTTGGCCAGGGCGCCGAGCAGGCCGAGCACCAGCCCCAGGCACAGCGCCGAGAGGGCCAGTTTGACGGTCATCAACGCGCCCGCGGCGAGCGCCGGGCCGAATCCGTAGAGGTCGATATTCATGGGGTTTGCCAGGCTTTGCTAAAGGCCGGCGCCCAGGGGGCGGGCGCCGGTCAGGACCGTCAGGATCAGTAGATGCTGAACGGGAAGTACTTGTCGTTGATCTTCTTGTACGTGCCGTCAGCGACGATTTCTTTCAGGGCGGCGTTGAGCTTCTCGCGGATCGGGTCGCCCTTGCGTACAGCGATGCCGATCTTGTCGCTTTCTTCCACTGGGTCGCCCTTGAACTCGTAAGGCTTGCCGGCTTCGCTTTTCAGCCACTCGTAGTTGACGTACTTGTCGGCCAGGATCGCGTCCAGGCGGCCGGACGTCAGGTCCAGGTAGGCGTTTTCCTGGGTGTCGTAGAGCTTGATGGTGATGTCGTCGCCCAGGTTGTCTTCCAGCCAGGTGCCGGCCAGGGTCGCCCGTTGTGCGCCGATGATCTTGCCCTTGAGCGAGGCTTTGTCCGTCTTGAAGCCGGCCTCGGCTTTAGGCGCGATGAACTGCAGCTTGTTCGAGTAGTAGGGCTCGGTGAAGTCCACCGCTTGCTTGCGCTCGTCGGTGATCGACATCGACGAGATCAGGAAGTCGAACTTCTTGGCGTTCAGGGCCGGGATGATGCCGTCCCAGTCGGAGGTGACGATGCTGCACTCGGCTTTCATCTTGGCGCACAGGGCTTCGCCGATGTCTTTGTCGAAGCCGACCACTTGGCCGCTGGCGTCTTTGTTGTTGAACGGTGGGTAGGCCGCTTCGATGCCCATTTTCAGGGTTTCGGCAGCGGCCGTGGCGCTGAAGGCCAGGCTGACGGCAGCGGCCAGGAGGATTTTCTTATAGCTCTGCATGCGTGTAGCTCCGTTAGCGGTTGCTGGACATGAATTGTTTGCAGCGCGCCGAAAGCGGGTTGTCGAAGACCTGCTGTGGCGATCCTTGCTCTTCTACCAGGCCCTGGTGCAGGAACACCACTTCACTGGATACCTGGCGGGCGAAGCTCATTTCATGGGTGACCAGCAGCATGGTACGGCCTTCTTCGGCCAGGGCGCGGATCACGTTGAGGACTTCCTGGACCATTTCCGGGTCCAGGGCCGAGGTCGGCTCGTCGAACAGGATGACTTTAGGCTGCATCGCCAGGGTGCGGGCGATGGCGGCGCGCTGTTGCTGGCCGCCGGACAGTTGGGCTGGGTAGGCGTGGCGCTTGTCGGCGATGCCGACCTTGGCCAGCAGGGCTTCGGCCACCTCGATGGCTTCGGCCTTGCTTTGGCCCAGCACCCGGCGCGGCGCCTCGATGATGTTGTCGAGCACGCTCATATGCGGCCAGAGGTTGAAGTTCTGGAACACGAAACCGATTTCACTGCGCAGGCGGTTGATCTGCTTGCCGTCGGCGGCCACCAGCTCGCCGTTTTTCGCCGGCTTGAGCTTGAGTTCTTCACCGGCCACCAGGATCTGCCCCTGGTGCGGGTTCTCCAGCAGGTTGATGCAGCGCAGAAAGGTGGACTTGCCGGAACCGGAGGAGCCCAGGATCGAGATCACGTCGCCGTCGCGTGCGGTCAGCGAGACACCTTTAAGTACCTCCAGCGAACCGTAGCGTTTATGCAAGTTGCGGATTTCAAGCGCGGGCGTGGCCTCAGCCATGTGCGGTCCTCATAGAGTTCATTGCGCTCCTGCTGTTGGCTGGCCTTCCTGGCGAGGCGCCAACCTAGCATAGGGGTCCAAGCGCAGCCAACAGCGTCACCGGGGGTAAACGGAAGGGGCGTGACAGGTTGTCGCATCGGCGCAGCAGACTGTCGCGCCATCTACAACCCGACGCCCGTTTCATCCGTGTTTGCGGCCGGTGTCGCGTAAAAAAAGGCGCGATGTTGCCAGCTTTGGCCGGGTGTTGGAAGCAGCAACGGGCCAAAGGTCACGGAACCGCCCCTTTATTGTGCGTAGCGCACTTTTCGGGTGTGTTTCGGGTGCGCGGTTTCGTCTAGCAGATGGGTGAACCGGTAACGCTCTGGCGAAATGCCATTAATCTCAATGACTTGCGTAAAACCGTCGGTCGCCTTGCAGCCCGCGGAATCCGGGAGCCTGTAACATTTTGGCGCAAATCTTGCGTAAGAAATAAACAACGCCCTGTTGGATTCTTTTTACGAGAAGGAATGCAGACCGGGTGGAATGAATTTTTATTTCGTTGCAAAGGTGCTTTTCATGAGCGGTACGCAACTCTCCAATGACCTCGAACAGGGGCTCAAACCGCGGCATGTGACCATGCTGTCGATCGCTGGCGTAATCGGTGCCGGGCTGTTCGTCGGCTCCGGCCACGCCATCGCCGAAGCCGGCCCTGCTGTTCTCTTGGCTTACGCCGCTGCCGGCACCCTGGTGGTGCTGGTGATGCGCATGCTGGCGGAAATGGCCGTCGCTTCGCCGGACACCGGGTCGTTCTCTACCTATGCGGACCGCGCCATCGGCCATTGGGCCGGTTTCACCATCGGTTGGTTGTACTGGTGGTTCTGGGTCTTGGTGATTCCGTTGGAAGCCAACGCCGCGGCGACCATCCTGCATGCCTGGTTCCCCGACATTGCGATCTGGGTCTTCACCCTGGTGATCACCTTGCTGCTCACCGCCACCAACCTGTTCAGCGTGAAGAACTACGGCGAGTTCGAGTTCTGGTTCGCCCTGATCAAGGTCGTGGCCATCATCGGCTTCGTGATCCTCGGCTTGCTGGCGATCTGCGGCTTGCTGCCCACCAGCCAGGTCAGCGGCGTGTCCCATCTGTTCGACACCCAGGGCTTCCTGCCCAACGGGATGGGCGCAGTGCTGGCGGCGATGCTGACCACCATGTTCTCGTTCATGGGCACCGAGATCGTCACCATTGCGGCGGCGGAATCGAAGAACCCGGGCCAGCAGATCTCCAAGGCCACCAACTCGGTGATCTGGCGGATCGGCCTGTTCTACCTGGTGTCGATCTTTATCGTTGTGGCCCTGGTGCCGTGGAACGACCCAAGCCTGGCCAACGTCGGTTCCTACCAGACCGTGCTCGATCGCATGGGCATCCCCAACGCCAAGCTGATCGTTGACCTGGTGGTGCTGGTGGCCGTGACCAGTTGCTTGAACTCGGCGCTGTACACCGCTTCGCGCATGCTCTTCTCCCTGGGCAAGCGCGGCGACGCGCCGGCGGCTGCCAAGCGTACCAACCGCAGCGGCACGCCTTACTGGGCGGTGATCCTGTCCACGGCTGCGGCCTTCCTGGCGGTGTTCGCCAACTACGTGGCGCCAGCGGCGGTGTTCGAGTTCCTGCTGGCCAGCTCCGGCGCCATTGCCCTGCTGGTGTACCTGGTGATTGCCGTGTCCCAACTGCGCATGCGTCAGAAACGCGTGGCGGCCGGTGAGAAAATCGCCTTCCGCATGTGGCTGTTCCCGGGCCTGACCTACGCGGTGATCGTATTTATCGTTGCGGTGCTGGGCATCATGCTGTTCCAGGAAGACCACCGGGTGGAGATCCTCGCCACCGGTGTGTTGAGCCTTCTGGTGATTGCGGCCGGCCTGTTTGTGGCACGGCGTCGCAAGCTGGAACGTGCTGGCGCGGCGGTGCTCAACTGATTCCCTGAGCCGTCGCTCCACTGAAAAAGCCGCTGTCGATACCGACCGCGGCTTTTTCGTTTTATCGGCGCTGTCCCCGGCATTCGGTGCTGGGTGCCGGTTCCACCCCTGGCGGCTTATGGCTATAGTCCGGCCCTCAGATTCTCAAGCCGGGGCACGCAGGAGCACGCATGGCATTCACCAAGATCATCTTCAAGCACCCGGAGTCCGGGGCGGTACGGGCAGCGCCGGTGGGCTTTTCCTGGACGGTGCTGTTTTTCGGCTTTCTGCCGCCGTTGTTCCGGGAAGACTGGAAATGGGGCGCGATCCTGTTTGCCCTGGGGATCTTCACCTTCACCTTGAGCAATGTGGTGTTCGGTTTTACCTACAACAGGCTGCACATCGCCGAGTTGGTCGGCGCCGGCTTCAAGGCGCAGTCCGTCGCCAGTGGCAACCTCGACGCCATCAGCACACGGATCGGCGTGGCCATCCCCCCACTGGAAGCCGCTTGAGGCCTGAGTGTTTCGGGCGATGCAAAAAGGGCGCATTCATCACTGAATGCGCCCTTTTTTTATCGCAGGCAGGGCTCAGTCGGCGGCGTCAAGCAGGGCTTGGGAGGCGGTGACATAAGCGGTCTGGAACGCCGGCGATTCGATCCACGCCAGGGCGCTGGCTTCGTCCGCTTCGGTGGACCATTGGCGGTACTCGATCAGCGCCGCGAGAATGAAGTCGGTGGCGCCTTCCTCGCCTTCCTGCTCCAGCACCAGGGCCAGCAACGGGTCTTCCAGGAACGCCGTGCACAGTGCTTGCAGGCTGGTCTGCTCGGCATCGCGCATGGTTTTGAACAGCTCGGTCAGATCCACCGACTCGAAGTCGATGCGGTCATCGTTCGGGTCCAGCTCCACGGGCGCAACGTTGCGCTGGGTGCGGTTTTGCTTGGCTTTGGTCTTCGCCCGCTGGGCTCTTTTGTGTTGCTTGTTCGCAGATGCCATGGGCGCCTTACCTGTTGCAGAAGGGGGGAGCTGAAACTCAGGTGCAAAAGGATGCCAGTAAAAGGTCGCCCCGGCACCTTTAGATGACCACAGGCGGCACGGGGCGCCCCGGCGTGCCTGCCGCCAGGGTGCCGTGTTGCAGCCAGTGCAGGGCAATCGGCCACAGGCGGTCTTGATAGTGGCTGCGGAAAAACGCGAAGTGCCCGACGTCCTGTTCGCCAATGTCTTCGGGCGCAATGCGCCAATGGGTGCAGCGGCTGCCGGTGAAATACCCCAGCAGGCGCTGGATGGCCGGCACGGTGCCGTAAGGGTCGTCCTCAATGCTGATGGCCAGCAGGTCGGCCTCGACCCAGGCGAAGGGCAGGCCAGCGTGTTGGCGCACCAGCTGGCGACCGCTGGGGCGCTGCTCGTAGCGTGCGCGCGGCGTGGCCCAATCGCGCACCACGCCGGCCGGGGTATCTTCGAGCCAGCCCAGGCGCTTGCCTGGGAAGTAGCCGCACAGTGCGGTGACCAGGGGCATCAACAGGTGCCATTTGCCGAACATCTGCCAGCGTTGCTGGGGGCTGTAATCGCGCCAGTAGGCGAATTGCGCACCGACTGTCACCAGCCGGCGGATCGCTGCGCCCGAGGCGCCGAGGCCCGCCGCGCAGCCGCCAAAACTGTGGCCCACCACGTCGATCGGCTGCCCGGGAAACTCGCGCTGGGCGCGTTGCAAGATGGCCTCGAAATCCAGCACGCCCCAATCCGACCACGACGCGTGCAACCCCTTCAGCGAGGTCGGCCGCGACTCGCCGATGCCGCGATAGTCATACAGCAGCACCTCGAAGCCATGGGCGAATAGGTACTCGGCAAACCGCGAGTAGTGCCGGCAGCGCACCGAGGTGGCCGGGTTGATGATCACTACCGGGCGCTCGCGGTCTGGCTGGCAATGGCGCCAGCTGAAACCGCCCAGCAGGAAGCCGTCAGCCGCCGCCTCGCTGAAGGCCACATCGGCGCCAGGCAGCGTTGTGGCGTTCAGCGTCGGCAAGGGGGTGGGTGGCGTGTGCACGGTCATGATCGGGGCTCCTGTGGCGCAATGGCGCGCCCTGAGCGTGGTCGGGGCTAGGGGTGTTTGGCGGCCGTGCCCATTAATACCCGGCTTACCCAGAACGCTGCAACGGCGAGGGCGGCGAGCACCAGGGCAATCAGGCCGTGCATGACGATTTCGAACCAGAAGCGCCCGGGCTCTGTGGCCAGGGTATAAATCCGTCGTGGGCCGACCCGGTTGCCCGTGACGATCTGACCTTGCACCACGCTGTCCACCAGCAGGAAACCCAGGCCGCCCACCAGCAGCAACAGGAACACCCCGATCAACACAAACACCCAGGCGCCGCGTCGCGGGTTGTCGGGGGCGGGGTGGGGCAAGGGGACGCGAACTTTTTTCTGGCTCATGGGCAACATTCCTTTGTGGCAGTCTGCGGCGGCCCCCTGCGATGGGGCGCGGCGGGTAACTTTACTCGCCCCCGGCCGATCACGATAATCGGCGCCTCTGCCACCTTGGACTACCGCACATGGAATTGCTGGAAAGGGATCTTGCCGATTGGGAGCCATTGGCGCTTGAGTGGCATCAGGGTTATGGGTTTGTGCAGGGCGAGTTGCTGGGCGATGCCCAGGCTCGCGACACCTACATCCTGCTCAACCCGGAGGGCAAGGCGCCCCAGGTCGTGGCCGAAGAGGCTGCGGCCGGGGGCTTTTGGCCGACACCGCTGATCCCCGGAGAGCCGGTCTGGCGCCATCGCCGCAACCGCCACTTGCTGGCTGATGCGCGCTGCGTCTTTTACTGCCAGCCGCATTACGACGGACGCTACGGCTTCCAGGCGTTGCTTGCCTTGCCGTTCCAGTTCCGCGAGCCCTTGCATAGCCTGCTCCATGGGTACTGGCGCGATCGCCTGACCCTCTATTTCTTTACCGATTACGAAGTGCGCGCGATGCAGGACGTGCAGCATGAGGCGTTTGCCTTGCTCGAGCAGGACCTGACTGAAGGGGTCGTGCCTGCACCGCTGTACACCGACGGGGTGGGGCTCTTTCTCTATGGTCGTCGCGTGGCCAACGCGGGCGATCAGGTGCGGGCGACCAACTGCCGGGCTTACCAAGTGGTCAATGGCCAGGTCTGCCGAGGCTTCAAGCCTCTGCACCAGAAGGACGGCAGCCCGTTGCCCATCGCCAACCCGGAGGGCTTTCATCAGGTCGCGGGCCGCTGGTTCAGCGATGGTCAGTCGATCATCGTCCAGGCACAGCAAGGTTCGAGCGTGAGCTACGAATACTTCTACCGCATCGATGACGTCGACCTCGCCAGCTTCACCGTGCTCAACGAACGCTATGCCAAGGATGCCCGACGCGCCTATTACATCACCGGCAGAACCCTCCGCAATGTCGGCGAGTTCCGTCTGGTGAAGGAGCAGTACCCGCAGTTCGACGCCGGCGGGCGTGTGGTGGCGAGCACGGAGAGCGACGATCGCTATTTTGCCGTGGACGAGCAATACGTCTACGCCGCCGGCACCCGATTGCGCGGCGCTCACGGCCCGAGTTTTCGCTCCCTGGGCTTCAACCATTACTGCGATCAGCAGCGCGCTTATCTGGGCAAGCAACTGCTGGAGCTGGAGGTGGACAGCCTGGTGGTGGCCAAGCTGTATCGGGGCGAGGGCGAATACGCACCGGTGCTGGTGGGCGACCGGCATGGCCCCCTGAACGCTGGTGGGGTGCTTAATAACGCGATGTTCGAGCAGTGGGCGCCGTACTTTGCCGCGCACCCTGAGCGAGAGGATTACTGGTGGCACCGCATGCAGGCGCAACGTGAGCAGCCTGAAGCAGAGGAAGACCCGGCCAGCCTGCGGGATATCGGTCAGGGCTTCAGCCTGGGGCGCAGTGTGTACTTCCAGGGGAATAAGATCGAAGGCCTGGACGCGGCCAGCTTCAGGTTGCTCAACGAAAGCCTGTGCGGCGATGCCAATGGCTTGTACCGCATTGATTACTATTCGAGGGCCAACATGGCCGCCGAGCGTTTTTCGGCCCAGCCTGTAGAGCATTTCCGGTTCCTGGATGAGGTGTACATCACCGATGGCAAGGCCGTGTTCAAGCACTGGATTCACTACCACCTGCCAGAACTGCTGCGCAAAGCCGATCTCGCCACTTTCGAAACCTTCGGCCATGGCTGGGCCAGGGATGCGTCGGCGGTGTACTGCTACGGCGAAATAAAAAAACACCTCAACCCGGCGACCACGCGCTTTTTGGGCAGTTATGCCTTCAGCCCCGAACTGATGTCGTGGGCTGGCAAACCGCTGGATGTGGAATTCACCATGGACGAAGTGTCGGTGCCGCACCCGGAGTTTCTGCAGCTGGGGACCCGCAAACTGTTCTGCGGCCGCCGCCCGCAGAGCGCCAAGCGTATCGACCTGCCGACCCTGGAGTTTCTCGACGCCAAATTCGCTCGGGACAAGCGAACGTTCTATCGCTACGAGCGCGACGTGGGGCTGACCGAAACCAGCGAAGACGAGTACCGACAAGCCTTGGCCAAGGCCGGCGAAACTTTGAAGAAATAGTCATTCACTAAGGACTGCACACATGGACGCGACAAAAACGCTGCAACCCCAGGAATGCCAGGGCATGGACGATATCCGCCGGGAAATCGACCGCCTGGATCAGAGCGTCATTCAACTGCTGGGCCAACGGTTCCAATACGTGCTGGCCGCCTCGAAGTTCAAGACCTCGGCCACCTCGGTGCGCGCCCCGGAGCGCTTCAAGGCCATGCTCGCCACCCGTCGCGAATGGGCGGCGGCCGAAGGCCTGAGCCCGGATGCGATCGAGAAAATGTACAGCGACCTGGTGCAGCATTTTATCGCTGAAGAGATGAAGCACTGGCAGGCCGAGCAGCCCACGGCCAGCGCCTGATGTCGGGTGCGGTGAGTGAGCCGCCGGTGCCCGACGAACAGGCGTCGTCACCGGCTCCGGAGATCACGATCAAGCTGTTTCCCGAGGATGTGGTCCTGTTGGACGAGCGCGGGCATCCGTTCCTCCTTCCTGTGCCCCGCTCCTGGGCGGCTCGCCTGTTCCCGGCACTCTGGCTGCTGCTGGCCCTGGGCTTTGTCGCCGCGCTGTTCACCGGCAGCACGCTGACCTTGCCCTTGGGCTTGTCGACCCTGTGCTACCCCGTGGTCTTCTTGCTGCTGCACCACTGGCTGAGCCCAGCCGAGCAGCGCCTGGCCTGGTTCGATGCCCAGGGCCTGCACCTGCTGTGCGGCACTGAACAGGCGCCCTGCGCGAGCTACCAGCACTTCATCGCGTTCGAGGACATGGTCCAGATCAAGACCTTCAACGAGTACCGCAACATGGGGCGCTCGGGGATATTCCATTTCCGCAGCTACCAGATCCAGCTGAGGGTGCCGCTGTTCGAGCGATACAGCCTGCGCATCAACACCCATCGCAGTGAATACTCGGTGCTGCGGATGATCAAGCGCGTGGCGCAACTGCCTGCGGCGCAACACATCGAGATCGTGCCCATGGTGCGTTACGGCAAATTTCCGCCCACCCGGATCGAAGCCCGCCGGGAACGTGCGCGGCGCTTGGAGGGGGAGGTGTGAGCGGGGCGCGATTGAGCCTGGGGCGCGGGTTGGCCCTGTAACGTTCAGTCATCAGGCGAGGGCTTGCGCTCACCTGACCCGCTCTTTACTCTGCGCCGGTCGCTGCCAAATCAGCGACCGGGCGTAGGAACCCGATCATAAGATGCGTACAGGCACCCAGCCTTTTGGGTGTCTTCTGCTGCCTATGCGTTATGGCGGCTGTACGCGGGCACGCTTCGGCGTGGCCGGATCTTGTGACCGGTTCCTACCCCCGCGTGCAGCTGCCACCTGGCCGGTAGGAAGTTGGGTGGTAGCTCCTCACACACAAGGAGTTTCGCCCATGAACGGATATATCCCTCTTCAAAGCACCGCCGCAGACAACCCTGTCTTGCTGATCAATCCCCATGCACCGCTGCTGGACCTCCTGGCCTGCGCCGATCAGCGCATCCGCGCCATCCACAAACTGATGAACAGCCTGTCCTGCATGACCGCGCAAACAGCCGACGACAGCGACCTGTTCCAGATCGCCGACATCGCCGCACTGTTGCTCGGTGATGGCGTAGCCCTGCTCGATGTGGCGCAAGGCAGGGCGACGGAGTGGGCTGACAAAGCGTCCTGACCTGCGGACGCAGGCCATGTGTCAGTTCAGCCAGGATCGATTCGATCCTGGCTGCTCAAGGGCGTTCGTCATAGAGCGTGCCGATCTGGCGTTCCAAGGCACGGCTGGACACACCCTGTGTAGCGGCATGCCGGCCCATCTGCCTGCAGGTTTGCACGTGCAATGTGTCGACGGTACGCAATACCTGCTTGCGTGACTGGCGGATCAATTCGCTGAGGCTGTCGATCAGTGGACGCCGAGTCAGGAGCCCCCAAAATGCTCCGCAATCAAACGGTTGTTCTGTGCTCAGCCACACAGATACTGAGAGACAGCAGCAAAGCGATAGTGGCGAACCCGCCGGCTACCCAGAGGTTACCGGTAAGGCCGATCCCATCTAAAACGAGACCACCCGCCCAGGCTCCTAATGCAATTCCGACATTGAAAACGCCTACATACAGCGCCGTAGCAATTTCCACGGCACGCGGCGCGGCTTTCATCATCCACGTCATCAGGCCGACCGACACGCCGCCATAGGCTAACCCCCAAACCAGCAGCACAATGCCGCCAATGTTGGAGTGGCCGATGATCAGGAACAGCACTGGCACCAGTAGCAGGCCCAATGAGATGGCTATCAAGGTTTGCGCTGTGCGCTGCGCTGCGATGATCCCTGCCAGGAAGTTGCCGGCTATGCCCGCTAAGCCATAGGCGAATAACAGTGCGCTCACCCATTGGCTATCGAACCCCGATACCGATATCAGTAACGGACGCACGAAGGTAAAAACCATGAAGTGTCCGGCCACCAGTGCCAGTGTCAGAAGTAGCCCGGCTTGTAGCGTCCGGTTGCCTAGCTGTTCGCCAAACTGGCGCACGGTCACCGAACCAGTAACGGGGAGTTCGGGGATAACAGCAAGATGCAACGCCAACACTAACCCGCTGAATAGCGCCATGCCGCCGAAGGCCCAGCGCCACCCAGCAAAGTCACCGACCAGTGCGCCAAGTGGAACACCCAGCACTGAAGCAGCTGCCACTCCTCCGAAGATGATCGAGGTGGCTAAACCAACAGAGTGACCAGGGACAAGCCGACAAGCTAGCCCACCGGCGATCGCCCATATACCACCCATGCAAAATCCGACTAGAACACGGGCGGCCAGCATCCAGGCCATGCTGGGTGCCAAAGCCGACGCAATGTTGGCAACCACTAACAGCCCTAGTAACCCGCATAGAATTCTGCGCCGGTCCACGCCGCCCGATGCGATCACCGCCAGCGGTGCGAACAACGCCGCCAGCAATGCTGGCAATGAGATCATCAGGCCCGCTGTTCCGGGGGAGGTGTCCAGCGTTTTGGCAATCGGCGTCAGCAGTCCGACCGGGAGCATTTCAGTCGTCACAACGGAAAAGGTGGCAAGCCCTACGGCGGTCACTGCCAGCCATGGGTGTTGAACAGAGGTTCCAACGAGTTTGGCTGAAGACGTGCTCATGATTCAGATCCTTGGAATAGAGAAACACGCAGTACCGTCAGTTAGCGTCACCTCCGGCCGGGGCACTGATGAGAAGTGGTTATTCGGTTTCCTCGGTGCGACGGCTTCCCTTGGTGATAGAGTGTGGGAAGATACATACGCGGCGTATGAATAAGACTGTATATTCATACGGAGAGAATGTAAATAATCATACGGAATGTATGTAAGAGGGGTGGTAATGGTTCGTCGCACGCGTGCTGAGATGGAAGAAACACGAGCCACATTGCTGGTCATTGCCCGGAAGGTCTTTAGCGATCGCGGCTACGCCGATACGTCTATGGACGACCTCACCGCTCAAGCGAACCTGACACGTGGCGCGCTCTATCATCACTTCGGCGACAAGAAAGGGTTGCTGGCAGCGGCGGTGGAGCAAATCGATGCGGAGATGGACGAGCGCCTGCAAGCGATCTCCGACGCTGCCGATGATGAGTGGGACGGTTTCCGTAGCCGCTGTCGGGCCTACCTGGAGATGGCACTTGAGCCTGAAATTCAGCGCATCGTGCTGCGCGATGCCAGGGCTGTGCTAGGAGGGGCGTCGCCTGACTCACAGCGTCATTGTGTTGAATCTATGCGTCGACTGATCGACAGCCTCATGCAGGGCGGTATCGTTGCCCAGGCCGATTCGCAGGCCTTGGCATCGCTGATCTACGGCAGCCTGGCTGAAGCCGCGTTTTGGATCGCCGATGGTGAAGATGGCAGCACTCGGCTTGAGCAGGGCGTCGTTGCCCTGGAGTTGCTTCTGCGTGGGCTGCTAGTTAGGCAGTAATAGCAACGGCTGGGAGGGGCGGCTTGCAGCGAGTCTTTTTTCAAAATCCGCTGGGTTTCCCAGTGAAACCATAGTGGAAACCAGCGGCTGACAATCCACCGCGTTAGATAACGGGGTGGCTCACCTACGTTTGGGTTTGCAAGGGAGCGATTACCAACCGCAGAAAGCAAAAAACCCGCACTAGGCGGGTTTTTTGTGTGCTTTCACGTGATGTAAACACCACCTGAAAGCTGAAGGTGGTGCCCAGAGACGGAATCGAACCGCCGACACGGGGATTTTCAATCCCCTGCTCTACCGACTGAGCTATCTGGGCAACGGGGCGCATTAAACGGGTTTTTCGGAGGGTCGTCAAGCAAGTTTTGAAAAAAATGTTTAATTATTACCGTCGCTTACGTCCGCCCCCCGATTTCACGGGGTTTATTCCGCTGGCGGCACGTAGCCGTCGGCCTTGGCGTATTCCTCGCCAGAGAAAAACTTATCCATCTCGCCCTGCAAATATTTGCGGTCTTCGGCGTTCATCATGTTCAGGCGCTTTTCGTTGATCAGCAGGGTCTGGTGTTTCTGCCAGTCGGCCCAGGCCTTGGCGAGACGTGTTCGAAAATATCCTGGCCTTTGGCACCCGGGTAGGGAGGGCGCTCAAGGGCGGGCAGTTCTTCCTGGTACTTGCGGCACATTACGGTGCGGGTCATGACGACTCTCCTGCATTCAAGACATCGGCCGCGCGTTTAAGCAGTGTTTTCACTGGGGCGGCAAGGCCCAGGCGCGGCGGGGTGGCGAGGTTATACCAGAGCCAATCGGCCTCGGCCACGTGCAGGGCCGAGGCCTCGACCCGTACCAGCCAGGGTTCGATGGCCAGTTGGAAGTGGCTGAAGGTGTGGATCAGGTTGGGCAGGGCCTGTTGCTGGCCCAGCGCCAGGGAGTGCTGCAGTGCCAGGTGTTCGAGGTCACCCAGGTCATCCAGTTCCGGCAGGCTCCACAAGCCGCCCCAGAGGCCGCTGGAGGGCCTTCGGTACAGCAGGATGGCGCCGTCGCGGTTGGCCAGCATCGGCATCAGGGTGCGCTTCTGTGGCACCGCCTTGCGCGGCTTGGGAATTGGGTAGCGCGTCTCCAGGCCGAGCATGTGGGCTTCGCAGCCTCGCTCCAGGGGGCACAGCAGGCAGCTGGGCTTGCTCCGGGTGCAGAGGGTGGCGCCCAGGTCCATCATCGCCTGGGTGTAGTCGTTGACTCGGCTGTGGGGCGTGAAGCGCTCGGCGGCGGCCCAGAGCTGTTTGGCCACCTTGGGTTCGCCCGGGTAGCCCTCCTGGGCAGTAAAGCGCGCCAGCACCCGTTTGACGTTGCCGTCGAGGATCGGCGCACGCAGGCCCATGCTGATGCTGGCGATGGCGCCAGCGGTGGACAGGCCGATGCCCGGCAGGTCGGTGAGTTTTTCCACGTCACGGGGAAACTCGCCGCCGTACTCGGCCACCACGATCTTCGCGGTCTTTTGCAGGTTGCGGGCGCGGGTGTAGTAACCCAGGCCGGTCCACAGGTGCAGCACTTCGTCTTCCGGTGCTTCGGCCAGGGCCTGCACCGTGGGCAGCGAGGCCATGAAGCGGTCGAAGTAGTTGAGCACGGTGCTGACCTGGGTCTGCTGCAACATGATCTCCGAGACCCAGACCCGATATGGGTTGATGTCCTGTTGCCAGGGCAGGTCGTGGCGGCCGTGGCGGTCGAACCAGCCCAGCACCGCCGTTGAAAATTCCTCGGCTCTCATCGCTTGAACAGCCCCTTGAGCGCGTTTTTCAGTTCCGGGCTGACTTTGTCGCCAAGCTTTTCATCGATCTTGTCGCTCAGGCGTTCCCCGGCCAGTTTGGCGGCGACCTGGCCCAGGCCGTCCTTGTCCAGGCGGCAGGCCTTGGCCCCGAGTTCCAGCGGGCCACGGCAGCGCAGCGGCAACTCGATACCGGCAAAGCGTTCGCCGACCTGGCAGGCCGGGTCGGGCATGTCGCTCTTGTCGCCTTCGACGACGATGCCAACGCGGTAGTCCATGCCCAGCACCCGCAGGTCGATGTCGCCATTGCCGCTGACGCTCATGCCGGGGATGCGCACTTTCAGGTCGGGGTTGCTGGCCACGCCGTTATGGAATGTCAGGTTGCCCTTGAGCTCCTGGAAGGGGGTGTCCTTGCCGCGTGGCGTGCCACTCAGGGTTTTGCGGTTGAGGGTGGCGATGCCCTGGCACAGCTGTTGTTCCAGGTTGGCGTTGAGCAGCACGCCGTTATTGATCACGAAGCTGGCGGTGCCGTTGAGGCTGTCGATCAGCGCTTTCTGGCTGTTGCCGCTGCCGCTCAGGTTGCTGTTGAGGGTCACCAGGCCTTTGACTGGCGGGTTCTGGCCCTGGCTTTCGAGGATGCGCTCCACCGGCACCCGGCTGATCTTGGTCTGCAGGTTCAGCAGCGGGGTGGGTTGGCGCACATCGAGGTTGCCATTGGCGTCGAAGCTGCCGTTGTAGAGCTCGCCGCGCAGGCTTTCCAGCTTCAGCAGGCCGCCCTGGCCGGTGGCCTTGAGCGCGGCATTCTGGATCGGCAGCTTGTCCAGGGTCAGTTGGCCAAAGCTCAAGTCGGCGATCACGTCGAGCTTGCTCAGGCGCTCCACGGGCAGCAGGCGCTCGGTGCTCCAGGCGCCCTTGGTCGGGGCGTCAGGCAGCGGCGTGGTGCCGGCGCCGGCCATGGCTTCGCTGCTTTGCACTTCGGCCTTGCGCGCGGCGGAGGCGCTATTGGCTTCGGCGGATTTGGGCGGCAGGTAACGGTCGACATTGAAGGTGTCGGCCTTGAGCTGGGCCCGCAGCGATTGCTTGTCGAAGTCGTCCACGGCCAGGCGCCCGTTGAAGGTGCTGTCGTCGAGCTTCAGGTTCAGGTCTTCCAGGGCCAGGCTGGTGGGCGTGGCCTGGATCCGGCTGACCAGCTCGACCTTGCTCAGGCTGCCTTCGGCCATGGCCGGCAGGGTCTGGCCGAGGCTGTCGACGAATTTCGCCAGGTCGAACTGGGCGATGGACAGGCCGCCGCTGATTTGCGGGGTCTTGTCCAGGTCGTTGACCTTCAGTTCACCCAGGGCGCGCAGTTGGTTGACCGAAACTTTCAGCCCGCTCCACTGCGCCACGTTGGCGGCCTTGTCCAGCAACAGCTGGCCTTGGGCGGCAAAGGTCACGGTCTTGCCTTGCAGCGGGTCGCCGGCCACTTCGCCCGACAGGCGCATGTCTTCGAACTGGTAGCGCTGCAGGGCACGGTCGAAGCGCAGTTCGCCGTTCAGCTCGGTGCGCACCCGCACCGCTGGCTGGTTGCTGCCCAGGAAGGCGGTGAGTTTGACCGGGGTATTGGTGGCTTCGTGGATCGGCCCGGTGCTCAGTTGGATGCTCTCGGCGGTGAATTGCTTGCCGGTCTGCTCATCGTTGTATTCAACCCGGGCGTTGTTCACGGTCAGGCTGTCGATGTCCAGGCGGATCGGCTGGGCCGGTTTTTCCACCGTGGGCGAGGGTTCGCTGCCGGTGCCAGTGCCCGCAGTGGGCGTTGCCGGCGGCTCGGTAGACACGGCCTTGCCGATGTCCTGCCAGTTGCCGTGGCCGTCCTTGTCGCGGTTCAGGCGCAGGTTCAGGCCTTCGACGCGCACATCGCTCATCTGCACTTCACGGCGCAGCAGCGGCAGCACGCGCACCGACAGACCCAGCATCTGCAGGTCGGCAAAGGGTTCTGTGGGTTTGGCCAGGGTGGCGACGCTGGCTTCATGCAGCTCCAGGCCCAGCCAGGGGAACAGGCTCCAGCCGATGTCGCCATTGAGCGTCAGCTCGATGTGGGCCTTGTCGCGGGCAATCTGGCGAATCTCGTCTTTGTAGTCGTTGGGATCAAACAGATGGGTCAAGGCAAAGCCGAGAGCCACGATGATCAGCAACAGCCCGAGAATGACCAGACCCAGGATTTTGCCGAACGCTTTCATGGGCGAGTCCTTGTATGTCGAATTCAAAAAATGAGCGGGGCAGTATAGCGCCCGAAACCTGACGACTGGTCAGCGATCACGCTGGCAGCGTCTCCAGTGGCAGATGCAGTTTGGCAGCCAGGGCCTGGGCGTGGGGGTTCCCGTTGGGCGCCCGCAGATGCAGAGCAGCGCCTTGTTCCCGGGCCATGGCCTGGGCCTGGCGCACCAGCCGTTCGGCCACGCCGCGGCGGCGGGTGATGCTGCGCACGCACAGATGGGACAGGCGCCAGGCCTCAGGGTGCCGTTGCAGGCGCGCCGCGCCGAGCAAGCGGCCGTTGACGCGTCCCACCAGTAGGCTGCCGTCGCCCAGGCTGGTCTCGATCAGCTCGCGGGCATCGTTCAGCGGTGCAAATAGCTCGGGCGGCGCGTCCTGATAAATCTTCAGCAGGTCCTGTTGATCCTGATAGCTGGCTTCGTGCAATGACTCGACAACGATGGTCATGGGATGTCCTGTTGAGGCGGGTGGACCCTTCGCTGGCAAGCCAACGCCTACAGGGTGATGACGGCGCTCGGAGGGCATCGATCATCAGGCTGGCAATGCCGAGCGGCGCAGTGGTTGCAAAAAAGGTGATGTCAGTTTGGTTTTTTAGCGCGTTGCAAATGGTAACCTCTCGCGGTTCGTGCGTCCTTCCGCGACTTAATGTCGCGCCTGCCAAAATGGAGCTTTACTCAATAAAACGACCCCGCCTGCGTGCCAAGGTCGTCGCAGGAGAGTGGTCGACGAATAATTCTAATAAATTGGGGGAAACATCCATGAGCACTAGCACTGCGGCGGGCAATCCTGCCGCTCAGTCAGCGTTCCTGTCCAAAGAACGCATCATCGCCAAGCCCGGTTTCAACCGCTGGCTGGTTCCACCGGCCGCTCTGGCCATCCACCTTTGCATCGGCATGGCCTACGGCTTTTCGGTGTTCTGGTTGCCGTTGTCCAAGGCGCTTGGGGTAACGGCCCCGGTGGCTTGTGCACCGGACATGAGCTTCATCGCACAGATCTTTTCGTCCCAGTGTGACTGGCCGATCTCCATGCTCGGCTGGATCTACACCCTGTTCTTCATCTTCCTGGGCTGCTCGGCAGCGATCTGGGGCGGTTGGCTGGAACACGCCGGCCCGCGTAAAGCCGGCGTGGTATCGGCCTTGTGCTGGTGCGGCGGCCTGCTGATTTCCGCGCTGGGCATCTACACCCATCAAATCTGGCTGATGTGGCTGGGTTCCGGGGTGATTGGCGGTATCGGCCTGGGCCTGGGCTATATCTCGCCGGTCTCGACCCTGATCAAGTGGTTCCCGGACAAGCGCGGCATGGCCACCGGCATGGCGATCATGGGCTTTGGCGGCGGCGCGATGGTTGGCGCTCCCCTGGCCGCGGCCTTGATGGGTCACTTTGCCTCGCCGACCGGCGTTGGCGTGTGGCAGAGCTTCCTGGTGATGGCGGCGATCTACTTCGTGTTCATGATCGGTGGCGCGCTGTCGTACCGGGTGCCGCCAACCGGCTGGAAGCCTGAAGGCTGGACCGCCCCGGCGAAAAAAGCCGCCAACGCAATGATCACCCACCGCCATGTACACGTGAATGTGGCCTGGAAGACGCCGCAATTCCGTCTGGTATGGCTGGTGCTGTGCCTCAACGTTTCGGCGGGCATCGGCATCCTCGGCATGGCCTCGCCACTGTTGCAGGAAGTGTTCGCCGGCAAGCTGCTGGGCAATAACCTGACCTTCAGCCAACTGGACGCCGGGCAACTGGCGCAGATCGCCGCGATTGCTGCCGGGTTTACCGGTTTGCTCAGCCTGTTCAACATCGGCGGGCGCTTCTTCTGGGCGTCGTTCTCCGACTACCTGGGGCGTAAAAATACCTATTTCGTGTTCTTCGCCTTGGGCTTTGCCCTGTATGCGCTGATCCCGAACCTGGGCCACCTGGGCAATATCGCCCTGTTCGTGGCGGCGTTCTGCATCATCCTGTCGATGTACGGCGGTGGTTTTGCCACGGTGCCGGCTTACCTGGCGGACTTGTTCGGCACACAGATGGTCGGTGCCATCCACGGTCGCTTGCTGACTGCCTGGGCGGCGGCGGGTGTGCTCGGTCCTGTGCTGGTCAACTACCTGCGTGAGTATCAGTTGAGCATCGGCGTGGAACGCGCCGCGGCCTACGACATCACCTTGTACATCCTTGCCGGCCTGCTGGTGCTGGGCTTCCTGTGCAACCTGCTGGTGCGCCCGGTGGCCGACAAGTACTTCATGACCGACGAGCAACTGGCGGCCGAACAGGCCCTGGGCCATGACAAGGGCGCCGACACCAGCACCGTGCTGGAGTGGAAAGCCTCGTCGAGCAGCGTGCCGTTGGCGGTTGTCGCCTGGCTGGTGGTGGGTATTCCGTTGGCGTGGGGCGTGTGGGTCACCCTGCAGAAAACCGCGGTGCTGTTCCACTAAATCCGGCCGTTTCCGGCTTGCCGGGCATCGCGCTATCGCTGGCCAGCCAGCTCCTGCAGGATGTGTGATTTTGTAGGAGCCGGCTGGCCGGCGCTGGCGATGTGGCTAATGCCGGCTCTTCTTTGCTTGTCATGACAGGTATAGCCCCAGTGCTATTGGGTTCAGCCCGTCAGGATATTGTCCTGCGTGTTTCTGTTTGGCCGCCGTCGGGCCTATAATGTTCGCCTTTTTCGCCCAATGATTTTGCGGAGCTGGTGATGGCCGAACGTAAGGCATCTGTCGAGCGCGACACTCTGGAAACCCAGATCAAAGCCTCGATCAACCTGGATGGCACCGGAAAGGCCCGATTCGATATCGGCGTGCCCTTCCTTGAGCACATGCTGGACCAGATCGCCCGTCACGGGCTGATCGACTTGGATATCGAAAGCAAGGGCGACCTGCATATCGACGACCACCACACCGTGGAGGACGTGGGTATCACCTTGGGTCAAGCCTTCAGCAAGGCCATCGGTGACAAGAAAGGCATCCGTCGTTACGGCCACGCCTATGTGCCGCTCGATGAAGCCCTGTCCCGCGTCGTGATCGACTTCTCTGGCCGTCCTGGCCTGCAGATGCACGTACCCTTTACCCGCGCCAGTGTCGGCGGCTTCGACGTTGACCTGTTCCAGGAATTCTTCCAGGGCTTCGTCAACCACGCCAACGTCACCCTGCACATCGACACCCTGCGTGGGCACAACACTCACCACCAGATCGAAACCGTGTTCAAGGCTTTCGGCCGCGCTCTGCGCATGGCTGTGGAGCTGGATGAGCGCATGGCCGGGCAAATGCCATCGACCAAGGGCGTCCTGTAATGCAGACGGTCGCCGTTATCGATTACGGCATGGGCAACCTGCACTCGGTGGCCAAGGCCCTCGAGCACGTGGGTGCCGGCAAGGTGATGATCACCAGCGACGCCAACGTGATTCGCGAAGCCGACCGGGTGGTGTTCCCCGGTGTGGGCGCGATTCGCGATTGCATGGCCGAAATTCGTCGCCTGGGCTTCGACAGCCTGGTGCGTGAAGTCAGCCAGGACCGTCCCTTCCTGGGGATCTGCGTGGGCATGCAAGCCTTGCTTGACCACAGTGAAGAGAACGACGGCGTCGATTGCATCGGTCTGTTCCCGGGTCAGGTGAAGTTTTTCGGCAAGGGCCTGCATGAAGACGGCGAGCACTTGAAGGTGCCGCACATGGGCTGGAACGAAGTGCAGCAGGCGGTGAGTCACCCGCTGTGGCACAACATCCCGGACCTGGCGCGCTTCTACTTCGTGCACAGCTACTACATCGCTGCCGGCAACGCGCGGCAGGTGGTGGGCAGCGGTCACTACGGCGTGGACTTCGCCGCTGCGCTGGCCGACGGCTCGCGTTTTGCCGTGCAGTTCCACCCCGAGAAGAGCCACACCCACGGCCTGCAGTTGCTGCAAAACTTCGCCGCCTGGGATGGTCGCTGGTAAATGGCCGCAAAAAAAAACAAGCCGCCGATCCTGACCCTCACTCCCGAGCAGGAGAGCGAGGCCAATCACAAGATCAAGCGGTTCATGGAGGATCGCTTCGAACTGGACCTGGGTTCGTTCGAAGCGGCGGAAATCCTTGAGTTGTTTACCCGCGAAATCGCCCCGCATTACTACAATCGGGCGATTTTCGATGTGCAGGTGCACCTTAAAGAACGGTTCGAAAGCATCGAAAGCGATCTGTGGGCGCTCGAGAAGAATTGAAGTAGCCGCAAGCTTCAGGCGTGAAGCTGCAAGAATTGAAACGCGTGCTTGCTTGCAGCTCATGGCTTGCAGCTTGCAACTCTTTTGACGAAGGAAAAAGCATGCTCATTATTCCCGCTATCGATCTTAAAGACGGTGCCTGTGTACGTCTGCGCCAGGGCCGTATGGAAGATTCCACGGTGTTCTCCGATGACCCGGTGAGCATGGCTGCCAAGTGGGTCGAAGGCGGTTGCCGTCGTCTGCACCTGGTCGACCTGAACGGTGCCTTTGAAGGCCAACCGGTCAACGGCGAAGTGGTCACCGCCATCGCCAAGCGCTACCCGAACCTGCCGATCCAGATCGGTGGCGGCATCCGCTCCCTGGAAACCATCGAGCACTACGTCAAAGCCGGCGTGAGCTACGTGATCATCGGCACCAAAGCCGTGAAAGATCCGGCCTTCGTCGCTGAAGCCTGCCGCGCGTTCCCGGGCAAGGTCATCGTTGGCCTGGATGCCAAAGACGGTTTCGTGGCCACCGATGGCTGGGCCGAGATCAGCACCGTCCAGGTGATCGACCTGGCCAAGCAGTTCGAAGCCGATGGCGTGTCGGCCATCGTTTATACCGACATCGCCAAAGACGGCATGATGCAGGGCTGCAACGTTTCGTACACCGCTGCCCTGGCTGCCGCGACCAAGATCCCAGTGATCGCGTCCGGCGGTATCCACAACCTGGGTGACATCAAGTCGCTGCTGGACGCCAAGGCTCCAGGCATCATCGGCGCCATCACGGGCCGCGCGATTTATGAGGGCACGCTGGATGTGGCCGAGGCTCAAGCCTTTTGTGATGGCTACGCGGCCAGCTCCAAGTCGTAAGCGTCAAGCGGCAAGCCAAGGGTGCGACTGCGGTTCGCTCTTGCTTGCCGCTTGAAGCTTGAAGCTTGCAACTCTTAATCGGAGATTAAGCCCATGGCACTGGCCAAACGCATCATCCCTTGCCTGGACGTCGACAACGGTCGCGTGGTCAAGGGCGTCAAGTTTGAGAACATCCGTGACGCCGGCGACCCGGTGGAAATTGCCCGTCGCTACGACGAGCAGGGTGCCGACGAGATTACCTTTCTCGACATCACCGCCAGCGTCGATGGTCGCGATACCACGCTGCACACCGTCGAGCGCATGGCCAGCCAGGTATTTATCCCGCTGACCGTGGGCGGTGGCGTGCGCACTGTGCAAGACATCCGCAACCTGCTGAATGCCGGCGCGGACAAGGTCTCGATCAACACCGCCGCGGTGTTCAACCCCGAGTTCGTCGGTGAAGCAGCGCAGCATTTCGGCTCGCAGTGCATCGTCGTCGCTATCGATGCCAAGAAGGTTTCCGGCCCGGGCGAAACCCCGCGTTGGGAGATTTTCACCCATGGCGGCCGCAAGCCCACCGGGTTGGATGCGGTGGAGTGGGCGAAGAAAATGGAAGGCCTGGGCGCCGGTGAAATCCTCCTGACCAGCATGGATCAGGACGGCATGAAAAACGGCTTCGACCTGGGTGTGACTCGCGCCATCAGCGACGCGCTGGGCATTCCAGTGATCGCGTCTGGCGGCGTGGGTAACCTTCAGCATTTGGCCGACGGCATCCTCGAAGGCCACGCCAGCGCAGTGCTGGCGGCGAGCATTTTCCACTTCGGCGAGTACACCGTTCCCGAGGCCAAGGCCTACATGGCTCAGCGCGGGATTGTTGTGCGATAGCCACTGGACAGCATGGCGGGCTCACGGCACTCTTGGGCACGCCATGGATTCCGGTAGCCTGTCATGTTCAAACGTCTGCTCCTTGTTCTAGCCAGCGCCTCGGTCCTTCTTGCCGGCGGCGTACGTGCAGCAGAATCGTCCGACCCTTCCCTGGTGTTGCTGACCGAAAACTTTCCCCCCTACAACATGGCCAAGAACGGCAAGAACTTCGCCCAGGGCGAAAATATCAACGGCATTGCCGTGGATATCGTTCGGGAAATGTTCAAGCGCGCCGGCATCAATTACAGCCTGACCCTGCGCTTCCCCTGGGAGCGAATCTACAAGCTGGCCCTTGAGCAGCCTGGGTACGGCGTGTTCGTCATGGCCCGCTTGCCGGACCGGGAAAAGCTCTTCAAATGGGTCGGCCCCATCGGCCCGGATGACTGGATCATGCTGGCCAAGGCCGACAGCAAGATCAGCCTTGAATCCCTGGAACAGGCGCACTCGTACAAGATTGGCGCCTACAAAGGCGATGCGATTGCCGAGACCCTGAGCAAGCAAGGCCTGGTGCCGCTGGTGGTGCTGCGCGATCAAGACAACGCGAAGAAGCTGCTCAGCGGCCAGATCGACCTGTGGGCCACCGGCGACCCGGCCGGGCGCTACCTGGCCAAGCAGGAAGGCATCACCGGCCTCAAGACCGTGCTGCGTTTCAACAGCGCCGAGTTATACCTGGCGCTGAACAAAGACGTCCCGGACGCCACCGTCGCCAAGCTGCAAGCCGCCCTGGATGAGCTGCGCAAGGAAGGCCTCGTGGACGAAATCATGGGGAGGTATTTGTGAGGGGGGGAGCGACAAGTTTTGAGCGGCAAGCGGGCATCGGTGCGCTTGTAGCTTGTAGCTCAAAGCTTGCAGCTGCTCCTCACCTATACCTCCCGTCCTTGCCGTGCGCCGCGGTGGCTTGATTGCTGCGCAGGCCGATCATTGACTTGATATCAATCCATTCCACGCCCTGGGCCTTGAGCTTGGGCAGTTCGCGTTCGAGTACTGCCAGGGTTTGCGGATAGGGGTGCCCGATCATCACCGCTGTGCCTTGTTTGTGGGCCAGTTTAATGGCGGTCTGCAGTTGGTGGCTGATGGCGGCTTCGGTGCGTTCGTCGTCGAGGAATACATCCCGGGAAACGCTGGCCAGGCCGATTTTCTGCGCTTCGGCGGCGGCCACTGTTTGCGCGCTGGTGCGGCTGTCGACGAAGAATTTGTGCCGCCGCTGCAACTCGCCCATCAACCAGGCCATGGCCTGGGGCTGGGCGGTCATGCGGCTGCCCATGTGGTTGTTGATGCCGCTGGTGTAGGGCACGGCATCGAAGGCGGCGTTCAGGCGTTTTTCCAGTTCGGGGATGGGCAGGTCAGGGTGCCAGGCGAACGGCCCGGTGGCGGGGTCCATGGGCATGTGTAGGATGACGATCTTGCCGGCGCGGTGGGCTTCGCGGGCAAACTCGGCAGCGTGGGGCGTATCCGGCATGATCGCTGTGGTTACCGGGCCGGGCAGGGCCAGCACGCGGCGGTCCCGAGGCAGGTTTTGCCCGAGGTCGTCGATGATCAGCGTCAGGTAGGCTTTGGGCGCGGTGGTGCTGGGCTCGGCGGCTTGGAGTGGCGCGACGGCGAGGGTGCACAGGAGCCCCATCACGAGCCTCCACGGGCGGGTGATCTTCGATAGGGGCATGGTGGCGGGGTGGGACCTTGGCGGTGTGGCGATCATGAAAACGCTATCGCGAGCAAGCTCGCTCCTACAGGTTGTTGCCTGTCTGTAGGAGCCGGCTTGCCGGCGATAGGTTCCGTCACTTGCTGCGGGTGATGCTCAGCCCTTTGAGCAGGCTCAGGGCCTGGGCCAACTGGTAGTCATCGTCCTGCGGCATCGGCTTGGCCTTGGTGGACGCAGCGCTTGGCTTGTCGGCACCGCCGTTGCCATTGCCCAGGTGACCCTGCAGGTCGGCTTCTTTGTAGTACTCGCCGTCCTGGGCCTCGCTGGTGATCTTGGCGCGGCGCACCTCGATGTCCGGCACGATGCCCTGGGCCTGGATCGAGCGGCCGTTGGGGGTGAAGTACAGCGCGGTGGTGATTTTCAGCGCACGCTCGTTGTTCAGCGGCAGCACGGTCTGCACCGAGCCCTTGCCGAAGCTGGTGGTGCCCATCAGCACGGCGCGTTTCTGGTCTTGCAGGGCGCCGGCGACGATTTCCGACGCCGAGGCGCTGCCGCCGTTGATCAGCACCACCATCGGCACCGCTTCGCTTTCGTCTTTGCCGGTGGCCGAGAAGCGCAGCTCGGAGTTGGCGATACGGCCCTTGGTGTAGACGATCAGGCCTTTGGTGATGAAGTGGTCGACCACTTCCACCGCCGCCTGCAAGACGCCGCCCGGGTTGTTGCGCAGGTCGAGGATGATGCCGTTGAGCTTTTTGCCGTTGTCCTTGCGCAGCTTGGCCAGGGCCTTGGAGACTTCCTCGCCGGTCTTGACCTGGAACTGGGTGATGCGGATGTAGCCGTAGCCCGACTCCAGCAACTGGCTCTTCACGCTCTTCACCTGGATGGTGGCGCGGGCCAGGGTCACGTCGAATGGCGTGCCGCCGTCGCGAACCAGGGTCAGGGTGATTTTCTGGCCGATCTTGCCGCGCATTTTGTCTACGGCTTCGGTCATGGTCTGGCCACGGGTCGGCTGGCCGTTGATCTTGACGATCAGGTCGCCGGCCTGGATCCCGGCCTTGGACGCTGGGGTGTCATCGATGGGCGAGACCACTTTGATAAAGCCGTCTTCGGCACCGACTTCGATGCCCAGGCCGCCGAATTCGCCGCTGGTGCTTTCCTGCAGCTCGGCAAAGTCTTCCGGGCCCAGGTAGGCCGAGTGCGGGTCAAGGTTGCTGAGCATGCCCTTGATGGCGTTCTCCAGCAGGGTCTTGTCGTCCACGGGTTCGACGTAGGCAGCCTTGATCCGGTCCATGACCTCGGCAAAGGTGCGCAGCTCGTCCAGGGGCAGCGGCGCCTTGGTGGTCGCGGCGCTGGCCGATGGCGCGGGTTCTGCGGCGAACGCCAGCGGCGCACCGATCACCAGGGCGATCGTCAGGGCCAACGAGGTGAGGCGAGACAAATGCAGCATGTCGAACGAACTCCTAAATGGGGTAGCAGCGCTTATCCTTGCGCATGGCACCACTGTGCCGGGTCGCTGGGGCGGCCCTGCTGACGAATAGCGAAGTACAGCGCAGGTGTGTCTTGTCCGCCACTATTACCCACAGTGGAGATGGACTCACCGGCTTTGACGATGTCGCCCGCTTCTTTAAGCAGCGTCTGGTTGTGCCCGTACAGACTCAGATAACCGTTACCGTGGTCGAGGATCACCAGCAAGCCGGCGCCTCGCAGCCAGTCGGCGAAGACCACGCGGCCGCCATGCACGGCGTGCACCTGGCTGCCGGCGGCGGCGCTGATCATCACCCCGTCCCACTTGGTTCGGGCATCGTCGCCACGGGTTTCACCAAAGCGCGCTAGCAATCGACCATCAACTGGCCATGGAAGTTTTCCCCGGGCTGAAGCAAAAGGGCCGCCGTAGGACACGCCACTGCTCGAAACCAGTGGGCCGGGCGCCGGTTTTACGGGCTTGCGCGGCGCATCGCTGGCATCGGCCTGGGCTTCAAGCAAACGCTTTTTTTCGGCTTCCTGCTGGGCGATCAGCGCTTTCTGACGCGCTTCCTCCGCCTCGCGGGCCTGGCGAGCCAGGGTCTCTTCGATGGTTTTCAGGACTTTGGCCAGGTCGGCCTGGTCCTGTTCGCGGGCTTGCAGCTTCTGGTCGCGGGCCTTCACGTCGTCGTTGAGCTTGGCCAGGGCCAGTTGCCGTTCCTTGCGGACTTTGTCGAGTTCTTCGCGCTGGGTGTCGAGGCTGCTTTTCTGCACCAGCAACTGGGCCTGCTGCAGAGAGATGTCCTTTTCCACATTGGCCAGCTGGCGCAGGGTCTCGTTGAAGTTCTTCAACTGCTCCAGGCGGGCCTGGCTCAGGTAGTCGTAATAGGTGAGGGTGCGGGCGAATTTTTCCGGGTTCTGCTGGTTGAGCAGCAGCTTGAGGTACTCCTGACGGCCGTTTTGGTAGGCCGCGCGGGCCTGGATGGCGATCAGTCGTTGCTGTTCAGTGCGCGCGCTCTGGAGTTTTTTTTTCTCCTCATCGAGTCGCTGCAGCTCGGATTCGCTTTTCTTCAGCTCTTTCTGCAGGGCTTCGACCTGCTTCTCCAGCTTGCCCATTTCGGTCTCGGTGCCGCGCAGGTCTTTCTGCACGCCGGACTTTTCCTCTTGCAGCTTGCCGAGGAGCTTCTTCAGTTCGGTAATGTCCTGGCGCGTGGCATCCAACTGTTGTTGGGTTTGCGCGCGCTCATCGGCAAAGGCCGGTTGGAGCAGGCAGGTCAAAGCGAGGGCAATCAGGGCGCGAAGCATAGAGGCGGGTGACACCAGGGAAAGGGACGGCCTAGTATGCCCGCCCATCGCTGCAAAAAAAACGCCTCAAAGCCAACTGCTTTGAGGCGTTCGTCATAAAAAGCTGTTTCCAGCCAATTATTGGGCCATTTGCTATCAGACGAGGATCGAAGTACCGGTCATTTCCGCCGGTTTTTCCAGGTCCAGAAGCTTCAGCAGCGTCGGCGCCACGTCCGCCAGCACGCCGCCTTCACGCACTTTCAGGTCACGCTTGCCAACATAGATGAACGGCACCGGCTCGGTGGTGTGGGCGGTGTGCGCCTGGCCGGTGGATTCGTCGGCCATCTGCTCGACGTTGCCGTGGTCGGCGGTGATCAGGGCTTCGCCGCCGACCTTTTCCAGGGCATCGACAATCCGCCCCACGCACAGGTCCAGGCATTCCACGGCCTTGACTGCGGCATCGAACACGCCGCTGTGGCCGACCATGTCGCCGTTGGCATAGTTGACGATGATCACGTCGTAGCGCTGGTGCTCGATGGCATCGACGATCTTGTCGGTGACTTCCGGCGCGCTCATTTCCGGCTGCAGGTCGTAGGTGGCGACTTTGGGCGACGGCACCAGGATGCGCTCTTCACCCGGGAAGGGCTCTTCGCGACCACCGGAGAAGAAGAAGGTCACGTGGGCGTACTTCTCGGTTTCGGCGATGCGCAGCTGGGTCTTGCCGTTTTTCGCCAGGTAATCGCCGAGGACGTTTTCCAGGCTGCCGGGGGCAAAGGCCGATGGCGCCGGGATGCTGGCCGCGTATTGGGTCAGCATCACGAAACCGGCCAGGGCGGGCTGGCGCGCACGTTCGAAGTCCTTGAAGCCGTCTTCGACGAAGACCCGGGTCAGTTCCCGGGCACGGTCGGCGCGGAAGTTCATGAACACCACGGCGTCGCCGTCTTCTACCCGGACCTTGTCGCCGATGCTGGTGGCCTTGACGAATTCGTCGCTCTCGCCACGCTCGTAGGCGGCTTGCAGGCCTTGCTGGGCCGTGGCCGCCTGGAACTCGCTGTTGCCATCGACGATCAGGTTGTAGGCCTGGGCCACACGGTCCCAGCGGTTGTCACGGTCCATGGCGAAGTAACGGCCGATCAGGCTGGCGATGCGGCCCTTGCCCAGGGTCTTGAAGGCTTCGTCCAGCAGTTCAATGGACGACTGGGCGCTTTTCGGCGGGGTGTCGCGGCCATCGAGGAAGGCGTGCAGGTAGATCTTCTCGGCACCGCGCTTGAACGCCAGTTCGGCCATGGCCACCAAGTGGTCCTGGTGACTGTGTACGCCGCCGTCCGAGAGCAGGCCGAGGATGTGCACGGCCTTGCCGGCGCTTACGGCTTTATCCACGGCAGCGCCGATGGTTGGGTTGTCGAAGAACTCGCCATCGCGGATGGCCTTGGTCACCCGGGTGAAGTCTTGATACACCACGCGGCCGGCGCCGAGGTTCATGTGGCCGACTTCGGAGTTGCCCATTTGCCCGTCGGGCAGGCCGACGTCCATGCCCGAGCCCGAGATCAGGCCGTTCGGCATGCTGGCGCACAAGCGGTCCAGGACGGGCTTGTTGGCCGCATAAACGGCGTTGGATTCGTGGCTATCGCTGTGACCGAAGCCATCCAGAATCATCAGGACCAAAGGTTTAGGCGTGGTAGTCATGGCGTCCACTCGTGGCTGGATAGGGAGGTGTTGAAAAAGGGAGTGGCAGTTTAAAGCGAAGTTCCGGTGGCGTCACCGCCGGGCGGGGTTTGGCCGACCCAGAGGGCTGTGTATACTGGCCGACATTTTAACGCCCTGGAACCTCCTTAGATGGTTGCTCACCTGATTCAATTCGCCACTGAACACTACTTGCTCGTCGGCGCCTTCGCCATCCTGCTGGCTCTGTTGATCGCTCACGAGTTGAGCCGCGGCGGCCGCAGCCTCAGCACCCGTGAACTGACTGCACTGGTCAACAGCGAACAGGGCGTTGTGATCGACCTGCGTCCATCCAAGGATTTCGCCAGCGGCCACATCGTCGGCGCCCTGAACATTCCCCAGGACAAACTCATCGCCCGCGTTGGCGAGCTGGAGAAGCACAAGGCCAAGACCATCATTCTGGTGGACGCCCAGGGCCAGCACGCAGGCGGCCATGCCCGCGAACTGATGAAGTCCGGCTTCACCGCCGCCAAGCTGTCCGGCGGCATCTCCAGCTGGAAAGCAGACAATCTGCCCCTGGTGAAGTGACATGACCCGGGTTGTCGTCTACTCCAGCGATTACTGCCCTTACTGCTCGCGGGCCAAGCACCTGCTCGGCAATAAAGGCGTGGCCTTCGAAGAGATCAAGGTCGATGGCAAGCCCCAGGTGCGGGCTGAAATGGCGCAAAAGGCCGGGCGTACGTCGGTGCCGCAGATCTGGATTGGCAGCACCCACGTGGGCGGTTGTGATGATTTGTTTGCCCTGGAACGCGCCGGCAAGCTCGATGCGCTGCTCCAGGCCTGAAATTCAAACCCTATAGACCAAGATCAAGAAGGATCTCAGAGATGACCGACCAGCAGAACACTGCCGCTACCGAAGAAGAAAACGCGCCGCAATTCTCCCTGCAACGCATTTATGTGCGTGACCTGTCCTTCGAAGCGCCAAAAAGCCCGGCGATCTTCCGTCAGCAGTGGGAGCCGAGCGTTGCCCTGGACCTGAACACTCGCCAGAAAGCCCTGGAAACCGACTTCCACGAAGTGGTGCTGACCCTGTCGGTCACCGTGAAGAACGGTGAAGAAGTGGCGTTCATCGCTGAAGTTCAGCAGGCCGGTATCTTCCTGATCAAGAACCTCGACGAAGGCTCCATGAGCCACACCCTGGGTGCGTTCTGCCCGAACATCCTGTTCCCTTACGCTCGCGAAGCGCTGGACAGCCTGGTGACCCGTGGTTCGTTCCCGGCCCTGATGCTGGCGCCGGTGAACTTCGATGCGCTGTACGCTCAAGAGCTGCAACGTATTCAGCAAGAAGGCGCACCGACGGTTCAGTAAATCGTCGACGCACAAAAAAGCGCCATCACTGGCGCTTTTTTTATGCCTCGTCCCTCGTGTGGGAGCCGGCTTGCCGGCGATAGCGTCGTCGAAATCGCCCCAGGCCTTATCGCCGCACGGGCTTACTTGAACCCAAGCTGTCGCCAGCCCTCGTAGACGGCCACGGCCACGGTGTTGGACAGGTTCAGGCTGCGGCAGCCTTCGCGCATCGGCAGGCGCAGGCGCTGTTCGCCGGGCAGGGCGTCCAGCACGTCGGCGGGCAAGCCGCGGCTTTCGGGGCCGAAGAGAAAGGCATCACCCTCGGCGAAGCTGGCGTCGTGGAAAGGGCGCGAGCCCTTGGTGGTGAAGGCGAACAAGCGCGGCTGACCTAGACTTTCCAGGCAACTGGCAAGGTCGGGGTGGCGTTGCAGGGTGGCGTACTCGTGATAGTCGAGGCCGGCCCGGCGCAGGCGCTTGTCGTCCATTTCGAAACCCAGTGGCTCGATCAAATGCAGGTGGCAGCCGCTATTGGCGCACAGCCTGATAACGTTGCCGGTATTCGGCGGAATTTCTGGTTGAAAAAGGATGACGTGAAACATGCACGGCTCCGAAGAAAAAGACAGGCTGCATTCTACGCCCGAAGAGGACCCGCGACCGAAGCTAATGCTGCGGGTTTTCGGTTCGCTGGCGATTGTCGGGGTCATGGTGGGGCTGATGATCGGTCGCTTGACCGCGCCCGACCCTGTGCTCCTGGAACGTGTGGAGGTGGCGCCGGATGGCCTGGTGGTGTGGTTCAACCAGGAACCCAAGGTGCATGGCGAGCATATCGACGGCGCTGTGGCCCTGTTGTTCGATGCCGAGGGACGGGCGCAGAAGGGCCAGTTGAAGGTCAATGGCAAGGACGTGAACTGGCGCGTGAGAAAAGCCGATGCCGGCTTGTTGCTGAACCTGGTGGCAGCACGGCCGTTGCGTGGGGAGTGGTCGGGAAGCGAGGTGGACGAAGGTTGGCGGTTGCAGATCCATCTGCGCGAGGAATAAAAGAGGGAAACCTCGGCCTGCCTGTACCAAGGCCCCCAAAGACGGGGTGGGTTCATCGCGCTGAGGGCGATGAGCCCGGTGTAAAGAGGGAATCCCCGGCCTGCCTGTACCAAGGTTCCCGAAAGCGTCTTGGGTTCGTCGCTGAGAGCGTGATGAACCCGGTGTTAAAGAGGGAATCCCCGGCCTGCCTGTA
>NZ_JALQCW010000027.1 GCF_023241715.1 Pseudomonas morbosilactucae
AAACCGGCATCTGCTGACCCGTAACCGTTAAACGGTTCGTTTCAGCCAGGCATAAAAAAAACGCCCCCGATTCGCAAGATCGGCGTTTTTTCGGTTGCGCAGTGACAAGCCGGGGCCCAGACAGCAAAACGCCGACTCAAGGTCGGCGTTTTGCTGCAAGCGAGGATTATTACTTCGCTTTCACACCTTCGAAGGTGATGTACAGCTCGACGTTGTTGGACGCCGGGCCCAGGTCCATCATCTTGCCGAAGTCCTGGCGATTGATGGTGGTGGTGCCTTCGAAGCCAGCACGGTAGCCGCCCCATGGATCCTTGCCTTCACCCAGGAAGGTGGACTTGACCACGACCGACTTGGTCACGCCGTGCAGGGTCAGGTCGCCGGTCACGTCGGCGGTCAGCTTGCCATCGGCGTTCTTGCCGGTTGGCTTGACGCTGGTGGAGACGAACTTGGCGTCAGCAAACTTGCCCACGTCCAGGAAGTCTTTGCTGGCGATGTGCTTGTCGCGCTCGGCGTGGTTGGTGAACACGCTGGCGGTGCGCACATTGACTTCGATCTTGGCGTCTTCAGGCTTGGCCGCGTCAAAGCTGAACTTACCGTCCAGGTCCTTGAAAGTACCGGTGATGAAGCTGTAGCCCAGGTGGCTGATCTTGAAGTCGATGAAGGCGTGCTGGCCTTCCTTGTCGATTACGTAGTCAGCAGCCATCGCCGAACCAGCGGACAACAGGGCGGAACCGATGGCCAGAGCGGCGAGAGTCTTTTTCAACATGCTTCTATTCCTTTTGAGTCGAGGTTGAACTTCAGGCTTTGCGGCCCAGCATACGAGTCAGGGTCGCATCACGGTCGATAAAGTGGTGTTTCAGAGCGGCCAGGCCATGCAGCCCAGCGAAAATCACGATCACCCAGGCCAGGTACAGGTGCACCTCGCCTGCTACATCCGCCTGGTCCGGTAGCCCGGAAAGCAGCGCGGGCACTTCAAACAGGCCGAACACCGGGATCCCGACACCGTCTGCGGTGGAAATCAGGTAACCGGCAATCATCACAGCGAACAGACTGAGGTATAGGAATGCATGACCGAACTTGGCCCCCAGGCGAGTCAGGCGCCCGTGGTTGGCCGGTGCTGGCGGTGGCGGGCTGATAAAGCGCCACAGCACCCGCAACAACATGATTGCGAACAGCGTCAGACCAATGCTTTTGTGCAGGTCCGGTGCGTCTTTGCGCCACGTACTGTAGTAGTCCAGGCCAACCATCCACAGGCCCAGGGCGAACAAGCCGAACACCACCAAGGCCACGCCCCAGTGCAGAACAATGCTTACCCAACCGTAGCGCGAAGCGGAATTACGTAGCTGCATGACTTGAATCCTGTAAGAACTGCTGCCCAAGACTAGCGATTTACCTATCGAATTAAAGCGGAAAATTTCGCTTTGAAATATCGAGAAATATGATCTTAAGGGTAGGCACAGTACGTTAACGATGGATTAAGGACTATCCCCAAAAAACGTGACAGACCGTCCTATGTTTACTGCGAATTTATTCTTCCGAACCTCAATAGGTTGTGACACAGCCCGGCATTGCATAGGCTTGCGCGACTGTTTTGCCTGCGCCCGCCGCAGGACCGCTTCGAGGAGATAGACGATGGGCCTGAACAACCAGTGGATGCAACGCGACCTCGCGGTGTTGTGGCACCCCTGCACCCAGATGAAAGACCACGAGCAACTGCCACTGATCCCGATCAAACGCGGTGAAGGCGTGTGGCTGGAGGATTTCGAAGGCAAGCGTTACCTCGACGCGGTCAGCTCCTGGTGGGTCAACGTTTTCGGCCACGCCAACCCGCGCATCAACCAGCGCATCAAGGACCAGGTGGACCAACTGGAGCACGTGATCCTCGCCGGCTTCAGCCACCAGCCGGTGATCGAGTTGTCCGAGCGCCTGGTGAAGATCACCCCTGAAGGCCTGACTCGCTGCTTCTACGCCGATAATGGCTCATCGTGCATCGAAGTCGCGCTGAAGATGAGCTTTCACTACTGGCTCAACCGCGGCCAGCCGAACAAAAAAACGCTTCGTCACCCTGACCAACAGCTACCACGGTGAAACCATGGCGGCGATGTCGGTGGGCGACGTGCCGCTGTTCACCGAAACCTACAAAGCCCTGCTGCTGGACACCATCAAGGTGCCGAGCCCGGACTGCTACCTGCGCCCGGAAGGCATGGGTTGGGAAGAGCATTCACGGAACATGTTCGCGGCCATGGAGCAGACCCTGGCCGAGCACCACGACAGTGTCGCTGCGGTGATTGTCGAGCCGCTGATCCAGGGCGCCGGCGGTATGCGGATGTACCACCCGGTGTACCTCAAGCTGCTGCGCGAAGCCTGCGACCGCTACGGCGTGCACCTGATCCACGATGAAATCGCCGTGGGCTTCGGCCGCACCGGGACCCTGTTCGCCTGCGAACAGGCCGGTATCCGCCCGGACTTCCTGTGCCTGTCCAAGGCCTTGACTGGCGGCTACCTGCCGCTGGCCGCCGTGGTCACCACCGACGACGTGTACAGCGCCTTCTATGACGACTACCCGACCCTGCGCGCCTTCCTCCACTCCCACAGCTACACCGGCAACCCCTTGGCGTGCGCGGCGGCCCTGGCGACCCTGGACATCTTCGAAGAGGACCGGGTGATCGAGAACAACCAGGCCCTGGCCCAGCGCATGGCCACCTCGACCGCACACCTGGCGGACCACCCGAATGTCGCGGAAGTGCGCCAGACCGGCATGGTCCTGGCCATCGAGATGGTCCAGGACAAGGCGAGCAAGACCGCCTATCCATGGCAGGAGCGACGTGGCCTCAAAGTGTTCCAGCATGCCCTGGAGCGCGGCGCGCTGTTGCGGCCCCTGGGCAGCGTGGTGTATTTCCTGCCGCCGTATGTCATCACCCCGGAGCAGATCGACTTCCTCGCCGAGGTCGCCAGCGAAGGCATCGACATCGCCACCAGCGACCGCGTCAGTGTGTCGGTGCCCAAGGACTTCCACCCCGGGTTCCGCGACCCGGGCTAAGCCCACTGCCCAGCTCCTGCACCCTCTACCGTAGGAGCTGGCTAGCCAGCCAAGCGCCTCGATCAGCACCGCACCATCGTTTATCGCCGGCAAGCCGGCTTCTACCGCACAGAGAACCCAGATGAGATTGTCCCGTTTCTTTATCGACGCCCCCTTGAGCCTCGGCGAGCACGAATTGCCGGAAGCCCAGGCCCATTACATCGGGCGCGTGCTGCGCATGGCCGAAGGCGACGCGCTGCAAGTGTTCGACGGTTCGGGCACGGAGTTTCGCGGCACGCTGCGGGAAGTCGGCAAAAAACGCGTGGTGGTGCAACTCGACGAGAGCTTCGCTGGGCAAGTGGAGTCGCCGCTGCAGATTCATCTCGGCCAAGGCCTGTCCCGGGGCGAGCGCATGGACTGGGCGATTCAGAAAGCCACGGAACTGGGGGTCAGCGAAATCACGCCGATTTTCAGCGAGCGCTGTGAAGTGCGGCTCAAGGATGAGCGGGCCGACAAGCGCCTGCTGCACTGGCGCCAAGTGGCAATCAGCGCCTGCGAACAGTGCGGGCGTTCCCGCGTTCCGGTGATTCACCCGCCGCTGCTGCTGGCGGACTGGATCAAGCACACCCAGGCTGACCTCAAGCTGGTGCTGCACCCGGTGGCCGAACCCCTGGAGAGCCACGCCAAACCGGCCACCCTGGCCTTCCTGATCGGCCCGGAAGGCGGTCTGTCCGACGCCGAAGTGGAACAGGCCCACGGCGCCGGCTTCCTGCCCGCCCGCCTGGGCCCTCGCGTCCTGCGCACCGAAACCGCCCCCGTGGTGGCGCTGGCCGTGGCCCAACAACTCTGGGGCGATTTCTAAAACACCTCCCGTAGGAGCTGGCTCGCCAACGATGGCGCCCTCCAGCCCAGCGCACGGCTCAAGGCCCTCT
>NZ_JALQCW010000028.1 GCF_023241715.1 Pseudomonas morbosilactucae
GAGCAACTGATGCTCAAGCAATGCCCCGGAGTGTTCTGCGCCGGGGAAATGCTCGACTGGGAAGCCCCCACCGGCGGCTACCTGCTGACGGCCTGCTTTGCAGCGGACGCCGGGCGGATTGGGGATGTTGGAGTGGGTGAGGGGTAGGCGTTGAGCTGCAAGGCTGCAAGCTACAAGCTGCAAGCTGCAAGCTGCAAGTGGCTAGCGGCTTGCGGCAGATGACTGAGGGGAGAACCAGAGTGATGAACTCACATGCACCGGCTTCAGCTTGCGGCTTGCTGCTGAAAGCTTGCAGCTGTGACAAGCCGCCATGCTGAGTGCCGAGCTGAAAGCTTTTTACATGGTCGCCCGCCTGGGCAGCATTACCCTGGCGGCGAAAAAGCTCGGCCTTAGCCAACCGACGGTCACCACTCAGATTCGCCAGCTGGAAAGCCGCTATTCGGTGGAGCTGTTCTTCCGTGGCGGCCGTCGGCTGAGCCTCAGCGACGAAGGCGCGCGCCTGCTGCCGATGGTCAAGGGGCTGTTGCAGCAGGAAGCCGACATTGAGTTTTTCCTGCGTAACAGTGGGCAGGTGCAAGGCACATTGCGCATCGCCGCCACGGCGCCGTATTACATTCTCGACCTGGTGAAGGCCTTCCGTGAACGCCTGCCCCAGGTCGAGGTGTCAGTGGAAATCGGCAATTCCCAGCAGGTGCTCGAAGCCCTGGAAGACTACCGGGTGGATGTCGCCGCCTCATCCCAGTTCCTCGAAGACTCGCGGCTGGTTCGGCGGACCTTGGGCACCGATCCCCTGGTGCTGGCGGTGCACCGCAACCACCCTTTGGCCAGCCTCAGCCACGTGCCGCTCAGCGCCCTGGCCGGGCACACCTTGCTGATGCGCGAACCGGGCTCCACCACCCGCAGCCTGACCGAAGCCTTGCTCAACAATGCCCAGGTGAACCTGGGCCCATTGCTGGAGATTGGCAGCCGGGAGTCGATCCGCGAGGCGGTGCTGCGCAATATCGGCATCAGCCTGATTGCCCGCCAGGAAGTGCCCCACGACCCGCAACTGCGGGTGCTGACCATCGAGAACGCGCCACAGATCGCCGAGTACCTGTACTGCCTCAAGGAGCGCAAGCAGGCGCGCCTGCCGGCGGCGTTCCTGGGCCTGGCCCAAGAGATGGCCGGCTGCTGAATGCCTTGTCGGCGTCGGTGCAGCGCTCGCTCAACCCAAATTCACCAATACCACTATCGGCAGCTTTTGCCTGATTGCCACGAGACCTACGCATTCGCTCCCTAGGATGGCCTGCATCTGCTTGATGAGGTCCGTCCATGAACCACTCCACTGCAACTGCCCTGAGCAACCCCGCGCGCCGATGAAAGTGCGGGGTGTCCAGAAGCGTTTTGGCGCCTTCACCGCCCTGGATAACGTGTCCCTGGACGTCGCGGCCGGCGAGCTGGTGTGCCTGCTGGGCCCGTCCGGCTGCGGCAAGACCACACTGCTGCGTTGCATCGCCGGCCTGGAGCACCAGGATCAGGGCGAGTTGTACCTGGGGGATCGGGACGTTTCGCTGCTGGCACCGCAAGCCCGGGACTATGGGATTCTGTTCCAGTCCTACGCGCTGTTTCCCAACCTCACGGTGGAAGCCAACATCGCCTACGGCCTGGCCGGCAGCGGCCGTGAGCAAGTGCGTCAGCGCGTGGCGCAGATGCTGGAACTGGTGGGCCTGACCGGCAGCGAAAAGAAATACCCCGGCCAGCTGTCCGGCGGTCAGCAGCAGCGCGTAGCCCTGGCTCGCGCCCTGGCCCCGGCACCCTCGCTGCTGTTGCTCGATGAGCCGATGTCGGCCCTGGATGCCCGGGTCCGCGAGCACTTGTGCACCGAGTTGCGCCAACTGCAACGGCGCCTGGGGATCACCACGTTGATGGTCACCCACAATCAGGACGAAGCCATGCTGATGGCCGACCGCATCGCCGTGATGAACAACGGCAAGGTCGAGCAGTACGCCACGCCTCAGGAGATCTACGACCGTCCCGCCACGCCCTTCGTCGCCGAGTTCGTCGGCCAGGGCAACTGGCTGCCCTTCAGCCGCAACAGTGACAGCCATGCCCAGGTGGGTGGGATGAATGTGCGCCTCGCCGAGAATTCGGCCAAGGCCGCTTCGGGGCGTCTGTTCTGCCGCCCCGAAGCCATCAGCGTGAACCCGCCGGTGCACGAGGAGAACCTGTTCCCGGCCAAGGTCCGCGACATCACCTTTCTCGGCAATCGCTGCCGCATGAGCTTCGAACTCGACCAATTGCCGGGGCACCCGTTGTTGGCCGAGTTGGCGCCGGAAGCCATGCCGCGCCTGGGTGGCCAGGCGATCTGGGTGGCCTTGCCGCCCCGCAGCCTCCAGGTGTTTGCCTGAGATGGCCGCTGAAATGACCCTGCCGCTGCCCGCCAAACGGACGCGCCAGGCTTCCCGTGCCGAGTTCGGCGACCGGCTGTTCGTGGTCGGCGGCAAGTGGCTGTGGCTGTTGCTGCTGGGGATCGCCGTGCTGCTGCCGCTGCTGGCGATCTTCTGGCGTGGCTTCAGTGCCGAAGCCGGGCAGGGCGGTGGCTGGCTGGCGGCCCGTGAACTGGTGGCCAGCGCCAATTTCCACTGGTTGCTGGGCAACAGCCTGAAAGTCTCCCTCAGCGTGGCCGCCATCGTGGTGCCCCTGGCGTATCTGTTCGCCTACGCCCTGCAACGCACGCTGATTCCCGGAAAGAGGCTGTGGCGCGGCCTGTCGCTGCTGCCGCTGATGGCCCCGTCGATGCTGCCGGGCATTGCCCTGGTCTACCTGTTCGGCAACCAAGGGATGCTGCGTGGCCTGTTCACCGAGAACATCTACGGCTTCTGGGGCATTGTCCTTGGCGAAGTCATCTACACCTTTCCCCACGCCTTGATGATCCTGCTCTCGGCCCTGTCCCTGGCGGATGCGCGGCTGTTCGATGCGGCGTCGAGCATGGGCGCCAGCCCCGCCAAGGCGTTTCGCAGCATCACCTGGCCCGCCACCCGGCAAGCGGTGTTCGCCGCCTTCTGCCTGGTGTTCACCCTGACCATCACCGACTTCGGCGTGCCCGTGGTGGTGGGCGGTGATTATCAGGTCCTGGCCCTGGAAGCCTACAAGGCTGTGGTGGGCCAGCAGCAGTTCGGGCGCGGGGCCTTGATCGGCATGGTGCTGTTGCTGCCGGCGCTGTTTAGCTTCGGTGTCGATGCCTGGCTGCGCCGCCGTCACGGCGATTCCATGAGCGGCCGTGCCCAGGTATTCAAACCGGCAGCCTCGCGGCGACGCGACGCTTGCTACCTGGCCATCGTGCTGCTGATCTGCGCGGCCTTGTTGCTGGTGTTCGGCATGGCGGTGTATTCCTCCCTGGTGAAATTCTGGCCGTACAACCTGTCGCTGTCGCTGAACCACTACCAGTTCAACGACACCGCCGGTGGCGGCTGGCTGGCTTACCGCAACAGCCTGACCATGGCCCTGTGCACCGCGCTGATCGGTAGCGTGCTGATCTTCACGGGGGCCTACCTGATGGAGAAAACCTCCGGCCAGCGCGGCCTGAACCTGGCGCTGCGCATGCTCAGCTTCGTGCCCATGGCCGTGCCCGGTCTGGTGCTGGGCCTGGGCTACGTTTTTTTCTTCAACCTCAACGGCAACCCGCTGCATGTGTTCTACGGCAGCATGGCCCTGCTGGTGGTGTGCACCATTGCCCACTACCTGACCACCGCGCAGATGACCGCCACCACCGCCCTGCGCCAGTTGGATGCCGAATTCGAGGCCGCCGCGCTGTCCCTCAAGGCGCCGCTGTACCGGCACTACCTGCGGGTCACGCTGCCGATTTGTCTGCCGGCGCTGCTGGACATCGTGCGCTACCTGTTCGTCTCGGCCATGACCACGGTGTCGGCGGCGATCTTCCTCTACAGCCCGGACACCATCCTTGCCGCCGTCGCCGTGCTGAACATGGACGACGCCGGCAACGTCGGCGGCGCCGCGGCGATGTCGACCCTGATCCTGTTCACCTCCGCCGGCGTCTCGCTGCTTCTGGCCTGGGCGTCCCGCGGGCTGCTGCGCCGCTCCCAGGCCTGGCGGCAGACCGCCCCGGGCCACTGATGCCTTGCTCACTCACCCTCTGATCCGCACTCACTAAGGAACCGCACCATGTTCAAGCCCCTGGCTCTTGCCGCTGCCGTCCTCTCTGCTGTCAGCCTGAACGCCTTTGCTGCGAAAACCGAGCTGACGGTCTACACCGCCCTCGAAGCCGAACAATTGAAGTCCTACAAGCAGGCCTTCGAAAAGGCCAACCCGGACGTGGAGATCAAGTGGGTGCGTGATTCCACCGGGATCATCACCGCCAAGCTGCTGGCGGAAAAAGCCCGGCCACAGGCGGACGCGGTCTGGGGCCTGGCCGCTTCCAGCCTGGCGATCCTTGACCAGCAGGGCATGCTGCAAAGCTACGCGCCCAAGGACCTGGGCAAGATCGGCGGCAACTACCGCGATGCCGCCAACCCGCCGGCCTGGGTCGGCATGGACGTCTGGGCCGCGACCATCTGCTTCAACACCGTGGAGGCCGAAAAGCAGGGCCTGACCAAACCGGTGAGTTGGCAGGACCTGACCAAGCCCGAGTACAAGGGCAAGATCGTCATGCCTAACCCGGCGTCCTCGGGCACTGGCTTCCTTGATGTCAGCGCCTGGCTGCAGACCTTCGGCGAGAAGCAGGGCTGGCAGTACATGGACGATCTGCACCAGAACATCGGCCAGTACGTCCACTCCGGTTCCAAGCCGTGCAAGCTGGCCGCCGCCGGTGAGTTCCCGATTGGTATTTCCTTTGAGTACCCGGCCGTGCAGCTCAAGCGCCAGGGTGCGCCGCTGGACATCGTCCTGCCGAAGGAAGGCCTGGGCTGGGAAATCGAAGCCACGGCGGTGATCAAGGGCACCCCCCATGAAGAGGCGGCGAAGAAGCTCGCCGACTTCTCTGCCAGCCCCGAAGCCATGGAGCTGTACAAGGAAAACTTCGCCGTGCTGGCCCAGCCCGGCATCGCCAAGCCGCAGACCGAACTGCCGGCGGACTACGAGCAGCGCCTGATCAAGAACGACTTTGCCTGGGCCTCGAAGAACCGCGACGAGATCCTCGCCGAATGGCGCAAGCGCTATGACGGCAAGTCGGAAAAGGTCGCCAAGCAGTAACCGATCAATCGCCTTCGCCGGCAAGCCGGCGAAGGCGCTTCCCCTCCAGGACACCCCTCATGACCCATCACAGCGATCTACTGATCGTCGGCGCCGGCATCCTCGGTCTGTCCCACGCTTATGCGGCCGCCAAGCGCGGTTTGCGGGTGCGGGTTTTCGAGCGCAGCGCCACGCCCCTGGGCGCCTCGGTGCGCAACTTCGGCCAGGCCCTGGTCACCGGCCAACCGCCGGGCATCATGCTGGAGCTGGCCCGCGCCAGCCGGGAGATCTGGGCCGACTGGCAACAACTGGCGGGCCTGCCGCTCAAGCGCAACGGTTCCTACCTGTTCGCCCGCAGTGAAGCCGAAGGGCATTTGCTGGAAGCCTTCTGTGCCGGCCGTGCCCGCGAGCATGGCTATCGGGTTGAACTGCTTCAGGGCGCGGCCTTGAACGATCTGTATGGCGGCCAGTTCCGCCATCACCGCGCGGCACTCCACGGCCTGGACGACCAGCAGCTGTACTCCCGGGAAGCCATCCCGGCGTTGATCGACTACCTGCGGCGCGACCTGGGTGTGGCGTTTCACTTCTCGACCCTGGTGCGGGATATCGAGCCGGGGCAACTGCACAGCACCGCCGGGAGCTTCCGCGCGCCACGCATCGTGCTGTGTTCGGGGCATGATTATCAGACCCTGCTGGCCGAGCAGATCGCCGCCTTGCAACCGCAGATCTGTCGCTTGCAGATGCTGCGCGCCCGGCCCCAGGTCAACTTGAACCTGCAACACGCGTTGCTCACCGGCTTGAGCTGCGTGCATTACGGGGCCTTTGCCGATTTGCCGGAAGCGGCGGCGGTGCAGGCGCAGATCCTCACTGAGGCGCCCCACTTGCACGAACACGGCATCCACCTGCTGATCAGCCCGACCCCTTATGGCGAGTTGATCATCGGTGATTCCCACGATTACGGCAGGGATCCATCGCCGTTCAACGCCGAACAGGTGGATAACTGGTTGATCGAGCTGGCCGAACACACCCTGGGCTGCAAGGTCCAGGTGGTGGAGCGCTGGCAGGGCGTTTATGGCGCGCGCGGGCCCGCGCCGTTCTCGTTCCTGGAGGCGGCGCCCGGGGTGCATGCGGCGCTGATGCACACCGGGGTGGGCATGAGTGTTGGCCCGGCGATGGCCGAGCGCAATATCGCCCGGGTGCTGGGGGAGGCGTGATGAACCGACAGCAACAGGTGATTGCCGAGGTGTTCGGCCTGTACGAGCGCTTTGGCGATTACGACTACATCGGCGAACCGGTGTCGCAGATCGAGCACATGTCCCAGGCGGCGCAACTGGCCATCGCCGAAGGGTATGACGACGAAGTGGTGCTGGCGGCGTTCTTCCACGATATCGGGCACATCTGCCAGCAGGATGCCGAGAACATGGGCGGTTTTGGCGTGGCCAGCCATGAGCGCCTGGGGGCGGATTATCTGCGCCGTGCCGGGTTCGGCGAGCGGCTGGTGCGGCTGGTGGAATACCACGTCCAGGCCAAGCGCTACCTGACCTTCAAAGACCCCGGCTACTACCAGCGCTTGAGCGAGGCCAGCCGACGCACCCTGGCGTATCAGGGCGGGGTGATGAGCGCAGCAGAGGCGGCTGCGTTCGAGCTAGATCCCTTGTGTGCGGTGAGCCTGCGCATGCGCCACTGGGACGAGCAGGCCAAGGACATGTGGGTGCCGGTGATGGACTTGCAGATCCTCAAGGACAAGGCCTTGGCGGTGTTGGCTTGAGGGCCCTTACGGACCTTGTAGGAGCCGGCTTGCCGGCGAAGGCGATCTACGCCTCCACCACCAGGGTTTCAGCCAGCGCCTCGATCTGCTCCTGGCGCTCGGCCTGGCTCAGGCGCGCTTGGGGATTGAGGGATGACCACTGGGGATGGGCCCGGGCCTTGCTCAGGGCGTCGGGCAGTTTGCCCTCGCGCCAGCTTTTATCCTCGGGCGTGGCCAACTGGATGTGCTCCATCGCCGCATGCCCGCGCAGGTTCAGGGCCTGTACCAGTTGGCGCTGGCGCAGGGCCAAGAGGCGCAGCACGCTGTCATCCACGGTCAGCTCGCGCTGGCCCTTGAGCTTGCCCAGCAGGCGGCTGCCATAACTGCGGGCGGTTTGCAGCGCGCCGCCGGCAATGGCCCCGGCCAGGGCCGCGGCGCCCAGGGTCAGGCCGCCCACCAGCAAGTCCACGCCGGCTCCGGCTGCCGCACCTGCGGCAATCCCACTGCCCACACGCACCCCCAGTTGCTTGAGGGTTTCGGGGTTGAACAGGTCATCGCCCCAGCGCCCGTCCAGCAGCGGCAAGTCACGGGCTGCCGCGTCCTCGGGGCGGAAGGCGTACAGCTTGAGCAGGGCCTCGACGCAGCGCTGCTCGCGTTGGCGAATGGCCTGGCGCAACTCGCTGATGGCGGCTTGTTCCAGGGCCGCATCGCTGACCACGCTGCGGCGGCAGGCGGCGCAGTCCACCAGCAATTCGGCGATCAGCCGCGCGGCGCTGTGCCGGCGAGCCTGGCGCTGGGCTTGTTGATCGTCGATCAGCCGTTGCAGTTGCGGGCGGGCGCTTTCCAACAGCAGGGCCAGGCTTTCATACAGGCGCCGTTCACCGTCTTCCGGCGGCGCCACACTGTCGAACCGCACCAGGGCATGCAGGCCCAGGCGAGCCAGGGCTTCGCGCCAATCCGGCTCGCGGTGCTGGTCGCTGCTGACGAAGTTGAGCACCGGCAGCAAGGGTTTGCCGCAGCTGGCCAGCACTTGCAGCTCATCGCGGTACTTGGCCAGCACCGGCTCCCGGGCGTCGATCACGTAAAGGCCGGCATCGGAGGCCAGCAACTGGCGCAGGACCTTGGCTTCCTGTTCGAAGCGCTGCCGGGCTTCGCTGCCGTCGAGAAACCGCGCCAGCCGTGCCGGGCCATCCAGGCGTTCGCCGGGGCGATCCAGGCGCTCCAGGTAGTCCAGCAGGGCAATGGCGTCTTCCAGCCCGGGCGTGTCATACAGCTCCAGCAGGGCCTGGCCCTCCACCGACAGGCGCGCGCCTTCCACGTGTCGGGTGGTGCTCGGGCGATGGGAGACTTCGCCAAAGCCCACGTCCCGGGTCAGGGTGCGCAGCAGCGAGGTCTTGCCGACATTGGTGTGGCCGACCACCGCCAGTTTCAGCGGGGTGTTGCGGGCATCAGTCATGACCGGTCTCCAGCCAGTTGAGAGGGGCGCAGTCGGCGAATGGCAGTTCCAGTTGTTGCAGGGCGGCGTGCCAATCCCCCAGGCGTTCGGCATCCAGGGCCTGGCCGGGGGGCGCCTGCAGCAGCCAGATACGGGTGGCGCTGGCATTGCGCGCCAGCTCCGCGATCAGCGCCAGGCTGCCGCGATCCGGCGAGCGTCGGGGGTCACAAGCGATGACCAGGCGGGCCGGAGGGAAGCGGTTCATCTGTTCCAGCAGCGTGAGCCGCGACTCGCGGCTGTCGAGGATTCCGGCGTCGCTCACTCCCGGCGGTAGGCTGGGTGGCCAGGGGTGTTGATCGTCCAGTTCGATGGCGACCAGCAAGGCCCCGGTGCTGTCCTCTCGGCCGGTGCCCGTGGCGATTTGCGGCAGCTGTTGCGGCGCGGCGTCGTTCACACCCAGGCGTTCACTGCTGGGCATCAGGCGTTCGCGCAGCTGGCTGTAGCCTGGCAGCTTGAGGTCCAGTTGCAGGCGGGCCAGCCCGTGCTTCCAGCGCCAGCGGCAGAACAGCATCAGCACCAGGCGTGGCAGCACGCCGTAGATCACCACCAGCACCACCAGCCAGATGGCCCAGGACTGGCGGATCAGCTCGGTGTTGTAGACGTCCCGGGTGCTGGCCTGAATGGTCGCCACGCTGGGGGCGCCGAGGCCCAGGCCCCGGGGCAGGGTGCTGAGGACGTTGGTAATGGCAACGAAGGCATCGGCGCCCAGCAAGGTACTTTCCCAGACAAAGCTGTAACGGTGGGTGGTCAGCAGCAACAGCAGCATGACCACGGCGCTGGACAGGGCCAGGCACCACAGGCCGTTGACCAGGGTGCCGAGGGCCCAGCGGTTGAGTTTGCGCCGTTGCAGCAACAGCAGCAGGGCCGGCGGCAATTGCGCGGCCTTGGCGTCGCGGGAGAACTTCTCGCTGAGCCACAGCCACAGGCGACCCAGGCTGGCGCCGTGTTCACCGGCGAACAGCAGGCCCAGCAGCCAGCCCAGCAACAGGATCAAGTTGATGCCCAGCAAACTCCCCAGGGCCCAGAACACATTCACCGGCTGCTGGGTATTGCCCAGGGCACTGAAGGCCAGGCCGGCGCCACTGAGCACGGCCAGTACTGCCAGGACCAGCAAGGCCAGGCGCGCGCCTTGCAGCCAGTGCAGCAGGGCACTGTGCAGGCCGTCGCGCTGGGCCAGCCACAGGGCGCGGTGTTGGATGCGCGTGGCCAGGTCGCCGCCCTGGCTGCGGGCCAGGCGGTTGGCTTCCTGATCGTCCAGTGGCCCGGCGTGTTCTTCCCGCAGGCGCACGGTTTCGGTCAGCCACAGTCGTTGCAGGGGAGTCAGTGCAGTCACGCGTTATTCCATCGCTCAAAGGTGCGCTGAGCATAACTGCTGCAGCGGCGGTCGGGTGAAGTTGCCAGGCCCCGGCCCTCTGGTATCCTCGCCGGCATGAAAAAAACTCTCCCCCTCAGTCTGATCGCGGCCCTCGGTGAAAACCGCGTGATCGGCATCGACAACAGCATGCCCTGGCACTTGCCGGGGGATTTCAAATACTTCAAGGCCACCACCCTCGGCAAGCCGATCATCATGGGTCGCAAGACCTGGGATTCCCTCGGTCGCCCATTGCCGGGGCGCTTGAACATCGTGGTCAGTCGTCAGACCGATCTGGTGCTCGAAGGTGCCGAGGTTTTTCCGTCCTTGGAGGCCGCCGTCGAGCGCGCCGAAGCCTGGGCCCTGGAGCAGGGCGTGGAGGAACTGATGTTGATCGGCGGCGCCCAGTTATATGCCCAGGGCCTGGAGCAGGCGGATCGCCTGTACCTGACGCGGGTAGCACTGAGCCCGGAAGGGGATGCCTGGTTTCCAGCGTTCGATCTGGACCAATGGCAATTGGTGTCGGACGTACCGAATCCGTCGGAAGGGGACAAACCGGCGTACAGCTTTGAGGTGTGGGAGAGGAGCTGAAAGACACAAGCCGTAAGCTGCAAGCGGCAAGTAGAAGCTGACGGGCTCGTTCTTGCAGCTTGTGGCTTACAGCTTGCTGCTGTTTTTTTACGCCTGCTTCAACTCCGAATGCTCATCGGCGTCCAGCAGCGCTTTGTCGGTTTGCTGCATCACCTGGCTGGTGATGGCGCCGGCGGTTATCGAGCCGCTGACGTTCAGCGCGGTGCGGCCCATGTCGATCAGGGGCTCCACGGAAATCAGCAAGGCCACCAGAGACACCGGCAAGCCCATGGCCGGCAGCACGATCAGCGCGGCAAAGGTCGCGCCCCCGCCCACACCGGCCACACCGGCTGAGCTCAAGGTCACAATCGCCACCAGGGTGGCAATCCACAGCGGGTCCAGGGGGTTGATGCCCACCGTGGGTGCCACCATCACCGCGAGCATCGCCGGGTACAGGCCGGCACAGCCGTTCTGGCCAATGGTCGCGCCGAACGAAGCGGCGAAGCTGGCGATGGACGATGGGATGCCCAGGCGCTGGGTCTGGGCTTCGATGCTCAGCGGGATGGTCGCGGCGCTGGAGCGGCTGGTAAAGGCGAAGGTCAGCACCGGCCAGATCTTGCGGAAAAAGCGCAGCGGGTTGATCCCCGCCAGGGCCACCAGCAGGCCGTGGACCACGAACATCAGGCCCAGGCCCAGGTACGACACCAGCACAAAACTGCCGAGCTTGATGATGTCCTGCAGGTTCGAACCGGCCACCACCTTGGTCATCAGCGCCAGCACGCCATAGGGCGTGAGCTTCATCACCAGGCGCACCAGGCGGGTGACCCAGGCTTGCAGGGTGTCGATGGCGTTGAGCACTTTCTGGCCTTTGTCGGCATCGTCCTTGAGCAACTGCAAGGCGGCGACCCCGAGGAAGGCGGCGAAGATCACCACGCTGATGATCGAGGTGGGCTTGGCCCGGGCCAGGTCGGCAAAGGGGTTCTGCGGAATGAACGACAGCAGCAGCTGCGGCACGTTGAGGTCGGCGACCTTGCCCGCGTAGTCACTCTGGATCACTTGCAGGCGGGCCATTTCCTGGGTCCCCGCCACCAGCCCTTCGGCGGTCAGGCCGAACAGGTTGGTCAGGCTGATGCCCACCAGTGCCGCGATGGCGGTGGTGAACAGCAGGGTGCCGATGGTCAGGAAGCTGATTTTGCCCAGGGACGAGGCGTTGTGCAGGCGCGCCACGGCGCTGAGGATCGAGGCGAATACCAGCGGGATGACGATCATTTGCAGCAACTGAACGTAACCGTTGCCCACCAGGTCGAACCAGCCGATGGAGGCTTTGAGCACCGGGTTGCCAGCGCCGTAGATGGCGTGCAACGCCGCGCCGAAGAGCACCCCGAGCACCAGGGCCAAGAGCACTTTTTTGGCCAGGCTCCAGGAGCTGTGGCGGGTTTGTGCCAGGCCCAGCAACAGGGCGAGGAACACCAGCAGATTGAGGATCAGCGGCAGATTCATTGAGGCTCCGATTAAGAGGTGTGCCCATCGCGTGTGCCCGCGATGGCGAACCGGAAACTCTAACAGCTTGATATATAAAGAATTAATAACGAGATTGAATAGCCCCTGTCGTTTTTGGAATAAGCCGTTGACGCCCAGGCACATGCGGTTGGCGCTCAGGGGAAACAGGCGGTCGTGTGCAGACGAGGACTGTCACACGGATTTGTTAGCGTCGAACGCTTTCACTCAGGGAGAAAATATCGATGAAACGTACTCCGAAATTCCTGGCGGTTGCACTCTGCCTGGGCCTCGCCGGCCAGGCCTTTGCCACCGAGTTGAAACACTGGCCGCAGGAGCAGGCCAAGCAGTTGGACGCGATGATCGCGGCCAATGCCAACAAGGGTAACTACGCGGTGTTCGACATGGACAACACCAGTTACCGCTACGACCTCGAAGAGTCCTTGCTGCCCTTTATGGAGAACAAGGGCCTGATCACCCGGGAAACCCTCGACCCGTCCCTCAAGCTGATGCCCTTCAAGGACACCGCCGAGCACAAGGAAAGCCTGTTCAGCTACTACTACCGCCTGTGTGAAGTCGACGACATGGTCTGCTACCCCTGGGTCGCCCAGGTGTTCTCGGGCTTCACCCTCAAGGAACTCAAGGGCTATGTCGACGAGTTGATGGCGTCGGGCAAGCCGGTGTCGAGCACCTACTACGACGGCGACGTGGTCAAGACCATCGAGGTCAACCCGCCCAAGGTCTTCACCGGCCAGACCGAGCTGTACAACAAGCTGATGGAGAACGGCATCGAGGTCTATGTGATGACCGCCGCCTCCGAAGAGCTGGTGCGCATGGTCGCCTCCGATCCCAAGTACGGTTACAACGTCAAACCGCAGAACGTGATCGGCGTGACCACCCTGCTCAAGGACCGCAAGACCGGCGAGCTGACCACCGCGCGCAAGCAGATCAGCAACGGCAAGTATGACGAGAAGGCCAACCTCGGCCTGGAACTGACCCCTTACCTGTGGACCCCGGCGACCTGGATGGCCGGTAAGCATGCGGCGATCCTGACTTACATCGACGAGTGGAAAAAACCGGTGCTGGTGGGCGGTGACACCCCGACCAGCGATGGCTACATGCTGTTCCACGATGTGGACGTGGCCAAAGGCGGCATCCACCTGTGGATCAACCGCAAGGACAAGTACATGACCCAGCTCAACGGCATGATGGCCAAGCACGCCGCGGCCCAGGCCAAGGAAGGGCTGCCCGTCACCGCCGACAAGAACTGGGTCATCGTCAAACCTGAAGACATCCAGTAACCGCCTCGGCCCACCTATGTAGGAGCCGGCTTGCCGGCGATAAGGCCCCCGTATTTGGCGCTACCCTTGGGGGCGCCATCGCTGGCAAGCCAGCTCCTACAGGGGGGGAGAATGTTTCAACTTGTGACAGATAAAGGCCCTCTGCCATAATCGCCGCCGCTTAACGCCGCGGCTTGTTCCTTGCGTGCTGGGCTCCCTTCCGACTGCGCGTAATGGAATACGTTGTGAGCTACCTCTCGATCGAATTCGGCCTCTGCTTCATCCTGTTCTTTGTCCTGTATTGGAGCCTGTGCTGGAGTCTGCGATTGCAGAACCTGCTGTTGCTGGCGGCCAGTTACGGCATCCTCGCCAGTTTCAGCCTGGACTTCCTCTACATCCTGCTGGGCTACAGCGCCCTGGTGTATGGGCTTGGCCACCTGGCTCGGCGTTACCCCGGACGCACTTTCGTCAACGGCTTGATCCTGCTGCTGGTGCTCGGTTGCTTCTACCTGTTCAAGTACCAGGACTTCTTTACCAGCAGCGTGCAGGCCGGCCTGGCCCAGTTCGGGCTTGAAGTGTCACTGCCGTTACTGGAAGTGCTGCTGCCGGTGGGGCTGTCGTTCTACACCTTCCATTCGGTCAGCTACCTGGTATCGATCAACCGGGGCGAGATGCAACCCGGCTCACCCCTGGACCTGGCCCTGTACCTGGCGTTCTTCCCCAGCCTGATCGCCGGCCCGGTGAACCGCGCCAGCCACATGCTGCCGCAGATTCGTCCGCCGCAACTGCGTGAGGTGTTGGAACCCCAACGCGCCCTGGGCTTGATTGCCCTGGCGGTGGTGAAGCTGTTTTTCCTCAGTTCCTGGCTGGCCAACGAATGGGTCGACCCGGTGTTCGACAGCCCGGTGAGCTTCAGCGCCGAACAGATCCTGCGCAGCGTCTACGGCTATTCGTTCCTGATCTACTTCAACTTCAGCGGCTACACCGACCTGGTGACTGGCATTGCCCTGTTGCTGGGCTTTCGCCTGCCGCAGAACTTCAACTACCCCTACGCCGCGCGCAACCTCAAAGAATTCTGGGGGCGCTGGCACATCAGCCTGTCGACCTTTATCCGCGACTACGTCTACATCCCCCTGGGGGGCAATCGCCGTGGCGTATGGCGTGGCAACCTGAACATGCTGCTGGCCATGCTGATTTCCGGGCTGTGGCACGGCGCCAGCGCTAACTTCATTATCTGGGGCGCGCTGCACGGTGTCGGGTTGGCGCTCTACAAACTCTGCAGTTCCTGGTTGCCGGAGCGCTCGAGTGGCCTGGTCGGCGACCTGTTGGCGCGCCTGCTGACTTTCCACTACGTGGCCTTGGCCTGGATCTTCTTCCGCTGCGCCACCTTCAGCGACGCTCTGGACATGTTCGCCGGCCTGGGCGGCCTGTCCCTGGCCGGGCTGGCCCGTGACGGTGCGGTGTTGTTGGGCTGCCTGCTGTTCGTGGCCTTCTACCCCCTTGTCGTGGCGCTGCTGCGCCGGGTGTTCGAGGCCAGTACCCGCCTGCCGTGGCTGCTGTATCCGCTGCCGGTGGGGCTGTTTATAGGTTTGGTCATTTTTGCTTCACCGTCGGGCGTGCCGGGGTTTATCTATGCCAGTTTCTAAGCGTTCTTCCTTGCTGCGCCGCCACACCGGCGCCGCCAAAGTGCTGTACGCCATCCTGGTCATCAGCCTGATGCTGTTCTGGTTCAACCAGAACTCCATTCGCCTGTACTGCCAGCAGAAGTATCACGACGGCTGTGACATCCCGGCGCTGTCGCAAAACCCCGAGTGGCGCCTGGGGGGCCAACTCAACCAGCAGTTGGAGGAGGCCCGCGTGGCTTTCTTCGGCCGTTTCGACGTGAACCTGGTGGCCCAGGCGCAGGCCGCGTCCGAGGATGAACCCCTGGCGCCGTTGCCGAGCCTGGCGGTCGAGCCTGAGCCGCAGCCCGAGCCGCAGCATGAAGCTGGCCATCAAGCCGCGCATCAAGCGACACACGAGCCGACACACGAGACCGTGCCGGTCGCCCATGGGCTGCCTGCGCCGGACGTCGAAGCGCCGGCGCCGGCCACCGTGGTGGAGACCTCGCACCCGGCACCGCCGGCCCTGCCGCTGGTGGTCACCCTGGCGGAAGGTGATGAAGTGTTTTTTGTCGGCGACTCGCTGATGCAGGGCGTGGCGCCACACATGGCCAACACCCTGCGCAAACGCTACAACGTGAAAAGCACCAACCTCAGCCGGCAGAGCACCGGGCTGGCCTACCCCAACTTCTTCAACTGGCCCAAGACGGTCGAGAGCACCTTGGCGGCCAACCCGAAGATCCGCCTGATGGTGATTTTCCTGGGGCCCAACGACCCTTGGGACATGCCCGATGGCAAAGGCAAGCCGTTCTTGCGCTTCAAACACCCGGACTGGGAAGTGGCCTACCGGCAACGCATCGACTCGATCCTCGACGTTGCCCGTGACCGCGGCGTGCAGGTGATCTGGGTCGGCCCGCCGAACATGGAAAAAGCCAAGCTGTCGGCGGCTATGGCGTACTTGAATGAGCTCTATAAAAGCCAGATCGAGCTTTACCACCAGCACTTTGTCTCGGCCAACCGGATCCTGGGCTATGAAAACGACACGTTTTCCTATTACCTGACCGCCAACGGCCAGAAGAAGGTCAAGACCCGCGTTGACGACGGCATCCATTTCACCCCCACGGGGCAGAAGTTGATCGCCGAGGGGGTGCTGTCCCTGATCCAATTTCCCACCCCACAATTGACGGAGCACTGACATGGGCCGACTGCAGGGCGTCGCGCTGTTGCTGAGCATTACTTTGCTGTGCAGCTGCAGCCCGACTGCCGAAGTCCAGGCGACGCCGGCCACGCTCCAGGGCAAGGCAGGAGCGAGTGCGAAGAAACCTCAACCGGTGCTGGGCAGTGACCCCAACCTCGCGGGCCTGGCGCGCAAACTCAAGACCTCTGACCGCACGCCTATCAGCATTGTCCAGTTGGGCGATTCGCACACGGCGGCCGATCTGTTCAGCGGCGAAATGCGCCGGTTGCTGCAAGCCCAATACGGTGATGGCGGCATCGGTTTCATTGCCGCAACACCGGTGCCCGGTACGCGCTATGAGCGGGTGATCCTCAACGTTGCCAAGCGCCAATGGTCGCTGGTGTCGGCGCGCAATCAACAAAGCAACCAGTTCCCCCTGGGCGGCTACCTGTCATTGCCGATGACCCCGGGCGCCCGGGTCAACATCGCCGAACGCCAGCCCAGCACCCAGCAATATCGGATCTCCGCGCTGTACTCGGCCACCAGCAACAGCAGCCTGAATGCCCGGGACAACCGCAACAAGGCCAGCCGCATGCTCGCCGCGACCGGTGGGCAATGGCGCTTCAGCCCGCCGTTCAACAACCTGACATTGCCGGCAGACTTCAGCGTCGGCAGTGACCAGGGGCTGGCCCTGGGCGGTTGGAACATCCTCGCCCAGAAGAGCGCCGGGGTGATTTATTCGTCCCTGGGCATCAACGGCGCCCGACTGGACGTGCAAGACAAGTGGCAGCCGGGCTGGATGGACAGTCTCAAGGCACTGCGCCCGGACATGGTGGTGCTGGCCTATGGCACCAACGAGGCCTTTGATGACGACCTGGACCTGGCCCTGTACCGCAGCCAGTTGCAGGACAAGGTCAACCTGCTGCGCCAGAACCTGCCCAAGGCGGTGATTGTGCTGGTGGGCCCGCCGGACTCGATCAAGCGCCGCGGCGCCGGCAGTTGCGCCGCCGCTCAGCCCCAGCCGTTGCGCCAGGTGATTCAGATCCAGAAGGACATGGCCCAGCGCAACCGCACGCTGTTCTGGGACTGGCAGGCCTTTATGGGCGGTGACTGCTCCATCCGCCAATGGCAGGCCAGCGAGCTGGCGCGCAATGACCTGGTGCACCTGAGCGCCGAGGGTTACCGCAAAAGCGCCGACGGTTTGTACCGCTACCTGCGCGGACAACTGGGCGAACGCATGCCCTAAGCCTTGTGGGCGCTGGCTTGCCAACGATTGGCGCTCAGCTTGAGGGCTTATCGCCGGCAAGCCGGCTCCTACGCAGGGGTGTGTTGAGGTGATGGTTGCTGAAAAAAAATGCCCCGCACTTGGCGGGGCATTTTCATTTCCGGGCGAGGGTGATTACAGGCCGTCGAGCATGGCCTTGTTGCGCACGGCGCCCTTGTCGGCGCTGGTGGCCAGCAGGGCGTAGGCCTTCAACGCGGTGGTCACTTTACGTGGACGCTTCTCGACCGGTTTCCAGCCTTTCTTGTCCTGTTCGATCCGGCGTGCGGCCAGTTCTTCGTCGCTGATCAACAGGTTGATCGAGCGGTTCGGAATGTCGATCAGTACCTTGTCGCCGTCCTGCACCAGGCCGATGGCACCGCCAGCAGCGGCTTCTGGAGACGCGTGGCCGATGGACAGGCCCGAGGTGCCGCCAGAGAAACGGCCGTCGGTCAGCAGGGCACAGGCTTTGCCCAGCCCCTTGGACTTCAGGTACGACGTCGGGTACAGCATTTCCTGCATGCCCGGGCCGCCTTTCGGGCCTTCGTAACGGATGATCACGATGTCGCCGGCCTTCACTTCGTCGGCGAGGATGCCGCGCACGGCGCTGTCCTGGCTTTCGAAGATCTTGGCGTTGCCTTCGAACACGTGGATCGACTCGTCGACGCCAGCGGTTTTCACCACGCAGCCGTCCAGGGCAATGTTGCCGTAGAGCACGGCCAGGCCGCCTTCTTTGGAGTAGGCGTGTTCGACGCTGCGGATGCAGCCGTTTTCACGGTCGTCGTCCAGGGTTTCCCAACGGGTCGACTGGCTGAATGCGGTCTGGGTCGGGATGCCTGCCGGGCCAGCCTTGAAGAAGTGATGCACGGCTTCGTCGGTGGTCTGGGTGATGTCCCACTTGGCGATGCCTTCGGCCATGGAGGTGCTGTGCACGGTCGGCAGGTCGGTGTGCAGCAGGCCGCCACGGGCCAGGGAACCGAGGATGCTGAAGATGCCGCCGGCGCGGTGCACGTCTTCCATGTGGTACTTCTGGATGTTCGGCGCGACTTTGCACAGTTGCGGCACGTGGCGCGAAAGACGGTCGATGTCGCGCAGGTCGAAATCGATCTCGGCTTCCTGGGCGGCGGCCAGCAAGTGCAGGATGGTGTTGGTGGAACCGCCCATGGCGATGTCCAGGGTCATGGCGTTTTCGAACGCCTTGAAGTTGGCAATGTTGCGCGGCAACACCGACACATCGTTGTCGCCGTAGTAGCGCTTGCACAGCTCGACAATGGTGCGCCCGGCCTGCAGGAACAGCTGCTCGCGGTCGCTGTGGGTGGCCAGGGTCGAACCGTTGCCCGGCAGGGCGAGCCCCAAGGCTTCCACCAGGCAGTTCATCGAGTTGGCGGTGAACATGCCGGAGCACGAACCGCACGTCGGGCAGGCGCTGCGCTCGTACTCGGCAACCTTCTCGTCAGAAGCGCTGGAGTCGGCGGCGATCACCATGGCGTCCACCAGGTCGAGGCCGTGGGAAGCGAGCTTGGTCTTGCCGGCTTCCATTGGGCCGCCAGAAACGAAGATCACCGGGATGTTCAGGCGCAGGGCGGCCATCAGCATGCCAGGGGTGATCTTGTCGCAGTTGGAGATGCAGACGATGGCGTCGGCGCAGTGGGCGTTGACCATGTACTCGACGGAGTCGGCGATGATCTCGCGGCTCGGCAGCGAATACAGCATGCCGTCGTGGCCCATGGCGATGCCGTCGTCCACGGCGATGGTGTTGAATTCCTTGGCCACGCCACCGGCCCGTTCGATTTCCCGGGCGACCAGTTGGCCCAGGTCTTTCAGGTGCACGTGGCCCGGTACGAACTGGGTGAAGGAGTTGGCAATGGCGATGATCGGCTTCTTGAAGTCGTCATCTTTCATCCCCGTGGCGCGCCACAGTGCGCGGGCGCCGGCCATGTTGCGGCCGTGGGTGGATGTTTTCGAGCGGTAATCAGGCATGGAGCACTCCGGGCGGCTAATCAGGGAACAAATGGGGAGTGAGCTTCTATTGACCTTGGGAACACTCAGAAATGGCCGTGTGTCCGAAAGCTGCCGATGACGCCGCGGGATCGCCGCGCGCCTCAGCCTGAGCTCATAAACCCGCCGGGGGATGAATGGCGATGAATCCGCCGATTCTACACCGCTGGCGTCAGGAAGGAACGTTGTGGCCGCTCTGCGGTTTGCGATCGCCTGCTGCCGGGTGGTGGGACGCTGGGTTAGACTGCGCGCCCCCCGATCACACTCCAATGGAACTGGAATGTCTGCGACGCTTCGAACCTTGAGATTTTACCTGGCCATGGGGCTGACCCAGGGCCTGTTGTTGATGGCTGTCTGGCTCTCCAACACAGAGTCCGTCGGGGTAATGGCCGCGAGCAGCGCGGGGCTGTTGATGGGCGGCGGCCTGTTGCAACTGCTGCCGGAACGTCGCAGCCATGGGCGGACCTGGTTGGCGGCGGGGGGCTTGGCCCTGGTGGCGGCAGGCCTGGTCCTGGCGTGTCGCGGGCTGCCGTTGACCTTACTGGTGCTGAGCAGCGTGGCGGCGGGGCTGGTCCTGCTGACCCTGATCAGTGCGGCCGTGTTGCCGGGGCTGGCGCACTTCTGGCGGCGTTTCTTGGGTCTCGGGCTATGGGTGGCGCTGGCCTTGCCATTGCCCTGGCTCGCCCAGGCCCTGTTCAAAGCCTGGACCCGCAGCCATTACCGCGACCCGTTCAAGGGCGGTTGGGAGGGGCTGGTGTTCTTTGCCGGGCCAACCCTGGCGTTCTCCCTGGGCCTGTTCCTGATCGGCCTGTGCGGTGCTGCGGTGTTACGGCGTCACACTATGGCGGCGAGCCACTAGTGCTGCCGGTCTTCACAAAAGGATTTGCAATGCCCGTGCTGAATCGCTCCCTGTTGTTCTATATCGCCATCGCTCTGGTCCAGGGGGCGCTGCTGAGCGTTAGCCTGTCCTTGCGCCGGATCGAACTCTATACCTTCGTCGGCACGCTGGCGGTGGTGGCCGGGATCAACCTGCAACTGCTCGGCAGTGACGTGCGCCAGCGTGGCACCTGGGCTCTGGTCGTGGGCTTGAGCCTGTTGCTGGCCGGGCTGTCCGGCTGGGTAATGATCCACGATGCCTACGGCTGGATGGGGAGCCTTTGGCCGTTCATGTGGCTGGTGCTGACCTACATCGGCACCGCGTTTATCCTCAGTTGGCCGACTCGCGAGGGCCATCGCCCGCGCTATCAAGATCTGTTCCGGCACGCCTGGAACAATGCGTTCATCGTGCTCCTGGCGCTGCTGGTGACCCTGGCTTTCAGCCTGCTGCTGTGGTTGTGCGGGCGTCTGTTCAGCATTCTTGGCGTGCCCCAGCTGGGCGATCTGTTTACCTCGTCGTACTTCCTCTGTTTCAGCCTGCCCCTGTTTTTTTCCCTGGGCATGCGCATGGGTCGTGAAAACGAAAAGGTCATTGGCCTGCTGCGGGGCATCCTGCTGACGGTGTGCCGTTATTTGTTGCCACTCAGCGCGCTGATCACCGTGATTTTCAGCCTGGCGTTGGTGTTCAGTGGCCTGCAGCCGATCTGGGCCACGGGCTATTCGACGCCAATCCTGCTGGTGCTGGTGGGTTCGGTGCTGCTGTTGCTCAATGGTGTGTTCCAGGACGGTCGGCAAGCCCTGCCTTATCCGCGCCCGTTGTTGCGCCTGGTTGAACTGAGCCTGCTGTGCCTGCCGTTGCTGGCGGGGTTGGCGACTTACTCCAGCTGGTTGCGCGTCGAGCAATATGGCTTGTCCCCGCAACGATTCCTGGGCGTGCTGCTGACGCTGGTGGTGGGCGCCTATGCCTTGGCGGCCGCCTGGGCGGTGGTGTTGCGCTCCCAGCCCTGGCTCAACAGCCTGCGCATCAGTAACCCGTTGTTGGCGGTGCTTTGCTGTGCCCTGTTGCTGGCGCTGAATACGCCGCTGCTCAATCCCCTGCGCCTGAGCGCCGAGGATCAAGTTGGGCGCCTGCGGTCGGGCGCCCTCAAGCCGGAAGCCTTCGATGTCCGGGCCTTGCGGTTTGACCTGGGCAAGCCCGGCGAGCAGGCGTTCGATGCCTTGCGGGCCGATCTTGAGCAGGGGCGCATCCTGGACGCCGATGGGCGTGAGGCCTTGCGCAGGCGGATCGGCGTTGAGGCCCAGAGTTATAAGGAGCAATACACCGAGGAGCAAGCACGGCGGCGGCAATTGCCCCTGGAGTGGCTGGGGCCCAAGCCGCCGGGCAGCGAGCAGTTTGTCGAGCTCAGCCTGGAATCCGGTTCCCCGTGCGAGACCCATGGCTGTGCCCTGTGGGCGGTGGACCTGGACTTGGACGGGCAAGCCGAAGTGGTTGCCCTGGCCCTTGAGGTAGCCGCCGACACCGAGAGTTCGTCGCGCATTTATGCCCGGCGCGAGGATGGCCTCTGGGTGGAAAACGGCGAGCTGCTTTGGGGCCAGATGCGCGGCGTCATGGACGTGAAGGTGCTGATCGAAGACATTCGCAAAGGCCGGGTCAAGGTGACCCAGCCGCGTTATCAGCAATTGCAGTCCAGCGACATGTTGCTCACGCCGTTGCTGCGCGAGTAATGGATTGAGGCCGCCACCCTGGCGGTCGATGGTTTAAGCACCTGGCTCCCCTTGCGTGGGGCCGGTGCTGGTCGACCACGGGCCATTGGCCCTAGACTTCGTGCCCTCGCACGCTCCCACAAAAGGATTTGCAATGCCTGCGCCGAACCACTCGCTGTTGTTTTACCTGGTCATCGCCCTGGTCCAGGGGCTGTTGTTTGTCAGTGGCCAGATGCATGACGTGCCTGCACTGGCCTTTGCCTGCTGCACCTTGGCCGTGGTGGGCGGGGTCAACTTGCAACTGCTTGGCCGGGCCGCCTGGCAACGGGGCACCTGGTGCCTGGTCATCGCCTTGAGCCTGCTGATGGCCGGGTTCAGCCTGTCGTTGTATGCGACAGAAAACTACAGCTGGTTATGGGCTCGCTGGCACCTGGCATCGGTGGTGCTGCTGTACATCGGCACGGCCTTTATTCTCAGCTGGCCGACCCGCGAAGGCCTGTGCCCGCGTTACCAGGACCTGTTCCGGCACGCCTGGAACAACGCCTTTATCGTGTTGCTGGCCAGCCTGGTGACTTTGGCCTTCTTCCTGTTGCTGTGGTTGTGCGGCAAGTTGTTCTCGATCCTGGGCATGCCCCAACTGAGCCAACTGTTCGCCTCACGCTACTTTCTGTCATTCAGCGTTCCGCTGTTCTTCTCCCTGGGCATGCGCATGGGCCTGGAGAACGAAAAGGTCATCGGCCTGCTGCGGGGCATCCTGCTGACGGTGTGCCGTTACCTGTTGCCGCTCAGCGCGCTGATTGCCGTGATCTTCACCCTGGCCCTGGTGTTCAGTGGCCTGCAGCCGATCTGGGACACCGGGTATTCCACGGCCATCCTGCTGTGCTTGGTGGCCGCCAACCTGTTTCTGCTCAACGGTGTGTTCCAGGACGGCGAGCAGGATGCGGGTTACGCCCGGCCGCTGAAGTTCCTGGTCAACGCCAGTCTGTTCTGCCAACCCTTGCTGGTGCTGCTGGGCGGCTATTCGACGTGGTTGCGTATTGATCAATACGGCCTGACGCCCCAGCGTTTCCTGGCCATGCTCCTGGTTATCCTGGCCCTGGTGCACAGCCTGGCGGCATTGTGGGCGGTGCTGGCCCGGCAGCCGGTCTGGCTGGGCAGCCTGCGGCGCAGCAACCCGTGGATTGCGGTGTTGAGCTTTGTGGTGCTGATCCTGGTGTTCACGCCGCTGCTGAACCCGCTGGCGTTCAGTGCTCGCAGCCAGGTCGAGCGTGTGGTGAATGGCCTGACGCCGGTGGAGGAATTCGATGCCCGATTGCTGCGCTACCACCTGGGCCAGCCGGGCGAGGAGCAGTTCGAGGCGCTGCTCAAGCGTGTGCAGGAGGGGCAGGTGCTTGATGAGGCTGGCCGCCAGCGCCTGGCGGAACGGATGCAGGAGTCAACGACCCAGCGTTGGGCGCAGGAAGAAGAAAAGCCCAAAGTCGAATGGTTGAGCCCGGAGCCGGAGGGCAGCGGGCAGATTCTCCAGTCCCAGGGAGCCGACAATCAGTGCGGCCGGCGCGGTTGTGTGGCCTGGGCGGTGGACCTGGACAGCGACGGTCATGACGAAGTCTTGCTGATTTCCAAGAACCAGTGGGCGTCCTCTGCGGCGCTGTTTGTGCAGCAAAAGCCCGGTGTGTGGCAGGAAGCGGGCAAGCTGGAAGGCCTGCAGGATACGCCGCTGCTGATCGAACAGATCCGTCGCGGCACAGCCACCTTGGTGACGCCGCGCTACAAAGTCCCGAAAGTGGACGGGGTAGAGTTGAACTTGAGGCTCTACAACCTGCGCGACTGAGCAGGCGAGCAAAAAAATCCCGGCACATGGCCGGGATTTTTGCATCAGGGCTGCACTCAGCTGTTAGGCAGCAGGCGGCAGGTGATGCTCTTGATATAGCGGGTTTCCTGGATGGCCGGGTGCACCGGGTGATCCGGGCCTTGGCCGCCGCGTTCCAGCATCTGGATATTGCGGTCCAGGTGACGGGCGCTGGTCAGCAGGATGTTCTGCAGGTCGTCTTCCGGCAAATGCATGGAGCACGAAGCGCTGACCAGGATGCCGTCCTTGCTCAGCAGGCGCATGGCTTGCTCGTTCAGGCGGCGGTAGGCGCCTTCGCCGTTCTTCATGTCTTTCTTGCGTTTGATGAAGGCGGGCGGGTCGGCGACGATCACGTCGAAACGCTCTTCGCTGGCCTTGAGTTCTTTCAGGGCTTCGAACACGTCGCCTTCGATGCAGGTCATCTTCTCGGCCACGCCGTTCAGCGCCGCGTTGCGCTCGACGCCGTCGAGGGCGAAGGCGGATGCGTCGACGCAGAACACTTCACTGGCGCCAAACGCCGCCGCTTGCACGCCCCAGCCGCCAATGTAGCTGTACAGGTCGAGTACGCGCTTGCCTTTGGCGTAGGGCGCCAGGCGAGCGCGGTTCATGCGGTGGTCGTAGAACCAGCCGGTTTTCTGACCCTGGATCACCGGGGCTTCGAACTTCACGCCGTTTTCTTCCAGGGCAACCCACTCCGGCACCAGGCCGAATACGGTTTCCACGTAACGCTCCAGGCCTTCGGCATCACGCGCGGCGGAGTCGTTCTTGAACAGGATGCCGCTGGGCTTGAGCACCTGGACCAGGGCGGCGATCACGTCGTCCTTGTGCGCTTCCATGGTCGCGGAGGCGAGCTGCACCACCAGGATGTCGCCGAAGCGGTCCACCACCAGGCCCGGCAGCAGGTCGGAGTCACCGTAGACCAGGCGGTAGAACGGCTTGTCGAACAGGCGCTCACGCAGGGATAGGGCCACGTTGATGCGGTGCACCAGCAGCGATTTGTCCAGGGCCAGCTTGGCATCGCGGGACAGCAGGCGAGCGCAGATCAGGTTGTTCGGGCTCATGGCCACGATCCCCAGCGGCTTGCCGCCGGCGGCTTCCAGGACTGCCTGGTCGCCTGCCTTGAAGCCGTGGAGCGGGGTGGCGGCTACATCGATTTCGTTGCTGTAGACCCACAGGTGACCGGCGCGCAGGCGGCGATCGGCATTGGCTTTGAGGCGCAGGCTTGGCAGGGACATGACGTCGCTCCGGGAAAAAAGGGCGCGAGTATAACCCGTTAGCGATCAGGCGCGTGGGTGGCTGGACCTGTGGTGGTGGGGCGGTTGTGTAAAGTTCCTGTCCATGTGGGCCACTTTTGCGCGTTAGGGGTTAGAATCGCCGCCTATTCCAGAGTGTGTACTTATGTCCCAAGAACTCTCCGAAGAGCAGATTCAGCAAGCCCTGCAAGGTATCAGCGTGCCGCCTCAACCGCAGATCATGGTGGATTTGCAGATGGAGCAGTACATGCCCGACCCCGACCTGGAGGTGATCGCCAAGCTGATCTCCCAGGACCCTGGCCTGTCCGGCGCCTTGTTGAAGATCGTCAACTCGCCGTATTACGGCTTGAGCAACAAGATTGCCTCGATCCAGCGCGCGGTGAACTTGCTGGGCAGCCGCTCGATCATCAACCTGATCAACGCGCAGTCGATCAAGGGCGAGATGAGCGACGAGACCATCGTCACCCTCAACCGCTTCTGGGACACCGCCCAGGACGTCGCCATGACTTGCCTGACCCTGGCCAAGCGCACCGGCTCCCAGGCCATCGACGAAGCCTACGCCTTAGGGTTGTTTCACGATTGTGGCGTGCCGCTGATGCTCAAGCGCTTCCCCAACTACATGACTGTGCTGGAAGAAGCCTACGGCAGCGCCGGGCCGCAGAACCGCGTGGTGGACACCGAGAACCGGGCGTTCAACACCAACCATGCGGTGGTCGGCTATTACACCGCCAAGTCCTGGCGCCTGCCGGAGCACGTGACCAACGCCATCGCCAATCACCACAATGCCCTGGCGATCTTCAGCGACGAGTCCTCGCGCAACAGCCAACTGAAGAACCTGCTGGCGATCCTCAAGATGGCCGAGCACATCTGTGCGTCCTACCGGGTGCTGGGCAACCAGTCCGAGGACCATGAGTGGCAGGCTGTCGGGCCGCTGGTGCTGGATTATGTCGGGCTGTCGGACTACGACTTCGAGAACCTCAAGGAAACCGTGCGCGAACTGGGCGCGCACTGATTCTTTACCGCTTGCCGAGTCTCTGAGGGGCCCATGCCTGAATTACCCGAAGTCGAAACCACCCGGCGCGGTATCGCGCCGCACCTGGAGGGGCAGCGCGTCAGCCGCGTGATCGTGCGTGACCGGCGCTTGCGCTGGCCGATCCCCGAAGACCTGGATGTGCGCCTGTCCGGGCAGCGCATTGTGCTGGTGGAGCGGCGGGCCAAGTACCTGCTGATCCAGGCCGAGGTCGGCACCCTGATCAGCCACCTGGGCATGTCCGGCAACCTGCGCCTGGTGGAAGCCGGGCTGCCGGCGGCCAAGCACGAGCATGTGGACATCGAACTGGAGTCGGGCCTGGCCCTGCGCTACACCGATCCCCGGCGCTTTGGCGCGATGCTCTGGAGCCTGGACCCGCTCAACCACGAGTTGCTGGTGCGCCTGGGGCCGGAGCCGCTGACGGACCTGTTCGATGGCGAACGCCTCTACCAGCTGTCCCGAGGGCGTTCCATGGCGGTCAAGCCGTTCATCATGGACAACGCAGTGGTGGTCGGGGTGGGCAATATCTACGCGACCGAGGCCCTGTTCGCCGCTGGCATCGACCCGCGTCGCGAAGCTAAGGGCATTTCCCGGGCGCGGTACTTGAAGCTGGCGATCGAGATCAAGCGCATCCTGGCGGCGGCCATCGAGCGGGGCGGCACCACCTTGCGCGACTTTATCGGTGGCGACGGCCAGCCGGGCTACTTCCAGCAGGAACTGTTCGTCTACGGGCGTGGCGGGGAGCACTGCAAGGTCTGTGGTACAGGCCTGCGGGAGATCAAACTGGGGCAGCGGGCCAGCGTTTATTGCCCGCGTTGCCAGAGCTGAAAACGCTTCGCCGACACGTCGGCTCCTACAAAGGGTGGTGTCTGTAGGGGCCGGCTTGCCGGCGAAAATGTTCTAAAAGACGGCAAATGCCTCAAGCCTTACCGGTGATCTTCCGGTATTTGGCCATCAACTCTTCTTCGGTTTCCGGACGGGCTTCGTCCAGCGGAATGCAATCCACCGGGCATACCTGCTGGCACTGCGGTTCGTCGTAGTGGCCAACGCACTGGGTGCACAGGCTCGGGTCGATGACGTAGATTTCTTCGCCCTGGGAAATGGCGGCGTTCGGGCACTCGGGTTCGCAGACGTCGCAATTGATGCAATCGTCGGTGATGATCAGGGACATGGGGCACTCCGGCCAGGGCGGCAGGCCCGGGCATTTGAAAAACCAATGGGCGCAATTGTGCCGCATTGGCGCCCGCAGTGCACGCGGGCGCGATGGGCTGTGCCGCTTACTTCTTGAAGCGCAGGGTCAGGGCGTCCGCCACGGCAGGGTGGACGAATTTGCTGATGTCGCCGCCCAGGGCTGCAATTTCCCGGACCAGGGTCGAGGAAATGAACGAATAACGCTCCGACGGGGTGAGGAACAGGCTTTCCACGTCTGGGGCCAGTTGGCGGTTCATATTGGCCAGCTGGAATTCGTATTCGAAGTCCGACACCGCCCGCAGCCCACGCAGGAACACATTGGCGTTCTGCTCTTTGGCGAAATGCGCCAACAGGGTGGAGAAACCGACGACTTCAACGTTCGGCAGGTGTTTGGTGACCTCGCGGGCCAGCTCTACCCGCTGTTCCAGGGGGAACAAAGGGTTTTTCTTCGGGCTGGCGGCGACAGCGATAATCACGTGGTCGAACAGGCGCGCGGCGCGTTCGACCAGATCGCCATGGCCCTTGGTAATAGGGTCGAAGGTACCTGGGTACAACACTCGGTTCATCGCGTCGTCCTGGCGGGAGTCCGTTGGGGAGTCGGATGGTATCGCAGCCTTTCCGGTCGGCCAAGTCGCCTGTTACGGAAGAAAGCACTATAGACGCGACGAATAAGCGTCTTTTCAAGGATTTTTCAGGCGTTCGGCCAAGGCCGTGGCCAGTTGCGCGGTCAGCCCATAGACCGACAGCTGGGGGTTGGCGCCGATGCTGGTGGGAAACAGCGAGCCATCGTGAATCGACAAGTTCTGCAGTTGGTGGTGGCGCCCCAGGCTGTCGGTGACGGCATTTTTCGGGTTTTCGCCCATGGCGCAACCGCCCATGACGTGGGCGCTGCCCAGGCGGGTGCGGTACAGCTCCAGGCTCAGGCCGTCGATCATGCTTTTGGCCTCGGCCAGGGTTTTGACGAAGTGTGCGTCGCTGTGCAGCGGCATCACTGCCTTGGCGCCGCCGGCGAACTGGATCTGCGCCATGCTGTGGAAGGCCCGGCGCAGGCCGTCCCAGGTGTAGGGCGACACCGGGTAGTCGAGCACCGGGGTGTTGTCGCTGCGCAATTCGACGCTACCGCCGATGCTGTCGGGGTGAAAGCCGTCCCGCAGCAGCGCCAGCATGGCGTGGGTGTGGGGCAGTTGTTCCATTCTCAGGGCGCTCTGGGGGCCGAAGCCGCCCAACAAGGTGCTGGCCAGGGCCGGTTGCAGGGGTGGTACTTCGAGCTTGTAGGACATTTTTCCGGTGGTGCCGTCCAGCCATTGGAAGTGGTCGGAGTAGATCGACTGCGGCGCGCCGTAGAACGGGTTGATCACCTCATCGAACTGCCCGGCGGAGAAGTTCACCAAATGCAGGAAGGTCCGCTTGCCCAGGCGCGAGTGAGGGTCGGGTGCGTCGGAGCGCAATAGCAGGGCCGGGCTGTTGATGCCGCCGCCGGACAGCACGTAGTGCCTGGCTTTGACTGTGATACGGCGCGCGGTGGGGGCCACGCAGCGTGAGTCCATGGCCATGCATTCCAGGCCGCTGACCTTGTCATCCTTGATCTGCAGGCGCTCCGCCCGCGCCAGGTACAGCAACTCGCCGCCGTGCTCCAGGGTGGCCGGGATGGTGGTCACCAGCATGGATTGCTTGGCATTGGTCGGGCAGCCCAGGCCGCAATAACCCAGGTTCCAGCAGCCGCGCACGTTGCGCGGGATCACGTGCCAGCTGTAGCCGAGCTGTTCGCAGCCTTTGCGGACCACGTCGTTGTTGGCGTTGGGAGGAATCATCCAGGGGGCGACGCCGAGACGTTGCTCCATCTTCTCGAACCAGGGCGCCATTTCGCTGCTGCTGTGGCCTTTCACGTCGTGCTCCGCGGCCCAATGCTCCAGGGTCGGGTCCGGGGTGCGAAAGCTCGATGTCCAGTTGATCAACGTGGTGCCGCCCACGGCGCGGCCCTGGAGGATGGTGATGGCGCCGTCCTTGCTCATGCGCCCGATGCCTTCCTGATAAAGGCTGGTGTAGGCCTGGTCTTCGAGCATCTTGAAATCGCTGCTGGTTTTCAGCGGGCCTTCCTCAATCAACAGCACCTTGTAGCCGGCGGCGCTGAGGATTTCCGCGGTGGTCCCGCCGCCGGCGCCGCTGCCGATGATGGCGACGTCGGCTTCCAGGGTCAGGTCCTGTTCGAGTTGTGAGGCGTTGTAGGTTTTCCAGCCGCGGGCCAGGCCTTCGCGGAACAGATCAGGGACGGGCATATCGGGCGCTCTCTTTTTATTGTGGTGTCGCAGCCATGGCGCGGGTCAGACCGTGGGCGGGCCTGGATAACCGCAATGGGCCCAGGATTCGGCGCGGCTGTACCAGGCCATCATCACCAGTTGCAGCAGCGAGGCGTGGCCCATGCGCAGCAGGGACAAGGCGCTGTTTTCCCAGCGCTGGAGAAAGCGCCGGATGTCCTCGGCGCTGGCGTTTTCCCAACGGCCCCAGATGCCGGTCAGGGGCCCGCGCGTCACGGCCATGCCCAGTACGTCGAACAGTTGGCGGGTGAGCTTGAGCATCTCTGGCGACAGGTGATCCAGGGCGTTGTCCAGGCATTTGAGGGTGCCTTCGATGGCCGCCGGCATTGCCGTGGCCGTGACTGCACCGTCGAGCATCACCGGGACCAGCGCCCGCAGAAATGGCAGGTCGCCACTGCGCAGGTTGGCGAAGCCGCTGGCTGGGGTGCTGGCGGAACAGCCGCTGAGGCTGGCACCGAGACCAGCCGTGGCGAGGAAGGCACTGGCGCAGAGGCCGATTTTCAGCAGGCCGCGCCGTGACAGCGCGGGTGATTCAGACAGGCTTGGGGTCATTGTTGTTATTACCCGATGGTTATTACCCGGCGAGGTGCTGGTCAACGAATGAACAGCTTCTGGATCAGTTTCTGGATGGCGTTGCCGTAAGGCGGGTAAATCAGGCGCGCCGCATTCAAGCGTTGCTTGGTCAGCACGCCCTTGGCCTTGCTGAAGGTCAAGAAGCCTTCATGGCCGTGGTAGTGGCCCATGCCGGACTGGCCAATGCCGCCGAAGGGCAGGTCGTCCTGGGCCACGTGCAGCAAGGTGTCGTTGAGACAGACGCCGCCGGAGTGGGTCTCGTTGAGCACCCGGTTCTGCTCGCCCTTGTCATAGCCGAAGTAATACAGCGCCAGGGGCCTTGGGCGCTGGTTGATGTAGGCAAAGGCCTGGTCCAGGGTCTTGTAGGGCACCACGGGCAGGATCGGGCCGAAGATTTCGTCCTGCATCACCGTCATGTCGTCGCTGACGTTGAGCAGCAGGCTGTGGCCCATGCGCCGCTCCTGGTTCTGCTCGAAGATCGGCATCAGCAACGCGCCCTTGCCGGTGGCGTCGCTGAGGTAGCTGTTGAGCCGGGCCAGTTGCCGGGGGTTGATGATCGCGGTGTAGTCCGGGTTGTCCTGGAGCTTGGGATAGAAGCCGCGCACGGCCTTGCGGTAGGCCTCGACGAAGGCGCCGATGCGGTCTTCCGGCACCAGCACGTAGTCGGGGGCCACGCAGGTCTGCCCGGCGTTGAGGGTCTTGCCGAAGGCGATGCGCTCGGCGGCGTCCTTGAGGGGCACGTCGCTGGAGACGATGGCCGGGGACTTGCCGCCCAGTTCCAGGGTCACCGGGGTCAGGTTCTCGGCGGCGGCACGCATCACGTGTTTGCCGATGCTGGTGGCACCGGTGAACAGCAGGTGATCAAAGCGCAGCCTGGAAAAGGCCATGCCCACTTCCGCCTCGCCCAGCACCACGCACACCAGGTCTTCGGGAAAGATCCGCGCCAGCAGGCTCTTGAGCAACTGGCCGGTGGCCGGGGTCGACTCGCTGAGCTTGAGCATCACCCGGTTGCCGGCGGCCAGCGCGCCCACCAGCGGGCCAATGGCCAGGTACAGCGGGTAGTTCCACGGCACGATGACCCCAACCACCCCCAACGGTTGGTAGATGACCTTGGCCGAGGCGGGCTGAAACGCCAGGCCGACCTTGCGCCGCGAGGCTTTCATCCAGCCCTTGAGGTGTTTGTTGGCGTAGTGGATGCCGTGCAGGCTGGGCATCAGTTCGGCAAGCAGGGTTTCATCGGCGCTGCGGTTGCTGAAGTCCTGGCTGATGGCGTCGATCAGCGCCTGGCGTTCGTTGCTGAGCAGGGTCGAGAGGCTTTTGAGCCACTGCTGGCGTTGCGCCGCAGGGGGCATGGGGTTGGCCGCGTAGGCTTGGCGCTGGGCGGCAAACAGCGTGTCGAGCGCGTCCGGGTGCTGATGGGAATCCTGTAGGTAAGCGATTTCGGCAGGCATGGACGGCTCCAGTGATTTGGGGGTGGCTAGTTTTTAGAGTTTATACTCTAATTTGTCAAATTCTACTCCAGACGGTCTGCGATTTATCCGGTCGAGGATAGGTCGTAAGATGCCGACCAGCCTTTTCAGTGAGTAAAGCTCAAGCCCATGGCCCCACGGATCAAAACTCGCGAACGCATCGTCCAGAACAGCCTCGAGCTGTTCAATCAGTTGGGCGAACGCACTGTCAGCACCAACCATATTGCGGCGCATATGGCGATCTCCCCGGGCAACCTGTACTACCACTTCCCCAATAAGCAGGCGATCATCGCCGTGCTGTTCCAGGAGTACGAAACCCTAGTGGACAGCTTCCTGCGCCCGCCCCAGGAGCGTCCGGTGACTGTGGAAGACAAGCGCCATTACCTGCAGGCGCTGCTGGTCGGCATGTGGCGATACCGTTTCTTGCACCGTGACCTGGAGCACCTGCTCGACAGCGACCCCGAGCTGGCGGCGCGTTATCAACGCTTCTCCCAGCGCTGCCTGGTCCAGGGCGCGGCCATCTACGAGCGGTTCGTCGAGGCCGATATCCTGGCCATGGACAAGGTGCAGATCGAAGCCCTGACCCTCAATGCCTGGATCATCCTCACGTCCTGGGTGCGCTTTCTGTGCACCACCCGGGAAAACTCCGCCCACCTCAGTGAACAAGCGATGAAGCGTGGGGTTTACCAAGTGCTGGTGCTGGAGGCCGGGTTTGTCACCGAGCAGGCCCGGGAGGCGGTCAAGCGTCTGTTCGAGGAGTTTTATGTGCCCCTGGCCCAGGCGCTGGAAGAAGTGCAGTAGGATCAATCCCTGACCCATTCACAGGAGCCCGCTATGCCCATTGCGCAACTGATCAGCCCGCTTGCCCTGGACCAGAGGAAAGAGCAGCCCGGCCTGGTGATTCTGGACTGCCGCTTTGCCCTGGAGGACCCCGACTACGGGCAGCGCAGCTATAGCGAAGGGCATATTGCCGGGGCGCATTTTGCCGACCTGGAGCGTGACCTCAGCGGGCCGGTGAGCAAGGGCCTGACCGGGCGCCACCCGTTGCCCCAGGCGGAGCCATTGCTGGCGCGCCTGCGGGCCTGGGGCATCGAGGCGAACAGCGACATCGTGCTGTATGACGACGGTCCCGGCGCCTTTGCCGCACGGGCCTGGTGGTTGCTGGCCTGGCTGGGCAAGCGCGATGGCGTGTTTATCCTCGATGGCGGCCTCAAGGCGTGGCACGGCGCCGGCTTGCCCCTGAGCCTGGATGCCCCGTCCAGTGTGCCCGGCAGCTTTGTCGGCCAGCCCGACAACCGCTTGCTGCTCAGCGCCGAACAACTGCAGCAGCGCCTGGGCCAGCCGGAGCTGACCTTGCTCGATGCCCGTGCCTTGCCGCGTTTTCGCGGTGAAGTCGAGCCGATCGACCCCGTGGCCGGGCATATTCCCGGTGCCCAATGTGCAGCCTTCAGCGACAACCTGGGCAGCGACGGGCGCTTCCTACCGGCGGAGCAGCTCAAGCAGCGCTTCGCCGCCCAGTTGGGCAATCGTTCGGTGGACGGGCTGGTGGCCTATTGCGGCTCGGGCGTGACCGCCTGCCACAACCTGTTTGCCCTGTGCCTGGCGGGTTACCCCTTGGCGCAGCTGTACGCGGGTTCTTGGAGCGAGTGGATCACCGACCCCCAGCGAGCCATCGCCACCGGTGACTGAACCCATGATGGCGCGGCGCCAAGGGCCGCCGGTTCCTAGAGCACGGCGGCGCGATAGGCCGCTGGCGCCACGCCATACACCTGCTTGAACTGCCGGCTGAGGTGACTCTGGTCGGCGAAGCCCAATTGAGTTGCCACTTCCAGCGGCAGGCAGCCGTCGCGTAACAGTGCCCGGGCTTTGGCGATCCGTTGCTGCATCAGCCAGGTATGGGGTGGAACCCCGGTGGCGCGGCGAAACACCCGGGCGAAGTGAAAGGGCGACAGATTTACCGCTGCGCCCAGCTCTTCCAGGGACGGCGGGGCCGCCAATTGGGCGCGCAACAACTCTTTGGCCTGGACGATGGCCCGGTGTTCCTGCCCCGGTTGCCGCGGGCTGTTGACCCCGGCATGACGCTGCAACAGCTGAAGCATCATTTCCCGCCACAGGGTTTGCTGCTGCAGGGCAGTGGCCGGGCTTTCCAGCAGGTGGTGCAGGCGGCAGAACCCGCTGACCAGGTCCGGGTCGCGGTACAGGGTGGCGCCGAAGGCCGGCAGCGGGTCGCTGGGCAGTTCCAGCTCGTCGAGCAGGGTCACGATCTGCTGGTTATCCGGGTAAAACGCCCGGTACAGCCAGCCGTTCTCGGTGCCTTTGGCGCCGGTGTGCAATTCGTCCGGGTTGATCAGCACCAGGGTGCCGCTGCCCGCCAAGTGTTCCGCGCCGCGATAACGGTAGCGTTGGGCGCCGGCCATGATCATGCCGATCACGAAACCATCGTGAACGTGGGGCACGAAGCGCTGCTCGATGTAGCGCGCTGACAGCAATTCGACCCCCGCCAGCGGTGCGCTTTGCCAGAACCGGATGGATTCGCCCTGAGTGCCGTCCATGGGTCAGTGCCGCTCCAGGCCGGCCAGCCACTCTGGAATCCGCCGCTCCAGGTAGTAACCGGGGTGTTGCAGCGAGCCCTCGACAAAGCCCACGTGTCCGCCCTTGGTCTGCAACTCGAACTCAGTGCTGGGCGACAATTCCTCGGCCAGCGGCAGGCTGTGGGGGAAGACAAAGGGATCGTCCGCTGCCTGGATGATCAGGGTCGGGCTGTGGATCTGCCCGAGGAAATAACGGCTGGACGCGCGGCGGTAGTAATCCGTGGCGTCGGTAAAGCCGTGCAGCGGTGCGGTGACCCGGCCGTCGAAATCCCAGAAGGTACGCATCTTCTCCAGGGAGCCGAGGTTGGCCAGGGTGGCCAGGCCCTCATGGCGCCCGTCGTGCTGGAAGCGGCGTTGCTTGTCCCTGATATAGGCCAGCATCTGGCGCATGAAGTGCGCTTGGTAGACCTTGGAGAACCCCTGGCCGATACGGTCCGCGCACTGGTCCAGGCGAAACGGCACCGACACCGCCACTGCACCCCGCAGCGGGCTGTCGGCGGCCCGTTCCCCCAGGTACTTGAGCAGCACATTGCCGCCCAGGGAGTAGCCCACGGCGTACAACGGCGCCAGTGGCCGTTGGGCCCGCAGGTGATCGATGGCGGCGGCCAGGTCTTCGCTGGCGCCGGAGTGATAGCTGCGGGGCAACAGGTTGGGCTCGCCGGAGCAGCCGCGCCAATTCAGTGCCGCACTGGCCCAGCCTCGAGTCGCCAGGGCTTTTTGCAGGCCCGCCACGTACGGCGAGTTGGACGAGCCGGTCAGGCCATGCAGCACCAGCACCAAGGGCGCGTCCGCCGTATGCGGGCCGTGCCAGTCCAGGTCGAGAAAATCGCCGTCTTCGAGCCACAGGCGCTCACGCGGGCGTTCCAGGTGCGTGGTTTTGCGCCACAACGGGCCCCACAGGGTCTGCAGGTGCGGGTTGCCGAGGCCGAAGGCAGGAGAGAAGGGGGCGGCAGGCGATAGGGGCACGGTGATTCTCAAGGGCAGCGGTGCGCAGCAGGCTGCGCACATGTTTCAGGCCGATGGGTTAACCGGCGGTGTCTGCCATACGTTGCCACAACGCGTAATACACCTGCCCGGATTTTTGCTCACGATGCAGGCGCCAGGTCCCGGGCAGGCCCAGGGTAGAGGGCGCGGTTTCGCTTTCGGTATAAATCCAGGCGTTGTCAGCCAGCCAGCCACGCTCTTCCAGCAGGGCGCAGGCGGCAGGCAGCAGGTTCTGGTTGAACGGCGGGTCGAGGAAGGCCAGGTCGAACGGTGTTGCCGGCTGGCTTTCCAGGTAGCGCAGGGCGTCGGCGGTCTGCGCCTGGCCCACGGTGCAACGCAGGGTGCCCAGGTGCTCGCGCAGGCTGGAGATCGCGACGTTGCTGCTGTCCAGGGCCAGGCCCGAGGCGGCGCCGCGGGACAGGGCTTCAAGGAACACCGCGCCGCTGCCGGCGAACAGATCGATGATCTTGGCCCCGGCTACATAAGGCGCCAGCCAGTTGAACAGGGTTTCCCGCACCCGGTCCGGGGTGGGGCGCAGGCCCGGCAGGTCGGGGAAGCTCAGCTTACGGCTGCGCCATTCGCCGCCGATGATGCGCAGGTTGCCCACACCGTTGTGCTGGTTGTGAACGGGTTTCTTGCTGGGATGCGGTGAACGGGCCATCAATGCTCCGGAACCCCGAGCGTTGCTCGGCGGGTTTATCAGTAGGGGCCGGCAACGGCTTTTGTGCAACGGTAGGGCCGGCCGTGACGATGACCATCTTGTCGACGCTCAGGTGTTTGTTCTGCGCGGTCGTGACCTGTTCCACCGTGAGCGCCTGGGATTGGCGCATGAAGTCTTCGAGGTAGCTCAGCGGCAGGTTGTAGAAGCCCATGGCGCCCAGTTGCCCGACGATGTCGGCGTTGCTGGCGGTGGACAGCGGGAAGCTGCCGGCCAGTTCGCGCTTGGCGTCGTCCAGTTCTTTCTGGGTCGGGCCGGTCTTGAGGTAGTCGGCGAGGACGTCCTGCACCAGTTTCAGGGTGCCTTCGCTCATCTCGGCGCGGGTTTGCAGGTTGATCATGAACGGGCCGCGGGCCTGCATCGGGGTGAAGCCCGAGTAGACGCCGTAGGTCAGGCCGCGTTTTTCCCGGACTTCGCTCATCAGGCGGGTGCCGAAGCCACCGCCGCCGAGGATCTGGTTACCCAGGGACACGGCCGCGTAGTCCGGGTCGTCACGGTCGATGCCCAGTTGCGCCAGCATCAGGCTGGTCTGGCTGGATGGGAACTCGATATGACCGATGCTCGCCTTGGGTTCGCTGGGCTGGGCGATCTTCGCCAGGGCCGGGCCCTTGGGCAGGGCAGCCGATACCTGGGCGGCGACGGCTTCAGCGTCGCTGCGGGACAGGTCGCCAACCAGGGCGATCACCACGTTGCCAGCGGCGTAGGCCTTGGCGTGGAATGCACGCAGTTGGTCGAGGCTGATGCCCGGAACACTTTTCGCGGTGCCATCGCTGGCATGGGCGTAAGGGTGATCGCCGTACAGGCGCTTCATCAGCTCCAGGCTGGCCAGCTTGCCGGGGTTCTGCTTCTGGTATTCGAAACCGGCGAGCATCTGGTTCTTGATCCGCGCCAGGGAGTCGGCAGGGAAGGTCGGTTTGCCCACGACTTCGGCGAACAGCTTCAGGGCCGGCTCGCGCTTATCCACCGCGCTCAAGCTGCGCAGGGAGGCCACGGCCATGTCTTTATAGGCACCGTTGCCGAAGTCCGCGCCCAGGCCTTCAAAGCCCTGGGCGATGGCGCCGACGTCTTTGCCGGCCACACCTTCGTTGAGCATGGCGTTGGTCAGCAGGGCCAGGCCCTGGGCGTTGCCATCCTGGCTGCTGCCGGCGGAGAAGATCAGGCGCAGGTCGAACATCGGCAGTTCGCGGGCTTCGACGAACAGCACCTTGGCGCCTTCGGCGGTGTTCCAGGTCTGCACATTCAGGTTGCGATGGCTGGGCGCCTTGCCGTCCAGTTCGGCCAGGGATTGCAGCTTCTGGCTGCTCTTGGCCTGGTCCAGGGCCTGGCTGGCCTTGGACTCGCTGGAGCGCAACAGGTACAGGCCGGCGGCAATGATCAGGGCCAGCAGCGCCAGGCCGAGCAGGATCGGGGATGCAGTCTTGCGCTTATTCATGAGCGGACTCCTCAGGCAATACATGGGCCACGCTCAGGCGTTCGCGGGTGAAATAGGTCCGGGCAGCTTTCTGGATGTCTTCCGGGGTCACGCTCTGCAGTTCTGCCAGTTCGGTGTCCATCAGCTTCCAGGACAGGCCGACGGTTTCCAGTTGGCCGATGGAGCTGGCCTGGCTGGTGATGGAGTCACGTTCGAAAACCAGGCCGGCGATGACCTGGGCGCGCACGCGTTCCAGCTCCTCGGCGCTCGGCGGGGTGGTTTTCAACTGCTCCAGCATGCGCCACAGGCCGGCTTCTGCCTGGGCGATGGTTTTTTTCTTCTGGCTGTTGGGGGTGGCCGAGAGCATGAACAGGCTGTCGCCCCGGGTGTAGGTGTCATAGCGTGTGGAACCGCCGGACAGCAGCTCTTCGCCGCGCTCCAGTTGGGTCGGAATGCGCGCGCTGTAGCCGCCGTCGAGCAGAGCCGAGGCCAGGCGCAGGGCGTTGACCGAGCGCTTGTCTTCGGCGGTGGCGATGCTTGGCACGTTGAAGGCCAGCATCAGGCTCGGCAGTTGGGTTTTCACGTGCAGGGTGATCTGGCGCTCGCCGGGTTCGGCCAGTTCCATGGGGATCTTCGCAGCGGGCACATCACGCTTGGGAATCGGGCCGAAGTAACGCTGGGCCAGGGTTTTCACCTCGTCCGGGGTGACGTCGCCGACCACCACCAGGGTGGCGTTGTTCGGCACGTACCAGGACTGGTACCAGTGGCGCAGCTCCTCGACTTTCATGCGATTGAGGTCGGCCATCCAGCCGATGGTCGGCGTGTGGTAGCCGCTGGCCGGGTAAGCCATGGCCTTGAAGCGCTCGTAGGCCTTGGACATCGGCTTGTCATCGGTGCGCAGGCGACGTTCTTCCTTGATGACTTCGATTTCGCGGGCGAACTCGTCGGCCGGCAGGCGCAAGCTGGCCATGCGATCGGCTTCCAGCTCGAAGGCGACGCCCAGGCGGTCGCGGGCCAGTACTTGGTAGTAGGCGGTGAAATCGTCGCTGGTGAAGGCGTTTTCTTCGGCGCCCAGGTCCCGCAGGATCAGCGAGGCTTCGCCGGGGCCGACCTTTTCGCTGCCTTTGAACATCATGTGTTCCAGGGCATGGGACAAACCAGTCTGGCCCGGGGTTTCGTAGCTGGAGCCGACCTTGTACCAGACCTGGGAGACCACAACCGGCGCGCGATGGTCTTCGCGCACGACCACTTTGAGGCCGTTATCCAGGGTGAATTCATGCGTGGGTTGGGGGGCGGCAGCCAAAGCTGAAAGGGGCAGACAAACTGTGCTGAGCAGCAGGCCTGCAGCGCGGCGGGCTAGAGCATTCATTCGTTTTTAAACCTGTTGGGCTGCCCGCTTGGTCTTAGCGTCGGCGGGCGAGGAGGTGCTAGGATACTGATCCGTTTTGGCGGCGGCCACGCCTATCGGGCCTTTGTGCCGGGTCAGGTTGTATGGGTTTGCTGCGGAAGGTCGGTTTTTATCAGCTAAACTTCGCTTTTTCGCCGATTTTGCCGTTCCAGTCCTGAGTGAAATCGATCTTTGAAGCGCCCGTTGGCACTTCAACAAAATGTTGCGCGTGAACAAGCTGGATTAAACGCAGTCTGTTCTGCATCGAATATTTATTTACCGAGGCGCCACCTTGGCGCATCGCTACCTTGAGATAGCCGTCCTCCATGTTTGGTTCCAACGACGACAAGAAGACCCCAGCTGCGGCTGGCGAGAAGAAAGGCCTGTTCGGATGGCTGCGTAAGAAACCGCAGGAAACCGTCGTCGAACAGCCGCAAGTCCCTTCCGAGGCCGCTCCGGCGCCCGTTGCCGAACAACCCCCCATCGCCGAAACGCCGGCTCCGGTGGTCCTGCCGCTTGCGGAGCCGGTGCTGCAGCCCCGTGTCGAGGCCGAACCTGAGCCGGTCCCAGCTGCCGAGTTGCCCCTGACCCCGCCGCCCGAGCACGAGCCCTGGCTGACCTTGCCGGTGGCGGAAGAGCCGGTGGCCTTGGTGGAAGACACCCAGGCCGAACACGTCGCCCCGCCTATTCCGGTGCTGGACGTTATCCCCGAGCCGGTGGCTGAGGTGGTTGTGACTACACCGGCGCCAGTGGTCGAGGCCGAGGCTCCGCTAGCCCCCGTATTCGTTGCCCCTGAGCCTGTTGCTCCTGCTCCTGCTCCTGCTCCTGCTCCTGCTCCTGTAGCCGAGCCGGTGGCGCTTGTGGAGCCCGAGCCTGTGGTCGAGCCTGTTCGCACCGCCGAAGAAGGCAAGGTCGGTTTCTTCGCTCGCCTCAAGCAGGGCCTGTCCAAGACCAGCGCCAGCATTGGCGAAGGCATGGCCAGCCTGTTCCTGGGCAAGAAAACCATCGACGACGAGCTGCTGGAAGACCTGGAAACCCGTCTGCTGACCGCCGACGTTGGGGTTGAAGCCACGTCGGTGATCATCCAGAACCTGACCCAGAAGGTGGCGCGCAAGCAGCTCACCGATTCCGACGCGCTGTACGCCTCGTTGCAGGCCGAACTCACCGGCATGCTCAAGCCTGTGGAGCAGCCGCTGCAGATCGTGGCCCAGAACAAGCCGTTCGTGATCCTGGTGGTGGGCGTCAACGGCGCCGGCAAGACCACCACCATCGGCAAGCTGGCGAAGAAGCTGCAACTGGAAGGCAAGAAAGTCATGCTGGCCGCGGGTGACACCTTCCGTGCGGCGGCGGTGGAGCAGCTCCAGGTCTGGGGCGAGCGCAACAAGATCCCGGTGATTGCCCAACACACCGGTGCGGACTCGGCTTCGGTGATCTTCGACGCCGTGCAGGCTGCCAAGGCCCGCGGCATCGACGTGCTGATCGCCGACACCGCCGGTCGCCTGCACACCAAAGACAATTTGATGGAAGAACTGAAGAAGGTGCGCCGGGTGATCGGCAAGCTCGACGCCGACGCGCCTCACGAGGTGCTGTTGGTGCTGGACGCCGGTACCGGTCAGAACGCCATCAACCAGGCCAAGCAGTTCAACCAGACGGTGCAGCTCACCGGTTTGGCCCTGACCAAGCTCGACGGCACCGCCAAAGGCGGGGTGATCTTCGCCCTGGCCAAGCAATTTGGCCTGCCGATCCGTTATATCGGTGTTGGCGAAGGCATCGATGATCTGCGTACCTTTGAAGCCGAACCCTTTGTCCAGGCACTGTTTGCCGAGCGGGAGCGTTCATGATTCGTTTCGAACAGGTCGGTAAACGCTATCCGAACGGTCACGTCGGCTTGCATGAGCTGAGCTTTCGAGTCCGTCGCGGCGAGTTTCTGTTTGTCACCGGGCACTCCGGTGCCGGTAAAAGTACCTTGCTGCGCCTGCTGCTAGCCATGGAGCGCCCCACCAGCGGCAAGTTGTTGCTGGCCGGGCAGGACCTGGGGCAGATCAGCAACGCGCAGATTCCTTTTCTGCGTCGGCAGATCGGTGTGGTGTTCCAGAACCACCAGCTGTTGTTCGATCGCACCGTGTTCAACAACGTCGCCTTGCCGCTGCAAATCCTCGGCCTGTCCAAGGCGGAAATCGCCAAACGTGTGGATTCGGCCCTGGAGCGCGTGGCGCTGTCGGACAAGACCGATCTGTTCCCGGGGGACCTCTCCACCGGCCAGCAGCAGCGTGTCGGTATCGCCCGCGCCATCGTCCATCGCCCGGCCTTGCTGCTGGCGGATGAACCCACGGGTAACCTCGACCCGCGCCTGGCGGCGGAAATCATGGGGGTGTTCGAAGACATCAATCGCCTGGGCACCAGCGTATTGATCGCCAGCCACGACCTGGCGCTGATCGCGCGCATGCGCCATCGCATGCTGACCCTGCAACGCGGTCGCTTGATCGGCGATGGGGAGGCCGGCGTATGAGTGCCACTCGCACCCCTAAAGTGGCTGAGCGCGTAGCGCCCAAAGCCTCCGACCCGCAACCGTCGAAGAAAAAACACGACGAAGACGACGGCCCGGATTTCGGCACCTTGTTGCGTGCCTGGATTGAAAGCCATCGCGCCAGCTTGCTGGACAGCCTGCGGCGCCTGGGCAAGCAGCCGATCGGCAGCTTCTTTACCTGCCTGGTGATGGCCGTGGCCCTGAGTTTGCCCATGGGTCTGTCGCTGTTGCTGAACAACGTCGAGCGCCTGGGCGGTTCCTGGCAGCGGGCGGCGCAGATTTCCCTGTACCTTGAGCTGGATGCCAGCGCCACCGAGGGCGAGCAGCTCAGTCAGCAGATCAAAGGCCTGCCGGGTGTGGCGGATGCCGAGTTCATCAGCAAGGACATGGCCCTGCAGGAATTCCAGCAGCAGTCCGGCCTGGGCGAGGCCTTGCGCGAGCTGCCGCACAACCCGCTGCCGGGCGTGGTGCTGGTGACCCCGGATGAAGTCGACAAGCCAACCCTGGAAGCCTTGCGTCAGCGCCTGGCGGATATGCCCAAGGTGCAACTGGCGCAGCTGGACCTGGTCTGGGTCGAGCGGCTGGCGGCGATCCTCAAGCTGGGAGACCGTTTTGTCTTCGGCCTGACGGTGCTGTTGGTGTCTGCATTACTTTTGGTGATAGGCAATACCATTCGTCTTCATATTGAAAACCGCCGCATCGAGATAGAAGTGATTAAACTCGTCGGCGGTACAGACAGCTATGTGCGGCGTCCCTTCCTTTATATGGGGGCGTTGTACGGCTTCGGTGCCGGGCTTCTGTCCTGGGGCGTCCTGGCGTTCGGCCTCAACTGGCTGAACGATGCGGTCGTCGGGCTGGCCGGTTTGTACGGCAGTGATTTCGCCCTCGCGGGTGTGCCGGTCGCAGATGGTCTGTCGCTCTTGCTAGGCGCGGTGCTGTTGGGTTATATCGGTGCGTGGATTGCGGTGGCCCGTCACCTGAGGGAACTGGCACCGAAGTAATGTCTTTTTGCTTGTATTGACCTTTCAGCATTTATGGGAACTTGTTCTGCGGTTCCCGGTCAATTTTCGCAGTGCTGAACTGCACGAGTTATGTGAGTCGGAGGTTTTTTCGTATGACCACTTCTTTGCAACCTGCTTATGCCTTGGTTCCAGGCGCAAACCTGGAAGCCTACGTGCACACGGTGAACAGCATTCCATTGCTGACCCCTGAGCAGGAGCGTGAACTGGCCGAGAGTCTCTACTATGAGCAGGATCTTGAGGCGGCTCGGCAGATGGTGCTCGCCCACCTGCGTTTTGTTGTACATATCGCCCGTAGCTATTCCGGCTACGGTTTGGCCCAGGCTGACCTGATTCAGGAAGGCAACGTTGGCCTGATGAAAGCCGTGAAGCGCTTCAACCCGGAAATGGGTGTGCGCTTGGTGTCCTTTGCTGTGCACTGGATCAAGGCGGAAATCCACGAGTTCATCCTGCGTAACTGGCGCATCGTGAAAGTGGCGACCACCAAGGCCCAGCGCAAACTGTTCTTCAACCTGCGCAGCCAGAAGAAACGCCTGGCCTGGTTGAACAACGAAGAAGTCCACCGCGTGGCCGAAAGCCTCGGTGTTGAGCCGCGTGAAGTGCGCGAGATGGAAAGTCGCCTGACCGGCCAGGACATGGCCTTCGACCCCGCTGCGGAAGCGGACGACGACAGCGCCTTCCAATCGCCGGCCAACTACCTGGAAGACCACCGTTACGACCCGGCGCGCCAACTGGAAGATGCCGACTGGACCGACAACTCTACCAGCAACTTGCACGAAGCCCTGGAAGTGCTGGACGACCGCAGCCGCGACATCCTCTATCAGCGCTGGCTGGCGGAAGAGAAAGCCACGCTGCACGACCTGGCACAGAAGTACAACGTGTCGGCCGAGCGGATTCGCCAGCTTGAGAAAAGCGCGATGAACAAGCTGAAGCTATCGATTGCCGCGTAAGCCGCAACGCGTAAAAAAAACGCCCCGATCATTGATCGGGGCGTTTTTGTTTCCGGCCCACGCTGTGACCTTGTGGGAGCGGGCTTACCAGCGATAGCGCCAACAGATTCAAGGCCAACCTCAAGGGCTTTATCGCCGACAAGCCGGCTCCTGCGGTTAGTTGGTCCAGGGCGCTGTGCGTGAATCATTCAGCTTGCTGAGGTACTCGGCGCCGCCCAATTGGCTCATTTGCCGCCGAATCCAGCCTGCGCGCTGCAGGACATAGGTGCTGGGATGCCCGGCGCTCCAGACCCGCGGGTTAGGCAGCACCGCCGCCAGCAAGCTGGCCTGTTGGCGTGTCAGTGAGGCCGCGCTGACGCCAAAGTGGTGCCGTGCTGCCGCTTCGGCGCCAAACACGCCTTCATCCCACTCCACACTGTTGAGGTAAACCTCAAGAATCCGCTGCTTGGGCCAGAAGATTTCGATCAGCCCGGTAAACCAGGCTTCAAGGCCCTTGCGCAGCCAACTGCGCCCCGACCACAGGAATAGGTTTTTCGACACTTGCTGGCTCAGGGTGCTGGCGCCGCGGATCGAGCCGCCGCGCTCGTTGTGGGCAAGGGCTGCCTGGATGGCGTCGATATCGAAGCCCCAGTGCTCGGGAAACTTCTGGTCCTCACCGGCGATCACCGCCACCTTGATGTTGTCGGAAATCTCATCCCAGGGTTTCCAGGTGCGTTGCAGGTCAATGGGCTCGCCATCGAACCACGACTCGACCTTGCGCTCGACCATCAGCGCCGTGCCCGGAGGCGGCACCACGCGAAACACCAGGACCAGCAAGATGCTGCCCGCTACAAACCAGAGCAGGGCTTTAGTGAGGCGACGAAAGAGTAAACGCAGCATAGAGATGGCTTGGCCGAACCCGTGGAAGCGGGCCATTATACAGACCCTGCCCGATGATTCTGACTGGAGTTCCCCATGTTGCGTGGCTTCTTGATGCTGGCCGCCTTTTTCGGCTTTACCGGTGTCGCCCTCGGCGCATTTGCCGCCCACGGCCTGAAGAGTCGGCTCAGCGCCGAGTACCTGGCGATTTTCCACACCGGCGTCACCTATCAGCTCGTGCACACCCTGGCCCTGTTCGGCGTAGCCCTGCTGGCCACCCATATCCCCGGGCGCCTGGTGACCTGGGCCGGGGTGTCGTTCGTGATCGGTATCCTGCTGTTCTCCGGCAGCCTGTACCTGCTGACCCTGACCGGCATCAGCAAGCTGGGCATCGTCACCCCGTTTGGCGGCCTGGCCTTCCTGCTTGGCTGGTTCTTCCTGGGCCTTGCCGCCTGGCGCCTACAGCTCGCCGCCTGACGCTTGTAGCTGACCTTTGGGTCACGATCGGGCTAGAATGCTGGCCCCTAAAAATGATGGCGGCCTCGAGCATGCGCATTCAGTTGAACGGTGAATCCTTTGAACTCCCTGACGGCGAGACCGTTGCGGGCCTGCTGACCCGCCTGGAACTGACCGGGCGGCGGATCGCGGTAGAGCTCAACCTGGATATCGTTCCGCGCAGCCAGCACGGCGAAACCCTCCTTAAAGAGGGTGACCAAATCGAAGTGGTCCACGCCATCGGCGGCGGCTAGCCCCTTGGGCCCAGGCCCCGCATAGCGCAAGAATTCTGCAAGAACCTCACCCCAACAGAGGATTTCCGATGAGCAATGTTCGTAGCGACAAGCCCTTCGTCCTGGCCGGTCGTACCTACCAGTCACGTTTGCTGGTAGGCACCGGCAAGTACCGCGATATGGAAGAAACCCGCCTGGCCATCGAAGCCTCGGGTGCCGAGATCGTGACCGTGGCCGTGCGCCGCACCAACATCGGTCAAAACCCGGGTGAGCCGAACCTGCTGGATATCCTGCCGCCGGATCGCTACACCATCCTGCCCAACACCGCCGGCTGCTATGACGCCGTGGAAGCTGTGCGCACCTGCCGCCTGGCCCGCGAGCTGCTGGACGGCCACAACCTGGTCAAGCTGGAAGTGCTGGCCGACCAGAAGACCCTGTTCCCCAACGTCCTGGAAACCCTCAAGGCCGCCGAAGTGCTGGTCAAGGAAGGTTTCGACGTGATGGTGTACACCAGCGATGACCCGATCATCGCTCGCCAACTGGCGGAAATGGGCTGCATCGCGGTCATGCCGCTGGCGGGCCTGATCGGCACGGGCCTGGGGATCTGCAACCCTTACAACCTGCAGATCATCCTCGAAGAAGCCAAGGTCCCGGTGCTGGTGGATGCCGGTGTCGGTACCGCCTCCGACGCCACCATCGCCATGGAACTGGGATGTGAAGCGGTGCTGATGAACTCCGCCATCGCCCACGCCCAGCAGCCGATTTTGATGGCCGAAGCCATGAAACATGCGATTGTCGCGGGCCGCCTGGCGTACCTCGCCGGCCGCATGCCGAAAAAACTCTATGCCAGCGCCTCTTCGCCGCTGGATGGTCTGATCAAGTAAGAGCCATTGATGACTGAATCAAACGACACGCCTATCCAGCCGGAAGCCGGCGACGAGCGCCAGCACCGCCGCATAAAGAGTTTTGTGATGCGTGCCGGGCGCATGACCGAAGGCCAGCAAAAAGGCCTGGAGCAGGGCGCGCCACTGTTCGTGCTGCCCCTGGCCGACGCGCCGGTGGATTTCGACCAGGTGTTCGGCCGTTCGGCCCCGCGCTCCCTGGAAATCGGCTTCGGCATGGGCCACTCGCTGCTGGAAATGGCTGCGGCGGCGCCGGAGCAGGACTTTATTGGCGTGGAAGTTCACCGCCCGGGTGTCGGCGCGCTGCTCAATGGCGTGCTGACCCAGGGCCTGAGCAACCTGCGGGTCTATGATTGCGACGCCATTGAAGTGCTCAACCGTTGCATCGCGGACAACAGCCTGGATCGCTTGATGCTGTTTTTCCCCGACCCTTGGCACAAGAGCCGTCATCACAAGCGTCGCATCGTCCAGGCTTCCTTCGCCGAGCTGGTGCGCAGCAAGCTCAAGGTCGGCGGCATTCTGCACATGGCTACCGACTGGGAGCCCTACGCCGAATACATGCTGGAAGTGATGAACGTGGCCCCGGGTTACCGTAACCTGGCCGAGGACGGCAAATGCGTGCCGCGCCCGACCGAACGCCCGATCACCAAGTTTGAGCGTCGCGGCGAACGCCTGGGCCACGGCGTGTGGGACCTGAAGTTCGAAAAGCTGGCTTAACGAGCCAGCCCCTGTAGGCGCCGGCTTGCCGGCGAAGGGGCCCGTGAGGACGCCTTCGCCAGCAAGCAAGCTGGCCCCTACAACGTGCTGATAAAGCTCACCGGCACCTGGTCGGTCAGCCACACCCCATTCTCTGCCTGATAGAACTTGAAGCCCTGGGCCTGCATGGCCTGCGCATCGATCTGCAGCAGCACCACCTTGCCGTAACGCTGGCCCACGGCCTTGGCGGTTTCGATCTCCTGGGACAGGTGCACGTGATGCCGTGAACCCGGAATCAGCCCCTGCTCATTGATCGAATCCATAAAACGGCTGGCCGTGCCGTGGTAGAGAATGGCCGGTGGCTGTTTTTCGTCCAATTGCAGCTGCACGCTGTTACTGGAGTGGCCTTGCACTGCGCGGATGCGCTGGCCGTCGGCCGAAAGCGCAAAGCGCTTCTTGTCGTTGCTCTCCACCACTTGTTCGATCAACGCCCGAGTCAGTGCCCGACCGTCTTGCGCCGCGCCGCCGATCAGCGCGTCGATATCGCCCCAGCCCTCACTGTCCAGTTCCAGGCCAATGGCCTGGGGTTCATGGCGCAGCACGTAGCTGAGGAACTTGCTGGTGTCGTCGATGATTTTCTTGCTCATGCTCATCCTTGATAGCGGGTATCCCCGCTCACGTCCCCGCGCCGCCTTAGGAGGCGGCTTGCCGGCGATCAAACTCTGACGAATCAGCGACGATCCGCCACCACGCCAATCAGCACCAACACCACCAGCAACACCGGTGCCAGGCTGTAGTTGTTGAACTGGCTCAGGCCACGAACGATCCACGGGGTGGCGTAGATCAGTGCCAGGCCGCTGCCGATCATGCACAGCAGGGCCATCAGAGGTACCCGCAGGGCGCCGGCGACGCCGCCCAGGCGTTGCTCGACCCAGCCTTTGATATCAGCGCCGAACAGCACCAGCAGGCAGCCCACCAGGGCCAGGGAAATTTCCGAAAGGTTGCTGCGGCTCCAGCGAGACACGGTGGCGAGCAGATCGAGTACCAAATCCATTCGATTTCCTTAGATCAGAAAGTGTTGCAGCAGGTCATTGAGGAAGAGTTGGCCACGGGCCGTAGCCGCCAGGCGTGACGGTTCGACCTGCAACAAGCCACTTTGTTCGGCATCGCGACGGGCTTCGCCCAGGCTGTCCAGGGACAGGCCGGTGCGCTCGGCGAACAGTGCCGCATCGACGCCATCGGTCAGGCGCAGGGCGTTCATCAGGAACTCGAACGGCAGCTCTTCATTGGCCAGGGCTTTTTCCCCGGCTTTGAAGGTTTTGGCCGGGTTCAGGTAATCCTTGGGCAGGCGGGTTTTCCACGTGCGCACGATGCGCCCGTCCGGATGGCTGAGCTTGCCGTGGGCGCCGGCACCGATGCCGATGAAATCGCCGAAGCTCCAGTAGTTGAGGTTGTGCCGCGCTGCTCGCCCAGGCTGGGCATAGGCCGAGACTTCATACTGGGCGTAGCCGTGCTCAGCCAACAGCGCCTGGCCGGCTTCCTGGATGTCCCACAGGGTGTCGTCTTCCGGCAGCACCGGCGGCTGGTTCCAGAACACCGTGTTGGGTTCCAGGGTCAGTTGGTACCAGGACAGATGGGTCGGGCGCATGGCGATGGCCTGGCGCAGGTCGTCGAGGGCGTCTTCCAGGGACTGGTCGGGCAGGCCGTGCATCAGGTCCAGGTTGAAGTTGTCGAAGCCGGCCTGGCGCGCCATGTCGGCAGCGCGGATCGCTTCGGCACCGTTGTGGATCCGGCCCAGGGCCTTGAGCTTCTGCTCCTGGAAGCTCTGGATGCCGATCGACAGGCGGTTGATGCCCAGGGCGCGGTAAGCGGTGAATTTTTCTTGCTCGAAGGTCCCGGGGTTGGCTTCCAGGGTGATCTCGATGTCGCTGGCAAACGCAATGCGTTGCTCCACCCCTTCCAGCAGGCGACCCAGGGCCGCCGCACTGAACAGGCTGGGCGTGCCGCCACCGAAGAAGATCGAACTCAGCTCACGGCCGTAGACCGCGTGCAGGTCCTGGTCGAGGTCGGCCAGCAGCGCGTCGATGTACGCTTCTTCCGGCAGCTCGGGGCTGGCGGTGTGGGAGTTGAAATCGCAGTAAGGGCATTTGCGTACACACCACGGAATATGGATGTACAGCGCCAGGGGCGGTAGTTGGGGCAGGGCCGCTCGAGGGGTGGGTGCGCTGCCGTGAATCAGCGGCGGCGCAGAGGCGTCTTTGGTCATTGCAGACCCAGGCGTTGACGCAGGATAGCCATGGCGCGGGCACGGTGGCTGATCTGGTTCTTGTCGCCGGGGCTCAGCTCGGCGCTGGAGCAATCACGCTCCGGAACCCAGAACAACGGGTCGTAGCCAAAGCCGTGCTCGCCGCTGGCGGCGTGGAGGATACGCCCGTGCCACAGACCTTCGCAGAGGATCGGCAGTGGGTCGTCGGCATGCCGAACCAAAGCCAGCACGCAGACGAACTGGGCGCCGCGCTCGGCATCCGGCACTTCTTTCAGGGCCTCCAGCAACTTGGCGTTGTTCGCCGCATCGCCCTGGCCATCGGCATAACGCGCGGAATAGATGCCCGGCGCGCCACCGAGGAAGTCCACCGCCAGGCCCGAATCATCCGCCAGGGCCGGCAGGCCGGAAATCCGCGAGGCGTTGCGGGCCTTGAGGATTGCGTTCTCGACGAACGACAGGCCGGTCTCTTCCGGTTCAACCTGACTGAACTCACCGATCGAGCGCAATTGCACCGAGGCGCCGAGCATGGCCTGGAGTTCTTTGAGTTTGCCGGCGTTATGGCTGGCCAGTACGAGTTGGGTGAGGTTCATCATTCGCCTGGGAAAAGCTCTTGGTTGAAACTGAAGCTGTGGGTATCGCCGCCAGTTTGCACATTGATGGTAAAGGTTCGGGTTTCCTGCTGTTCCACCGGGAACTGGGCGATGTAATAGATCGCGCCCTGCTCGGTGACCTGCTTGAAGTTCAGGGGCAGGCTCTTGCTGGTCAGGTCCTTGATGGTGCCGCTGACCTGGGCGATGGCCGGGGTGCCTGCCTTGATCACCGAGACATTGATCACGCCCTGGTTCTTGCTGCGAATCAACTCGGCAGCCTTGGCGACGTCCGGTTGCAAGTAGGTGGAGTTGAAGGTGTTGTAGTGCACGGTGATGTCACCGAACACTTCCTTGCGCTCGCCCTTGATCGCATCGGCAGCGAGCGCCGACATGCTCAGGCAGGCTGCCAATAGAAAAGTCACCAAGCGACCCATGGTCGTTCTCCTCATGCAAAAGGGGGGTTATACCGCGACCTTGTGTTCTTGCAGGCCGGGGCTGCTTACCCGGTAGATACCGATCTCACCTAACAGGTTAGGCCATAGCTTACTGGCCCACCCGTGCCGGTGTTGTTGATCGACGGCAAGTCGGTCGAGCACCCGGGCTTCGCGTCCACGGCACAGGGCTTCGAAATCCTCGAAGGTGCAGAAGTGGATGTTCGGCGTGTTGTACCAGGTGTACGGGAGGAACTCCGACACCGGCATGCGGCCCTTGCTGGCCAGGTACCAGCGGCAGCGCCAGTGACCGAAGTTGGGGAAGGTGATGATGCACTGGCGGCCGACCCGGAGCATTTCGTCGAGGATCCGGTCCGGGTAGTGCACGGCTTGCAGGGCCTGGGTCATGACCACGATGTCGAAGCTGTTGCTGGCAAAGTTGCCCAGGCCCTTGTCCAGGTCCTGCTCGATCACGTTGATGCCCTTGGCCACGCAATCGGCGATGTTGTCCGGGTCGTTTTCCAGGCCGTAGCCGGTGACTTGCTTGTGCTCCTGCAGCCAGCTCAGCAGCTCGCCGTTACCGCAGCCCAGGTCGAGGACGCGGCTGCCGGCGGGGATCCATTCCTGGATGATTTCCAGATCGGCTCTCATCGTGTCCTCACAGGGTTATGCGGTTCATGTAGTGACTAAAGGCCTGCAGGTAACGCGGGATCGGAATCAGGAAGGCATCGTGCCCCTGGGGCGCGTCGATCTCCAGGTAGCAGACATCCTTGCGTGCGGCCATCAGCGCGTCCACCAGCTCCCGGGAGCGGGCCGGGGAGAAGCGCCAGTCGGTGGTGAAGGACATCACGCAGAACTTGGCGGTGGCGTCGGCGAAGGTTTTCGCCAGGTCATCGTTGCAGTTGGCCGCCGGGTCGAAGTAATCCAGGGCCTTGGTCATCAGCAGGTAGGTGTTGGCGTCGAAACGCCCGGAGAACTCTTCACCCTGATAACGCAGGTAGCTTTCCACCTGGAACTCGACACTGTGGAAGTCGTAGTTGAGCTTCTCGCTCTTCAGGCCACGGCCGAATTTTTCGCCCATGGAGTCATCGGACAGGTAGGTGATGTGCCCGACCATGCGCGCGAGCATCAGCCCGCGTTTGGGGATCACGCCTTGTTCCTGGAACGAACCGCCGTGGAACTCGGGGTCTGTCAGGATCGCCTGGCGCGCCACTTCGTTGAAGGCAATGTTCTGCGCCGAGAGTTTGGGGGCCGAGGCGATGGCCAGGCAATGGCGTACCCGGTCCGGGTAGGTGATGGTCCATTGCAGGGCCTGCATGCCGCCGAGGCTGCCGCCGATCACGGCTGCCCATTGGCCGATACCCAGGCGATCCGCCAGGCGTGCCTGGCTGTGCACCCAGTCTTCCACGGTCAGCACCGGGAAGTCGGCGCCAAAGGGCTTGCCGGTTTCCGGGTTGAGGCTGCTGGGTCCGGTGGAGCCGTTGCAGCCGCCGAGGTTGTTCAGACTGACCACAAAGAATTTGCGGGTATCGATGGGCTTGCCAGGGCCGATGCAGCTGTCCCACCAACCGGGCTTGCGGTCGTCGACGCTGTGGTAGCCGGCGGCGTGGTGATGGCCGGAGAGGGCATGGCAAATCAGCACGGCATTGCTCGCCGTGGCGTTGAGCTGGCCGTAGGTTTCGTAGATCAGATCGTAGGCTGGCAGCGCACGGCCGCAGGCCAGGGCCAGGGGCTCGCTGAAATGGGCTATTTGCGGTGTGACCAGACCAACAGAATCGGGGGGGAAGGCAGTTGGCATCGACCCTGCTCTCATTCAAATGAGGCGTAAGTCTAAAGACCACTGCCCCCAGCGGCAAGCAAAGCCCGGGCCGGCGTTTTATTGTCCAAAACGACGGGGATCATCTAGGAGCCGGCTTGCCGGCGAAGGGCCTTCGGATAGGGCGGCAATCTGGGCGACACCCTCGCTGGCAAGCCAGCTTCTACAGGTGCGGAGTGGCGTGGTGAGTATCAGGTGGGGCGTGTCAGGCCTGGCAGGTCCGGGAGTTTTTTCGGCGCTTGCAAGCGCACGCGCTTTTGCCGGTTCAACTCGCCACTGACCAGGCTGACATTGCTCTTGGGGATACCGAAGGCCTTGGCCAGGAACGCCATCAGGTGCGCGTTGGCCTTGCCTTCCACCGGGGGCGCGGTCAGGCGGATCTTCAGGCGTTCCCCATGCAGGCCAGCGAACTCGTCGCTGCTGGCCTTGGGTTGCAGGTGACAATCGAGCAGCAGATCGTCACCGTCCCAGCGGAAATAACTCATGGGTCGGCGTCAGATCAGCAGACGGAGGATTTCCGGCATCATGGTCATCGCCGCGAGGTTGTTGATCACCAGCATGTCCAGCAGCTTGAGCACCATGAACGCCAGGATCGGCGAGATATCCAGGCCGCCCATGCTCGGCAGGATGCGCCGGAACGGCGCCAGGGCCGGTTCGCAGATCTGGTTCACCAGTTCGGCGCCAGGGTTGTGGCTGCCGGGGGCGACCCAGGACAGGATCACGCTGATGATCAGGGCGAAGAAGAAAATCTTCAGGAACAGCGCGGTCACACCGATCAGCGACCAGACCAGCAACTGCAGCGGATTGCCGGTGGTGCCGTAGGTCAGCAGCAGGGTCAGTGCCATCAGTGCCAGTTGCACCAGGATCGCCAGGACCAGGGACGACATATCCAGGCCGAATACACTGGGAATGATCCGACGCATTGGCTTGAGCAGCGGTTGAGTGGCGCGCACGGCGAACTGGCACAGCGGGTTGTAGAAGTTGGCGCGGACCAGTTGCAGCACAAAACGCAGCAGCACGATCAGCAGGTACAGGCTGCCCAGGGTTTGCAGCACGTACACCGCCGCAGTATTCAATCCAATCATCATCGGCTCCTTTATTGGCCCAGTTGTTCGGCCATTTCGGCCGAGCGGTGCGCGGCGGCACCCAATGCTTTTTCCACCAGGGCTTCGAAACCATTGGCCTGGAACGACTTGATCGCCGCTTCGGTGGTGCCGGCGGGCGAGGTCACGCGGCGGCGCAGTTCGGCGGCGTCCACATCACTGGATACGGCCATGTGCGCGGCGCCCAGGGCGGTTTGCAGGGTCAGTTGGGCTGCGGTTTCCCGAGGCAGGCCGAGTTTCTCGCCAGCGGCGGTCATGGCTTCGATCAGCAGGAAGAAGTACGCCGGGCCGCTGCCGGAGACGGCGGTCACCGCATCCAGTTGTTGCTCCTGCTCCAGCCACAGGGCGATGCCCACGGCAGACAGCAAGTCTTCGGCCTGTTGCCGCTGGTGGGCACTGACCTCTTCGGTGGCGTACAGGCCGCTGACGCCCTGGCGCAGCAGCGCCGGGGTGTTGGGCATGCAGCGCACAATCGGTTGGTCGCCGAGCCAGTTGCGCATGCTGGCGCAGGTGATGCCGGCGGCGATGGACACCACCAACTGGTTGCCTTGCAGGTGCGGGCGCAGGTCCTGGCACACGGCTTTCATGGCCTGGGGCTTGACGGCCAGGACAATAACGTCCACGCCGAGGATGGCCTCGGCGTTGTCGGCAAACACGTCAATGCCGTGTTCGGCCTGGACCTTGGCGCGGGTTTCGGCGCCCGGGTCGCTGGCGCGGATCTGCGCCGCGTCCAGCCCTTTGGCCCGCAGGCCGCCGATCAAGCTGGCAGCCATGTTGCCAGCGCCGATAAAGGCGATACGAGTCTTGCTCATGACAGATCCTTATTAATAGAAGAGCCAGCCACGTCAGGGCTGGCCGTAGTCACGGGCGCCAAACAGCGCGGTACCGATCCGCACCCAGGTGGCGCCCTGGGCGATGGCCGCTTCGAGGTCGTGGCTCATGCCCATGGACAGTGTGTCGAGTGGCAGGTTGAGGCTGTCTTGCAGGTGCTTGTTCAAGGCACCGACGGCAGCAAAGGCGGCGTCCTGGGCGGCGCGATCTTCAGTCGGCTCGGGAATCGCCATCAGCCCGCGCAGCTTCAGGCGCGGCAAGGCGCTGATGGCGCTGGCCAGGGCAGGCAGGTCGGCAGGGGTGCAGCCGGACTTGCTGGCTTCACCACTGACGTTGACCTGAATACAGATGTTCAACGGCGGCAGCTCGGCTGGCCGTTGCTCGGACAAGCGTTGGGCAATCTTCAGGCGGTCCACGGAATGCACCCAGTCGAAATGTTCGGCAATAGAACGCGTCTTGTTCGACTGAATGGGGCCGATGAAGTGCCAGATCAAGGGCAGGTCGCTCAACTCCTGCTGTTTGCCCAGGGCTTCCTGCAGGTAGTTCTCACCGAAGTCGCGAAGCCCGGCGGCGTAAGCCTCACGCAGGGCTTGCGAGGGTTTGGTCTTGCTCACCGCCAGCAGTTGCACGCTGTCTTCAGCGCGCTGTGCGGCCAGGCTCGCGGCACGGATGCGTGCGCCGACCAGGGCAATGTTGTCTGCTATCGTGGACATTCGATCTGCGCCAGCGGGTTTGAGGTTGGCGGCATTCTACTGGAATTGCGGAACACTATGGACATCACTGAGCTGTTGCTCCTGAGCGCTGCCCGGGGCGCCTCCGACCTGCATCTGTCCGCCGGGCTGGCACCCATGGTGCGCATCGATGGCGACATCCAGCCCCTCGACTGGCCGGTGCTGCAGCGACCCCAGGTACTGGCGCTGATTCACAGCCTGATGAGCGAGGCCCAGCGCCGGGAGTTCGAGGCCGTACAGGACCTCGACTTCGCTTATGAGTTGGCCGCCGTGGGGCGCTTTCGGGTCAATGCGTTCCAGCATCAGCGCGGCGCCGGTGCGGTGTTGCGCAGCATCCCTTCGCGGGTGCCGAACCTGGATCAACTAGGCCTGGGGCAAGTGTTTCGGCAGATTGCCGAAGTGCCTCGCGGGCTGGTGCTGGTCACCGGGCCCACTGGGTCGGGCAAATCCACCACCCTGGCGGCGATGATCGATCACCTGAACCAGACTCGGCGGCAACACATCCTCACCATCGAAGACCCCATCGAATTCATCCACCCGCCCAAGGGTTGCCTGGTGAACCAGCGCGAGGTGCACCGTGATACCCAGAGCTTTGCCACCGCCCTGCGCTCGGCCCTGCGGGAAGACCCGGATGTGATCCTGGTGGGGGAGTTGCGGGACCTGGAAACCATCCGCCTGGCCCTGACGGCCGCCGAAACCGGGCACGTGGTATTGGCCACCCTGCACACCAGTTCGGCGGCGAAAACCATCGACCGGCTGGTGGATGTGTTCGCCGGTGATGAGCAAGCCATGGTGCGGTCGATGCTGGCGGAGTCGTTGCAGGCGGTGATTGCCCAGGTCTTGCTGAAGAAGGTTGGGGGTGGGCGCGTGGCGGCCCACGAGATCATGCTGGGCAGCCCGGCCATTCGTAACCTGATCCGTGAGGACAAGGTGGCGCAGATGTACTCGGCGATTCAAACCAGCGGCCTGCTGGGCATGCGGACCCTGGACATGAGCTTGAAGGAGCTGCTGGGCAAAGGCTTGATCAGTCGCGAGCAGGCCCGTGAACAGGCGCGGGTGCCGGAGAGTTTCTGAAGGGGGAAGAGAAGGGGCAAGCTTATCGCGGGTCGCCCGGCTCCGTGGGAGCTGGCGTACCGGCGATAGAGGCTTGAGGGGCGCCGCGTGTTAGCGCTGAACGACCCGCAGGGGTTCCTGTTCTTTCGGCAACACGCGCTTGGCCACCACGTAATGGCTCTGCCAGTAGGGCTTTTTCAGGGTGTCGATGGTCACGGCCTTGCCGCGGCGCGGGGCATGGATGAAGCGGTCGTTGCCCAGGTAGATGGCCACGTGGTTGACCTTGCGGCTCTTGATGTTGAAGAACAGCAGGTCGCCCGGCTTCAGGTCCTTACGCTCGACTTTCTGCCCGTGGCCGCTGGCCATGGCGCTGGACGATCGTGGAAGGTCGATGGTGGCGACATCGTTGAAGGCGTATTTCACCAGGCCGCTGCAATCGAAGCCTTTGCTTGGGCTGCTACCGCCCCAACGGTAAGGTGTACCCAGCACGTTCACCGCACGGCTCAATACCGTGGTGCTCGGGCGGGCGCCTTTCTGCGGCAGGCTGACGGCGTCGACCTTGCTCAGGTGGGTAGGGCGTTTGACGGACTGTTTGGTGTTTTTGGCGGTGACCGGCGAAACATGGGATTTCGGGGTATAGCCATTAACATTGGGAAGTCGTTGCTCACGGTTGGTGGCGTGGGCGGCCAGTGGCATTAATAGGCAAATGGTTAGCCATGTCTTGAAAAATGGACGCATTAGGCAGGGCTCTTTTGGGTTAGCGCGCAACTTTATAACAGCTTTTCGGTCACTTCCGAGGCCGTTGGTCGATTCAACCTGGGGGTCAACTCCGGCAAAGCAGCGGCAATTTGACGCCTATCTTCGTCAGAACTCAGGCGGCATAAGGCTTTCACGGCGCAGAAGGTAACATTTTCCACGTGCCGGCCGCCCGTAAAAAAGTCACAAAGAAATTAAGAATATTTATCTATCACGCTCAAAGGGGTCGTTGATGAATAGCTATCGGCAGGACGGTTCGGGGTCCGACACGCACAGCAAAGTGATCGGTTACCTGTTGTGGATTTTCGGTTTTACCGGGGCGCACCGTTTTTATTACGGCAAGCCGGTGACCGGGACGATCTGGTTTTTTACCTTGGGGTTGTTGGGCATCGGTTGGCTGATCGACCTGTTCCTGATCCCGGCCATGGATCGCGAGGCAGACCTGCGCTTTACCGCGGGCCCAATCGAATACAGCGTTGCCTGGATACTGTTGACCTTTCTCGGGGTCTTTGGCGTGCATCGCATGTACCAGGGCAAGTGGCTCAGCGGCTTGCTCTACCTGGTAACGGGTGGGTTCTTGTTTCTGGGGGTGTTGTACGACTTCTGGACCCTGAACGACCAGGTGTCGGTGGAAAACGCCAAACGCCGTTAACGGCGCAAGCCGGCCCCTTCTTGAGAGGAGCCGGCTTGCCGGCGAAAACAGACGCCGCTGTCTTCAGCCCTGGTAGCTGATATGCCCGTCCACCAGGGTGTAGCGCACCACGCCCGGCAGGCTATGGCCGATGAACGGGCAGTTCTCGCCCTTGGACAGCCAGCGCTCACCGGCCACCGTGGAGCTGGCCGGGTCAAACAGCACCAGATCTGCCGGAGCACCTACCGCCAGCTTGCCGGCTGGCAGGCGCAGCGCGTCGGCCGGGCCGGCGCTGAGGCGTGCGAGCAGGGTCGGTAAGTCCAGCAGGCCGTCTTCCACCAGCGTCAGGGCCAGGGGCAGCAGCAGTTCGACGCTGCTGATCCCCGGTTCCGTGGCGCCGAACGGTGCCAGCTTGGCGTCCCGCTCGTGGGGTTGGTGATGGCTGGAGATGGCTTGTACCACCCCGGACTTCACGGCTTCGCGCAGGCCATCGCGGTCGGCGCGCGAGCGCAGCGGCGGTTGCACGTGATACAGGCTGGAGAAGTCGATCAAGGCTTCGTCGGTGAGGATCAGCTGGTACAGCGCCACATCGGCGGTGACCGGCAGGCCGCGAGCCTGGGCCTGGGCGATCAGGGCAACGCCGCGAGCACTGGTCAACTGGCTGAAGTGGGCGCGCACGCCGCTTTGTTCCACCAGCAACAGGTCCCGGGCCAGGGCCACGGTTTCGGCGGTTTCGGGAATGCCCGGCAAGCCGAGGAAGCTGGCGGTGGGGCCTTCATGGGCCAGGCCGCCGTCGGCCAGGTCGCGGTCCTGAGAGTGGAAAATCACTGTCAGGTCGAACGTGGCGGCGTATTCCAGGGCGCGGCACAGGGTGCGGGTGTTGCGGAAACTCTCCAGGCCGTTGCCGAAGGCCACACAACCGGCGTCGCGCAAGGCAATCAGTTCTGCAAGCTGTTCGCCGTCCAGGCCTTTGCTCAGGGCGCCGATCGGGAAGACTTTGCTGTTGCCGGCCTCGCGGGCGCGGTCGAGGATCAGTTCGGCCACGGCCGAGGTGTCCAGCACCGGCTTGGTGCGCGGCGGGCAGCACAGGCTGGTGACGCCACCGGCAGCGGCGGCGTGGGTTTCGCTGGCGATGCTGCCTTTGCGGCTGTAGCCCGGTTCACGCAGGGAGACGCTGAGGTCCACCAGCCCGGGGGCGGCTACCAGGCCTTTGGCATCGATGTGTTCACTTGCACTGAAACCGGCCGGGGCCGCGCCGATGGCGACGATCTTGCCGGCTTCCAGGTGCAGGTCGGTGACTTGATCCAGGCCGCTGCTTGGATCGATGACGCGGGCGCCGAGAATGCTGAGCTTCACTGGGCGTTCTCCTGCTCGAATTGTCGCTGGGCGGTTTGCCCACTCATGGCCATGGACAGCACCGCCATCCGTACCGCAATGCCGTAGGTCACCTGGTTGAGAATCACCGAGTGCGGACCGTCGGCCACCGCCGACTCGATTTCCACGCCGCGGTTGATCGGGCCCGGGTGCATGACGATGGCGTCCGGCTTGGCGCCGGCCAGGCGTGCGGTGGTCAGGCCGAACAGGCGGTAGAACTCGCCTTCACTGGGCAGCAGGCCGCCCTGCATGCGTTCGCGCTGCAGGCGCAGCATGATCACCACGTCGACGTCTTTCAGGCCTTCGGCCATGTCGGTGTAGACCTTTACGCCGTATTGCTCGATGCCGATGGGCAGCAAGGTCTTGGGGGCGATCACACGGATGTCCGGGCAGCCCAGGGTTTTCAGGGCCAGCATGTTCGAGCGCGCCACCCGCGAGTGCAGGATGTCGCCGACGATGGCCACCGAGAGGTTCTCGAAGCTGCCTTTGTGGCGGCGAATGGTCAGCATGTCGAGCATGCCCTGGGTCGGGTGCGCGTGCCGGCCGTCGCCGCCGTTGATGATGGCCACTTGTGGGCACACGTGTTCGGCGATGAAGTGCGCGGCGCCGGAATCGCCGTGGCGCACCACGAACATGTCGGCGGCCATGGCTTCCAGGTTGCGCAGGGTGTCGAGCAGGGTTTCCCCTTTGCTCGCCGACGAGGTGGACACGTTCAGGGTGATCACGTCCGCCGACAGGCGCTGGGCGGCCAGTTCAAAGGTGGTGCGGGTGCGGGTCGAGTTCTCGAAGAACACGTTGCAGATGGTCTTGCCGCGCAGCAGCGGGACCTTCTTCACCGCCCGGCCACCGACTTCGAGGAAGGAGTCGGCGGTGTCGAGGATTTCCGTCAGCAGCTCGCGTTGCAGGCCGTCGAGGGAGAGGAAGTGGCGCAGCTGGCCCTGATCGTTGAGCTGCAGCGGGCGCTTGGCGTCTAGAGGCGTCATCGCAATGGACTCTCAAAAGGGCGAGTTAGAGGGCGAGGTCTTGAAGCTCGAGTTGAAGCGGCGCAGGACCGGACAATTTTACCCGCTCGTGGGCGGCCAGCGACAGGGTCGCCCCCACCACATTGGGGCGGATCGGCAGTTCGCCGGCGTCCAGGTCCAGCAGGCAGACCAGGGTCACGCTGGCCGGTCGGCCGTAGTCGAAGAGCTCGTTCAGGGCCGCGCGGATGGTCCGGCCGCTCATCAGCACGTCGTCGATCAGCACCAGGTGCTGGCCTTCGATCTCGAACGGCAGCTCGGACGGGCGCACTTGCGGGTGCAGGCCGTTCTGGCTGAAGTCATCGCGGTAGAAGGACACATCCAGCGTGCCCAGAGGCGCATTGCTGCCCAAGGCGTCCAGCAACGCCTGGGCGACCCAGACGCCACCGGTGCGAATGCCGATGAAGCGTGGCTCGCTGATATCGCGCTTGGCCAGGTGGGCATTGAGATCAGCGGCCATCTGGCTGATCAGTTCGGCGGGATTGGGCAGGCTCATGGTTGCTCCTTCGTGGGCCCGCGCCGGCTGCGTGGAGCAGGGCGCGGGGCGGGTGTGATGGCCGGGAGGCGCGAAACATCGGTGCGCCACGCCTGTTACGGATTGGGCTGGATCAGTGTTCGAACAGCGCTGAGTTCTCGTCGAGCCAGCCTTGCAGCAACAGGGCGGCGGCGATGGCATCGACCGGGTTGTCGCGGTAACTGCCTTTCTGCCCGCCTCGGGCCAGGCGCTCGCCCTTGGCCTCGAAGGTGGTCAGGCGTTCATCGTGGGTATAGAAGGGCAGGTTGTAGCGGCCGTTCAGGCGCCGGGCGAATTTTTCCGCACGGGCGCACATGTCGCTGGGGGTGCCGTCCATGTTCAGCGGCAGGCCCACCACCACGGCGTCGGGTTTCCATTCCTTGATCAGGGCTTCGACCTGATTCCAGTCGGGAATGCCGTTCTGCGCCTTGAGGGTGCACAGCTCGCGGGCCTGGCCGGTGATGACCTGGCCGACGGCCACGCCGATCTGCTTGGTGCCGTAGTCGAAGCCGAGAATCAGTCGCAGAGCCATCAGGCGTGGCCCGCCTGAGTGGTGAGCAGGCTGAGGTTGACCCCCAGGTGCTTGGCGGCGGCTTCCAGGCGCAATTCGCTGCTGGTGTTGAACAGGATGTCGGCGTCGAACGGGCAGGTCAGCCAGGCGTTGTCCGCCAGTTCAGCCTCCAGTTGCCCGGCTTCCCAGCCGGCGTAGCCCAGGGCGATCAGGCTCTTGCTCGGGCCGATACCGTCGGCAATGGCGAACAGCACGTCCTGGGAGGTGGACAGCGACAACCCTTCAAGCTCCACCGTGGCCTGGTAGGTCGGGCCACTGGGGTGCAGGACAAAGCCCCGGTCGGTCTGCACGGGGCCGCCGCTGAAGATCGGCACATGCTGGCACAGCAGGGGCGGCTCGATATCGGGGCGCAGTTGCTCAAGGATGTCGGCGAGGTTCAGGTCCTGCGGACGATTGATCACCAACCCCATGGCGCCACCGGCGTTGTGCTCGACCAGGTAGGTCAAGGTGTGCGCAAAGTTCGGGTCGGCCATATGGGGCATGGCGATCAGGAAGTGATGCTTGAGGTAGCTGGGGCTGACATTTTTCATGAGCGCTAGTGTGGCGTTGGCGGGCCCGGCTGACAAGCGCAACCACCTGGGTGAAGTGCCGTTGGCCAAGGAGGGCGTGATCGGGATTTGCGCCAACCTGGCGGGCTCCATCGTCGGCAGGCCGGCTCCTATATAGGTGCGATGGCGTCCTGGAGATCAGTTGCTGGACAGCTTGTCGCCCCGGGCGAAGCGCCAGGTGCGGATGATTTCCAGGCGGTCGATGTCCGACAGGTCGCCGGTAAAGGGGGCAAAGGGGGCGGCCAGGCGCACGATGCGCTGGGCGGCCTGGTCCAGCAATGGCTGGCCGGACGACTCCAGCACCAGCACTTCATACAGCGAGCCGTCGCGGTTGATCGAGACCATCAGCCGCAGGTTGCCGTAGATCTGCTTGCGCCGGGCTTCGTCCGGGTAATTGAGGTTGCCGATGCGTTCGACCTTCTTGCGCCACTCGTCTTTGTACCAGGCGCCCTTGTCGCGCATGGTCGAGGCCGCGCTCAGGCGGTGGATGCGCGGGCGCTTGGCGTACAACTGCTGTTCCTGGGCCAGTTCGGCTTCCAGGCTGGCGATGTCGCTGGACAGCTGGGAGCTGTCGAACGTTGGAGTCGGGGGCTTGGCGGGCGCTTGGGTCTTGACCTCTTCACGCTGGGTGACGGTCTTTTTCGGCTTGGGCGCCGTCGTCGCGACCGCGGCCTTGGGTGCGGCCTCCTGGGCTTCGGGCTTCACCGGGGGCGGCGGGGTGACCTTGTTCACCTTGTTTTCCTGGAACGGCGCGACCTCGGTGGTCTTCGGAATGGCCTTTTTGTCCAGGGTGCCGCTGCCTTGCTGGTTTTCTTGGGCCAGGAAGTCAGCCTTCTTCGGCGCCACCTCGCTCTTGAAGGTGGCCAGGGTGATTTCAAGGGTCTTGCTGATCTGCTTGGGTTCGGCGAAGGAGAACCCCAGGCCGAGGATCAGCGCCAAGTGAACGAGCGCAGCGAGGAACAGGGTAAACCCCAGGCGATCGGCCGCGCGCACGCCGCTATGGGCAAGCTCGGGTGGCAGATCGGACGGGAGGCTCATCAGCGGTTCGACATCACAGGAAGCATCACAAAACCAACATCGCGGGTTTCACAGGCGGCGCATGATAACGCAATGTTGGTTTCAAGCTGTGTGCTTCAAGCAACAAGCGACAAGCTGTGCATGATCCACATCAAGCTCGTGGCTTGCGGTTGGCGGCTTGCAGCTTCTTCTCGATGGCATCCATCAGCAGCCCGCCAATGTTGGTGCCGAAGGCATTGTCGATTTCGCGGATGCAGGTCGGGCTGGTGACGTTAATTTCCGTCAGGTGCTCGCCGATCACGTCGAGGCCGACGAACAGCAGGCCCTTCTCCCGCAGAGTCGGGCCGACTTGGGCGGCGATCCAACGGTCCTTGTCGCTCAGCGGGCGGGCTTCACCGCGACCGCCGGCGGCCAGGTTGCCACGGGTTTCACCAGCTGCCGGGATGCGCGCCAGGCAATAGTCCACAGGCTCGCCGTCGATCATCAGGATGCGCTTGTCGCCGTCCTTGATCGCCGGCAGGTAGGCCTGGCCCATGATCTGCTGGGTGCCCAGGGCGGTCAGGGTTTCCAGGATCACCGAGAGGTTCGGGTCGCCGGCGCGGTGACGGAAAATCGAGGTGCCGCCCATGCCGTCCAGGGGCTTGAGAATCACATCGCCATGCTCGGCGGCGAAATCACGCAGCACGTCGGCGCGGCGGCTGACCACGGTGGGCGGGGTGCACTGGGGGAACAAGGTGGCGAACAGCTTTTCATTGCAGTCGCGCAGGCTCTGGGGCTTGTTGACCACCAGTACGCCGTCACGCTCGGCCTGTTCCAGCAGGTAGGTGGAGTAGACGAATTCCATGTCGAACGGCGGATCCTTGCGCATCAGGATCACGTCCAGGTCGCTCAGGGGACTGTCGATCTCGGCGTCCAGTTCGAACCATTTTTCCGGGTTGGCGAAGACTTGCAGTGGGCGCATCTTGCCCGGGCCACACCGGCGCCCTGGTACAGGTCACGCTGCTCCATATAGAACAGGGTCCAGCCGCGAGCCTGGGCGGCCAGCAGCATGGCCAGCGAGCTGTCCTTTTTATAGGAGATGCTGGCGATAGGGTCCATGACAATCCCGACGCGAACGCTCATGGGTTGTTTCCTCGAAAATTTAGTGGGGCGCAAGGCTTGAAAAGTGGCGTCAGAGTGGCGCCCGTGCGGTTCCCGGTCAAGGAAAAACCACCGCCTTGGTCGGCCGATAGATTGCATGGGGAGAGTGTGCTAAAAAGGCTCGCATGCCGTGCTCAGGCCTTGAACAACAAGGGTTTGGGGTCAGGCAACAAGGCACCGGCACCAATATCGATTCGCTGTGGCGATGGTAGAGCAGAATATGGAACAGCATTCCAGCGCCTTGAAGGTCATGGTGATCGATGATTCGAAGACGATTCGCCGCACCGCAGAAACCCTGTTGAAGAACGTGGGCTGTGAAGTCATCACCGCGGTGGACGGTTTCGAGGCCCTAGCGAAGATCGCCGACCACCGTCCCGGGATTATTTTCGTCGACATCATGATGCCCCGGCTCGATGGTTATCAGACCTGCGCCCTGATCAAGAACAACAGCGCGTTCAAGGCCACGCCGGTGATCATGCTGTCCTCCAAGGACGGCCTGTTCGACAAGGCCAAGGGGCGTATCGTGGGTTCTGATCAATTTTTGACCAAGCCCTTTAGCAAGGAAGAACTGCTGAGCGCGATCAAGGCCCACGTTCCGGACTTCGTCGCGCTTTCGCCACAGTAGACACGCACATCGGCGACCGGCCAGCGGGCCGCGCGCTTATTCGTATGGGGAAGACCATGGCTCGTATTCTGATCGTCGATGACTCGCCGACTGAAATGTACAAACTCACCGGCATGCTGGAAAAGCACGGTCATGAAGTGCTCAAGGCCGAGAACGGTGCCGATGGCGTGGCCCTGGCCCGCCAGGAAAAGCCCGACGCTGTCTTGATGGACATCGTCATGCCCGGCCTCAACGGTTTCCAGGCGACTCGCCAACTGACCAAGGACGCCGAAACCAGCCACATCCCGGTGATCATCATCACCACCAAGGACCAGGAAACCGACAAGGTCTGGGGCACCCGCCAGGGCGCCAAGGACTACCTGACCAAACCGGTGGATGAAGAGACCCTGATCAAGACCCTGAACAGCGTCCTGGCCGGCTGATCGCCCACGCCATGTCCGAGTCGCAAACCGCCTTCGAGCTGCTGCTCGAGATCGATCAGCGCTGCCGCCTGCTGGCGGCCGACCTGCCGTCCCAGGAAACCCACCAGCACAGTTGGAGTGGTATCGGCTTTCGCCTGGGCGAGCACTGGTATGTGGCGCCGATGGGCGAGGTCAGCGAGGTCCTGCATGAACCGCGCTACACCCTGTTGCCGGGGGTGAAGCCCTGGGTCAAGGGCGTGGCCAACCTGCGGGGGCGGCTGCTGCCACTGATGGACCTGTGCGGTTTCTTCGGCCATGAGCTGTCGCCCCTGCGCAAGCAGCGTCGGGTGCTGGTGGTGGAGTACAAGGAGCTGTTCGCCGGCTTGATGGTGGATGAAGTGGCGGGGTTGCAGCACTTTGCCCAGGACAGCCTGGAACAGCACGACGTCGACGCTGCGCAGCGGCAGATCGCGCCTTACCTGCGGGGGCACTTCAGTCGCGATCAGGTGTGGCAGGTCTTCAGTCCCTTTGCCTTGGCCCAATCGCCGGGATTCCTGGACGTGGCGATTTGATCTTGGCGCCGATTCCTCTCGGTTGACCTCAATTGTTGTGACGCAGTGGCGGAACCAGGCGGGGGCCTGACAGATGATAAAAGCTAAAAACGGCAAGGCAGTGGAAGGGTCGCAGAGCCGCTCGCAGATCATTGTGCTGTTCATCGCCCTGATCGTGTTCATCATGCTGCTGTTCGCCAACTTCGCCTACCTCAATACCCAGTCCACCTACGACAAGCAGTACATCGGTCACGCCGGCGAGTTGCGCGTGCTGTCCCAGCGCATCGCCAAGAACGCCACCGAGGCCGCCGCCGGTAAGGCTGCGGCCTTCAAGTTGCTGGGGGATGCGCGCAACGATTTCGCCCAGCGCTGGGGCTATTTGAAGAAGGGCGACCCGTCCACCGGCCTGCCCGGCGCGCCCCCCGCCGTGCGCCAGGAAATGCACGCGGTGCAGTTGGACTGGGAAAAGCTGCTGAAAAACACCGACGCCATCCTGGCCAGTGAACAGACCGTGCTGTCCCTGCATCAGGTGGCCGCGACCCTGGCCGAAACCGTGCCGCAGTTGCAGGTGGAGTACGAAAAGGTCGTGGAAATCCTGCTGCAGCGCGGCGCTCCGGCGGCCCAGGTGGCCATGGCTCAGCGCCAGTCTCTGCTGGCGGAGCGGATTCTCGGCGCGGTGAACACCGTGCTTGCCGGGGACGAAAACGCGGTCCAGGCCGCCGACACCTTTGGCCGTGACGCGGCGCGTTTCGGCCAGGTGCTGACCGGCATGCTGCAAGGCAACCCGGTCTTGAAGATCAGCCAGGTCGAAGACCGCGATGCCCGGGCGCGCCTGACCGAGATCGCCGAACTGTTCGAGTTTGTCTCCGGCTCGGTGGATGAAATCCTTGAAACCTCCCCCGAGCTGTTCCAGGTTCGGGAGTCGGCGAGCAACATCTTCAGCCTGTCGCAAACCCTGCTCGATGAGGCATCGCACCTGGCCACCGGTTTCGAGAACCTGGCCGGCGGGCGCAGCCTGGACACCATCGGCGGCTACGTCCTGGGCTTGCTGGCCCTGGCCTCGATCATCCTCATCGGCCTGGTGATGGTGCGTGAAACCAACCGCCAGCTACGGGAAACCGCGCAAAAGAACGAGCGCAACCAGAACGCGATCATGCGCCTGCTGGATGAAATCGAAGACTTGGCCGACGGCGACCTCACGGTGACCGCCTCGGTGACCGAAGACTTCACCGGCACCATCGCCGACTCGATCAATTATTCCGTGGACCAACTGCGGGACCTGGTGGCCACCATCAACCTCACGGCCGGTCAGGTCGCCGGCGCCGTGCAGGAAACCCAGGCCACCGCCATGCAATTGGCCGAAGCCTCGGAACACCAGGCCCAGCAGATTTCTGAAGCCTCCACCGCGATCAACGACATGGCCCAGTCCATCGACCAGGTCTCGGCCAATGCGGCCGAGTCGTCGGCGGTGGCCGAGCGCTCGGTGGAAATCGCCAACAAGGGCAACGAAGTGGTGCACAACACCATCCATGGTATGGACAACATTCGCGAACAGATCCAGGACACCGCCAAGCGCATCAAGCGCCTGGGCGAGTCGTCCCAGGAAATCGGCGATATCGTCAGCCTGATCGACGACATTGCCGACCAGACCAACATCCTCGCCCTCAACGCGGCGATCCAGGCGTCCATGGCCGGTGATGCCGGGCGCGGGTTTGCCGTGGTTGCCGATGAGGTGCAGCGCCTGGCGGAGCGTTCGTCGGCGGCTACCCGGCAGATCGAGACCCTGGTGCGGGCGATCCAGACCGACACCAACGAAGCGGTGATTTCCATGGAGCAGACCACCACCGAAGTGGTGCGCGGCGCGCGCCTGGCCCAGGATGCCGGGGTGGCCCTGGAAGAAATCGAAGGGGTGTCCAAGACGCTGGCGGCGCTGATCCAGAGCATTTCCAACGCCGCACAGAAACAGACGTCCTCGGCGGGGCAGATTTCCCTGACCATGAACGTGATTCAGCAAATCACCTCGCAGACGTCCTCCGGCTCCACCGCGACCGCCGAAAGCATCGGCAACCTGGCGAAAATGGCCAGCCAGCTGCGGCGCTCGGTGTCCGGGTTTACCCTGCCGGCCACCCAGGAGGCGGCCCCCAGTGACAACCGCTAACGCAGGCAGCAGATGACGGGAGTGGTTATGGCTGATCGGCACGACTACGTGGCCCTGGAATGGGTCAAAGGCGAAATTGCCGAAACCCTGAAGCAGGCCCACCAGGCCCTTGAGCATCTGGCTGAAGACCCGCAGGCCGTCGATGCCATTGGCTTGTGCATCGAAGGCATCCATCAGGTTCACGGCAGCCTGCAAATGGTCGAGTTCTACGGCGCGGCGTTGCTCGCCGAGGAAATGGAACAGTTGGCCCTGGCCCTGCAACAGCAGCGGGTGGCCCAGCGTGATGAAGCCATACGCCTGTTGCAGCAAGCCACCAGCCAATTGCCCCAGTACCTGGACCGGGTGCAGAGCGCCCGGCGTGACCTGCCCCTGGTGGTGTTGCCGCTGCTCAACGACCTGCGCAGTGCCCGGGGTGAAAGCCTGCTCTCGGAAACCAGCCTGTTCAGCCCGCAATTGCCCCATTGGCCGCCACTCAGCGACAAGGCCCTGGCCGCCCTGGAACTCCCGGAGTGGCCGACCCTGCTGCGCAAGCTGCGGCACATGCTGCAAACCGCGATGGTGGGGCTGTTGCGCGAGCAGGATGATGAAAACAGCCTGGTCTACATGGGCCGGGTGTTCGAACGCCTTGAAGCCATGTCTGCCGACGCGCCCCTGAGCCCCTTGTGGCAGATCGCTTCGGCCTTGGTGGACGGCATGCACCGCGATGCCATCGCCAACAGCCCGGCGGTGCGCAGCCTGCTCAAGGACGTGGACAAGGAACTCAAGCGCCTGCAGGAGCAGGGCATCGCCGGGCTCAACCAGCCCGCCCCCGATGAGTTGCTCAAGAGCCTGCTGTTCTATATCGCCAAGGCTCGCCAGCCCACTGCGCAGATGTTGACCATGAAAGAACGTTACGGGCTCGACGATGCCTTGCCCGACAGTGCAACGGTGGATGAAGAGCGTGCCCGCATGGCCGGGCCCGATCGGGATGCCATGCGTTCGGTGCTGGCCGCGCTGTGCGAGGGCCTGGTGCGGGTCAAGGAACGCCTGGACCTGTTTGTGCGCAGTGATCGCCAGCACGCCGCCGACCTCGATGGCCTGCTGCCGCCCCTGCGGCAAATCGCTGACACCTTGGCGGTGCTGGGTTTCGGGCAGCCGCGCAAAGTCATCATTGACCAGTTGGCGGTGGTCCAGAGCCTGGCCCAGGGCCAGCGCGAACCCAATGACGCAGTGCTGATGGACGTCGCCGGCGCCTTGCTTTATGTCGAGGCGACCCTGGCCGGCATGGTCGGCACCGTCGAGCCGGAAAGCCGCGAAGAGAGTCGCCTGCCCACCACCGACCTGACCCAGATCCACCAGTTGGTGATCAAGGAAGCGCGCATCTGCCTGCAACAGGCCAAGGACCTGATCGTCGAATACCTGGAAGCCGACCTGGAGCGCGAACACCTGCAACCCCTGCCCGAGTTGCTGACTCAGGTCCGCGGCGCGCTGGCGATGATTCCCCTGAGCCGCGCGGCCAGCCTGCTGGAAGCCTGCAACCAGTTCATCAGTGAACACCTGTTGCTGGAGTCGACGCGGCCCGATCAGCGGCAGCTCGACAGCCTGGCGGACGTGATCGTCAGCCTGGAGTACTACCTGGAACGCCTGAGCCAGGACCATGAGGCGCCGGGGGAGAAGATCCTTGATGTGGCCGAACATGGCCTGGCGGAGCTGGGTTACGTGCCCGATGCCCAAGTGCCCCTACTGGACGATGTGCTCAGCCCCAGCGAGGCCCTGGTGATGCAGGACCTGCAGGAACTGGACGACCCGGACGTGGCCCAGTCCCTGGCCGAGGTGCTGGCCAGCCCGCTGTCGGCCCTCAACCCGCCGGCCCTGAACACCCCGGGCAGCCTGCTGCCGCCGCCTTCGGGCGAAGAACCGGTGGACGACGAACTGCGCGAGGTGTTTCTCGAAGAGACCGAGGAGGTCTTGCAGGTGCTGCGCGAGCAGTTGCCGCGCTGGGCCGCTGCGCCCGCAGACAAAGCCATCCTCAGCGAATTGCGTCGCGCCTTCCATACCCTCAAGGGCAGCGGCCGCATGGTGCGCGCCCTGGTACTCGGGGAGTTGGCCTGGGCTGTGGAAAACCTGCTCAACCGCCTGCTGGAGCGCAGCGTGGCGGCGTGCCCCGAGGTGCGCCAGTTGCTGGACGACACCGTGCAATTGCTGCCGGAACTGATCGCCGAGTTTGCCGCCCAGGCCCAGCGCCAGCGCGACGATGTGGACCTGCTGGCTGCCCGCGCCCATGCCCTGGCCAAGGCCGACACCGTGTCGCTCCCGGTCACCGACTCGACGGTCCTGGACCCGCAGTTGCTGGAGATCTTCCGCAACGAGGCGGAAACCCACCTGGACAGCATCAACCGTTTTCTCGACCAGGCCGCCGAACACGTGCCGTTGCAGGCCAGCGACGAGCTGCAGCGCGCCCTGCATACCCTCAAGGGCAGCGCTTCGATGGCCGGGGTCTTGCCGATGGCCGAGCTGGTCTCGCCCCTCGACCAGCTGGCCCGTGAGTATCGCGCCCACCTGATCCCCCTGGACCTGGATGAAGTGGAGTTGCTGCTGGAGGCTGAAGGTCTGTTACGTCGGGGCTTGCGTCAGTTGGCGCGGGACCCGCTGGCGCCGATCGGCGGGGCCGAGTCCTTGATCCAGCGCACCCAGGCGTTGCTCGATGAGCGCCTGCAAAGCCTGCTGGATGGCAGCGATAGCGGGCGCCGGGCCAAGCGTGATCCGCAGTTGATCAACAACTTCCTGGCCCAGGGCATGGACATCCTGCTGGACGCCGAAAACCTCTTGCAGCGCTGGCAGCAGCACCCTGGCGAGCGTCAGGAACTCAGTGCCTTGCTGGACGAACTGACCACCCTCGGCGAAGGCGCGCACCTGGCGGACCTGCACCCGGTGGATGAGCTGTGCGAAGCCTTGCTCGACCTGTACGGCGCGGTGGAGGAAAGCAGCCTGGCGGTCAGCGAGCGCTTCTTCCATGAAGCCCAGGCGGCCCACGAAGCCTTGATCAACATGCTCGACGAGCTGGCGGCGGGCCAGGAAGTCAGCCCACGGCCGGCGCGGATTCGTGCCCTGCACGATCTGCTCGAAGAGGGCCTTGACCCGGCCGCCACCGGGCTGATTCGCAGTGATGGCAGCCGCACCCTGAGCATCAGCGAGCTGGGCGCGGCCACCGCCGAACTGCAGCAAGAGCCGACCCAGGAGCGGGACGAGGAAATCGTCGAGATCTTCCTCGAAGAAGCGGTGGATATCCTGGAAAGCGCCGGCCAGGCCCTGCAGCGCTGGCTCGCAGACCCGGACAACGCGGCACCCCTGTCGTCCCTGCAACGCGACCTGCACACCCTCAAGGGCGGTGCGCGCATGGCCGATGTCGGCCCGGTCAGCGACCTGGCCCAGGAACTGGAAACCCTCTACGAAGGCTTGGTGGACCGGCGCTACAGCCACAGCCCGGCCCTGGCCCAACTACTGCACAGCAGCCATGCCGAGCTGGGGTTGTTGCTGGAGCAACTGCAGCGCCAGCAGCCCCTGAGCGACCCCGCCGAGTTGATCGACGCCATTCGCCGCCTGCGCCAGCAAGCAGCCAGCGCTCCGGAGTTGGTGGAGTCTTCGGCCGCTGAGTCGGACGCCGGCCACGACCCGGAGTTGCTGGAAATCTTCCTCGAAGAAGGTTTCGACATCATCGACAGTTCCGCCGCGGCCCTGGCCCGCTGGCAGGCCGACCCTCAAGGGCGCCAGGAAGTGGAAACCCTGCTGCGCGACTTGCACACCCTCAAGGGCGGGGCGCGCATGGTGGAAATCGCCCCCATCGGCGATCTGGCCCATGAGCTGGAGTTTCTCTTCGAAGACCTTTCTGCCGGGGTGTTGGTGGCCGGTCCGGCCTTGTTCGGCCTATTACAGAAAAGCCACGACCGCCTGGCGCAGATGCTCGATGCCGCCCGTCTCGGCGAGCCGATCCAGCCAGCGCAGAAACTGATCGAAGCGATTCGCGGCTTCACCCATCCCTTGGCCCCGGTCCCTGTGTTGCCGGTGCCCGTGCCGGTGGACAAGCCCGCCGCGCGTGTCGAAGCGCCCGCGCCGGAAGCGGTGGTGGCCGGGGACATGGTCAAGGTTTCCGCCGAGCTGCTGGATGACTTGGTCAACCTGGCTGGGGAAACCTCGATCTTCCGTGGTCGTATCGAGCAACAGGTCAACGATGCCCGGGTGGCCCTGAGTGAGATGGAAACCACCATCGAGCGCATGCGCGACCAACTGCGGCGCCTGGACACTGAAACCCAGGGGCGCATTCTCAGTCGCCAGCAGGTGGAGGCCGAGCGCCTGGGCTATGAAGAGTTCGACCCCCTGGAAATGGACCGTCATTCCCAGTTGCAACAGCTGTCCCGGGCGTTGTTCGAGTCCGCCTCGGACCTGCTGGACCTCAAGGAAACCCTGGACCGGCGCAACCACGACGCCGAGAACCTGTTGCAGCAACAGGGGCGGATCAACACCGAATTGCAGGAAGGCCTGATGCGCACGCGCATGGTGCCGTTCGAGCGCATGTTGCCGCGGCTCAAGCGCATCGTGCGGCAGGTCGCCGAGGAGCTGGGCAAGGAAGTGGAGTTCGTGGTCGGCAATGCCGAAGGCGAGATGGACCGCAACGTCCTGGAGCGTATGGTCGCGCCCCTGGAGCACATGCTGCGCAACGCCGTCGACCACGGCCTGGAAGCCGCTGACGTGCGACTCGCCGCCGGCAAGCCGGCCCAGGGCCGCATCACCCTGGACCTGGCCCACGAAGGCGGTGACATCGTCTTCGACATGCGCGACGACGGTGCCGGTGTGCCTTTGGAAGCGGTGCGCGCCAAGGCCATCAAGCGTGGCCTGCTGGACCCGGCGGCCGATGTCAGTGACCGCGACGTGCTGCAATTCATCATGCAGCCGGGGTTTTCCACCGCCGAGAAGATCACCCAGATTTCCGGGCGCGGGGTGGGCATGGACGTGGTCCATGAAGAAGTGCGCCAGTTGGGCGGCTCCATGAGCATCGACTCCAGCCCGGGGGAAGGCGTGCATTTCCGTATTCGCTTGCCGTTCAGTGTGTCGGTCAACCGGGCGTTGATGGTGCAGTGCGGCGACGAGCAATACGCGATCCCGCTGAACACCATCGAAGGCATTGTCCGGGTGTTGCCGGCCGAGCTGGACAACTACTACCAACAGGACCCGCCGCGCTACGAATACGCCGGGCAACGTTACGAACTCTGCTACCTCGGCGAGCTGTTGCACACCGTCGGTCGACCCAAGCTGCTGGGGCAGTTCATGCCGCTGCCGGTGCTGCTGGTGCATTACAACGAGCACCTGATCGCCGTGCAGGTGGATGCCATGGCCGGCACCCGGGAAATTGTGGTCAAGGGCCTGGGGCCGCAGTTCGCCGCGGTCCAGGGTCTGTCCGGGGCGACCATCCTCGGCGATGGCCGGGTGGTGCTGATCCTCGACCTGCTGGCGCATATCCGCATGATGCAGACTCGCGTCCTGCCCTCGCGCCCATTGGCCGGCGATGAGCCAGTGGCCGAGGTCGAGCCGCAGCGGCCGCTGTTGGTGCTGGTGGTCGACGACTCGGTCACGGTGCGCAAGGTCACCAGCCGTTTGCTGGAGCGCCACGGCATGAATGTGCTGACCGCCAAGGACGGTGTGGATGCCATGTTGTTGCTGGAGGAGCACCTGCCGGACCTGATGCTGCTGGACATCGAGATGCCGCGTATGGATGGTTTCGAGGTGGCGATCCAGGTGCGCAACGACCCGCGCCTGCAGCACCTGCCGATCATTATGATCACCTCGCGCACCGGCCAGAAGCACCGCGACCGGGCCATGGCCATCGGCGTCAACGACTACCTCGGCAAGCCCTACCAAGAGTCGGTGCTGCTGGAAAGCATTGCCCAGTGGAGCAAACCCCATGCTTGACCATCGCTCCAGCAGCCTCACCGGCCTGCTGCTGCCCCTGGCCGATCGCACGCTGATCCTGCCCAACGTCGCGGTGGCCGAGTTGATCGACTATCAGGCCGGCGCCTTCGACCTGGATTCGCCGCCCTGGTACCTGGGGCGGGTGCGCTGGCGTGACCGGCAGATTCCATTGCTCAGCTTCGAGTCGGCCTGCGGTGCCAAGACGGTGATCGGCGAGCGGGCACGGATCGTCGTGCTCAATGCCCTGGGCGGCCGGGCAGATCTGAAGTTCATGGCCTTGCTGGTGCAGGGCATTCCACGATCGCACAAGCTCGACAGCCAATTGAGCTACGTCGATGTGCCCTTGTGTCGGCTGGAAAAGGCCGCAGTGCAAGTGGCCGAACAAGTGGCCAAGGTCCCGGACTTGTTGGGACTGGAAGCCTTGTTGCTGGAGTCGGGGCTGGTGCTCTAGCCCCGCCGGCGCCTCAGGCGTTGCGCAACCTGTCGCGCACTTCCATCAATACAAAGCCCAACAGGTTTAGGCCGCGCCAGCGCTCGGGCTGGGTGGCTTTTTTATCATCGGCCGCCAGGCCAATGCCCCATACCCGGTCCACAGGGCTGGCCTCTACCAGCACCTTGTCCCCCGTGGCCAACAGGTAGTCGGCCAGGGCCGGGTGCTGGCTGAACTTGGCCAGATTGCCCTGCACCACGATCTCGAAACGCGCCGCGTTCCAGCGTGCGTCATCGAACCCGCGTACCTCGCGCCCCAGCTGTTTGACGTCGGCGGGGGTGACGGCCTTGAGGATGCGGGCATGGGTGGGCTGGTCGTCGAACAGCAGGGCCTTGCCGGCCATCATGAAGTGCTCGGCGCTGGGGTAATCGATACCGTCGAGGGTGAAACCGGCGGCGTACCACTGGCTGAAGCAGCTTTGGGTGACGCGACCGTCACGGGGTGCCTGGTGAGCCCAGAACATCAGGTACTCGGCTTTCAAGCCTTGCTGCAGTTGTTGCAGCAACTGCTCGACCGAGCGGATAGGCGGGAAGGGGGGCTGTTTCATAAAACACTCGTCATCTCAGGGCTGGCCTTCATTGGCCGGGTCGTCCAGGGACGTGCCTGCCGTGGGTTCGCAGAGTACTCCAACATCCGTGGCGCTGGCAGCGGGTGGCGGCTGGCACGGAAAGCATTTTTCAACCATTACCCTGAGCGTAACAATCCGCCACTGGGCTTGATTGATGCTCCGGGTTTTGCCTCCTAAGGTGGCTTCCACGACAGCGAACCCGTGGAGTGAGCATGACAACAACAATATCCCCCGACTCGCGCTGGACGCGGCGGCGCAGCGAAAAGCAGCGGCGCCTCGAGCAAGTGCGAGCCCTCGCCGACGGTGTAGTGCTGCCCACCGACAAGATCGTCGCGGCGCTGGAAGCGTTGATTCTGCCCGGCGACCGTGTGGTGCTGGAGGGTAACAACCAGAAGCAGGCGGACTTTCTTTCCCGCTCCCTGGCCAAGGCTGACCCGGCCAAGCTCCACGATCTGCACATGATCATGCCCAGCGTCGGACGTTCCGAGCACCTGGACCTGTTTGAGCGCGGCATTGCCCGCAAGCTCGACTTCTCCTTTGCCGGCACCCAGAGCCTGCGCATCAGCCAGTTGCTGGAAGACGGCCTGCTGGAAATCGGTGCTATCCACACCTACATCGAACTCTATGCGCGGCTGGTGGTGGACCTGATTCCCAACGTAGTGCTGTCCGCCGGTTTCATGGCCGACCGTGCCGGCAATATCTACACCGGCCCGAGCACCGAGGACACCCCGGCGCTGATCGAGCCGGCGGCCTTCAGCGACGGCATCGTCATCGTCCAGGTCAACCAGTTGGTGGATGACGTCACGGATTTGCCCCGGGTCGACATCCCTGCGTCCTGGGTGGATTTCGTGGTGGTGGCCGACAAACCGTTCTACATCGAGCCGCTGTTCACCCGTGATCCGCGCCACATCAAACCGGTGCACGTGCTGATGGCGATGATGGCGATTCGTGGCATCTACGAGAAACACAATGTCCAGTCGTTGAACCACGGCATCGGTTTCAACACCGCCGCCATCGAGCTGATCCTGCCGACCTACGGCGAGTCCCTGGGCCTCAAGGGCAAAATCTGCCGCAACTGGACCCTCAACCCGCACCCGACCCTGATCCCGGCCATCGAAAGCGGCTGGGTGGAGAGCGTGCACTGCTTCGGCACCGAGCTGGGCATGGAGAACTACATCGCCGCGCGCCCGGATGTGTTCTTTACCGGCCGCGACGGTTCGCTGCGTTCCAACCGGATGTTCTGCCAACTGGCCGGGCAATACGCGGTGGACCTGTTTATCGGCGCCACCTTGCAGGTCGATGGCGATGGCCATTCCTCCACCGTGACCCGTGGGCGCCTGGCCGGTTTCGGCGGTGCGCCGAACATGGGCCACGACCCCCGTGGCCGGCGCCACGGCACCCCGGCCTGGCTGGACATGCGCGTCGACCAGAGCGATGCGCCCCAGGCCATGCTCGAACGGGGCAAAAAGCTGGTGGTGCAGATGGTCGAAACCTTCCAGGAAGGCGGCAAGCCGACCTTTGTCGAAACCCTCGACGCAGTGGAAGTGGCGCGCAAGAGCGGCATGCCCCTGGCGCCGATCATGATCTACGGCGACGACGTCACCCACCTGCTGACCGAAGAAGGCATCGCCTACCTGTACAAGGCCCGCTCCCTGGAGGAACGCCAGGCGATGATCGCCGCCGTGGCCGGGGTGACCGCCATCGGCTTGCGCCACAACCCCAAAGACACCGCGCGCATGCGCCGTGAAGGGCTGATCGCCTTGCCCGAAGACCTCGGCATCCGTCGTACCGACGCCAGCCGCGAGCTGTTGGCAGCGAAAAGCGTCGCCGATCTGGTGGAGTGGTCGGGTGGCCTGTACAACCCGCCCGCCAAATTCAGGAGTTGGTAATGCACGCATTCAACCTGCACACCCAACCCCTGAGCCTGGCCGAGCGCCTGGCGGACCTGGCGGTGGACGCGCTGATCGACGAGGCGGACCTGTCGCCCAAGCCAGCCCTGGTGGACCGTCGCGGCAATGGCGCCCACAGCGACCTGCACCTGGGCTTGATGCATGCGTCGGCCTTGTCCCTGTGGCCGGCGTTCAAGGAAATGGCCGAAGCCGCCATTGCGTTCGGCGAAGTCGGCTTGCCACTGCGCGAAGCCGTGGGCCGCATTGGCCGCGACGGCGAGCAAGCCATGCTCAACACCACATCCGGGGTGAATACCCATCGCGGCGCGATCTGGGCCCTGGGCCTGTTGGTGGCCGCCGCCGCCCTGGAGCCGCAATCCACCGCGGCTGGCAGCGTGGCGTTGCGGGCCGCGCGGCTGGCACTGCTGAACGATCGATTTGCCCCACAACCCCTGAGCCACGGGGCCCAGGTGGCCCTGCGCTACGGTGCTCGTGGTGCTCGGGAAGAGGCCCAATTGGGCTTTCCCGCGGTGCTGCAGCGCGGCTTGCCCCAGCTCAAGCAAAGCCGCCGCCAGGGACACGGCGAGCAGAACGCCCGCCTGGACGCCCTGCTGGCGATCATGACCCGGCTGGCCGACACCTGCGTGCTGTACCGCGCCGGCGAGGGCGGCCTGCTGGCCATGCAACAAGGTGCCAGCGCGGTGCTGGAAGCCGGTGGCAGCGCCAGCCTCGCCGGGCGCCGCCGTCTGCATGAGCTGGACCAACAGTTATTGAGCTTGAAGGCCTCGCCCGGTGGGGCGGCGGACTTGCTCGCGGCCTGCCTGCTGCTCGACCGGATCGAGCACGGCGACGCCACTCTCCAGGGAGCGATGTGATGGAAACCCTATCTTTTGAATTCCCCGCCGGTCAGCCAGGACGCGGTCGCGCCCTGGTCGGTTGTGTCGGTTCCGGTGACCTGGAAGTGCTGCTGGAGCCGGGCCAGCCCGGCAAGCTGACGATCCAGGTGCAAACCTCGGTCAACGGCAGTGCCTCCCGTTGGCAGCACCTGTTCGAGCGCATGTTCGATGGGCAGACGCCACCGGCGCTGTTGATTGATATCCACGATTTTGGCGCCACCCCCGGTGTGGTCCGCCTGCGCCTGGAACAAGGCTTCGAGGAGATCGGCCATGACTGACAGCGCCCGTTTGTTGCACAAGCACAGTTTTGTCGAACTCGGCGCCCGGCAGCGGGCCAAGGCCTTGCTGGACGCCGGTAGCTTTCGTGAATTGCTCGACCCTTTCCAGCGGGTCATGTCGCCGTGGCTGGAGCGCCAGGGCGTGGTGCCCCAGGCCGATGACGGGGTGGTGATCGCCAAGGGCAGCATCGGCGGATTGCCGGTGGTGATTGCTGCCATCGAAGGCGCGTTCCAGGGCGGCAGCCTGGGTGAAGTAGGCGGTGCGAAGATCGCTGGAGCCCTGGAACTGGCCGCCGAGGACAACCGCAAGGGCATTGCTACCCGCGCCGTGCTGCTGCTGGAAACCGGTGGCGTGCGCCTGCAGGAAGCCAACCTGGGCCTGGCGGCGATTGCCGATATCCATGCGGCGATTGTCGACCTGCGCCAGTACCAGCCGGTGATCGGCGTGGTGGCCGGCAGCGTTGGCTGTTTTGGCGGCATGTCGATTGCCGCCGGCCTGTGCAGTTATCTGCTGGTGACCCAGGAAGCCCGGCTGGGCCTCAACGGCCCGCAGGTGATCGAACAGGAGGCCGGCCTTGAAGAGTACGACTCCCGGGATCGGCCGTTTATCTGGAGCCTGACGGGCGGCGAACAGCGTTTTGCCAGCGGCCTGGTGGACCGCTATGTGGCCGACGATGTGGCGCAGATCCAAGCGCAGGTCAGCGAGTTGCTGGCCCTGGGCTTGCCCAGCGCACAACGCAGCCGTCAGGCCGAACTCTTCCTGCAGCGCCTGGCCCGCCTGGACACCACGCCGCAAATCGACCCGGCGACGGTGCGTGACCTGTATCAAGGAGACCGCTCATGAGTGCCTATTCCCTGCGAGGGCAGAACTGGTTTCAAGCGTTGAGCGCAGGCGCGACGCCGGTGTCCGGCTTGCCCGCTTCGTTGAACGTCGCCGATGGCCTGCTGGACGGGCAGCCGGCGCGCTTTATCGCCGTGGTGGCCGACCCGGATAACCGCTTTGTCCGTGCTCGCAACGGTGAGGTGGGCTTGCTTGAAGGTTGGGGCCTGGCCAAGGCGGTGGATGAGGCGATCGAGGCCGACCGTGAACGCCCCAATAAACGGGCCTTAATCGCCATCGTCGATGTGCCGAGCCAGGCCTATGGCCGGCGCGAGGAAGCCCTGGGTATTCACCAGGCGCTGGCGGCAGCGGCGGACAGCTACGCCCGGGCTCGCCTGGCGGGGCACCCGGTCATCGGCTTGCTGGTGGGCAAGGCCATGTCCGGTGCCTTTCTGGCCCACGGCTACCAGGCCAACCGCCTGATCGCCCTGCGCGACCCGGGGGTGATGGTGCATGCCATGGGCAAGGTATCGGCGGCGCGAGTGACCTTGCGCAGTGTCGAAGAACTGGAAGCCCTGGCCGCCAGCGTGCCGCCCATGGCCTATGACATCGACAGCTACGCCAGCCTGGGCCTGCTCTGGGAAACCCTGTCGGTCAGCCAGATCGAGCAGCCCACGGCGGATGATCTGACTCGGGTGAACCAGTGCCTGGCGTACGCGGTGGCGGACGTCCAGGCCCGCAGTGCGGACTTGAGCAGCCGCCTGGGCGCCAGCAACCGCCAGGCTTCCAGCCGGGTGCGCCAGCTGTTGCGCGAGCAGTGGTGAACGCTATGACGACCTGGCTGCCCCATGACCTGTTGTGGGGGATGACCCCGGAACAGCTGCCAGCCGAGGCCCCGGCCTGGGCCCGCGAAGTATTGGCCGCCGGGCAACCGGTGGTGGTGCGTCGGGCGTTGGCCGAGGCCGGGCAGATTGCCGTTGGCGTGCGTGGCCCATCCCGTGAACAGCGTTACGGAACCTGGATGGCTGCGGCGGCGGTGACCCGAGGTGTGCGGCCAGAGGCGCTGTGCCTGTCCCAGGGCCAGTACGACTGGCCAGCATTGCGCGCCTTGTCGCAGTTGCGGGACGCCCTGGCCGCGTGTGGCTGGGTCTGGGGCGTCAGTGGCAGTGCCGGCTTTGAACTGGCCTCGGGCATCGCAGCGTTGCACCAGGGCAGTGATCTGGACCTGATTTTGCGCACGCCGCAGGCCTTGTCCCGGGAGCAGGCGCAGCCACTGCTGGCACTTCTCGACACGGCGCCTTGCCCGGTGGACATGCAATTGCAAACCCCCGCCGGGGCGGTGGCCCTGCGCGACTGGGCGTCCGGCACCGGGCGGGTGCTACTCAAAAGCGCCAGTGGTGCGTACTTGGTGAATGACCCGTGGCACGTCCTGGAGCACGTGGCGTGAGTAGCGTGCTGGTGTTTCCGGGCCAGGGTGCGCAGCAGCCGGGGATGCTTCATTGCCTGCCACACAACCCGCTGGTCCAGGCTTGCCTGCAACAGGCCAGCGAGGTGCTGGGGGAAGAGGCCCTGGCCCTGGATTCCGCTCAGGCCCTGGCGAGCACTCGGGCCGTGCAGTTGTGCCTGTTGATCGCCGGGGTGGCCAGTGCCCGCACCTTGTTGCAGGCGGATGTGACGGCAGATTACGTGGCGGGCTTGTCCATCGGCGCCTACCCGGCGGCGGTGGTGGCCGGGGCCTTGAGCTTCAGTGATGCGCTGCGCCTGGTCAGCCTGCGTGGCGAGTTGATGCAGCAGGCTTATCCACAGGGTTACGGCATGACGGCTTTGATCGGCCTGGAACTGGCCACGGTGGAAGGCTTGCTGGCCCAAGTCCATAGCCCGCAACGCCCGGTTTACCTGGCCAATATCAACGCCGACAACCAGGTGGTGATTGCCGGCAGCGATGCCGCCATGGCTGCGGTGGCTGAGTTGGCCCGGGGGTGTGGCGTGGGTGTGGCCAAACGCTTGGCCGTCAGCGTGCCGTCCCATTGCCCGCTGCTCGAACAACCGGCCCAGGCTCTGGCGGCAGCGTTTGCCGACGTGGCCTTGCAGGTTCCCCGGCTGGGTTACTTGAGCGGCAGCCGAGCGCGGCCGCTGCGCACGGCGGAGCAACTGCGGGACGACCTGGCTTTCAACATGTGCCGCGTTGTGGATTGGCGCGGCACCGTGCAAAGCGCCTATGAGCGCGGTGTGCGGTTGCACATTGAACTGCCGCCCGGGGCAGCGTTGACCGGGCTGGCGCGCCGGGTGTTCGAGCAAGGCACCGTGATGGCAGTCGACGGAGCTCGCCTGGACACCTTGCAAGCGCTGCTGCGTGAGGAGGGAACCCGCGACCGATAGAGCAACGACTCAAGCTGACGAAGCACAAAAACAACAACTTCGACGATGCACTTTGAGGATGACAACAATGATTATTTACGGTGTGGCGCTGCTGGCGATCTGTACCCTGGCAGGGGTGATCATGGGAGACATGCTGGGCGTTTTACTGGGCGTGAAGTCCAATGTGGGCGGAGTGGGCATTGCCATGATCCTGCTGATTTTCGCGCGTTTGTGGATGCACAAGCGAGGCGGCATGAGCAAGGAATGTGAGCTGGGTGTCGGCTTCTGGGGTGCCATGTACATCCCGGTGGTGGTGGCCATGGCCGCTCAGCAAAACGTCGTGACTGCGCTGCACGGCGGTCCGGTAGCCGTGTTGGCAGCAGTGGGATCGGTGGTGATCTGCGGTGGCACCATTGCCTTGATCAGCCGAACCAACAAGGGTGAACCGTTGCCCGATGAACCCGCCGAGATAGCGCCGGGTGCAGCTGCGGCAGGGGGGCGCTGATATGTGGGATCTCATTGAGAAGGGCCTGGAACACAACGGTCTGGTCACCGCCTTCGCGTTTGTCGGGGTGATCATGTGGATCTCGGTGGTGCTGTCCAAGCGCCTGACGTTTGGCCGGGTGCACGGTTCAGCGATTGCCATCGTCATCGGTCTGGTGCTGGCCTGGGTGGGCGGCACCGTGACTGGCGGGCAGAAGGGGCTTGCTGACCTGGCGCTGTTTTCCGGGATCGGCCTGATGGGCGGCGCCATGTTGCGAGACTTCGCAATTGTCGCCACTGCCTTCGAGGTGCAAGCCACCGAAGCGCGCAAGGCCGGGATGATCGGTGCCATCGCGCTGCTGCTGGGTACGGTGCTGCCATTTATTGTCGGCGCGAGCATGGCCTGGGTCTTCGGTTACCGCGATGCGGTGAGCATGACCACCATTGGTGCCGGTGCGGTGACCTACATCGTTGGCCCGGTGACGGGCGCGGCGATTGGCGCGACCTCCGATGTTATGGCGCTGTCGATTGCCACCGGCTTGATCAAGGCGATCCTGGTGATGGTCGGCACGCCGATGGCGGCGCGCTGGATGGGCCTGGACAACCCGCGTTCGGCCATGGTCTTCGGCGGCCTGGCCGGCACAGTCAGCGGTGTCACCGCAGGCTTGGCGGCAACCGACCGGCGCCTGGTGCCTTACGGTGCCCTGACCGCCACCTTCCACACCGGCCTGGGCTGCCTGCTGGGCCCATCGCTGCTGTTCTTCATCGTACGCGGCCTGGTGGGCTGACCCACGGCCCTTGTTAGGAGCCGGCTTGCCGGCGAATGGCTCTCGCGAGATAAGCCGGCAAGGCGTCAGGAGGCGCCTTGCCGGTTGGCGTACATCCGGCATTCCGCCAGGAGCGCCAACAGGTTGGGGTCTCGTTCCTTGGCCTTGAGAAACACCACGCCAATCTGCTGCTGCAGGCGATAGCGGGCCTGCAGTGGAATCAACTTCACCCGGTTCTCGTAGACCGCGGCAATCCTCCCCGGCAGCAAGGCATAACCGACCCCGGAGCTGACCATGCTCAGCAGGGTGAAGATGTCGTTGACCTGCATCGCCACCTTGGGCTCGAAGCCCGCCTGCTTGAATACGCGGATCCCGTCCTGGTGGGTGGCAAACCCCTGGGTCAGCGTTATGAAGGTGGCGTCGCGCACATCGCTCAAGTCCACTTCCGCCTGTTGGGCGAAGGGCGAGTCGGCCGGTGTGGCGAGGAAGATGTCATCGGAAAACAGCGGGATCTGTTCGCAGTCCGGGTCGCTGAAACTGTCATCCAGGGACACCAGAATGGCGTCCACCTCCATGTTCTTGAGCTTGTACAACAGGTCGATATTGGAGCCCAGGATCAGGTCGATATTCAGCTCGCTGCGCCGCAGCTTGAGGCCCATGATCAGCTGTGGGACGGTTTTCACCGTCAGTGAATACAGGGAACCGAGCTTGAAACGCTCGGCTGAAAACCCGGCAGCTTCGCGGGTCAGGCGCACGCTTTCGACCACGTCGGCAATCAGCTTCTGCGCCCGCTCTTCCAGGACAAAGGCGCTTTCCAACGGCGTCAGGTTGCGACCCTCGTGTTTGAAAAGTGGGCAGCGCAGGGCACTTTCCAGGGAATGGATGGCCCTATGCACGCTGACATTGCTGGTCTGTAATTCCGCCGCGGCACGGGCCAGGTTGCCGGTACGCATGAACGCCAGGAATACTTCGAGCTTTTTCAGGGTCAACTCTTCGTCGATCAGCATGGTGGCCACTCTTGTTCTAAGAGTCTGATTGTGCCCGACGAGTCAGGGCTTGGCCGCAGGTTTTTTGTTCCGTGGGCGCGCTGCAACGATTGCGCTTTGGCGCTGCAGGCCCGAGCCTTGCGCCTGTAACTTTTCATGAGTGAGCGACAGATGTATTACGGGGAACGATTCAACGCCTGGACCCACTTGGTGGGGGCAATTGCGGCGTTTGTCGGGGGCGTCTGGATGCTGGTCTTGGCCAGCCTGGACGGCAGCCCCTGGAAGATCGTCAGCGTGGCGATCTATGCCTTCACCTTGCTGGTGCTGTACAGCGCGTCCACGGTCTACCACAGCGTGCGCGGGCGCAGAAAAGAGATCATGCAAAAGGTCGATCACTTTTCGATATACCTGCTGATTGCCGGCAGCTACACGCCGTTCTGCCTGGTGACCTTGCGCGGTCCCTGGGGCTGGACCCTGTTCGGGATTGTCTGGGGGTTGGCGCTGATCGGCATCCTCCAGGAGATCAAGCCGCGCTCCGAGGCGCGGATCCTTTCCATCGTGATCTACGCGGTCATGGGCTGGATCGTGCTGGTGGCGGTCAAGCCGCTGCTGGCGGCCCTGGGGTCGACGGGGTTTGCCTGGCTGGCCTCGGGCGGGGTGTTCTATACCGTGGGCATCATCTTCTTTGCCCTCGACAGCCGCCTGCGCCACGCCCACGGCATCTGGCACCTGTTCGTGATCGCCGGCAGCCTGCTGCACTTCGTGGCGATCCTGTTCTACGTCCTGTAGGGGCCGGTTTTGAGCCGTGCGCCGGGCGGGTGGACGCCATCGCTGGCAAGCCAGCTCCTACGAGGCGACGCTTTTTTT
>NZ_JALQCW010000029.1 GCF_023241715.1 Pseudomonas morbosilactucae
TATCGCCGGAAGCCGGCTCCTAGTGGGATTTGTGCGTTGTAGGCGCTGGCTTGCCAGCGATCGCGATCTGAAGGCCCCGGCAGAGTCCGGGGCCTTATCGCAGGTGAGGGGTTAGCGGACGTTGAGGGTGATGTTGACCCGGGTCAGCCACTCCGCTTCCAGGGCGAAGTCGGCTTGGGTCAGTTGGTTTTCGTCCAGCCAGTTTTCCGGGAACACCACGTCCAACTGGTCGCCGTTGGCGCTGAGCTTCACCTGGGGCATTTCCTGGGTGCCGCGGATGTGGTGGAACAGGATCGCAAAACGCAGCAACACGCACAGGCGGATCAGCTTGATCCCGTCATCGCCGAACTCGGCGAACTTTTCCTTGGGAATATTGCGCCGGTGGCCACGCACCAGCAGCGCCAGCATTTGCTGGTCCTCGCGGGAGAAGCCGGCCAGGTCCGAGTGCTCGATCAGGTAGGCGCCGTGCTTGTGGTAGTGGTAGTGGGCGATGTCCAGGCCCACTTCGTGGACTTTGGCTGCCCAGCCCAGCAACTCGCGCCAGACGCCGTCTTCCAGGTCCCAGTCCTCCGCCACTTGGTCGAAGGCATGCAGCGCTTTGCGCTCGACGCGTGCGGCTTGCTCCTGATCCACGTGGTAGCGCTCCATCAGCGAGGTGAGGGTGCGTTCGCGCACGTCCTCGTGATGATGGCGGCCCAGCAGGTCGTAGAGCACGCCTTCACGCAGTGCCCCTTCGCAATGGTCCATGCGTTGCAATTCGAGGGCATCGAAGATGGCTTCGAGAATCGCCAGGCCCGCCGGGAAAATGGTCCGGCGGTCCGGCTTGATGCCTTCGAAGTCGATCTTGTCGGCTTCGCCCAGCTTGAACAGCTTGCGCTTGAGCCACGCCAGGCCTTCGGCGTTGACTTCACCAGTGCCGTGGCCGCCGGCCTTGAGGGCCAGGCCGATGGCGCGGATGGTGCCGGACGAGCCGATGGCCTCATCCCAGGTCAGGCGGTGCAGGGCATGCTCGATGCTCATGATTTCCAGGCGCGCCGCGGTGTACGCCTGGGCGTAGCGGGCCGGGGTGATCTTGCCGTCGCGGAAATAACGCTGGGTGAAGCTCACGCAGCCCATCTGCAGGCTTTCCCGCAGCAGGGGTTCGAAACGCTGGCCAATGATGAACTCGGTACTGCCGCCGCCAATGTCGGCCACCAGGCGCTTGCCCGGGGTGTCGGCGAGGGTGTGGGAGACACCGAGGTAAATAAGACGGGCTTCTTCTCGGCCGGAGATGACTTCCACCGGGTGGCCGAGGATTTCTTCGGCGCGGCGGATGAACTCGCCACGGTTGCGGGCTTCGCGCAGGGCGTTGGTGCCGACAATGCGCACGGCGCCCAGGGGCATGCCGTTGATCAGCTGGGCAAAGCGCTTGAGGCAATCGAGCCCGCGCTGCATGGACTCTTCGTTGAGCTGGCGTTCTTCGTTGATACCGGCGGCCAGCTGAACCTTTTCACCGAGCCGTTCGAGAATGCGGATTTCACCGTTCTGGGCCTTGGCCACGACCATGTGGAAGCTGTTGGAGCCCAGGTCGATGGCAGCGATCAGGGACAGATTCTTGGCTTGGGATTGCGGCATGGTTTGGGGGTCTCGGTCGATAACCTCGCCATCGTGCCACGATCAATCGCTCGCGCCAACGCGCAGTGTTTAATGCGTTGATTCAGCGCATAAAAGCCTTGGCTGGGCGAACTGCCGCCGGGCACCGGCCAGCCGGCTGCCACAGCGGCGGGGCGTCAAGCGTGCTCGTTGCTGCCAATGAAGTTCGCCAGCTCCGGCGTCTGCGGTTTGGCGAACAGCTCCTTGGGGTCGCCCACTTCATGCACCTTGCCCTGGTGCATGAACACCAGCTTGTCGCCCACTTCCCGGGCAAAGCGCATCTCGTGGGTCACCATGATCAGGGTCATGCCGTCCTTGGCCAGCTGGCGCACCACGCTGAGCACTTCATTGACCAGTTCCGGGTCGAGCGCCGAGGTGATTTCGTCGCACAGCAGCACCTTCGGCGACATCGCCAGGGCGCGGGCGATGGCCACCCGTTGTTGCTGGCCGCCGGACAGCCGGTCGGGGAAGGCGTCGAACTTCTCCGCCAGGCCGACCCGGGTCAGCATCTGCCGCGCCAGTTCGGCGGCTCGGGCCTTGGGCACCTTTTGCACCACTTGCGGGGCAAGCATCACGTTCTCGCCCACGGTCAGGTGCGGGAACAGGTTGAACTGCTGGAACACCATGCCGACTTTCTGCCGCAGGCTGCGCAAGTCGGCGCGGGCGGCGTCCAGGTATTCGCCATCGACTTCGATGACCCCGTCGTTGATCGACTCCAGGCCGTTGAGGGTGCGCAGCAGGGTGCTTTTGCCCGAGCCGCTGCGGCCGATGATCGCCACCACCTGACCCTCGTCGATGCTGAGGTCGATGCCTTTGAGCACATGATGGTCGCCGTAATACTTATGCAGGGCGGAAATTCTAAGCAGAGGCATGCAGTCTCCTTTCCAGGTAGCGCGCACTGAGGGACAAGGGGTAGCAAAGCAGGAAGTAACCGAGGGCCACCAAGCCGTACACCATGAAGGGTTCGAAGGTGGCGTTGGCCAACATGCCGCCGGTTTTGGTCAGTTCGGTGAAGCCGATGATCGAGGTCACGGCGGTGCCTTTGACCACCTGCACCGAGAAGCCCACGGTGGGCGCCACGGCGATGCGCAGGGCTTGGGGCAGGATCACGTAGCGCAGTTGCTCATAAGGGTTCAGGGCCAGGCTCGACGAGGCTTCCCATTGACCATGAGGGATCGACTCGACGCAGCCGCGCCAGATCTCTGCCAGGTAGGCACTGGTGAACAGGGTCAGGGCGATGGCCGCGGCCAGCCAGGGCGAGATATCCACCCCCAGCAAGGCGACACCGAAGAACACCAGGAACAGCTGCATCAACAGCGGTGTGCCCTGGAACAGTTCTATATAGGTGCGGGCGAAGCCGCTGGCGAAGCGCTTGTGGGAGATGCGCAGGGTCATGATCAGCAGGCCGATCAGGCCGCCGCCGATAAATGCCACCAGCGACAGGGCCAGGGTCCATTGCAGGCCCACCAGCAGGTTGCGCAGGATGTCCCAGAAAGTGAAATCGCTCATTGGCTGCTCCTTGCGATGTAGCGTCGGCCGATCCAGTTCAGCAACTGGCGGATCAGCAAGGCCATGCACAGGTAAATGAGGGTGGTCAGGGCGTAGGTTTCAAAGGCGCGGAAGTTGCGCGATTGAATGAAGTTGGCGGCAAAGCTCAATTCCTCGGTGGCGATCTGCGAACAGACTGCCGAACCCAGCATGACGATGATGATCTGGCTGCTCAGGGCGGGCCAGACCTTGCCCAGCGCCGGCAGCAGGACCACGTAGCGGAAGGCTTCCATGCGCGTCATGGCCAGGGCTGCCGCGGCCTCCAGTTGACCCTTGGGGATCGCCTGGATGCCGGCGCGGATGATTTCCGTGGAATAGGCGCCGAGGTTGATCACCATCGCCAGCACCGCCGCCTGCCACTCGGAAATCTGCACGCCCAGGGACGGCAGGCCGAAGAAGATAAAGAACAGCTGCACCAGAAAGGGCGTGTTGCGGATCAGCTCGACGTAGACGCCAAAGATCGCCGAGAGGGGCTGGATCTTCCAGGCCCGCACCAAGGCGCCGATGATCCCCAGGCCCACCCCGAACACGGCGCCGATGGCGGTCAGCTCCAAGGTGAACAGGGCGCCGCGCAGGAGCAGGCCGGTGTTTTCCAGCACCGGGAGAAAGTCGAACTGATAAGCCATGGATAACCTCCGGGGCCGGGATCAGAGGTCAGCCGGCAGCGGCTCTTTGAGCCACAGCTGGGAGTTCTTTTCCAGGGCGCCGTCGGCTTTGCCGGCCGCGAGGATCTGGTTGACCTTGGCCAGCAGCTCCGGCTGGTTCTTGTTCACGCCGACGTAGACCGGGGAGTCCTTGAGCTTGACCTTCATCGCCGGAATGCGTTTCGGGTTGCGCTCGCTGATGGCCACCATCACCACGTTGCCGCTGGCGATCAGGTCGACCTGGCCGGCGAGGTAGGCGGCGATGGTCGAGTTGTTGTCTTCGAAGCGCTTGATGGTCACGCCCTGGGGCGCCACGTTGGTCAGCTCGATGTCTTCGATGGCGCCGCGGGTGACGCTGATGGTCTTGCCTTTCAGGTCGTCGAGGGTGGTGACGCTGGCATCAGGCGGGCCGAACACGGCCAGGTAGAACGGCGCGTAGGCGTGGGAGAAGTCGATGACCTTTTCCCGTTCCGGGTTCTTGCCGAGGCTGGAGATCACCAGGTCGACCTTGCCGGTGGTCAGGAAAGGAATGCGGTTGGTGCTGTTGACCGGGGTCAGTTCGAGTTTGACCTTGAGCTGGTCGGCCAGCAGTTTTGCGGTGTCGATGTCCAGGCCGCGCGGCTTCATGTCCGGGCCCACCGAGCCGAAGGGCGGGAAGTCCTGTGGCACGGCTACCTTGAGGGTGCCGCGGGCGAGCACATCGTCCAGGCCATTGGCGTGGGCTGGGGCCTGGCTCAGCACCAGGCTGGCGAACAAGGCAGAGAGCAGGACGCTGAAACGCTTGGACATGGCAATTCTCCGGGAGGGGCGGGAAGTGTTTTCTGCGTTGCGACACAGCACAGCCCATGCCAAAACCACATAAATCCGCGCAAAGGCCGGGTTTTGCTGGTGTTGCTCGGTCTTACTGGTCTGAACAGTTGAATGGGTTTTCGCACCCTTATCGGGCGTCGCCTGTAGGTGCCGAACCCCCATGGGGCACGACTTGCCGGGCCCGGCGAATAGCTTTACAACTAGGTTTTTCCTGGACTGACCAGCCTGAACTCTATGAACTCCATCAACCGCGCCGTACCTGAAGTGGCGCTGCAAGCCATCCGCCAACTGATCACCGAACAGGGCTTCGGGCCCGGGGATGCGCTGCCCTCGCAGCGTGACCTGGCCGTGCAACTGGGGGTGAGCCGGGCGTCATTGCGTGAGGCGTTGTCGTCCCTGAGCGCGCTTGGGGTGATCAGCGTGCAGCCGGGCAAGGGGGTGTTTGTCCAGGCGCCGGAGCCGCCGGTCGTCGGCGCCGGCTTGAGTTGGCCGTTCGCTGCCCAGGCGTCACCTGTGGATATCTTTCAACTGCGCTATGCCCTGGAAGGCTTTGCCGCCGGGCTGGCGGCGGTGACCCTGACCGCCGATGAGCTGGACGCCTTGCAGGACAACGTTGAGGCGATGCGCCTGGAATTGCGCGCGGCGGACTTTGAAGCGGCGGCGCGGCTGGACTTCGAGTTTCACCAGAAGATCCTCCTGGCCAGCGGCAACCAGGCGATGTTGAGCATCCTCAGCACCAGTGCGCAGATGTTCCTGGAAAGCCAGAAGCTACCGTTCATCCGACCCGAGCGGGCCATGGAAACCTGGCAGGAGCACCGCAAGATCCTCCGGGGGCTGGCCCGGCATGCGTCGGGGGCGGCGCAAAAAGCCATGCAGGAGCATGTCCGGGGCGCGGCCCTGCGTACCGGAATTGCCTTTGTCACCCCTGCCAGTTCCTGAGCCCGACGATACCCAGACTCATGGAGCGTCATAGCGAGAGTCAATCATCTCCGGCTTCCTGAACGGGGTAAGGGCGGATATGATGGGTCACGTTTTTTTGCTTACAACCTGGAGACTTCCATGAGCAGCGATCTTATCAAACACGTTAGCGACGCTAGCTTCGAGGCCGACGTACTCAAGGCCGAAGGCGCTGTACTGGTCGACTACTGGGCTGAATGGTGCGGCCCTTGCAAAATGATCGCTCCGGTTCTGGACGAAATCGCTGAGACCTACAAAGGCAAGCTGACCGTTGCCAAACTGAACATCGACGAGAACCAGGAAACCCCTGCCAAGCACGGCGTGCGTGGTATCCCGACGCTGATGCTGTTCAAGAACGGCAACGTCGAAGCCACTAAAGTCGGCGCTCTGTCGAAGTCGCAACTGGCTGCTTTCCTCGACGCCAACATCTAAACGGCGTTGTCAGAAACGGTCAAAAAAAGCCCCGCAAATTGCGGGGCTTTTTCATGATTGAGGGCTAGACGCTCAGAAACTCAGGTGTTACATTCGGCCCCGCACTGGTTTCTCCACTGCCCCCTGCATGCCGTCGCCGACGCTCTCCTTTCGAACAAGTACGCGATCCTGTCGCCTTCTCTGCGGCGCGGCCTCATTAAGCCAAAAGCTTAATTTCCCCCCCTCCATAAATGATTACGTCATTCCTATATGAATCTGACTGAACTCAAGCAAAAGCCGATTACCGAACTGCTCGAATTGGCCGAACAGATGGGCATAGAAAATATGGCCCGTTCGCGCAAGCAGGACGTGATTTTCTCCCTGCTGAAAAAGCACGCGAAAAGCGGTGAGGAAATCTCCGGTGATGGCGTGCTGGAGATCCTCCAGGACGGCTTCGGCTTCCTTCGCTCCTCCGACGCTTCCTACCTGGCCGGCCCGGACGATATCTACGTCTCGCCAAGCCAGATCCGTCGCTTCAACTTGCGCACCGGTGACACCATCGTTGGCAAGATCCGCCCTCCCAAGGAAGGCGAGCGTTACTTCGCGCTGCTCAAGGTCGACACGATCAACTACGATCGTCCCGAGAACGCCAAGAACAAGATTCTGTTTGAAAACCTGACGCCGCTGTTCCCGACCGTGCGCATGAAGATGGAAGCCGGCAACGGTTCCACTGAAGACTTGACCGGTCGTGTCATCGACCTGTGCGCGCCGATCGGTAAAGGCCAGCGTGGCCTGATCGTTGCTCCGCCGAAGGCGGGCAAGACCATCATGCTGCAGAACATCGCCGCCAACATCACCCGTAACAACCCTGAAGTTCATCTGATCGTGTTGCTGATCGACGAGCGTCCGGAAGAAGTAACCGAAATGCAGCGCACCGTGCGCGGCGAAGTGGTTGCCTCTACCTTCGACGAGCCGCCGACCCGCCACGTGCAGGTTGCCGAAATGGTGATCGAGAAGGCCAAGCGCCTGGTCGAGCACAAGAAGGACGTAGTGATCCTGCTGGACTCCATCACCCGTCTGGCCCGTGCCTACAACACCGTGATCCCGAGCTCCGGCAAGGTACTGACCGGTGGTGTCGATGCCCACGCCCTGGAGAAACCGAAGCGTTTCTTCGGCGCCGCGCGGAATATCGAAGAAGGCGGCTCGCTGACCATTATCGCCACCGCGCTGGTTGAAACCGGCTCGAAGATGGATGAAGTGATCTACGAAGAGTTCAAGGGTACCGGCAACATGGAGCTGCCTCTGGACCGCAAAATCGCTGAAAAGCGCGTCTTCCCGGCTATCAACATCAACCGTTCCGGCACCCGCCGCGAAGAGTTGCTGACCGCCGACGACGAGTTGCAGCGCATGTGGATCCTGCGCAAGCTCCTGCATCCTATGGATGAAGTCGCTGCCATCGAGTTCCTGGTCGACAAGCTGAAACAGACCAAGACCAACGATGAGTTCTTCCTGTCGATGAAGCGCAAGTAAATCGATCAGGCCAGCAAGAGCCGGGGAAACCCGGCTTTTTGCTATCTGACTTTCTCTATTCTGAACCTGTGGGTTCGGCGCTAAACTGCCTGCCCCGAACGCCACGGCCAAAAAACGAGGCTTACGCATGCAGTATCGCGACTTGCGCGACTTTATCAGCGGCCTGGAACAGCGCGGCGAGCTCAAGCGCATCCAGGTTCCGGTGTCCCCAGTGCTGGAAATGACCGAGGTCTGCGATCGCACCTTGCGTGCCAAAGGTCCGGCCCTGCTGTTCGAAAACCCCACCGGTTATGACATCCCTGTGCTCGGCAACCTGTTCGGTACCCCCGAGCGCGTGGCCCTGGGCATGGGCGCAGAGGCCGTCAGCGAGCTGCGGGAAATCGGCAAGCTGCTGGCCTTCCTCAAGGAGCCGGAACCGCCCAAGGGCTTGAAAGACGCCTGGTCCAAGCTGCCGATCTTCCGCAAGATCATTGCCATGGCGCCCAAGGTGGTGAAGGACGCGGTGTGCCAGGAAGTGGTCATCGAAGGCGACGACGTCGACCTGGCGATGCTGCCGGTGCAGACCTGCTGGCCAGGGGACGTCGGTCCGCTGATCACCTGGGGCCTGACCGTGACCAAGGGGCCGAACAAGGACCGGCAGAACCTGGGCATTTATCGTCAGCAGGTGATCGGCCGCAACAAGGTGATCATGCGTTGGCTGAGCCACCGTGGCGGCGCTCTGGATTATCGCGAGTGGTGTGAGAAGAACCCGGGCCAGCCGTTCCCGGTATCGGTGGCCCTGGGTGCTGACCCGGCGACCATTCTCGGCGCGGTGACCCCGGTGCCGGACAGCCTGTCCGAGTACGCGTTTGCCGGCCTGTTGCGGGGCAACCGCACCGAGTTGGTGAAATGCCGGGGCAACGACCTGCAAGTACCGGCCACCGCAGAAATCATCCTGGAAGGGGTGATTCATCCGGGCGAGATGGCCGACGAAGGTCCTTACGGCGACCACACCGGCTACTACAACGAAGTCGACAGCTTCCCGGTGTTCACCGTGGAGCGCATCACCCACCGCATCAAGCCGATTTACCACAGTACCTACACCGGCCGTCCGCCGGATGAGCCGGCGATCCTCGGCGTGGCGCTGAACGAAGTGTTCGTGCCGATCCTGCAGAAGCAGTTCCCGGAAATCACCGACTTCTACCTGCCGCCAGAAGGCTGCTCGTACCGCATGGCGGTGGTGACCATGAAGAAGCAGTACCCGGGCCACGCCAAGCGCGTGATGCTGGGCGTCTGGTCGTTTTTGCGACAGTTCATGTACACCAAGTTCGTTATCGTCACCGACGACGATATCAACGCCCGTGACTGGAACGACGTGATCTGGGCCATCACCACGCGCATGGACCCCAAGCGCGACACGGTGATGATCGACAACACGCCGATCGACTACCTCGACTTCGCCTCGCCGGTGTCTGGCCTGGGTTCGAAGATGGGGCTCGATGCCACCCACAAGTGGCCTGGCGAAACCACCCGTGAGTGGGGCCGGGTCATCGTCAAGGATGAGGCGGTCACCCGCCGGATCGATGCCATCTGGAATCAGTTAGGAATAGATTGATGCGTGTAACCTTGCAGCCCTCCGGAGCAGTGCTTGAGACATTGCCCGGCGAGCGGATTCTCGATGCGGCGCGGCGTCTGGGCTATGAATGCCCGCAGAGCTGTCGCAATGGCAACTGCCACGTGTGTGCAGCCTTGCTGGTGGAAGGCCGGGTGCAACAGGCCGGTGATGTGCGTGATCACGGTGAGTTCTATACCTGCATCGCCGAGCCGCTGGAGGACTGCATTGTGCTCTGGGATGGCGTTCTGGCGCTGGGCGAGCTGCCGGTTCGCAGCCTGTCGTGCCAACTGACCGAGTGCCTGGAGGTGGGCGGCGACGTCTGGCGCGTGCGACTGCGGGCGCCAGCTGGCAAACCGCCGCGTTATCACGCCGGGCAGTACCTGATGCTGGAGCGGGACAACGGCGAGAAGTCGGCCTTCTCCCTGGCATCGGCGCCTCACAGTGGCCGTGATCTGGAACTGCATGTGCTGGTGCGCGAAAACAGTGCGCAAACCCTGCTCCAGCAGTTGCAGCGCAACGGCATGGCCCGGGTCGAGCTGCCGTATGGCGACACCCACTTGGCGGAGCTGCCGGACGGGCCTCTGGTGCTGATCGCTGCGGGCACCGGCATGGCGCAGATGCACAGCCTGATCGAGCACTGCCGGGCCCGGGGGTTCAAGCACCCGGTGCACCTGTATTGGGGGGTGCGCCGGCCGGAGGATTTCTACCAGCTGGAGCATTGGCAGGACTGGCAGCAAACGCCCAACCTCTTCCTGCACAAGGTGGTCAGCGATCTCTGCGGCTGGGAAGGGCGCTGCGGCATGCTGCATGAAGCGGTCTGCGAGGACATCGCTGACCTGTCGGCGGTGCATGTCTATGCCAGCGGTTCGCCGGCGATGATCTATGCCACCCTGGATGCCCTGGTCAACGCCGGGATGGATGCCCACCAGATGCGCGCCGACGTGTTTGCCTACGCCCCCCGGCCCTGAAGTACTCAGGGCGACACCCTTCGTTATAACTGCGTATATAGCCTATTGGTATTTAGTTAATTGATTAAATACCGGTAGGTTATATATCGCGCTCCAACTTACTTTACATCCGCTTGATGGCACTTAACTTGCCTTAAAACTTATGTGTCTTGAAGTTACTGCTGCGCGTTCTATTCAGTAATTCTCTATATGCGAGGAGCCGAACGCTATTCGCCATGACCGCCATTGAAAACAGTTTCTCGAGCCTGGCTTACCCTCCGCGACTTGATCTGGGGCCGCAGCTGACCCACGAGCAATTGCTCAGCTCAATGCAATCCACCATGTCCCGGCACAAAGGCGGCCCGGTCTGGCTATTCGCCTACGGTTCACTGATCTGGCGGCCCGAGTGCTCGGCGGTCGAGCGCATGCGTGGAAGGGTTCATGGCTACCACCGCGGGTTGTACCTGTGGTCCCACGAGCATCGGGGCACGCCGGAGTTGCCGGGGCTGGTGCTGGGGCTGGATCGCGGCGGTTCTTGCAGTGGTTTTGCCTATCGCTTGCCTGCTGAGCAACTGGAGGCCTCGCTGTATGCCCTGTGGCAACGCGAGATGCCTTACCCGTCGTATCGTCCGCACTGGCTCAATTGCCGGCTTGAGGATGGCCAGCAGGTCCAGGCCTTGGGGTTTGTGCTGGAGCGGCACCTGCCCAGCTACGCCGGCAATCTGCCGGATCACGTGCTGAGCCAGGTGTTTGAAAGCGCCTGCGGGCGTTATGGCACCACCCGTGATTACGTCGAGCAGACCGTGCATGCCTTGCGCAGCCACGCCATGCCCGACCGCAACCTGGAAGCGCGGCTGCAACGCTGCAAGTCCTCAGCCGCTTACTGAGCGTCTCAACGAACCTGCACCACCACCTTGCCCACGGCCTTGCGTTGCCCCAGGTCGTTGATGGCCTGTGGTGCGTCGGCCAAGGGATAGACCTTGGACACCAAAGGCTTGAGCTTGCCCTCGGCGAACCAGCCGAACAGTTGCTGGAAGTTGGCGGCATTGTCTTCGGGCTGGCGCTGGGCAAATGAGCCCCAGAACACACCGATCACGGCCGCGCCCTTGAGCAGGGCCAGGTTCACCGGCAGCTCCGGGATGCGTCCGCTGGCAAACCCCACCACCAGCAGGCGGCCGTTCCAGGCAATGGAGCGGATGGCCTGGTCGAACAAGTCGCCCCCCACCGGGTCGTAAATCACGTCCACGCCGTTGCCGTCAGTGAGGCGCTTGATCTCGTCCTTGAGGTTGCTTTCGCTGTAGTTGATCAGCTCATCGGCCCCGGCTGCCTTGGCCACTTCGAGCTTCTCGGCGCTGCTGGCGGCGGCGATCACCCGGGCACCCATGGCTTTGCCGATCTCCACGGCGGCCAGGCCCACACCACCCGAAGCGCCGAGCACCAGCAGGGTCTCCCCGGGCTGCAGGTTGCCGCGCTGCTTGAGGGCGTGCATCGAAGTGCCGTACGTCATGCTGAAGGCGGCGGCGGTGTTGAAGTCCATGGCCGCCGGGATCGGCAGCACGTTGTAGCCGGGCACCGCCACCTGCTCGGCAAAGCTGCCCCAGCCGGTCAGGGCCATGACCCGGTCGCCGACCTTGAGGTGGCTGACCTTTTCCCCCACGGCACTGACCACTCCAGAAGCCTCGCCACCCGGGGAGAACGGGAAGGGCGGCTTGAACTGGTATTTGCCCTCGATGATCAGCGTGTCCGGGAAGTTGACCCCGGCCGCATGCACCTCCAGGAGAATTTCGTTCTTCTTCGGCGCAGGACTCGCGACGTCTTCCAGCACCAGCGTTTCGGCGGGGCCGAAGGCTTTGCACAGCACGGCTTTCATCAGGGCTATTCCTTTGGGAGTGGTGGCCGATAAGTGTAAGTGTGTGATCAAAGCGGTCAACGAGCATGCCCGGTCCTGATAGCCAGCCATAAGCTTTGTGCTTGGGCTCTGGCGGGCGGGCCTTTATGCTAGGCCGTAAACCGGATAAGGAGCGAACTGTGAAAGCGTGGATCATGTTGATGCTGGCCCTGTCTCTGCCTGTGGCAGCCATGGCGGAAGAAGCCAAAGAGGGCGAAGGGGCACCGAAAGTCAGTTACCTCAGCCTGAACCCGCCGTTCGTGGGTAACTACGGCCTGGACGGTGGCCCGAAACTCAAGGTGTACAAGGCGGATGTGGCTTTGAAGGTCACGGGTGATCCAGCGGCCCAGGCGGTCAAGGCCAATGAGCCGTTGATCCGCAATCAGTTGGTGGCGTTGTTTGCCCAGCAAACCACCGAAACCATGAACAACGTCGAAGCCAAGGAAAAGCTGCGTCAGGAAGCCCTGAAGCAAGTGCAGCAAGTGATGAACGACGAGACCGGCAAGCCGGTGGTGGAAGACCTGTTGTTCAACAACCTGATCATCCAGTAATCCCGATGTTGTAGGGGCCGGCTTGCTGGCAGTGGTGGTCTTGAGGGCCCTATCGCTGGCAAACCAGCTCCTACAGGGGGCGTGTGCTGTTGTAGGAGCCGGCTTGCCGGCGCTATCGCGGCAAGCCAGGTCATGAGGCAAGGCTTTTACGGAAGCGTGCCAGGGCGACGGCGAAGAACAGCAAGCCGATCGCCGCCAGCGCCAGCAGGTCGGGCCAGACGACGCTGACCCCGGCATCGCGAAACAGGATCGCCGCGCTCAGGCTGACAAAATGCGTCGACGGCGAGCCCTGCATCACTCACTGCAGCCATTGCGGCATGCTGTCCAGCGGCGTGCTGCCGCCGGACAGCAGCAACATCGGGATGATCACCGGGATCGCCAGCAAGCCGAACTGTGGCGTCGAGCGGGCCAGGGTGGCGAGGAAAATCCCCAAGGCCGTGCTGGCAAACAGATACAGCGCGGTGACCATCAGGAACAGCGTCATCGACCCCGCCAGCGGCACCCCCAGCGCGCCTTTGACGATCACCTCCAGGGAGATCCAGGTGCACAGCACCACCACCAGCATGTTGCTCCAGATCTTCGCCAGCATGATTTCCAGCGCCGTCAGCGGCAGCACCAGCAAGTGGTCGAGGGTGCCGTGTTCGCGCTCGCGCAGCAGGGCGGTGCCGGTCAGCACAATGGCCAGGATGGTGATGTTGTTGACGATCTGGATCACCGCCAGAAACCAGCCACCTTCCAGGTTGGTGTTGAACAGGGCGCGGGTGGTCAGCAGCGCCGGTGCCTGGCTGGTCGCGGCGCCCTGGCCGCTGTAGTCCAGCAGCTCGCGCTGGAAGATTCGGCCGATATAACCCGCTCCCATAAAGGCCTGGCTCATGGCAGTGGCGTCCACGTTGACCTGCAACGCCGGTTGCCGTCCAGCCAGCAGGTCGCTCTGGAAGTTGGCCGGCACGTTGATCACGAAGGTGTACTGGCCGCTGTCCATGACCTGGTCCAGCCGGTCATAGGGCAGCAGCACGGCGGGCTGGAACTCCGGTGGTTGCAGGGCATCGGCCAGTTGCCGCGAGAGGTGGCTGCGGTCCTCGTCCACCAGGGCCACGCTGGCGTTGTGCACGCCGATCACCGAGCCGGCGGCGGGCATGTAGATCGCCACGGTAAAGGCATAGAACAGGAACAGCAGCAGGACGCTGTCATGGCGCAGGCTGGTGAGCTCTTTGAAGCCCAGGCGAAGGATGTGAGCGAACGTGTGCATCAAGCCTCCTGCTTTTTCAGCATGGCCAGGCTCAGCCCGGTGAAGCCAAGGAAGAAACCGAACAGCGCCAGGCATTGCGGCCACAGCTGGCGCAAGTCCAGGGCCTTGGTAAAGGTGCCGACCGCAATGTCGAGGAAGTGCCCGGCAGGGAACAGCTGCCCCATCAGCGCGGCGGTGCCTTCCAGGGACGAGCGCGGCACGATCAGCCCGGAGAACTGGATGGTCGGCAAGCTGGTGATGATCATGGTGCCGAGGATCGCCGCGATCTGGGTGCGGGTGAACGCCGAGATCAGCAGGCCCATGCTGGTGGTCGCCAGCACATAGAGCAGGCCGCCGAAGGCCAGGGTCAGGCCGCTGCCCTTGAAGGGCACGCCGAACAGCCAGCGGTTCATGGCCACCAGCAAGGCCAGGTTGATCAGGCTCACCAGCAGGTAAGGCGCCTGTTTACCGAGGAGGAACTCCAGGCGGGTCAGGGGTGTGGCGTAGAAGTTGGTGATCGACCCCAGCTCCTTCTCTCGAACGATGCCCAGGGCGGTGAGCATGGCCGGGATAAAGGCCAGGATCAGCGCCATTACCCCGGGGCCGATGGCGTTCACGCTGACCACATCCTGGTTGTAGCGAAAGCGGGTTTCCAGTTTGGCCGCCGCCCGCAGGTTCTGCGCCGGGCTGCTTTGCGCGGCCAGTTGTTCGAGGTTGGCCTGATGCACCGCCTCTACGTAGTTGCGGCTGGTCTCGGCGCGAAAGGGCATGCCGCCATCCAGCCAGGCGGCGACCACAGGTTGGCGCCCGGCGTAGAGGTCGCGGCCGAAGCCGGGGGGGATTTCCAGGGCCAGCTTGATGTCCGAGCGTTGCAGGCGTCGATGCAGCTCTGCCGGGTCGCGGATCGGTGCCTGCTCATCGAAGTAGCGCGAGCTGCGGAAGGCTTCCAGGTAGGCACGGCTTTGCGGGGTCTGGTCCTGGTCGTAGACGGCGAAGGCGAGTTTCTCCACGTCCAGGGAAATGCCGTAGCCGAAGATCACCATCATGAAAATCGCCCCTAGCAGGGCAAAGCCCAGGCGTACCTTGTCGCGCAACAGTTCCTTGCCTTCCCGGGTGGCCACCGCCAGCCAGCGCGCAACGCTGAAGCCCGATCGGTGGACAGGGGCGGCGCTGGGCGTCTCCTGATCCTCGGGGGCGGCGGCTGGCGTCGCCTCTACGGCACCCTGGGCCTGCTCCAGGCAGGTGACAAAGGCCGCTTCCAGGGTTTCGCCGGCGAACTGTTGCTGCAGCGCGGCCGGGGTGTCGCAGGCCAGCACCTTGCCGGCGTGCATCAGTGAGATGCGGTCGCAGCGCTGGGCTTCGTTCATGAAGTGTGTGGAGAGAAAGATCGTCACCCCTTGTTCCCGAGACAGCTCCACCAGCAGTCGCCAGAAGTCATCGCGGGCGGCCGGATCGACGCCGGAAGTCGGCTCATCGAGGATCAGCACTTCCGGGCGGTGCAGCACCGCCACCGCCAGGGACAGGCGCTGGCGCAAGCCCAGGGGCAGGGCGCCGGACGGCTGTTCGGCCATCGCTTGCAGGTCAAAACGCTGGATCAGTTCCTCGATCCGCTGGTCACCTTCGGCCTTCGGCAAGTCGAACAGGCGGGCGTGCAGCTCCAGGTTCTGACGCACGCTGAGTTCACCGTACAAGGAGAAGCTCTGGGACATGAAACCCACGCGCTTGCGGGTCGCCAGGTCCTTGGCATTGACCGGGTTGCCCAGCAGTTTGGCGCTGCCTTCAGTGGCCGGCATCAGCCCGGTGAGGACTTTCATGGTGGTGGTCTTGCCGCAGCCGTTGGAGCCCAGGAAGCCAAAGATCTCGCCGCGGCCGATGGCGAAGCTGACCTTGTCCACCGCGGTGAAGTCGCCAAAGCGCAGGGTCAGTTCGTGGGCCTCGATGGCAATGTCCTGGCGCTCGCCGCTGCGTGGCGGGATCACCAGCGGCTCATTGTCGTGGCCGTTGCTGCCCTGGAAGTGGGTAAAGGCGTCATCCAGTTTGCCGCTGGGGGTGCTGCTCGCCAGTTCGCGGCTGGTGCCTTGGGCGATCAGCTTGCCGCGATCGAGCATCAGGCAGTGTTCGAATTGCTCGGCCTCTTCCATGTAGGCCGTCGCCACCAGCAAGGTCAGTTGCGGGCGTTGCCGGCGCACCTCGTCCACCAGCTCCCAGAAATGCCGACGAGACAGTGGGTCGACCCCGGTGGTGGGTTCATCGAGGATCAACAGGTCCGGTTCATGGATCAACGCACAGCACAGCCCGAGCTTCTGCTTCATGCCGCCGGACAGCTTGCCCGCCGGGCGTTCGGCGAAGCGCAGCAGGTCGGTGGCCAGCAGCAGGTTATGCATGCGCTGCTCGCACTGTTGTTTAGACAGGCCGAACAGGGTGGCGAAAAAGCGGATGTTCTCGCTGATGGACAGTTCGGGGTACAGGTTGCCGCCCAAGCCCTGGGGCATGAAGGCGATGCGCGGATACAGGCTATTGCGATGCTTGCGCTGGGTAATGTCGCCGCCGAGCACTTCAAGTTGGCCCTGCTGGAGTTTTTTCACCCCGGCAATCAAACCCAGCAGGCTCGATTTGCCCGCGCCGTCAGGCCCGATCAGACCGCAGCGAGTGCCGGCTGGCAGGCTGAAGGCGATGTCGATCAGGGCCGGCTGTTGGCCATAGCGGTGGTGGATAGCGGTGGCTTGCAGCGCCAGGTCGCTCATTGCAGGTTGGCCGGCCAGTCCAGGGGGGCGGTGCGTACATAGCCGGCGCCGGGCATGCCCTGTTTGGCCTGGGGCACGGCGCTGGGTTCGATCAGGCGGACTTTGACCCGGAACACCAGCTTCTGCCGCTCATCGCGGGTTTCCACTTCTTTGGGGGTGAACTGGGATTTGGCGGCTACAAAGCTGATTTTGGCCTTCAACGGCTGGGCGGGCAGGGCGTCGAGGAGGATGCGGGCCTCGTCGCCCACGGTCAGGCGCCCGGTGACCGAGGCGGGCAGGTAGAGGTTCATGTATTGGTCGTTGGGGTCGATCAGCAGCAAAACCCGGCCGCCGGCACCCAGCACTTCACCGGGTTCGGCCAGGCGCAACTGGATGATGCCGTCGATCGGCGCGCGCAGGCTGCTGTCGTCAATCTCGCTGGTCAGTTGCGCAACCTGGGCCTGGGCGGCGCCGATGGCGGCCTTGACCGCCGCCACCTGGGCCTGGGCGGCCAGCACGGCGGCATTGCCGGTGTTCAGGCGGGCCTGCTGTTGGTCGATCAACTGCTGGCTGGCGAAACCGCGCCGAAACAGGGCCTGGGAGCGCCCGAGTTCCTGATGGGCCAGCAACAGTTCGCTCTGGCGCAGTTGCACATTGGCTTCGGCGGCGGCGAAGTTTTCCCGGGCGCGCACCACTTCGGCTTCAGCCTGGCTGCGTTGCGCTTCCAGGGTTCGGGTGTCCATGCGTGCCAGAAGCTGGTTCTTCAGCACCTTGTCGCCCTCGTTGACCCGCACTTCGGCCAGGCGCCCGGGGATTTTGCTGGCGATCTGCACTTCAGTGGCTTCAAGGCGGCCATTGCCCATGCTCAGGCCGTCGGGCAAACGGTCGCTGAGGGACTTCCAATAACCAAAGCCCCCTGCACCCAGCAGCAGAATCAATAAGGCAATGGCAAAAAGGCGGGAGGAACGGTGCTGGGTCGACATGGGAGCATCCTGCGGCTGAAGCGTCCTAGTTTGACGAGCCAAGCCTTGGGCGACTTGATGTTCGTCAACGCAAAGAGCGCCAGCCTAAACCTATTGCCTGGTGGATGCTTGGCTAGCGTGATTTAACGCAGGGCGAGCACGGCGGCCCATTGCTCGGCGGTGACCGGCATCACTGACAAGCGGCTGCCTTTTTGCACCAGGGGCAGTTCGGCGAGGGCGCTTTGTTGTTTCAGGTAGTCCAGACGCAGCACCTTGGCGAAGGTTTCGACATGGGCCACGTCGATGGCGCTCCAGGCGTTCTTCTCGGCGCTGGCCTTGGGGTCGAAGTAGTGGCTTTCAGGTTCCAGGGCGGTGGGGTCGGGGTAGGCGGCCTGGATGATTCGGCCGATCCCGGCAATGCCCGGCTCGGGGCAACTGGAGTGGTAAAAGAAGAAGGCGTCGCCCACCGCCATCGCCCTCAGGAAGTTGCGTGCCTGGTAATTGCGTACGCCGTCCCAGCGGGCTTCGCCGAGGCGCTCCAAGTCCTGGATCGACAGTTCTTCCGGCTCGGACTTCATCAGCCAATAGGCCATCGTGTGTGCTCTCCAGGGGCAATTGGACAAGTTGTCGGGCAATTTTATGACAAACCGACAGTCGGTTGACGCCAGCATTTGCGTGTGGGTTCACGTTATCGCAAAATGCCGGGATTTTAAGCTTGACGCTGCTGCACGGCCTAATAATGGAAACCGCTGCTGTCATCGTGTGTGAAGTGCCTGAGGGGGGCAATCGATGAAACGCAAACCGGATTTACTATGGATGTTGGTTATTTTGTTCGGTTTGGGTGTGGTCACAACGGGTTATGCGCAAAGTCTGTGGTCGAACAAGACAGACGCTCCCATCGAAATCGCACAGCAACAGCAACCTTTCAAGCGTTGATCCTGCCTCCGGCGCCGCTGATTCCAGATGGCGCCTACTCCGCGAAATACCAGTCTTTGTCCGTCAGCGTTGCCTGTAACGGTACGTCCCAGCTCGCCTGATCCAGCCTTGGCACTTTCTGGCACTCATGGGCCAGCCCCAGCAGTGTCGGCTTACGCCAATTCTTGCGCCGTGCCAGGTACGCCAGGCTGCGGTCGTAGAAGCCGCCGCCCATCCCCAGGCGTCCACCGCCATCATCGAAACCCACCAATGGCAGAAGCACCAGGTCCAGGGTCCAGACTTTGCGTTGTCGTGCCGGGTTGCCCCGAGGCTCGAGGATGCGGAAGCGGTTGGGGTGGAGTTTTTCCCCGGGGCTCATGCGTTGAAAAACCATCTTGGTTCGTGGCCAGGCGCTGAGCACTGGCAGGTAGGTGGTTTTACCCCGGCGCTGGGCCTCGCGCAGCAGCAGGCGCGGGTCGATTTCGCCGTCGGTGGGCAGGTAAAGAGACAGGTGTCGGGCGCGACGAAACAGCGGGTGCTGGGCCAGTTGGCGGTACAGGTCACGGGCGGCCTGGCGTTGTTCGGCGGGTGTCAGGGCGCGGCGGGCCTTGCGCAGCATGCGTCGAAGTTGCGGGCGAGAAAGCGGCGCAGGTTCGTTCATGGGTAAGAGCTATCGATGGTCGGATAATGCAGAACAGCCTACCCGGAAACGACAATGCCAGCATGGATAACTGGCATTGGTCGAGAATTCAGGCTCCCCAGGCGAACCGCTGTCGGCTTAGCCCTTGAACCCGAAAGTTCAAGGTGGAAGATGCAGTAGGCTTTAAGGCTTTCCGTCTAGCGGACATGCACACCAGCCCAACGTGCAACCTCCAGGGTAGTGCGAATCGGCTCAGGGACATCACCAACTGGCAAGCACCCCAGGGAGTGGCGGGAGTATACCGCAACCACTTTCAGGAATCAGCTTTGCTTGTGTCCGAATCGGTGGCCAGGACCAGATCCACCCGTTCCAGCAGGTCGCGCACTTGCTCGCGGGTCGAGCCGCTGACTTGCGCGTCCGGGCGCTCCTGCTTGTGCAGCAGGTCGTGGGTGATGTTCAAGGCGGCCATCACGGCGATACGGTCGGCGCCGATGACTTTGCCGCTGCTGCGGATCTCGCGCATCTTGCCGTCCAGGTAGCGGGCGGCACTCACCAGGTTGCTGCGCTCTTCCTGGGGGCAAATGATCGAATACTCTTTATCCAGGATCTGCACGGTAACGCTATTGCTTGAACTCATGAGTCTTGCTCCAGGGCCTTGAGGCGCGAAATCATCGATTCGACCTTACGCCGGGCGATTTCGTTTTTTTCTATGAGGTGCGCGCGTTCCTCGCGCCAAGTCTTTTCCTGAGCTAATAAGAGTGTGTTTTGACTCTTAAGTTGCTCGACCCGGGTAATTAGCAATTCGAGTCTGGCCATCAGCGCGTGCAGGTCGTTGTCTTCCATTGGGTCCCACTGAATTTGTCTGATGAGTGGCAACTGGCTGGGCAAACGAGTTGACGCCCTCGATAGTCTTGGCGCGTCTGCCGATGCTAGGATACAAGCCCTTCATTCTAGACATTGCGCCGCTTGGCGCCTAGTTGCCCATGCCCATTCAGAATTCCCCGTACAACGCCTTCGCCACCCTGCTCAGCAGCAGCGGTCACCCTGTTTCGCCTGCCGAATTGCACGGCCTGTTGCTGGGACGCAGTTGCGCCGGCGCCGGCTTTGAAGTCGACGGTTGGTTGGTGGATGCCGCCGAACTGCTCGAAGGCGAGCCGCAAGATAACGTCCGCAACGCCCTGATCGGCCTGCAGGAAATGGTCAAGGGCGAGCTGACCAGCGACGACATGACCGTGGTCCTGTTGCTGCCCAGCGACGATGCGCCGCTGACCGAACGTGCCGTGGCCCTGGGCCAGTGGTGCCAGGGTTTCCTCGCCGGTTTCGGCCTCAATTCCCGTGACAGCAGTGCCCTGAGCACCGAGGCCACGGAAGTGTTGCAAGACCTTGCCGCTATTGCCCAGGTACAGGACGCGCTGGAAGAGTCCGACGACGGCGAAAGCGACTATATGGAAGTCATGGAGTACCTGCGGGTCGCTCCCTTGCTGCTGTTCACCGAGACCAACAAAAGCGTGGCACCGGCTGCCAAGCCTTCTCTGCATTAATCGTTCGACAGGAAACTCCGTCTGCCCATGATCCATATCCCGAAATCGGAATACTCCCGCCGCCGCAAGGCGCTCATGGCGCAGATGGAACCCAACAGCATCGCGATCCTGCCGGCCGCTGCCGTGGCCATTCGCAACCGCGATGTCGAACACGTGTACCGCCAGGACAGCGATTTCCAGTACCTCAGCGGGTTCCCCGAGCCCCAGGCGGTGATCGTCCTGATGCCCGGTCGCGAGCACGGCGAATACGTGCTGTTCTGCCGTGAGCGCAACGCCGAACGCGAACTCTGGGACGGCCTGCGCGCCGGGCAAGAGGGTGCGATTCGTGACTATGGCGCCGACGACGCTTTCCCCATCACCGACATCGACGACATCCTGCCGGGCCTGATTGAAGGCCGTGACCGGGTCTACTCGGCCATGGGCAGCAACCCTGAATTCGATCGCCACCTGATGGACTGGATCAATGTGATCCGTTCCAAGGCGCACCTGGGCGCCCAGCCGCCGAACGAGTTCGTTGCCCTGGATCATCTGCTGCACGACATGCGTCTGTATAAATCGGCAGCCGAAGTGAAGGTGATGCGCGAGGCCGCGAGGATTTCCGCCCAGGCCCACATCCGTGCCATGCAGGCCAGTCGTCCTGGCCTGTACGAGTTCAGCCTGGAGGCCGAGCTGGATTACGAGTTCCGCAAGGGCGGCGCGAAGATGCCGGCCTACGGTTCCATCGTCGCGGCCGGGCGCAATGGCTGCATCCTGCACTACCAGGAGAATGACGCCGTGCTCAAGGACGGCGACCTGGTGCTGATCGACGCCGGCTGCGAGATTGACTGCTACGCCAGCGACATTACCCGCACCTGGCCGGTCAACGGCACGTTTTCGCCGGAGCAGAAGGCGATCTATGAAGTGGTCCTGGCTTCCCAGGAAGCGGCCTTTGCCGAGATCGCGCCGAACAAGCACTGGAACCAGGCCCACGAGGCCACGGTGCAAGTGATCACCGCCGGCCTGGTGAGGTTGGGGCTGCTGGAAGGTGATGTCGACGAGCTGATCGCCAGCGAAGCCTACAAGGCCTTCTATATGCACCGCGCCGGTCACTGGCTGGGCATGGATGTGCATGACGTGGGCGAGTACAAAGTCGGCGACCAATGGCGAGTGCTGGAGGTCGGCATGGCGCTGACGGTGGAGCCGGGTATCTACATTGCCCCGGACAATCTGAATGTGGCTAAGAAGTGGCGCGGCATTGGCGTGCGCATCGAGGACGACGTGGTAGTGACCAAGCAGGGGTGTGAAATTCTCACCAGTGGCGTGCCGAAAACCGTGGCCGAGATCGAGGCCTTGATGGCCGCGGCCCAGGTGCCGGCGCTGTGAGCCGGGTCAATCTGGCGATCATCGGCGGTGGCCTGGTCGGCGCCAGCCTGGCCCTGGCGTTGCAAGCCGGGGCCAAGGCCCGGGGCTGGAAGATCGTGCTGATCGAACCCTTCGCTCCGGGGGACAGCTATCAACCCAGCTACGACGCCCGTTCCTCGGCGCTGTCCTTTGGCGCGCGGCAGATTTATCAGCGCCTGGGCCTGTGGCAGGAGATCTCCCGCCGCGCCGAACCGATCAAGCAAATCCATGTGTCGGACCGGGGGCGGTTTTCCACAGCACGGCTGTCGGCCATGGAAGAAGGGGTTCCGGCCCTGGGCTATGTGGTGGAAAACGCCTGGCTCGGCCAGTGCCTCTGGCAGGGGCTGGACAAGGACGTGATCAGTTGGCGCTGCCCGGCTGAAGTCACCCGTCTTGAACCCCTGGAAGCCGGCTATCGCCTGACGCTGAATGATGAAACCACCCTGGAGTGCGACCTGGCGGTGCTGGCCGATGGCGGCCGCTCCGGGCTGCGTGAGCAACTGGGGATCGGGGTCAAGAAACGCCCCTATAACCAGAGTGCGCTGATCGCCAATATCACCCCCAGCGAAGCCCACAACGGCATGGCTTTCGAGCGTTTTACCGACGATGGGCCGATGGCCCTGCTGCCCCTGGCGGACAACCGCTGTGCGCTGGTCTGGACCCGCCAGGGGATGGACGCGCAACGCCTGGCGGCGCTGGATGAGCGCGCTTTTCTCAGCGAACTGCAGGGCGTGTTCGGCTATCGCCTGGGCACCCTGAAGCAAGTGGGCGCGCGGCACCTGTACCCGTTGACCCTGGTTGAGGCCGAGGAGCAGGTGCGCTCCCACCTGGTGGTGCTGGGCAATGCCGCCCACAGCCTGCACCCGATTGCCGGCCAGGGTTTCAACCTGTCCCTGCGTGATGCCCAGGCCTTGGCCGATGCGCTGCTGGCCAGCGACCGCGTGCCGGGGGATTTCGCCACCTTGCAGGCTTATCGTGAGCGTCAGCGCCTGGATCAGGACCTGACCGTCGGCTTCTCTGACCAGGTCACCCGCTTGTTCGGCAGCCAACAGCCACTGGTGTCCCTGGGGCGCAACCTGGGCTTGCTGGGGCTGGACTTGTTGCCTCCGGCCAAGCGCTGGTTTGCCCGGCAGGCCATGGGCTTGGGGACGCGTCCCGATGCGTGAGTGGCTGACCCGGCGCCTGGGCAAGGCACGTTTGCTGCGTTGGATCATGACCCTTTACCCGCCGTATTTTGGTGCTGGCGTGCGAGTACGGCACATCAGTGCGGACTTTCGCGAAGTGCGGGTGGCCATGGGGCTGGGGTGGTACAACCGCAACTACGTCGGTACTCAGTTCGGCGGCAGCCTGTATTCCATGGTCGATCCGTTTTTCATGCTGATGCTGATGGAAAACCTGGGCCGCGAGTACATCGTCTGGGACAAGGCCGCCGCCATTGATTTCATCAGCCCAGGCAAGGGGCCGGTGTTCGTCCGGTTCAGTATCGACGAGCCGTTGCTCGACGAGATTCGCCAACAAACCGCCCATGGCGACAAGTACCTGCCGCAGTTGCAGGTGGAGATCCACGACGGCGCCGGCACCTTGGTGGCGCGGGTCGATAAAACCCTTTACGTGCGGCTCAAGCCGCAAGCGAGACAGGCTTAAAGCATGGACATGCGCGCAGATCTGCTGATTGTCGGGGCCGGAATGGTCGGTAGCGCCCTGGCGCTGGCGCTGCAGGACAGCGGCCTGGACGTGCTGCTGCTGGACGGCAGCTCGCTGACGGTCAAGCCCTTCGAACCCGAGGCCGCGTTCGAGCCACGGGTCAGTGCCTTGTCGGCCGCCAGCCAGCGGATCCTGCAACGCCTGGGGGCGTGGGACGGCGTGCTTCGGCGCCGCGCCAACCCTTATGCGGATATGCAGGTCTGGGACGGCAGCGGCACCGGGCAGATTCACTTCTCCGCGGCCAGCGTGCATGCCGAGGTGCTCGGGCATATCGTCGAGAACCGGGTGGTGCAGGATGCGTTGCTGGAGCGCCTGCACGAGTGCGACCTGGGCATGCTGGCCAATGCCCGTCTGGAGCAGATGCGTCGCTCCGGCGATGACTGGCTGCTGACCCTGGCCGATGGCCGCACCTTGCGCGCGCCTCTGGTGATTGCCGCAGACGGCGCCAATTCGGCGGTGCGCCGCCTGACCGGTTGTGCCACCCGCGAGTGGGATTACCTGCACCACGCGATCGTCACCAGCGTGCGCAGCAGCCAGCCCCATCAACGCACGGCCTGGCAGCGCTTTACCGACAACGGCCCCTTGGCGTTCCTGCCCCTTGAGCGCGATGGGCAAGAGGATTGGTGCTCCATTGTCTGGTCGACCACCCCGACCGAGGCCGAGCGCCTGATGACCCTGGACGATGACACGTTTTGCAGCGAGCTGGAGCGAGCCTTTGAAGGCCGCCTGGGCTCAGTGCTGAGTGCGGACCCGCGGTTGTGCGTGCCGTTGCGCCAGCGTCATGCCAAGCGCTACGTCGCCGAGGGGCTGGCCTTGATTGGCGATGCGGCCCACACCATTCACCCGTTGGCGGGGCAGGGGGTCAACCTGGGCTTTCTGGACGCGGCGGTGCTGGCCGAGGTGCTGCTGCAGGCGGCCGGCCGTGGCGAGCGGCTGGCCGATGCCAAGGTGCTGAGTCGCTACGAGCGGCGGCGCATGCCCCACAACCTGGCGCTGATGGCGGCGATGGAGGGCTTCGAGCGCTTGTTCCAGGCCGACCCGCTGCCCTTGCGCTGGTTGCGCAATACCGGGCTCAAGGTGGTCGAGCAGATGCCTGAAGCCAAGGCGCTGTTTGTGCGTCAGGCGCTGGGCCTCAGCGGTGATCTGCCAGCCCTGGCCAAAGCCTGAAACCCCTGGCCTGAGCCGGCTTGGCGGTGACGCCGGCCGCGCCTGCCAGGCCTATGCAACATCTGGTAACTCCTCGGCGCCGGGTTCGGTTGAGATGCTAAATGTGAGTCCTTATCATTTCGCCTCATTTTGAATTCGAGAGACTGCTCCCATGTTGGTACCTAAGCGTCTACTGACTGCCCTGGCACTCACCCTCATTGGCGGCACCGCCCAGGCGGCGGATGAGGTGGTGGTCTATTCCTCGCGGATCGACGAGCTGATCAAGCCGGTGTTCGATGCCTACACCGAGAAGACCGGGGTCAAGGTCAAGTTCATCACCGACAAGGAAGCCCCGTTGATGCAGCGGATCAAGGCCGAGGGCGAGAACGCCACGGCCGACCTGCTGCTCACCGTGGATGCCGGCAACCTCTGGCAAGCCGAGCAGATGGGCATTCTGCAGCCCTTCACCTCCAAGGTCATCGACGCCAACATTCCCCTGCAATACCGCGCATCTTCCCACGCCTGGACCGGCCTCAGCCTGCGGGCGCGGACCCTGGCCTACTCAACCGACCGGGTCAAACCGGCTGACCTGACCACCTACGAAGCCCTGGCCGGCAAGCAGTGGGAAGGTCGCCTGTGCCTGCGTACGGCGAAGAAGGTCTACAACCAGTCGCTGACCGCCACCCTGATTGAAACCCACGGTGCGGCGAAGACCGAGGAAATCCTCAAGGGCTGGGTCAACAACCTGTCCACCGACGTGTTCTCCGACGACATCGCGGTGCTGGAGGCGATCAACGCCGGGCAATGCGATGTGGGCATCGTCAACACCTACTACTACGGCCGCCTGCACAAGCAGAAGCCGGACCTGGCGGTGAAGCTGTTCTGGCCGAACCAGGGTGACCGTGGCGTGCATGTCAACCTGTCGGGCATCGGCCTGACCAAGCACGCGCCACACCCGGAAGCCGCCAAGGCCCTGGTGGAGTGGATGACCACCCCGGAAGCGCAGAAGATCTTTGCCGACGTCAACCAGGAGTTCCCGGCCAACCCGGCGGTGAAACCGTCGGCTGAAGTGGCCAGTTGGGGCAAATTCGTCGCCGACACCCTGCCCGTGGAAATCGCCGGCAAGCGCCAGGCCGAAGCCATTCGCTTGATGGACCGTGCTGGCTGGAACTAAGCCTGCCGTTATACTGCGCCCCGCTTCTGCGGGGCGTTTTTTTATTGGCCCCCTCACACATCGCAGGCTCATAACGCCCTGCACGAGAGAGCTTGCCCTTGGCCCATCCCGCCCAACGCCGTTGGTACCTGCCGGTTTTTGCCGTCGCCGCCCTGGTGCTGCTGCCGCTGAGCGTGCTGGTGCTGTCCTGGCAAAATATCGACCCGCAAATCTGGTCCCACTTGTGGGAAACCCAGATGCCGCGCCTGCTGGGCAACACCCTGACCCTGGTACTTGGAGTGGGCGTCGGCGTGACCCTGCTGGGGGTCAGCCTGGCCTGGCTCACCAGCCTCTGCGAATTCCCCGGGCGCCGCTGGCTGGACTGGGCCTTGATGCTGCCGTTCGCCATTCCCGCCTACGTGCTGGCCTTTGTCTTTGTCGGCCTGCTGGACTTTGCCGGCCCGGTGCAAAGCCTGTTGCGCGAGTGGTTCGGCACGGGCCTGCGCCTGCCGCGGGTGCGCTCCACCGGCGGCGTGATCCTGGTGCTGGTGCTGGTGTTCTACCCCTACGTCTACCTGTTGGCGCGTACCGCGTTCCTGGCCCAGGGCAAGGGCCTGATGGAAGCTGCACGGGTGCTCGGGCAGTCGCCCTGGCAGGCATTCTGGCGCGTGGCCCTGCCCATGGCGCGACCGGCCATTGGCGCGGGCGTGGCCCTGGCGCTGATGGAGACCCTGGCGGATTTCGGCGCGGTGGCGGTGTTCAATTTCGACACCTTCACCACCGCCATCTACAAAACCTGGTACGGCTTCTTCAGCCTCTCCAGCGCGGCGCAACTGGCCAGCCTGTTGCTGTTGGCGGTGATGCTGGTGCTCTATGGCGAGCGTCGGGCCCGAGGGGCCAGCCGCGCGGGTAACGAGCGGCCCCGGGGCAAGGCGCTGTATCACCTGCACGGGGCCAAGGCCTTGGCAGCCAGCGCCTGGTGCCTGCTGGTGTTCGCCTGCGCCTTTGTGATTCCCATGCTGCAACTGGTGGTGTGGTTCTGGCAGCGGGGGCGCTTCGACCTGGACGAGCGTTATGCCGGGTTGATTGTCCACACCTTGTACCTGGGTGGCATGGCGGCGCTGATCACCGTGTCCGTGGCGCTGCTGCTGGCCTTCGCCCGACGCCTGGCGCCGAACCGCACGATCAGCACCGGCGTCAGCCTGGCCAACCTGGGCTATGCGTTGCCGGGCTCGGTGCTGGCCGTGTCGATCATGTTGGCCTTCAGCTACCTGGATCGGGAGCTGGTGATCCCGTTGTCGGGTTGGCTCGGCGGGGCGGGCAAGCCGTTGCTGCTGGGCAGCCTCTCGGCCTTGATACTGGCGTACCTGGTGCGCTTTATCGCGGTGGCCTATGGGCCACTGGAAAGCAGCCTGGCGCGGATCCGTCCGTCCTTGCCGGAAGCTGCCCGCAGTTTGGGGGTCAGCGGGCCACGACTGTTTTTCAAAGTGTATCTACCGTTATTGCTGCCGGGGACCTTGAGCGCAGCGCTGCTGGTGTTCGTCGACGTGCTCAAGGAAATGCCCGCCACTCTGCTGATGCGCCCGTTCGGCTGGGACACGCTGGCGGTGCGGATCTTCGAGATGACCAGCGAGGGCGAGTGGGCGCGTGCATCTCTGCCGGCCCTGACCCTGGTGCTGGTGGGCCTGCTACCGGTGATTGGCCTGATTCGCCGCTCCGCCGCACGAATCGGTTAGGTGCCAGCCCACGACCTTGCGGCTACAATGCGCGGCATTCGGTGCGGTCCGCTGTATCAGCCGGGTCGCTGAAGCCGGTTGAAAGCCCGTGGACGCGAGGTTTTTACCCGTTTCAGCGTTGTCCGCACCTTCGCCACGCCCGGAAGGAGAAACCCATGGGACAGCGTACGCCTCTGTATGACCTGCACCTCGCCCTTGGCGCGAAGATGGTCGATTTTGGCGGTTGGGATATGCCCTTGCATTACGGCTCCCAGGTCGAGGAACACCATGAGGTGCGCCGTGACTGTGGGGTTTTCGATGTATCCCACATGACCGTGATCGACATCAGCGGCGCCCAGGCCACCGCCTGGCTCCAGCACTTGCTGGCCAATGACGTCGAGCGCCTGCAAAGCACCGGCAAGGCGTTGTACAGCGCCATGCTCAACGAGCAGGGCGGCATCGTCGACGACATGATTGTGTACCGCACCGAGGCCGGTTATCGCCTGGTGGTCAACGCCGCCACCCGGGACCAGGACCTGGCTTGGATGCAGGCCCAGCGCGGGGACTATCAAGTCCAGTTGCAGGAACGTCCGGAGCTGGCCATGTTGGCCATTCAAGGGCCCCAGGCGCGGCACAAGATCGCCGAACTGGTGAGCCAGTCCCGTGGCGCCCTGATTCAGCAGCTCAAGCCTTTTGAAGCCCATTTCGACGGTGACTGGTTTATTGCGCGCACCGGCTACACCGGTGAAGACGGCCTGGAGATCGCCCTGCCGGCGGACCAGGCCCCGGCTTTTTTCAACGATCTGGTGGGTGCCGGTATCTCGCCGATCGGCCTGGGTGCCCGTGACACCCTGCGCCTTGAAGCCGGCATGAACCTCTACGGCCAGGACATTCATCAGACGGTATCGCCCCTGGCGGCCAATATGGCCTGGAGCATTGCCTGGGAACCCAGCTCGCGCAAATTCATCGGCCGCACTGCCCTGGAAGCCGAGCGGGCGTCCGGCGTGAAGCAGAAATTGGTGGGGTTGGTGCTGGAGGAACGCGGGGTTTTGCGCGCTCATCAGGTGGTGCGCATCGCCGATGTTGGCGAAGGTGAGATCACCAGTGGTAGTTTCTCTCCTACGTTGAGCAAATCGATCGCCCTGGCGCGGGTACCGATGGCCACCGCTGACCGTGCCGAGGTGGAGATCCGTGGCAAGTGGTACCCGGTCCGGGTGGTTAAACCGACCTTTGTGCGCCACGGCAAAACCTTGATCTAACTTATTTCCGGCGTGCGTCGAGCCGCTGACATTTCTTCTTGAGGACACAGAACATGAGCGATATCCCTGCCGACCTGCGTTTTGCCGAAAGCCATGAATGGGCCCGTCTGGAAGCCGATGGCAGCGTGACCGTGGGTATCAGCGACCACGCCCAGGAAGCCCTGGGTGACGTGGTGTTCGTCGAGCTGACCGAAGTCGGCAACCAGTTCGGTGCTGGCGACCAGGCCGGTGTGGTGGAGTCCGTGAAGGCGGCTTCCGACATCTATGCGCCGGTGGCTGGCGAGGTGATTGCAGTCAACGAAGACCTCAGCGCCAGCCCTGAATTGCTCAACAGCGACCCGTACGGCGCCTGGATCTTCAAGCTCAAGCCGAGCAACCCGGCTGACCTGGACAAGCTGCTGGACGCTGCCGGCTACAAGGCCGCTATCGGCGAGTAAGCCGCTCCCCACGAGCAAGCGGCCCTGTTGCAGGTGCACGCTTGCTTGCGTTGGCCGATCAACGTGCCAACACCTCTTTCACAGCAGCTACCGAGCGCTCCACGTCGCTCAGGCTCATGCTGCTGAACATCGGCAACGAGACGATCAAGCGACCGACCCGTTCCGCCACGCTAAACATTCCCTCCTTGAAGCCGCGTTCGCGGTACAGGCTGAGCAAGTGAATCGGCGGGTAGTGATAGCCGATGCCAATCCCCCGTTCCTGCATCTGCTCCATGAAAGTGGCCCGCGCCGGCTTGCCGTCACTGCGTTCCGGCAGCACCAGTTGGAACAAGTGCCAGTTGCTCTGGGTGAAGTCCGCGGGTGGCAATTGGGCGCCGTAGCGCGCCTCGAAGTCGTTGCCGAAACATTCGAAGTAATGCCGGGCCAGGGCCCGTCGGTGGGCGGTGAGGGCATGGATATGGGCGAACTGGCCGAGGCCGATGGCGGCGGCCACATCGGTCATATTGAACTTGCCGCCCAGCACGTCCACATCCAGGCCGTCGAAGCCGTTGCGGGTCACGCCTTGCAGGCGGTATTTCTCCGCCAGGCGCACTTCTTCGGCGTTGTTCAGCACCAGGCAGCCGCCTTCGGCGCAGGTGACGTTCTTGTTGGCCTGGAAGCTGAACGACACAAAGTCGCCCGTGGCGCCGATGCGCTGGCCGTTCCAGCTTGACCCCAAGGCCTGGGCGGCATCTTCCACCACCCGCAGGCCGTGGCGCTGGGCCAGGGCGTACAGGCGCGACATGTCCACCGGCAAGCCCGCGAGGTACACCGGGATGATGGCTTTGGTGCGGGGGGTGATGGCGGCTTCGACCTGGGCCAGGTCGATATTACGGGTGACCGGATCGATATCGGTAAACACCGGGGTGGCGCCGACTTCGAGAATCACGTTGGCGGTCGCCACCCAGGAGATCGGCGTGGTAATGACCTCATCACCCGGGCCGATGCCGGCAATACGCAGGGCAATCTCCATGGTGCAGGTGCCGGAGTTGAAGGTGCGCACCGGGCGCCCGCCGAAGTACTCCGAGAGTTGTGCCTCAAACGCCTGGACCTTGGGGCCGCTGGTGATCCAGCCGGAACGCAGCACCTCGCCAACGGCGGCGATGGTGGCTTCATCGATGGTGGGTTTGGAGAACGGCAGGAAAGGCAGTTGGCTCATGACGATGGGCACCCGATAAGCGGACGATGAAGGCGTGGATAACGGCGCACCGTGGCGGCGCCAGCAAAGGCCAGCATCATGGTCCGTCTGCCGTCGCCGCGCCAGACCGTCGCTGCCGGGATCGGCTGCTATGCTGCGTTGACCGTGTTGCATCGAGGCTGAGTGCCAGCCAAGAGAGAGCCCGTCATGTCCCAGTTGTTGCCTCTGAGCCAGTTGCGCGACCCCCATGCTTTTCTGCGACGTCACCTGGGGCCCGATGCGGCCGAGCAGCAAGCCATGCTCGACAGCCTGGGGCTGGGTAGCCGGGTCGAATTGATCGAGCAGACGGTGCCGCCGGGCATCCGCCTGAATCGCCCGCTGGAGTTGCCACCCGCCCTGGATGAAGCGGCGGCGCTGGCCAGGCTGCGGGGGTATGCCGAGCAGAATGAGCTGTGGACCAGCCTGATCGGCATGGGTTACCACGGCACCCTGACGCCGACGGTAATCCTGCGCAACGTCCTGGAAAACCCAGGTTGGTACACCGCGTACACGCCTTATCAGCCGGAGATTGCCCAGGGCCGGCTGGAGGCCTTGCTCAACTTTCAGCAACTGACCATCGACCTCACCGGGCTCGACCTGGCCAACGCCTCGTTACTGGACGAGGCCACGGCAGCGGCGGAAGCCATGGCCCTGGCCAAGCGCGTGGCCAAGTCCAAGAGCAACCTGTTCTTCGTCGATGAAAACTGCCATCCCCAGACCCTGTCCGTGGTGCAGACCCGGGCCGAAGGCTTCGGCATCGAACTGGTGGTGGATACGCCGCAGAACCTGGCTGCGCATCAGGTATTCGGCGCCCTGTTGCAGTACCCGGACACTCATGGCGAGATTCTTGACCTGCGGCCGCTGATCGACCAGTTGCACGCGCAGCAGGCCCTGGCGTGTGTCGCTGCCGACTTGCTGAGCCTGTTGCTGCTGACGCCTCCCGGTGAAATGGGCGCCGATGTGGTCTTCGGTTCGTCCCAGCGCTTTGGCGTGCCCATGGGCTACGGCGGGCCCCACGCGGCGTATTTTGCCTGCCGCGACGAGTTCAAGCGGGCGATGCCCGGGCGCATCATCGGCGTCTCCCGGGACGCCCGGGCAACGTTGCCCTGCGCATGGCGCTGCAAACCCGCGAGCAACATATTCGCCGGGAGAAGGCCAACTCCAACATCTGCACGGCCCAGGTGCTGCTGGCCAATATCGCCAGCTTCTATGCCGTCTATCACGGCCCTGTGGGGCTCAAGCGCATCGCCCAACGGGTGCATCGGCTGACCTGTATCCTCGCCAGCGGCCTTGAGCGGCACGGCATCAAGCGCCTGAACCGGAGCTTCTTCGACACCCTGACCCTGGAAGTCGGCGGCAGCCAGACAGCGATCATCGAGAGCGCCAAGGCGTTGCACATCAATCTGCGGATTCTCGGGCGTGGCCATTTGGGCTTGAGCCTGGATGAAACCTGCGATGAAACCACCGTGGCCCGGTTGTTTGATGTATTTCTCGGTGCCGACCATGGCCTGGACGTCGCGCAACTGGATGCCGAGGCGCTGGAGTCGGGCATCCCCGATGAACTGTTGCGCACCAGCCGCTACCTGACCCATCCGGTGTTCAGCGCTCACCACAGCGAAACCGAGATGCTGCGCTACCTCAAGCAGCTGGAAAACAAGGACCTGGCCCTCAACCAATCGATGATCCCCCTGGGCTCCTGCACCATGAAGCTCAATGCCAGCAGCGAGATGATCCCCATCACCTGGCCGGCCTTCGCCAACCTGCATCCGTTCGTGCCTCGCGAGCAGGCGCGGGGCTATACGTTGCTGATCGATGAGCTGGAGCGCTGGTTATGTGCGATCACCGGTTTCGATGCGGTGTGCATGCAGCCCAACTCCGGTGCCCAGGGTGAGTACGCGGGGCTGCTGGCGATTCGCAAATACCATGAAAGCCGGGTGCAGGGCGGGCGGCATATCTGCCTGATCCCGGCGTCGGCCCACGGCACCAACCCGGCATCGGCGCAAATGGCCGGCATGCACGTGGTGATCGTCGATTGCGACGAGGCCGGCAATGTCGATCTTGAAGACCTCAAGGCCAAGGCCCTGGCCGCCGGCGAGCAGTTGTCCTGCCTGATGGCGACGTACCCCTCGACCCATGGTGTCTACGAGGAAGGCATCAGCGAGATCTGTGAGGTGATCCACCGCCACGGCGGCCAGGTGTACATGGACGGCGCCAACCTCAATGCCCAGGTGGGCCTGGCCCGTCCGGCGGACATTGGTGCCGATGTGTCCCACATGAACCTGCACAAGACTTTTTGCATTCCCCATGGCGGGGGCGGGCCGGGCATGGGGCCCATCGGCGTGCGCGCGCACCTGGCGCCCTTTGTCGCCAACCACCCGGTGGTGCCGATCGACGGGCCCCTGCCGCAGAACCCTGCCGTCAGCGCCGCGCCCTGGGGCAGTGCCAGTATCTTGCCCATCAGTTGGATGTACATCGCCATGATGGGCCCGCAATTGGCGGATGCCAGCGAGGTGGCGATCCTCGCGGCCAACTACCTGGCCCAGCAACTCGGCGGTGCATTCCCGGTGCTCTACAGCGGGCGTAACGGCCGGGTGGCCCATGAATGCATTCTTGATCTGCGCCCGCTCAAGGCCCTGACTGGCATCAGCGAAGAGGACGTGGCCAAGCGCCTGATGGATTACGGTTTCCATGCCCCGACCATGTCGTTCCCGGTGCCGGGCACGCTGATGGTCGAGCCGACCGAAAGCGAGTCCAAGGCCGAGCTGGACCGGTTTGTCGAAGCCATGTTGAGCATCCGCGCGGAGATTGCCCAGGTCCAGGACGGTCATTGGCCGCCTGACAACAACCCGCTCAAGGGCGCGCCTCATACGCTGGCGGACATCACTGGCGTTTGGGAACGGCCCTACAGCATTGAGCGCGCGGTATTGCCCAGCGCCCATACCAAGGCCCACAAATATTGGCCTACGGTCAACCGGGTGGACAACGTCTATGGCGACCGCAACCTGTTTTGCGCCTGCGTACCGGTGGACGCCTACCGCTGAGCGCTGTGGCTTCGTCGGGCAAAAAAAAGCCGCTTGCCTCATAAGAGGAAGCGGCTTTTTTTAGCTTGCGCAGATCATTCCTGGGCGACGGCGTTCTTCGCCAGGATCGCGTTGGCCAGTTCCATGTCCGTGGCCTGCAGGCCCGGGTTCTCGGCACGCACTTTCTGCATGGCGGCTTCCAGGTACGGACCGCGGATGCTGCCTTCACTGGCGACAAAACTACCGGCATCGTCCTGGGCAGCAACGATCAGTTTGTGGTCCTTGAAGGTCAGGTAGGTGGAACCGGTGGTGGCACCGGAGGAAATGACGTTACGCCAGAAGCTGTCGGCCATTGCCGAACCGACAGGGAGGGAAAGCAAGGCAAGTGTTGCGACAGCTATTTTTAGACGCATGGTGAGTGACTCCGACTGGGGGGTATCTGGAATAATTTGATTACAGACGACCCGAATGAGTTCCGTGGCCCGTGCATAAGGTTTTCGACCTGCGGTGGATGCTATGCAGGCGAGTGCGCGTTTCAACGGCGCTACGTGTCATCCGCGGTATGCCCGCCGGGTAAAATTTGGCACGATGCGCGGCTTCTGCCAGAGCACGGATGTTCCCCCTTGATTTTCGGCCCCAGCCCCATCGCGCTCATGTACCTGTATCTGTTGCTGATCCTTTTCGGTGTCAGCGTGGCGGGATTGGTATCCCTGGTCATGGCGCTGCGTCACCCGGAAAAACGCCAGCGGCTGCGCAAGCGTCTGTGGCTGCACGTACCCCTGACACTGGTGATGCTGTTTTTCGTCGGCCTGGGGCTCAAGTTTGTCTGGGGCATGGTGGCGCTCTCCATCGCCCAGCAAGAGCGCACCCAGGCGCTGAACCCGCGGCTGCAAGCCGATCTGCAACTGGACGAACTGCATTTCCCGGCGGGGACTCTGGTCAAGCTCGATACCCTGGACCCGGTGGACTGGAAGGGGGAGTCGCAGCTGTCGGGCCTGCAAAGCGTTGAACATGCGACGTTCACGGCGCCGCAGACGGTGCTGGGCGTGCAGGTCAGCGAAATAGAGATGCCGCTGCATTATTACTTTTCAAAACTGTTGCTGGTGGACGACCAGCCAGTGGCGGGCTGGCCCTGCAAGGGCGGCGGCTGGGTCAGCTTTGACCGCAGCGTTGAAGACCGGACCTTTCCCAGCCGCTGGCGTTTCGATGAATGCCATCTGAGCCCGGAGGCTCGGTTGGCCGATGTCACCTGGCCCGCGGGTAGCCAGGTGTTCCACGAGTCCTCAGGCTTTATCGTGCGCACTGACGGTGAGGTACCGCGTCCCGTGGCGTACCAGGGCATGCAGTTCCTGTCGCTGACCCTGGATCTGGATGAGAACCAGCAGTTGCGCCAATGGTCGGGAGTCCTGGCCAAGCCGGTGCAGCTTGGGGAATGGCATTACCCGGCAGGCATGCGCGTGCGCCAGGATGCGCCGGACCGTCTATTGTTCAGCCCGACCCAGGAGTCCACCGCGGTCAACCACCAGACCCGCAAGAAGCTGTCCGTGGGGCGCTCCATTCTGCAGCGGCGTGACGACGGCGCGGTGCTGGATATCCAGCCCAATGACAAGGTCGGGGTGATCGACTGGGAGTCGTTCGGAAGCTAGGCCCTGCACGAAAACCACCTGTGCTTCGATCATGTGGCCTTAAAGCACACTCGGAATGCGCATGGAGGTCCCTAAACTGCGCATCCTCTTT
>NZ_JALQCW010000003.1 GCF_023241715.1 Pseudomonas morbosilactucae
GGTGCGGTCGTAGCCATCTTCGGCAACGGTCTGGCCTTGTGGGGTGCGATCATAGCCATCTTCAGCAAGGGTTTGACCTTGTGGAGTGCGATCATAACCGTCTTCGGCGAGGGTCTGGCTGAACACACTGTGGCTGGCTTTGACTTGTGGCGTGGCTTGCTCGGCTGCCGGCAGGGCGAAGGCGTTGGCGGCAAGGATCGACAGGGTGAGGCTCAACAATACGTGGCGTTTCATGATGGGGTGCTCCGTGGGAGGGCGATAAAGTGGGTACGGAGGCAATTTTACGCCCGCTAAATCGATATAAAAGTTCATAAACGCAATGGTAATAATCAACGGAATTGATTGTTTGTCGTGAGGGCTCTAGAACGGGCGTTTTCGGCCGGTTTTTTTGCACCGGAGTGGGTATTTACGACCCACTTGTGCCGCTTGATTGGGCGGGGGCGGTAACGCCAAATTGATGCTTTGGTCAGGAATCTGGCTTTTTTTGGGCTGCAATCGGCATCTGGGTTAAACCTGCACGCGGTTTGTCAGTCGTAGTTTTCATGGCCGCGGGATCTTTCCCCGGCATTTCAAATGGGCCTCGCGGTGGCGAAGCCCAGCTGTCATCAGGAGCCCTGTGCAATGACGCGCACTCGTAAAATTCTCGTCTGGACGTTCAGCAGCCTGATCCTGCTCCTGGCGCTGTTAGTGGTACTGGTCGCTTTCTTCGATTGGAACCGTCTCAAGCCGACGATCAACGACAAGGTGTCTGCCGAGCTGCATCGGCCCTTTGCGATCAATGGCGACCTGTCGGTGATCTGGCAGCGCGAGCCTGACCAGGGCGGCTGGCGGGCCTGGGTGCCTTGGCCCCATGTGGTGGCGCAGGACCTGACCCTGGGCAACCCCGACTGGTCCAAGGCGCCGCAGATGGTCAGCCTCAAGCGCGTCGAACTGCGTATTTCGCCCCTGGCCCTGCTGGCCCAGCGCGTGAGCATTCCGCGCATCGACCTGACCGAACCCAATGCCGCCCTGCAACGCCTGGCGGACGGCCGCGCTAACTGGACCTTCACCTTCGACCCCAAGGACCCCGATGCCGAACCCTCCAGCTGGGTGGTGGACATTGGTGCCATCGGCTTCGACAAGGGCCATGTGACCCTCGATGACCAAAGCCTGAAGACCCAGCTCGACGTGTTGATCGACTCCCTGGGCAAGCCGATTCCCTTCAGTGACATCGTAGGCGACAACGAGGCGAAAAAGGTTCGGGAAAAAGGGCATGAGCCTCAGGCCTATGCGTTTGCCCTGAATGTTAAAGGCCAATATCACGGGCAGGCGCTCAGCGGCACCGGCAAGATCGGCGGCCTCCTGGCTTTGCAGGACTCCAGCGTGCCGTTTCCGCTGCAAGCCCAGGTGAGCATCGCCGACACCCGCGTCGAATTGCGCGGCAGCCTGACCGATCCCCTGAACCTGGGGGCCCTGGACCTGCGCCTGAAACTGGCCGGCAGCAGCCTGGGCAACCTCTATCCGCTGACCGGGGTGACCTTGCCGGATTCCCCGCCTTACGCCACCGACGGCCACCTGACCGCTAAACTGCGCGACCCGGCAGGTGCCACTTTCAGCTACCAGGATTTCAACGGCAAGATCGGCGACAGCGACATCCACGGCAACCTGACGTACCAGGCCAGCCAGCCGCGGCCCAAGTTGACGGGCGCCCTGGTCTCCAACCAATTGCTATTCCGCGACCTGGCGCCGTTGATCGGCGCCGACTCCAACGCCAAGCAAAAGGCCCGGGGCGGCGAAAGCAAGCAACCGGCAGACAAGGTGCTGCCGGTGGAAGAGTTCCGCACCGAGCGCTGGGGCGATATGGACGCTGACGTCGAGTTCACCGGTAAACGCATCGTCCACAGCGCCGAGTTGCCGTTCAATGACCTGTACACCCACCTGGTGCTCAACGATGGCCAACTCAGCCTCGAACCCCTGCGTTTCGGCGTGGCCGGTGGCAAGCTCGATGCGCAGATTCGTCTCAATGGCCACGCCACACCGCTGGAAGGCCGAGCCCGGCTGACGGCGCGCAACTTCAAGCTCAAGCAGTTGTTCCCCAGCTTTGAACCGATGAAAACCAGCTTTGGCGAGCTCAATGGCGACGCCGACATCAGTGGCCGGGGCAACTCGGTGGCAGCGCTGCTGGGCACCGCCAACGGCGACCTGAAAATGCTCATCAATGACGGTGCCATCAGCCGCAGCCTGATGGAAATCGCCGGGCTGAACGTGGGCAATTACGTGGTCGGCAAGATGTTTGGCGACAAGGAAGTGAAGATCAATTGCGCGGCGGCCGACTTCGGCATCAAGAGCGGTCTGGCCAGCCCCCGGCTGTTCGTTTTCGATACCGAGAATGCGGTGATCTACATCGATGGCACGGCCAACCTGGCCACTGAGCAACTGGACCTGACCATCACTCCGGAATCCAAGGGCCTGCGGCTGTTCTCCCTGCGTTCGCCGTTGTATGTGCAGGGCAAGTTCATCAAGCCCAGCGCCGGGGTCAAGGCGGTGCCGCTGATGCTGCGCGGCGCGGGCATGGTGGCGCTGGGGCTGATCGCCGGCCCGGCTGCCGGTTTGCTGGCGTTGGTGGCGCCCAGCGGTGACGAGCCCAATCAATGTGCGCCGCTGCTGGAGCAAATGCGCTCGGGCAAGGCGCCGGTGACGGTCAAGCCGACCCGCTGATCGCGGGCGGGCGCCGGGGCGTTCTCGAAATTGTCATTGGCGATGTCGATGCTCTTGGCTGCGGTCTTGCATCCTGATCGGTGGTAGCGCCCCGATCAGCAGGACCGATCAGCACCCTTGATCAGCAGGAGAGGCACGATGTCCCAAGAGCTCGCCACCCGTTACCCGCTGGTCCTGGTGCCCGGCATGCTGGGCTTTGTCCGCCTGCTGCTGTACCCGTACTGGTATGGGATCGCCGCTGCCTTGCGGCGCGGTGGGGCGACGGTGGTCGCCGTGCAGGTGTCGCCGCTCAACTCCAGCGAGGTGCGAGGCGAACAGTTGTTGGCCCGTATCGAACAGATCCTCAAGGACACCGGCGCCGCCAAGGTCAACCTGATCGGCCATAGCCAGGGCGCCCTGACCGCGCGTTACGCGGCGGCCAGACGGCCGGATTGGGTGGCGTCGGTGACCTCGGTGGCGGGGCCCAATCACGGTTCCGAGCTGGCCGACCATCTGGAAAAACACTACCCGGGCCAGACCCCGCGAGGGCGCCTGCTGAGTTTCGCCTTGCGGGTGATTGCGGCGCTGATGAGCCTGCTGGAAACCGGCTACCGCGGACCGAAGCTGCCGGTGGATATCCAGGGTGCCCATCGTTCGCTGACCACCGAGGGCGTGGCCCTGTTCAACACCCAGTATCCTCAGGGGCTGCCTCAGACCTGGGGCGGGCAGGGGCCGGAAGAGGTGAATGGGGTGCGCTACTACTCCTGGTCCGGCACCTTGCAGCCGGGCAAGACCGACCGCGGTCGCAACCTGCTGGATGGCACCAACCGCAGTTGCCGGCTATTTGCCCGCACGTTTGTCCTTGAGGCGGGGCACTGCGACGGCATGGTCGGGCGCTACAGCTCCCACTTGGGCACGGTGATCGGCGACGACTATCCCCTGGACCACTTCGACATCGTCAACCAGTCCCTGGGCCTGGTTGGCAAGGGCGCCGAGCCGGTGCGGTTGTTTGTCGAGCACGCCCGGCGGCTCAAGGCGGCCGGGGTTTAGTCGTAGCAGCCAGAGCGCGATCCCCGATGGCGTGATTCAGGCCGCGCGGCGTGTGCGCCCCAGCACCGTGGTCCAGCGCTCCGACAGCACCACGCCTGCCAGGGTCAGCGTCCCGCCGATCAAGTGATACCAGGCCAGTTGCTCATGCAGCACCGCCGCCGCAATCAGGGCGGTGATCAACGGCAGCAGGTTGAAAAACAAGGTGGTGCGGCTCGGCCCCAGGCGGATCACCGCCTGCATCCACGCCAGCGGCGCGAGCATTGAGGCCAGCAGGCAGGCGTAAAGCACCAGGGGCAGGTTGTGCAGGTTCAGGCCGGCCTTGGGCGAGGCGAGGAACAAGGGCAACAGCACCACCACCGCCACCAGCACTTGCAGGTACAGCAGCACCAGCGGCGGCAGGCGCAGCTGCCATTTTTTCAGCAAGGTGCTGTAGACCGCATAGGCCAGGGTGGCCACCAGCATCATCGCGTCCCCCAGGTTGACGCCGTGCTCCAGCAGCAGCGCCAGGCTGCCGGACGACACCACCACCAGCACCCCGGCAAATGACAGCAGGGCCCCCAGCAGCGCGCCGGCGGTCAGGCGCTGGCCGAGGCTGGCAATGGCCATGGCCAGCGACATCAAAGGCATCAGCGACAGGATGATGCCCATGTTGGTGGCGCTGGTCAGGGTCGCGGCAAAGTAGGCCAGGCTCTGGTACACCGCCATGCCCAGGACGCCGAGGATGAAAATCTTGCCCAGGTTCGGGCGGATCACCGGCCAGTGGCGGACCACCGGCTTGAGCATGAACGGGGTGAACAGCAGCCCCGCCAGGAGCCAGCGGTAGAAGCCGATCTCGGCCGGGAAGATCGCGCCCACCGCGAGTTTGTTGACCACGGTATTGCCGGCCCAGATAAAGATTGCCAGTAGCGGATAAGCGTATTGCATGGAACAACCAGTCGATTAATGAGGGGGGATTATCCGCCTGTCCGGATCAATCCCTATACTTCGATCCAGACAACCCGCCTTGGCATCCGGACAGCATGAGCAAAAAATCCATCGACCTGCTGCAGTTCAGTGGCCTGCCGGCGCCGGTGTACTTTCGCTACGCCGATTTCGACGCCCACAGCCACGCCCTGGAGCACCGCCATCCTTGGGGTTGCCTGGAGTATTCGGCCCACGGCGTGATGCACATGGCGATTGCCGGGCAACGTTTTATGGCGCCGCCGCAGTATGCGATCTGGATACCGCCGAACACCGAACACAGCTTCTACACCGACCAACCGATCATTTATCGCGCCGTGTGCCTGGCGCCGGAGGTGTGCCAGGACCTGCCGTCGCAAGCCTGCACCCTGGCCATCAGCGATATCCTGAAAGCCATCCTCAAGGACTTCGCCGCCCGTGATGTGCAGATTCCCCAGCGCGACGCCGACCTGCGTCTGGCCCGGGTGCTGCTGGACCAGTTGCAGCAGGCCCCGGTGCACAAGGCTTACCTGCCGTACGCCAGCAGCCCTGGCTTGCTGGGTATTCTCAACGCCCTGCAGGCCACGCCCGGAGACAACCGCCCCCTGGCCTATTGGGCGCAGCAAGTGCATGTCAGCGAGCGGACCCTGGCCCGGCAATGCCTGCGTGAGTTGGGCATGAGTTTTGGCGAATGGCGCCAGCGCCTGCGCTTCCTGGCCTCCATCGACGCCCTGGGCAGCCCGCGCAGCGTTCAGGAAGTGGCCTTCGACATGGGCTACAGCAGCGCCTCGGCGTTTATCGCGATGTTTCAGCGCCAGGCCGGTTGCACCCCCGAGCAGTATCGCCGGGCCAGCCTACAGAGCAGGTGAAGGTGTAACAGGCTTTGTCTACACTGCGCGGTAGGCCGCGCCCGTCGGTGCGGTAGCCAGGAGAAAACTCCATGAAGATGTTGCGTGTTCCGTTGTTGATGATTGGCCTGTTGCTCTGTGCCCAAGGTTTTGCCGCCACCGCCCAGCAAAACAAAATGACCACTTGCAACGCCGACGCCACCGCCAAATCCCTCAAGGGCGATGAGCGCAAAGCCTTTATGAGCACTTGCCTGAAAGCGGCTCCGGCGGCTGCCGCGACCCCGTCCACGCCCCAGGAAAGAATGAAGAGCTGTAACGCCGACGCCACCACCAAGGCCCTCAAGGGTGATGAGCGCAAAGCCTTCATGAGCACCTGCCTGAAGAAAAAGTAATGCCCCCCGGCCTGGCCTCCTTGCCACGGGCCACCTCGACGACGCCTGCCCCTATGCCTCCCTGGCGAACGCTGGCAGACTGCCAATCCTTTTACGCCGTTCGTTTTGAGGCTGTATGCCAACGTTTTCTCAGCGTCATCTGTTGTTGATCAGTTGGGTGATTATTTTCGGCGGTTTGTTGCTGGTCCTGCCGTTGCGGTTGTTGCCGAGCCTGTTGGCCGGTCTGTTGGTGTTCGAGCTGGTAAACATGCTGACCCCGCAGTTGCAGCGCCTGATCGAAGGGCGGCGTGCGCGCTGGCTGGCGGTGGCGTTGCTCGGCACGCTGGTGGTCAGCGTGCTGACCCTGCTGTTTGCCGGGGCCATCAGTTTCCTGCTGCATGAAGCGGAAAACCCCGGCGCCTCCCTGGACAAGTTCATGACCGTGGTGGACAAGGCCCGGGGCCAGTTGCCGCCGTTCCTCGACTCCTACCTGCCGTCCAGCGCCGCCGAGTTCCAGACCGCCATCGGCGCCTGGGCCAGCAAGCACCTGAGCGAGTTGCAACTGGTGGGCAAGGACGCGGCCCACATGTTCGTGACCTTGCTGATCGGCATGGTGCTGGGGGCGATCATCGCCTTGCAGCGCATCCCCGACCTGACCAAGCGCAAGCCTTTGGCGGCCGCCCTGTTCGATCGCCTGCACCTGCTGGTCCAGGCCTTTCGCAACATCGTCTTCGCGCAGATCAAGATTTCCCTGCTCAACACCTTCTTCACCGGGATCTTCCTGGCGGTGATCCTGCCGATGTTCGGGGTCAAGCTGCCGCTGACCAAGACCCTGATCGTGCTGACCTTCTTGCTGGGGCTATTGCCGGTGATCGGCAACCTGATTTCCAACACCCTGATCACCATCGTCGGCCTGTCGCTGTCGATCTGGGTGGCGGTGGCGGCCCTGGGCTACCTGATCTTTATCCACAAGCTGGAATACTTCCTCAACGCCCGCATCGTCGGCGGGCAGATCAGTGCCAAGTCCTGGGAGTTGCTCCTGGCAATGCTGGTGTTCGAGGCCGCCTTCGGCCTACCGGGCGTCGTGGCCGGACCGATTTACTACGCGTACCTGAAAAGTGAGCTGAAACTGGCGGGGTTGGTTTAGGAGGGGCAAGAGGCAAGCGGCAAGCTACAAGCGGCAAGCTACAAGCCGGTCCCGCTCTTGCTTTTACTTGTGGCTTGCCGCTTGAAGCTTGCCGCTTGAAGCTTGCCGCTGCTTTTATCCGTAGCGCTTCTTGGCTTCAATCGCCAATCCGCTGCCAATGCTGCCGAAGATGTTGCCTTCGACGTGCCGTGCATTCGGCAGCATGGCGGCGACGCTTTGGCGCAGGGCCGGGATGCCGCTGGAGCCGCCGGTGAAGAACACGGTGTCCACCTGGGCAACGCCGACATTGGCCTGGTTCAGCAACTGGGTGACGCTGCCGCGGATACGCTCCAGCAGGCTGTCGATGGCGGTTTCGAACAGCGCTCGGCTCAACTCCACGCTCAGGCGCGGCTCGATGCGGTCCAGGGGCACGTGGCGATGGTCGGCGTGGGTCAGTTGGATCTTGGTTTCTTCCACTTCCATGGCCAGCCAGTGCCCGGCGCGCTGTTCGATCAGCTTGAACAGCCGGTCGATGCCGCCGGTGTCTTCGATGTCGTAGCGCATGCTGCCCAGGGCTAGCTGGGATTTCTGCGAGTACACCGAGTTGATGGTGTGCCAGGTCGCCAGGTTCATGTGGTGGCTGGTGGGCATGTAGGCACCGCTTTTCATCCGGCTGCCGTAGCCGAACAACGGCATCACGCCTTGCAGGCTCAGTTGCTTGTCGAAGTCGGTACCGCCGACGTGCACGCCACCGGTGGCGAGGATGTCGTCATGGCGGTCATCCAGGCCCCGGCGTTCAGGGGACAGGCGCACCAGGGAAAAGTCCGAAGTACCCCCGCCGATGTCGACAATCAGTACCAGTTCTTCGCGCTCGATGGTCGACTCGTAGTCGAAGGCGGCAGCGATCGGTTCGTATTGGAACGAGACCTCTTTGAACCCCAGCTTGCGCGCCACTTCCACCAGTGTGTCCTGGGCTTCCTGGTCGGCAGCGGCGTCGTCGTCGACGAAGAACACTGGGCGGCCCAGCACCACTTCCTCGAACTCCCGACCAGCGGCGGCTTCAGCGCGGTTTTTCAGCTGGCCGATAAACAGCCCCAGCAGGTCCTTGAACGGCATCGCCGTGCCCAGCACGCTGGTGTCGTGCTTGATCAGCTTGGAACCCAGCAGGCTTTTCAGCGAGCGCATCAGTCGGCCTTCGTAGCCTTCCAGGTACTCGTGCAGGGCCAGGCGGCCATACACCGGGCGGCGTTCTTCGATGTTGAAGAACACCACCGACGGCAGAGTGATCTTGTCATCCTCCAGCGCGATCAGCGTTTCCACGCCGGGCCGCAGCCAGCCCACTGTGGAGTTGGACGTGCCAAAGTCGATGCCGCAGGCACGGGCCGGAGTAGGGTTGTTCATGTCTTTCGTATTCCGGTTGAAAAAACGGCCGCGCAGTGTATGTCAGTCGTCGGCAGATTCGAAGGCCGACTATCCGCTAAATCTGCTCCGGTCGTGCCTTGAAAGACTATTCTTCACCCCCAAACTTGCAGGCATGAGCCGCGTAGCCGCCGCGAGGTTCGCAAGAACCCGCGCCGGCTGCCGATAAACGTCTGATGCGCTGCCTGAGTAGCCGCTTGAGATTGATCAAGCCGGATGCCGGCAAAGAGAGCATGCTGCAGTGCAGGCCGCGCGATATTGATAACGGATGGTGATTCCTTCGATGGACTTCAAAGACTATTACAAGATTCTCGGTGTGGAACCGACAGCGGACGACAAGGCGATCAAGGCCGCCTATCGCAAGCTGGCGCGTAAGTACCACCCCGATGTCAGTAAGGAAAAGGACGCCGAGGCCAAGTTCAAGGACGCCTCGGAAGCCTATGAAGCGCTGAAAAGCGCCGACAAGCGCGCCGAATACGACGAGATGCGCAAATACGGCCAGCATGGCCAGCCGTTCCAGGGCCCGCCCGGGTGGCAAGGCCGTGGCGGTTTTGGCGGTGGTCAGGAATCAGGCGATTTTTCGGACTTCTTCAGTTCGATCTTCGGTAATCGTGGGCCCGGCTTTGGTGGCCCGGAGTCGCGCCGCAGCAGCGGGCGACGTGGACAGGATGTGGAAATGGAATTGCCGATTTTCCTGGAGGAAACCCTCGCGACCGAGTCGAAGAAGGTCAGCTTCCAGGTGCCGCAGTACAATGCTGCGGGCCAGCACGTCAGCAACACCAGCAAGAGCCTGAACGTGAAGATCCCGGCCGGGGTCAGCGATGGCGAGCGCATTCGCCTCAAGGGCCAGGGCGCACCGGGCGTCGGGGGCGGGGCCAATGGCGACCTGTACCTGACCATTCGTTTTGCCCCGCACCCGAAATTCGACGTCGAGGGCGAGAACCTGATCATCACCTTGCCCCTGGCGCCTTGGGAACTGGCCCTGGGGACTGAAGTGGCGGTGCCGACCCTGACCGGCAAGATCAACCTGAAGGTCCCGGCCGGCAGCCAGAACGGCCAGCGCATGCGTGCCAAGGGCCACGGCCTGCTGAACAAGGCGGGGGAGCGCGGTTACCTGTTCGTGCAACTCAAGGCGGTAATGCCCAAGCAGACCAGCGACGACGTCAAGGCGTTGTGGCAGGAACTGGCGAAAAAGGCCGCCTTCGACCCGCGGGAACATTTCTGATTCGACACTAGGAGTCGCTGGCCATGAGCACCCTGATCGTTCAGCTGGACATGGAAGAGTTCTGTGAGGTGGCCGATTTGTCGGCCGCCTACGTGATCGAAATTGTCGAACACGGGATTCTTGAACCTCATGGCGCGGCGCCCGAGCACTGGCGCTTCACCGACGTCGAACTGGTGCTGGCCAAGCGCGCGGCCAAGTTGCAGCGTGATCTGGACCTGGAATGGGAAGGGGTGGCCCTGGCCCTGGACCTGCTGGAAGAGGTGCAGCAACTGCGGGCGGAGAATCAGATGCTCAAGCAGCGCCTCGGTCGCCTGGTCACCGACTCCCCGCAGTAACTGCCGGCCGCCCCGCGTCTAGGGCTGAGCGCGGGACACTCGTGGCAGCACTACGGTAAATGTGGTGCCGTCGATCTGGCTGGAACTGACGTCGATGCTGCCCTGGTGGGCCACCACCACTTCCTTGACGATGAACAAGCCCAATCCCAGGCTGGTGGACGGATTGCCCAGCTCCTCGCTGGCGCTGCGCACCAGAGGGTCGAACAGCGTGCTCAGGGCCTCCTGTGCAATGGGCTGGCCGTAGTTGTGAATGGTCAGCAGTACCTGTTCCACGCCACCGGTCAGGGTCACCGTGACGCTGCGACTGTGGCTGCCGTGCTGCAAGGCATTGCCGATCAGGTTTTGCAGCATCTGTTCGATACGCCCCCGATCCCAGATGCCGTGGCTGTCGCCATGGAAATTCAGCGACGGCATGCAATCGGGCTGTCCGGCACAGGCTTCGTCCATGACGGCCTTGATCGCACTGGCCAGGTCCATGGGCGCCGGCTCGATGGGCAAGCCACTGCCCAGGCGGCTGCGCACGAACTCCAGCAGGTCGCTGACCATCGCCCCCATGTGCCGCGTGCCGCTCTTGATCCGCGTCACATAGGCCAGGGCATCGGCGTCCAGGGCGACTTTGCGCGCCAGCATCTCGCTGGACATGCTCACCGCCTGCAGCGGCGCACGCAGGTCGTGGCCGAGGATCGCCAGGAAAATGTCCCGTGAACGATTGACCTGTTCGGCATAGGCACTGGTGGATTCGGCCAGGGCTTCGTCGATGGCTTCGTTGAAGCGGATCATGTCCTGGAAATAGGCCAGGTCCGGGGAGGCCAGGCTGTTGACCCACAACCGAATCACACAGGCCCGCAGGTGACGAAACTCCGAGGTCATCTGCACCAGGTCGAACCCCACGTGGTGGCGCAGTTCGCCGTGGCTGGCGGCGGCCTGATCGAGGCTGGGGGTTTTCTCCGGGCCTTCGCCCTTGGCCTTGGCCACCTGTTCGCTGGCGGTCTGGGCGGTCTGCATGTCCCGCGAGGCGGCCAGGAGGATGGATTTGGCGTGGTCGCGCAACTCCAGGCGCGACATGGAATCGGCGGCGGGGGCGATGGATTTGGCAAACTGCTCCCACTCATCAACGATTCGATCAACGTGTTGCACGATGAAATCGGATAGGCGCATAGCCGGGAACCTTGCTGGCGAAGTGTGAGAAATCGACAGGCATCTTAGCGCCTTGCGGCGCGCTTCAACACTCATACCGGCAAACAAGCTTCCCGGCCTTTTCAGGCCGGGTGTTGGCTAGAAAAGAAAGTAGCGTTGTGCCATCGGCAACACGTCCGCCGGCTCACACCACAGCAGCACGCCATCGGCCTTGACCTGGTAGGTCTGCGGGTCAACGTCGATCTGCGGCAGGTAGTCGTTGTGGATCAGGTCGGTTTTTTGCACATTGCGACAGCCCTTGACCACGGCGATGCGTTTTTTCAGGCCCAGGCTTTCCGGCACCCCGGCGTCCAGGGCCGCCTGGCTGATAAAGGTCAGGCTGGTGGCGTGGCGGCTGCCGCCGTAGCTGGCGAACATGGGGCGGTAGTGCACCGGCTGCGGTGTGGGGATCGAGGCGTTGGCGTCACCCATCAGGCTGGCGGCAATGGCCCCGCCCTTGAGGATCAGGGTCGGCTTGACCCCGAAGAACGCCGGGCGCCAGAGCACCAGGTCGGCCCATTTGCCCACTTCGATGGAGCCCACTTCATGGCTGATGCCGTGGGTGATCGCCGGGTTGATGGTGTATTTGGCGATGTAGCGCTTGACCCGGAAGTTGCTGTTGCCCGGGCCATCGCCGTCCAGCGGGCCGCGCTGCTTGTGCATCTTGTCGGCGGTCTGCCAGGTGCGGGTGATGACTTCGCCGACCCGGCCCATGGCCTGGCTGTCGGAGCTAATCATCGAGAACGCGCCCAGGTCGTGGAGGATGTCTTCGGCGGCGATGGTCTCGCGGCGAATGCGGCTTTCGGCGAAGGCCACGTCCTCGGCGATGCTTGGGTCCAGGTGATGGCAGACCATCAGCATGTCCAGGTGCTCGTCGATGGTGTTGCGGGTGAACGGCCGCGTCGGGTTGGTGGAGCTGGGCAGCACGTTGGCGAAGCCGCAAGCCTTGATGATGTCCGGCGCATGGCCGCCGCCGCGCTTCGGTGTGGTAGGTGTGGATGGTGCGGCCCTTGAAGGCGCCGAGGGTGGTTTCGACGAAGCCCGATTCGTTCAGGGTGTCGGTGTGGATCGCCACCTGCACATCGTACTGGTCGGCCACGCTCAGGCAGTTGTCGATGGCCGCGGGGGTGGTGCCCCAGTCTTCATGCAGTTTGAGGCCGATGGCCCCGGCCTTGACCTGTTCAATCAATGGCTCCGGCAGGCTGGCGTTGCCCTTGCCGGTGAAACCGATGTTCATCGGGAACGCGTCGGCGGCCTGGAGCATGCGCGCCATGTGCCAGGGCCCTGACGTACAGGTGGTGGCATTGGTACCAGTGGCCGGGCCCGTGCCGCCGCCGATCATGGTGGTGACGCCGCTCATCAGCGCTTCTTCGATCTGCTGCGGGCAGATGAAGTGAATGTGGGTGTCGATGCCGCCGGCCGTGAGGATCATGCCCTCGCCGGCGATGACTTCGGTGCTGGCGCCGATGGCAATGGTCACATCAGGCTGGATGTCCGGGTTGCCGGCCTTGCCGATGGCGGCAATGCGCCCGTCTTTGAGGCCGACATCGGCCTTGACGATGCCCCAGTGATCGATGATCAGGGCATTGGTAATCAGCGTGTCGACCACCTCGGCGGCCAGCAACTGGCCCTGGCCCATGCCGTCGCGGATCACTTTGCCACCGCCGAATTTCACTTCTTCGCCGTAGGTGGTGAAGTCTTTTTCCACTTCGATCCATAGCTCGGTGTCAGCCAGGCGTACCTTGTCGCCGACCGTAGGGCCGAACATGTCGGCGTAGGCTTGGCGGGAAATGTGCATTCCTCGTTCCTCGGAAGGGAGCTGCAAGCCTTAAGCTGCCAGCTCCAAGAAAATCAAAAAATATCGATACCGCTTCAGGCGTCTCTTGCTTACCGCTTAAAGATCGCCCATCACTCTTCCGGCAAAACCGAACACGCGGCGATGACCGGCCAGGTCCACCAATTCCACTTCCCGGGTCTGTCCCGGTTCGAAGCGCACGGCGGTGCCGGCGGGGATGTTCAGGCGCATGCCGCGGCTGGCGGCTCGGTCGAAGGTCAGGGCGTCGTTGGTTTCAAAAAAGTGATAGTGGGAGCCGACCTGGATCGGTCGGTCGCCGCTGTTGGCCACGCTCAGGCTGAGGGTGCGGCGGCCAACGTTGAGTTCGATATCGCCGGGTTGGATCTGGTATTCACCGGGGATCATGCAGAGGCTCCTTGGAGAATCTTGTAGTAGAGAGCGGTCGGGTGATAACGGCCGCTGGGGTCGCAGGCGTAATCGGGGATTTCGCCGGCCCGCTGGTAGCCCAGTGAGCGATAGAAGGCTTCGGCCGGGGAGCCGGCTTCGGTGTCCAGGTAGAGCATGCCGCGCTGTTGCTGGCGCGCGGCCTGTTCCAGGGCGCCCATCAATTGCTGGCCCAGGCCGCGGCGGCGCGCGTGTTCACGCACCAGCAGCTTTTGCACTTCGGCGCGGTTCAGGCCGTTGGCTTTCTGGCACAGGCCCAGCTGTACGCTGGCCTGTACCTGCTCATCCTTCACCACCACCCAGAGCAGCAGGTTGCCCTGCTCCAGGTTGGCCTGTACCTCATCGAAATAGGTACGGGCCTGGGCGGCATCCAGGTCGGCCATGAAGCCGACACTGGCGCCATAGCCCACGGCGTCGAGCAGCAGGTCAATCAACCCTTGGCGATAGTGCGCAAAGCTTTCTGCATGGACTCGACGCAACTGGGCGGCGTTCATCGGGCATCACTCCTGGAGGAGGCTGGGCGGTTGGGCCCCGGGATTAAGGGTCAGCTGCATAAAGGTCAGGTCCAGCCAGCGGCCGAACTTGGTGCCCACCTGGGGCATTTGCCCGGTGGTGACGAACCCCAGGCGCTCATGCAGGCGAATCGAAGCAACGTTGCCGCTTTCAATGGCGGCCACCATCACGTGCTTGCCGCCGTGTCTGGCGCGCTCCACCAGCGCGTCCATCAGGCGCGGGCCGAGGCCGTTGCCCCGTTGGTCGCTGCGGATGTACACCGAGTGCTCGACGGTGTGGCGGAAGCCCTCGAAGGGCCGCCAGTCACCGAATGAAGCGTAGCCGAGCACCACCTCCTCGGCGTTGACGACGACCAGGATCGGGTAGCCCTGGGCTTGCCGGGCGCTGAACCAGGCCTGGCGGTTGCCCAGGTCCACGGGCTGCTCGTTCCAGATCGCCGTGGTGTTGAGCACGGCGTCGTTGTAGATGTCGCGGATCGCGGGCAGGTCGGCGTGCACGGCGTCGCGGATGCGGTCAGTCATGTCGCGGCCTCAGGCGATGGGTTGGTGGACGGTGACCAGCTTGGTGCCATCGGGGAAGGTCGCTTCCACCTGGATCTCCGGGATCATTTCCGGGATGCCTTCCATCACCTGTTCACGGCTCAGCAGGGTGGTGCCGAAGTGCATCAGCTCGGCCACGGTCTGGCCGTCGCGGGCGCCTTCGAGCAGGGCCGCCGAGATGTAGGCCATGGCTTCCGGATAGTTGAGTTTCACCCCCCGGGCCAGGCGCCGCTCGGCCACCAGGCCGGCGGTAAAAATCAGCAGTTTGTCTTTTTCGCGTGGGGTCAGGTCCATCGTTCGAAATCCGTTGTTGGGCAGTGGAAAAGGGGGGTGTGCGGGCCGCGGTTCATGTGCTCCAGATCCTCGGCGGCAGCGCCTCGCGGCCCAGCAGGGCCGGGCGCAGCAGGCGCCACAGGTCGATCAGCCAGGCCCGCGCCTGCAGGGCTTCGCCGGCCAGGCAGCGGGCCACCAGCAGGCCCGGCAATTGGGTCAGGTCGCCGCGTACCGCGTGGGGCAGCGAGCGACAGGTCTCCAGCAATTCAGGGTCGATCTCGCCGGTCACCAGCAGGGTGGCAAACACCGGTTGCCCGTCCAGGCCGATGGGCGAGTCCAGCAGGCCATCGCCACCGATGATGCGTTGGCGTTCATGCCAGAGCAGCTGGCCGTCGCGGCGGATCTCCAGCCGCGACTGAAAGTGCCCCAGGTCAAAACGCTCGTCGCTGGCAGGGCGCCCGAGGGCCACGATGTCCCAGTAGAACAGCCGGGCATCGCCTTGCAGCTCGATGCGGGTGCTGAGTTCGGCCTGGGCCGCGCTGAACACGATGGTTTCCTGGGGCAGCCACTCCAGGGTCGCGCCGGCCGCCACGTTCAGTTCCAGGGTCTGGTAGGCCGGCCCGGCGGCGCGGTACCACTTGGCAGCGCCCGGGCTGGTGAGTTGCGCCCAGGCATCGCTGGCGACGCTGGCGCGGATGTCCAGGCGGTCGCCGCCGGCAATGCCGCCGGGCGGGTGGACGATGATGTGCTGGCAAACCTGCGGGCCTTCGGCATACAGGTGCTTTTGCACCCGCAGCGGGCCCAGGTGCCGGCGCTGGACCGGGCGCGTGGTGTCGCCGAACCGGGCGTAGCCGAGTTCCAGCTCGGCGTGCCAGCTGGGCGTGAACAAGGCGCTATGGGCAGGAAGATTCATGGTGGGTGCTTATCGTTAGGACGCTACAGATTAGATCGTTACCAGCCCGCGTACACCTTCGGCCTGCATATTTTCGCCACGGCCCTGCTGGACGATTTCACCCCGGGACATCACCAGGTACTGGTCGGCCAGCTCGGCGGCGAAGTCATAGAACTGCTCCACCAGCAGAATCGCCATATCGCCCCGGGCCGCGAGGGTCTTGATCACCGCGCCGATCTCCTTGATCACTGACGGCTGGATGCCTTCGGTGGGCTCATCGAGGATCAGCAGCCGTGGACGACTGGCCAGGGCGCGTCCGATGGCCAACTGTTGCTGCTGGCCGCCCGATAGGTCGCCGCCGCGGCGCTGTTTCATCTGCAGCAGCACCGGGAACAGCTCGTAGATAAAGGCTGGCACTTCCTTGGCTTCGGACCCCGGGAAGCGCGACAGGCCCATCAGCAGGTTTTCTTCCACGGTCAGGCGGCCGAAAATCTCCCGGCCCTGGGGCACGTAGGCGATGCCGGCATGCACCCGCTGGTGTGGCTTGAGCCCGGTGATGGCCTTGCCTTCCCAATTCACTGTGCCGTCCTTGGCCGGCAACAGGCCCATCAGGCACTTGAGCAGGGTGGTCTTGCCCACGCCGTTACGCCCCAGCAGGCAAGTGACCTCACCGATCTTCGCCTCGAATGACAGCCCGCGCAGAATGTGGCTACCGCCGTAGTATTGATGAAGGTGTTGTACCTGTAGCATCGGAACTCCTTTTGGAGAATTTAAGCGGCAAGCACGAGGCGTAGAGCTCGCGGCCTTTCTCTTGCAGCTTGTCGCTGGTAACTGGCCGATTCATCGGCCCAGATACACCTCAATCACCCGCTCATCGGCCTGCACCTGTTCCAGGGACCCTTCGGCCAAAACGCTGCCCTGGTGCAGTACGGTGACGTGGTCGGCGATCGAGCCGACGAAGCCCATGTCGTGTTCCACCACCATCAGCGAATGTTTGCCGGCGAGGGTCTTGAACAGTTCGGCGGTGAATTCGGTTTCGGCGTCGGTCATGCCCGCCACCGGTTCGTCCAGCAGCAGCAATTGCGGGTCCTGCATCAGCAGCATGCCGATTTCCAGGAACTGTTTCTGGCCGTGGGACAGCAAGCCGGCCTGGCGTTCCACCGAGGCGGTCAGGCGGATGGTCTCCAGCACTTCACCGATGCGATCTTTCTGTTCACCCGAGAGCCTGGCCCGCAGGCTGGCCCACACCGATTTGTCGGTCTTCTGCGCCAGCTCCAGGTTTTCGAACACGCTCAGGGCCTCGAACACCGTGGGCTTCTGAAACTTGCGGCCGATGCCGGCCTGGGCGATTTGCACCTCGCTCATGCTGGTCAGGTCCAGGGTCTCGCCGAACCAGGCCTTGCCGTGGCTGGGCCGAGTCTTGCCGGTGATCACGTCCATCAGGGTGGTCTTGCCGGCGCCGTTGGGGCCGATGATGCAGCGCAGCTCGCCGACGCCGATGTACAGGTTCAGGTCGTTGAGGGCCTTGAAACCGTCGAAGCTGACGCTGATGTCTTCCAGGGTCAGGATCGTCCCGTGGCGGGTGTTCAGGCCTTTGCCGGCGGCCTGGCCGAGGCCGATGGCATCGCGGCTGCTGCCCTGGTCCTTGTTGGGTTCGAGGATGGGCTCCAGCATGAAATCCGCGGTCGCTGTGACTCTCATTGTTCACCTCGTTTTTTCAGCAGGCCGATCACGCCCTTGGGCAGGTACAGGGTCACCACGATGAACAGCGCGCCGAGGAAGAACAGCCAGTATTCGGGGAAGGCCACGGTGAACCAGCTCTTCATGCCGTTGACCACGCCGGCGCCGAGCAACGGGCCGATCAGCGTGCCGCGACCGCCCAGGGCGACCCATACCGCCGCCTCGATGGAGTTGGTCGGCGACATTTCGCTGGGGTTGATGATGCCCACCTGAGGCACATACAGCGCGCCAGCCAGACCGCACAGCACGGCGCTCAGCACCCAGACAAACAGCTTGAAGCCGCGGGGGTCGTAGCCGCAGAACATCAGGCGGTTCTCGGCGTCGCGCAGCGCCGTCAGCACTCGACCGAACTTGCTGCGCGCCAGGCGCCAGCCGATGTACAGGCTGGCCACCAGCAGCAACACCGTGGCCAGGAACAGCACCGCCCGGGTCCCGGGTTCGGTGATGCCGAAACCGAGGATGGTGCGGAAGTTGGTGAAGCCGTTGTTGCCACCAAAACCGGTTTCGTTACGGAAGAACAGCAGCATCCCGGCGAAGGTCAGGGCCTGGGTCATGATCGAGAAATACACGCCCTTGATCCGCGAGCGGAATGCGAAGAAACCGAACACCAGGGCCAGCAAGCCCGGTGCCAGTACCACCAGGCACATGGCCCAGAGGAAGCTGCTGGTGCCGACCCAGTACCAGGGCAATTCGGTCCACGAGAGGAAGGTCATGAATGCCGGCAAGCCATCCCCCGAGGCCTGGCGCATCAGGTACATGCCCATGGCGTAGCCGCCCAGTGCGAAGAACAGGCCGTGACCCAGGGACAGCAACCCGGCATAGCCCCAGACCAGGTCCAGGGCCAGGGCGACGATGGCGTAGCAGAGGATCTTGCCCATCAGGGTCAGGGTGTAGGCCGAGACGTGCAGCGGGTTGTCCGCCGACAGCAGCGAGAGCAGCGGCAGTGCCAGCAGCAGCGCGAGTATCACCACGCCCACGGCGAGGGTGACCTTGGGGCCGGCTTTTTGTGTAGCGGTGAGTAGCAGAGGCTGGTTCATCAGTCGATCACCCGTCCTTTCAGAGCGAAGAGGCCTTGCGGACGTTTCTGAATGAACAGAATGATCAGCGCGAGGATCAGGATCTTGCCGAGTACGGCGCCGATCTGCGGTTCGAGAATCTTGTTGGCGATGCCCAGGCCAAAGGCCGCGAGCACGCTACCGGCCAGTTGCCCGACCCCGCCGAGCACCACCACCAGGAACGAGTCGATGATGTAGCTCTGACCGAGGTCCGGGCCGACGTTGCCGATCTGGCTCAGGGCCACGCCCCCCAGGCCGGCGATGCCCGAGCCAAGGCCGAAGGCGAGCATGTCGACGCGCCCGGTGGGCACGCCGCAGCAGGCGGCCATGTTGCGGTTCTGGGTCACGGCACGCACGTTCAGGCCCAGGCGGGTCTTGTTCAGCAGCAGCCAGGTCAGCACCACCACAAACAGGGCGAAGGCGATGATCACGATGCGGTTGTAGGGCAGCACCAGGTTGGGCAGCACCTGGATCCCGCCCGAGAGCCAGGCCGGGTTGGCCACTTCCACGTTCTGCGCGCCGAACACTAGGCGCACCAGTTGGATCAGCATCAGGCTGATGCCCCAGGTCGCCAGCAGGGTTTCCAGTGGGCGGCCGTAGAGATGGCGGATCACCGTGCGCTCCAGGGCCATGCCGATGGCCGCGGTGACAAAAAACGCCACCGGCAGGGCAATCAACGGGTAGAACTCGATGGCTTGCGGGGCGAAGCGCTGGAACATCAACTGCACCACGTAGGTGGAGTAGGCGCCGAGCATGAGCATCTCGCCGTGGGCCATGTTGATCACCCCCAGCAGGCCGAAGGTGATCGCCAGGCCCAAGGCCGCCAGCAGCAGGATCGAGCCCAGGGACATGCCGCTGAATGCCTGGCCGAGAATCTCGCCCACCAGCAGCTTGCGCTTGACCTGGGCCAGGCTGGTCTCGGCGGCGGTGTGCACCCCAGCATCGGTTTCAACCCCCGGTTCCAACAGGCTTTCGAGGCGCGTGCGGGCCAACGGGTCGCCGGTTTCACCCAACAGGCGTACCGCCGCCAGGCGCACGGCCGGGTCGCCGTCCACCAACTGCAAGTTGGCCAGGGCCAGGCTGAGAGCGGCGTGAACCTTTTCGTCCTGTTCGCCGGCCAGTCGCTGGTCGAGGAATCTCAATTGCGCGGGCTTGGCACTTTTTTGCAATTGCTGGGCGGCGGCCAGGCGTAGGGTCGCGTCGGCCGCGAGCAATTGGTGGCTGGCCAGGGCGGTGTCGATCAGCCCCCGCAGACGGTTGTTCAGGCGCAGGGTCTTGGCTTCGCCGTCGATGCTCAATTGGCCCAGTTGCAGGGCGTTGAGCAGTTCGATGCGCACCGGGTCGGGCTGCGCGGCCCAGGACTCGAGGAGTTTGGCTTGTTGCGTGGCATTGGCGGCGACGAAGTCTTCGGCGTCACCGGCCTGGACCGCCAGCGGTAGCAACAGCAGGCAGGCCAGCATAAAACGGTAGAAGGCAGTGGGCATGTCAAATGTCCTGGTCATACAAGAACCCCGCAGAAGCCGGCTTGCCGGCGCTAGCGGCCTGTCGGGCAGGCCGTATCAAGCTGATCGCTGGCGAACGGAGCGCCGCTCGGCCGCTCCTGCGAGGGTGGGCATTGAGTGGCTTAGTTGCTCTTCACCGCGTAGTCCGGCTTCTTGTCGTTGCCCGGAATGAACGGGCTCCAAGGCTGGGCGCGGATCGGGCCTTCGGTCTGCCATACCACGCTGAACTGACCGTCCGGCTGGATCTCGCCGATCATCACCGGCTTGTGCAGGTGGTGGTTGGTCTTGTCCATGGTCAGGGTGTAGCCCGACGGCGCGTTGAAGGTCTGGCCGGCCAGGGCCTCGCGGACTTTGTCGACGTCGGTGGACTTGGCCTTCTCGACGGCCTGGGCCCACATGTGGATGCCCACGTAGGTGGCTTCCATCGGGTCGTTGGTCACGGCCTTGTCAGCGCCCGGCAAGTTCTTGGCCTTGGCGTAGGCTTTCCAGTCAGCGACGAACTTCTTGTTCACCGGGTTCTCCACGGACTGGAAGTAGTTCCAGGCGGCGAGGTTGCCCACCAGCGGCTTGGTGTCGATGCCGCGCAGTTCTTCCTCACCCACGGAGAAGGCCACCACCGGTACGTCGGTGGCTTTCAGGCCCTGGTTGGCCAGTTCTTTGTAGAACGGCACGTTGGAGTCGCCGTTGACCGTGGAGATGACCGCGGTCTTGCCGCCTGCGGAGAACTTCTTGATGTTGGCGACGATGGTTTGATAGTCGGCGTGGCCGAAGGGGGTGTAGACCTCTTCGATGTCCTTGTCCGCTACACCTTTGGAGTGCAGGAACGAACGCAAAATCTTGTTGGTGGTGCGCGGGTACACGTAGTCGGTGCCCAGCAGGAAGAAACGCTTGGCGCTGCCGCCGTCTTCGCTCATCAGGTACTCAACCGCAGGAATCGCCTGCTGGTTCGGCGCGGCGCCGGTGTAGAACACGTTAGGCGACATCTCTTCGCCTTCGTACTGCACCGGGTAGAACAGCAGTCCGTTGAGTTCCTCGAACACCGGCAGCACGGATTTGCGCGACACCGAGGTCCAGCAACCGAACACCACCGCGACCTTGTCCTGGGTCAGCAACTGGCGGCCTTTCTCCGCGAACAGCGGCCAATTGGACGCCGGGTCCACGACTACGGCTTCGAGCTTCTTGCCATTGACCCCGCCCTTGGCGTTGATCTCGTCAATGGTCATCAACGCCATGTCTTTGAGCGAGGTTTCGGAAATCGCCATGGTCCCCGACAGCGAGTGCAGGATACCGACCTTGATGGTTTCGGCGGCCTGGACGGTCCAGGCCATGCCCATCGCGGCAATCGATGCCGATAGTGTGAAAGCCTTGATCAAGCTACGACGCTTCATTGTGCGATCTCCATGAACTTATGAGTTTTCTTGGTTGGCAGATGCGGACTACTGAAGGGGTGTTTTGCAAGGGGTGTGCCTAGTCGGCGCAGGGCATGAAAACGTCGCTTTACGTGCAGGGGCGGGGCAGGCGATGCCCCAGGATGGGGCCTCGGCGAGAGGGTGGTGCGCTGAGGTGCATCATTGTGGTGCTGCCGCTGGGCGGCAGCCGTGCTCAGAAGGGGGCGTCAATTCACGCCGGGGAAGGCGTCGACGTATTGGATGGTGAAGTCGGGAAAGGAGTCGACGATCTGGACCTTGTAATCGGGAAAGCTGTTGACGATTTTCCACTCGCCTGGCGAGTCGGCAAACGCGTTCACCTGCTTCACCTTCAGGTCGGGAAAGGAGTGCACCACCTTGACTTTGTAGTCGGGAAAACTGTCGACGAAGTGGATGTTGCCGTAGATCCTCGACACATCGACTGAGCTTGCGGCCCAGGCGGAAGAGCAAGCGATCATCAGCAGCGAGAGAGAAGCGGTTTTCCACATAAGGCTCATCCTGAGAAAAGTACCGCGCGCAGTCTAAAGGCAATGCGCGCCCCTCGAAAGCATCCCTCTTGTCCCCATTTTTGAGCGGGCTTGCCAGTGATCAGGCCCCCGAATTTTGTAGAAGTCTCAAGACCGTGATCGCCGGCAAGCCGGCGCCTACAAGGTCGGGTTCACGACGGGCAGCCAATCCAACCCCACCTAGCGATCAGTCCTTCAAATTTGAAGGCCGTGATCGTCGGCAACGGGGTTACGGCATGGCGTTAACGGCGGCGCATCAGGCCGATGAAGAACAGGCCGCCGATGGCCGCGGTGGCGATGCCGATGGGCAGGTCTTCGGGGGCGATCAGGGTGCGGGCAGCGACGTCGACCCAGACCAGGAACAGGCTGCCCAGCAGCACGCACACCGGCAACAGGCGACGGTGCTCGGCACCCACCAGGCGTCGGGCGATGTGCGGCACCATGAGCCCGACAAAACCGATGGAGCCGCTGATGGACACCAGCACCCCGGTCATCAGCGACGCAATCAGGAACACCCGCAAGCGCACGTTGCGCGCGTTCAGCCCCAGGGTCACGGCGGTCTGTTCGCCGGCCATCAGCGCATTCAGCGGCCGGGCCATGCCCAGCAGCAACAGCAGCCCCACCAGCACGCTGGCCGCGGGCACGGCCAGCAGTTCCCAGCGCGCCAGGCCGAGGCCGCCGAGCATCCAGAACATCACCGCCGAACTGGCCCGGTGGTCGCCCATAAACAGCAACAGGTTGGCCGCCGCCATCATCACGAAGGACACCGCCACCCCGCACAGCAGCAACCGGTCACTGTCCAGGCGGCCGTGGCGGGCGGCGATGCCGAGCACCAGCAGCATGCTCAGCAGGGCGCCGATAAAGGCCGCCAGGGGCAAGGTCAGCAGGCCGATGATTTCCCCCACATGCAGCACCACGATCACCGCGCCGAGCGTGGCGCCCGAGGTCACCCCCAGCAGGTGCGGGTCGGCCAGGGGGTTGCGCGTCACCGCTTGCAGCACCGCGCCGATCAACGCCAAGCCGGCGCCCACCAGGGCACCGAGGAGCATGCGCGGTACGCGGATCAGCCAGACGATATGTTCCTGGCCCGCAGTCCAGTCCACGGCGCCCAGGCCCAGGGCCTTGTGCAGCAGAATGCGCCAGACCACCTCCACCGGCACCCGCGCCGGGCCAAAGCCCAGGGACAGCACGCACGACAACAGCAGCGCGGCGCCCAGGAACATCAGCAACACGGCATAACGACGGCTGGTCATTCGCCGTGGAAACCTTTGGCCAGGGTTTCCACCGCCAGCACGTTGTCGATGCCCGGGGTGGCTTGCACGTAGGGGATGACGATAAAGCGCTGGTTCTTGATGGCGTCCACCGATTGCAGGGCCTTGTTGGCCAGGAGGAATTGCTGCTTCTGCTCGGCGGTGACTTCGCTGTAGTCGACGATGACGATCACCTGCGGGTTGCGCTCGACCACGGTTTCCCAGTTGACCCGGGTCCAGCTGGCGTCGACGTCATCGAGGATATTGCGCCCGCCGGCGGCGTCGATCAGCGCTTGGGGCATGCCCAGGCGCCCGGAGGTCATGGCCCGGTCTTCACCGCTGTCGTAGAGGAACACCCGGGGCTTGTCCTTGGGCAGGTCCTGTTGCACCTCGGCCACCTGGGCTTGCATCTGCGCGATCAGGGTATTGGCGCGGTCTTGCACGTCGAAGATCCGGCCCAGGTTGCGCAGGTCGTTGTAGGTGTCGTCGAGGCTGGCGGCCGGGCGCTTCATGACAAAGGCGCACGACTCGGTCAGCTCATACACATTGATGCCCAGGGGCGCCAGGGTTTGCGGGGTCAGGTCGCCGCCGATGCGCATGCCGTAGTCCCAGCCGGCGAAAAGGAAATCAACGTTGGCGTTGAGCAGGGTTTCCACCGACGGGTACTTGGGCGCCAGCTCCGGCAGGCCGTCCAGCAGGCTGCTCATTTGCGGGGTCACGGCCTTCCAGCCGCTGATGCCGCTGTAGCCGACCATGCGCGACTTGAGCCCCAGGGCCAGCATCATCTGGGTCATGTTGATGTCATGGCTCAGGGCGTGGCGGGGCGCTTCCTTGAACGTCACGTCGCGGTTGCAACTGTGCACGGTCAAAGGGTAACGGGTGGCTTCGGCAAAGGCTGGGGCGGCGCCCAGGAACAGGGCCAGGCACAGGCTGGAGCGGAGCAGGGAGCGCAAGGTCATGGTTGGGTTATCCAGGTAATGCGTGGGTAGCCGGACAGCGGATGGCGGTCGACCAGGGCCTCGACGCCAAACACCTCGCGCAACAGCTCGACGGTGAGGACTTCGGTGGGGGTGCCACTGGCGACGATGCGTCCGTGGTGGATGACGTACAGCCGGTCGCAGAAGGCGGCGGCCAGGTTCAGGTCGTGGATGCTGGCCAGGGTGCCGATGCCCAGGCGTTTCACCCGTTGCAGCAGTTCCAGCTGGTAGCGCGGGTCAAGGTGGTTGGTGGGCTCGTCGAGCACCAGCAGTTGCGGCTGTTGGGTCAGGGCCCGGGCCAGGATCACTCGCTGCTTTTCCCCGCCCGAGAGGGTGGCGAAGGCGTGGTCTTCAAAGCCCAGCAGGCCCACCGATTCCAGGGCGTCGCGGGCGATGCGCCGGTCTTCCAGGCTGTCACCGTCGAACAGGCCCTTGTGTGGCGTGCGGCCCATGGCGACCACCTCCTCCACGCTCAGGCCGAAGGCGTCGGGAAACTCCTGCAGGACCACGGCGATGCGTTGTGCGCACCAGCGTGGCGACTGCTTCCAGACGTTGTGATGGGCCAGTTGCACCTCGCCCTGTTGCGGCTTGCTGAAACGGTAGGCGCAGCGCAGCAGGCTGGTCTTGCCGCTGCCATTGGGGCCGATCAGGCCGACGAACTCGCCGGGCGCCACCTGCAGGCTGGCGTCACGCAGTTGGAACTGGTGATGACAGTGGCCCTGGCCCAAGGGCGTCCAGGCCAGATTGGTGAGGTTCAGCGAGGTCATGGGTGTCCGATGGCAGGGTTAGAAGGTGTAGTCGGCCGTGAGGAAAAACGAGCGGGGTTCGCCGAGGATCCATTGTTGGCCGTCATTGTATTGGCTTTGAGCGTATTGGCGATCGAACAGATTGTTCAGTTCAAGGCCCAGGGTGGTATTGGGCAGGGCTTTCCACGACAGCGTCGCATCCACCACGGTGTAGCTGGGCAGCTCATTGCGGTTGGCCATGTCGGCGTAGCGGGCATCCACATAGCGCACGCCGGCACCGGCTTGCAGTTGGTCATTGAGGGCCTTGCTCAGCCACAGGTTGGCGGTGCGCCGGGGCACATCCACCGGGCGGTTGCCATCGCGGGAGACCTGCACGCCGTTGACGTCCTGCTGGAAGTCGTCGTACTGGGCTCGGACAAAGGCCGCGTTGGCCTGCAGTTGCCAGGCGTCGGGCAATTGCAGGTCGAGGCTGGCTTCCAGGCCGTTGGAGGATTGCTGGCCGACCTGCTGCTTGAGGTTCGGGTCGCCAGGCACATCGGTCAGCAGCTTCTTTTTCACGATGTGGTAGGCCGCCAGGGTCCATTCGCCACGTTGGTTCCAGAACAGCTGCTTGAGGCCGATCTCGCTTTGCCGGGCGCTGGACAGGTCGAACTGCTGTTGGCTCGGGCTCAGGGAGATCAGCCCGCCGACCCCATCGGTGCTGGTGGAGTACTGGCCGTACAACGAGGTGTCCGCGGTCACCGCGAACACCAGCCCGGCCTTCCAGTTGTTGCCGGTCAGGGTCTTGTCGCTCTGGCTGGCGTCCACCAGGTTGTCGCGGTCGACGTGCACGTAGTCACGACGAATGCCGGTCACCAGGGACCAGCGCTCGCTGAGTTGGGTGCGGTTTTCGGCAAAGGCCGACATCTGCTTGGTGGTGGTCTTGAACTGATCGCGGTAGGCGTCTGAGCTGGAGAAGCCGCCCTGGACCGGATTGTTCGGGTCCAGGGGCTGGCCGCCGAGCGGTGCGTCGGTGAATGGCGAGTTGTTTTTCAGGTGGAAGCGAATCCGGTTGTAGTCCACGCCGGTCAGGGTCTGGCTGTCGAGGCCAAACAGGCTGTGCTTGAAGGTAAAGGTCTGGCGGTCGCCCACCTGTTCTTGCTGGTGGCCGATGGCGAAGTAGCCGCTGCGGCTCAGTTGCTGGGTCGCAGCGTTCCAGTTGTAGTTCTCAGCGTTCTGCCAGCGACGCTGGGCCTTGAGGTAGTACAGCTCGTTGCTGGCGCTGAGGTGATCGGAGATTTGCCACTCGCTGGTCAGGCGGGTCCATTGATCGTTGTAGTGCTGTTTGTCGTCGCTGACGTTGTAGTTCTTGTCCCGCAGGCTTTTGTGGAAGCGGCCGTCGATCAGCGGCGTACCGAAGCTGTTCATCGGGTTCTGGTCGCCGTAGTCGTGGGCCAGGGTGAAGGCCAGGTCGTCGCTGGCCTGCCAGCGCAGCGCGGCGCTGACGAAGTCGCCAGAGGAATCGCCACGGTCGATCCAGCCGTTGCTGCGCAGGCGATTGAGGTTCAGCCGATAGCTCAGGGTGTCACTCAGGGAGCCACCACTGTCCAGGGCCTGTTGCTGGCGGTCGTAGGAGCCGTAGCCCAGGCGCAGGTGGTTTTCGATCTCGCCGCTGAAGGGCTTTTTCGGCACGGTGTTGATTACCGCCCCGGTGGCGCCTTCGCCGTACAGCACCGACGCCGGGCCGCGCAGCACGTCCACCCGTTCCACGGCCCAGCTGTCCACCGGGAAGGTCACGGTGCCCATGCCGCTGTACATACGGTTGCCGTCATAGAGTTGCATCACTGAGCCCTGGCCGGTAAAGCCCCGCGCCGACAGCGAGGTGCCGCCGTCGCCCGGGGTGCCGGTACGGCTGATGCCGGTGCTGCGGGACACGGCGTCCTGCACGCTGCGATCGCCCCGGGCGCGAATGCGTTCGCCGCTCAGGCTTTCGGTGCTGGCCGGGGTCTGCAAGGCGCTGAGGTTGAGGCGGGAACCGGCGCTGGTCGGGGTTTGCAGGCTGACGGTGTCGCTGTCATTGGCGGGCGCGGTGATGGTGCCGGTGGGCAAGGTCAATGGCTGGGCCGAATCTGCATGGGCGTTGGTGGCCAGGGGCAGCAGGCAAAGGCTGGAAAGCAGGTATTTGTTCATGGGGACTTTGAGTCGCTTCTTCGAGGAGGCTGCCCGCGGCCATAAAACCGCGGGCATGGATCTTACACTTAAATGTTACTAAGTAACATTTGTGGCGCTCGACATTAAAGCGCCCGAAGTTTACAGACCCTTCTACCGCGCGCATCTCGGCTGTTTCATGTTGAAGATGAAGTGGATTCAGTCGAGCGGTTGAAGCGCGACAGCAGCAGCTTGTCCAGCAGCCAGACGGCGATCAGCGACGCCCCGACCAGGGGAAAGGCCAGCGCCAGGCCCGCCATCACCAGCATCGCGGTTTTCCATTTCGGCAAGTCATGACGCAGCGGTGGCACCCCGAGCCGACCCTGGGGACGACGCTGCCACCAGATCACCAGGCCACTGATGGCGCTGAGCATGATCATCAGGCAGACCACCAGCACCACCAACTGATTGATGCGCCCGAACAGTTTGCCCTCGTGCAGCATCACGCCCATTTCAGTGGCGCGGGCGACCAGGCTGTATTGCTCCCAGCGCACATCGGCCAGGACCTTGCCGGTGTATTGATCGACATGCAGGGTGGCGTCGTTGCGCGGGTCATCGGCAAACACGGCGACGGTGAACACGCCGCTGGCGCTGGTGGGCAGGGTAATGCTGTAGCCCGGCTCGACCTGGCGCTGTTCGGCGGTGTCCTGCACCTGTTGCAGGCTGATCACCGGTGCCGCCGGCGCGCTGCTGGCGCCGCTGTGGGCCATGTGCTCGGCGTGGTCGCCGGACATCGGCATCGGCGTGTTTTCCATGGCCCAGGGCACGGTCTGGCGAGTGGCGCTGTTGAGCACCCGGGCCTGCTCGTCGGACTTGGGCACGTCGTTCCACATGGCCGCCGGAAAACGGTTCCACAGGTCGGCGTACTGCTTGCCCCAGAAACCGGTCCAGGTCATGCCGCTGAGCAGCATCAACAACAGCAGGGCGGCGCCCCAGAAGCCGGTCACGGCATGCAGGTCGCGCCACAGCACACGGCCACGGCTGCTGAAGCGGGGCCAGAGTACGCCGGCCGACGATTTGCCCCGGGGCCACCACAGGTACAGGCCCGAGACCACCAGCACGATGCCCCAGCCGGCGGCCAGCTCCACCAGGCGGTCGCCCACGGTGCCGATCATCAGCTCGCCATGAATGGCCCGGGCCACGGCCTGCAAGTGGGTCTTGGCGTTCTGCTCGCCGAGAATGTCACCGTGGTAGGGGTCGACGAACACATTGAGTTCGTCGGCCCCCTTTTGCACCACGAATTGCGCGCTGCGTTCGGCGTTGATCGGCGGCAGGTACTGTTTGATCTGCGCCTGGGGGTAAGCCGCCTGTACCCGTTTGAGCTGTTCGTCGGCGCTGAGGCGGTGATGCCCGGCCGGGACGTTGAGCAGCTCGCCATACATCAGCGGGTCGAGCTGGGGTTTGAACAGGTAGATGATGCCAGTCAAAGACAGCATCACCATGAACGGGGCCACGAACAGCCCGGCGTAGAAGTGCCAGCGCCAGGCCAGGTTGTAGAACGAGGGTTTGGGTCGGGTCATCAGGGAGCGCTCCGCATAGGCCTTTATTGTGTTGTTTGTGTCGCTTGATCGCTGGCGAGCCGGCTCCAGGAGTCGGCCCGTCGGCGATGGGCGTTAGAAGCTCAGGTCAACCTTGGTCCAGAGCGTGCGCCCCGGTTCATTGATGGCCTGTGGGTTATCCGCCGGGTAACCGAAACCGGCATTGCCCGCCAGGTTCAGGTGCTCGGCGTAGGCTTTGCCGAACAGGTTGTCGACGCCGCTGCTGAGCTTGAGGTTCTTGTTGACGCGGTACGCCCCGTTCAGGGAGAACACACCAAAACCACCGCTCTTGCCGAAGTCCTTGCCGACCACGTTGCCCTGGTTGCTGGCGATGCGGTTTTGCGCCGCGACCACCCGCCACAGGGCCCCGGCGCTCCAGCTGTCCTCACTGTAGGTCAGGCCCAAACGCCCATCCAGCGGGGGCATTTGCGGCAGCGCCTTGCCGTCGCTGCTGTTTTTGCCCCAGGCATAGGCGAGCGTGGCGTCGGCTTTCCAGTGGCTGCTCAGGCGGTAGGCCGCGCCCAGTTCGCCGCCCATGATGCGGGCGTCGATGTTTTGCGCCTGGGAGGTGCTGCCCATCATCCCTGGGGTGTAGGTGAACAGGATGTAGTCTCGTACCTGGCCGATGTAGCCCGAGGCCCAGGCCTCGAGGTCGTCGCTCTTGTATTGCAGGCCGACGTCCAGTTGGGTGGTTTTTTCCGGCTTGACCGCATCGAAGGCATTGCGCGATCCGTCGGGCCCGCTGTCCGGCGAAAACAGCTCCCAGTAATCGGGAAAGCGCTGGGTGTGGCCGAGGCCGGCGTAGACCGTGGTCGGGCTGTCGGCCAGGTCGTGTTCGTAACGCACAAAGCCGCTGGGCAGGGTGTCGGCACGGGTGTCGCCGGCCGTGGGGTTGTCCCGGGCGGTCATGCCCGAACCGATGCGCTGGCGGTAATCCTTGGCCGAGGCGCGGTCCAGGCGCGCACCGCCGATCAGCCGGTCGCGTTCGGCGGCGTACCAGGTCAGTTCGCTGAAGACCCCGTAGTTGTGGAAGTCGGCATCCTGGGTGCGCGACAGCGCCTTGTAGGTGTCGACACCGCTGGCAGAGCGCTGACGGTGCTCGCTGCCCTGGGCGTCGAGACCACCGATCAACTGCACGTCTTCCCAGCGCCAGGTGGCCTTGATCCGCCCACCGAGGGTCCGGCGATCGACGTTGGAGGCCATGGGCCCGGCCATCATTCCGGTGCCGGAGGGCGTGCGCAGGCTGTAGTTGTCCATCACGTGGTCGGCGTAGTTGTAGTAGACCTGGGCCTCAACCTTATCCAGCACTTCGCCGAGGTTGGATTGTTCGAAACGCAAGCCCAGGCTTTCGCGCTTGAACTGCGAACCGTCCATGCCGCGTCCGGCGTAACGGGCCTCGCCGTCGCCCTTGCCGGCGGTCAGCTCCAGCAGGGTGTCGGCATTCGGGGTCCAGCCCAGGGCCACGTCGCCGTTCCACTTGTCGTAGCGCGAGGCCACGGTGTCGTGGTTGCCATCCCGGTAGTCGTCGGAGTGGGCGCTGTTACCGATCACCCGCACATAGCCCAGGGGGCCGCCCGCCGCAGCGTCCAGGGTTTTGTCGAAACGGCCGTTGGAGCCGGCCAGCAGGCTGGCGTTGACCCGGGTGCCGAGTTCGCCGAACTGCTCCGGTTCCCGTTCGAAGAGCACGGTGCCGGCCGAGGCGCCCGGACCCCACAGCACGGTTTGCGGGCCCTTGATCACGGTCAGCCGATCGTAGGTTTCCGGGGCGATGTAGGAGGTCGGTGCATCCATGCGGCCGGGGCAGGCGCCGAGCATCATGCCGCCGTTGCTGAGAATGTTCAGCCGCGAGCCGAACATGCCGCGCAGCACCGGGTCGCCATTGGTGCCGCCGTTGCGCACCAGGGCGAAGCCGGGGAGGGTCTTCAGGTAGTCGCCGCCGTCACTGGCCGGCACCGGTTGGCGCGGGTCCTTGGGGTTGGTCACCAGGGTCAGGGGGGAACTGGGGGCGACCGCGGTGATCACGGTCGGGCTGAGTTCTTCCTCATGCTGACGGTGATCCACGCGCGCGTCGTCGGCCATCGCCATCGGGGCCAGCAGGGCGCCGCAAAACAGCGCCATGGCTTGGGTGAAGTGCAGCCGCAGCGCTGTGGCGGCAAAGGTGTCGCAGGCCCGGGCAGCGCCCAGGCGAGAGTGGGCAGAAAACATAAATGTTCCATCGATCGGTCATAAGCCGCACGGCCACAAACATCCTGCTGTCAGTCGACAGCCGGCCGTGCACGGTGAAGGAAGGGCTTACGCGAAGATCGGTGGCGCGCGGCTGCGGGCGCCGGGGAACACGGTCTGCCGGGCGTGGCCCAGGCGCGTGGAGGGCGTGAGGAAGGTGTTGGCGGGGGCTGTATTCAGGGCATCGAATGACAGACCGGAAGGCAGTGCCGGGCAGCTGAACAGCAGGCTGCAATAGCCGCATTTTTCCCACAGCACATGCTGCTCACCCTTAGGCTGGCCTTGGGGTTGCGCGTGATGAGTATTGCCGTGGCAGCCGGGTTCGCCGCTGGGCATGTCCATGTTCATGGACAGGCTCATCGGCATCGTGTGATCCATCGGCATCGCTTGGGAAATCAGCGGGCCGATAAAGATCATCAGCATGGCGAACAGACTGATCCAGCTGCCGCGCCGAACGCATGGGGCGTTACGGCGAGGGCGGCGGCGTCGGGTGCCAGGCGAGCGCAGGGCGTTCACGGTGGGCCGTCGTCAGGGGCTACTGGGCGTGCTTGTGCTCGTGGCTAGCCTCGGGAGCCTGCTTCTGCACCGCAACCTCGACCGTGACATTGCCGGCCTTCTCGAAGTGCAGGGTCAGGGGGAAGCGCTTGCCGTCCACCAACAGGCTGCGGTCTTTAAGCTCCAGCAGCATCACGTGATAGGCCATGGGGGCGAAGGCCACTTCGCCACCGGCTGCAACCACCACCTGGGGCACCTGTTGCATCTTCATCAGGTCGCCCTGCATGACGTGTTCGTGCAGCTCGGCCTTACCGGCAATCGGCGAGTCGACGCTGAGCAGGGTGTCGGCGGTCTTGCCGTTGTTGTGCACCACGAAGTAGGCCGCGACCGTCGGTGCGTTCGGCGGCAATTCCTGGGACCAGGGATGGGCAATCTGTAGTTCGCCGACCTTGTACTCATGGGCGTTGGCGAAAGCAGTGGGCAGCAGCAGGGCGGCCAGCAGCAGGGATTGCAAGACCGGGAAGGGTTTGAACATGGCAGTTCTCCAGAACGATTCAAAAACGCAGATCACTTGCGAAAGGGAATCATGCCAGAGGCGGGGCGCCGGGGTTCAGGCTCGGCCATTGCTGGCGCGGGCTGGGGCGTGCGAATGGAGGAATCTGGAGCGTGCCGGCAAAGGCTTCGAGGCGCTCCAGAGGCAATGACGGAACGTGCCCGGGCAAGGCCACCCAGGGCGCGGCGCCTGAGCAGCACCAGCAATGCTGCATGTTGGAATGGTCGTCGTTCTGCGGGGCTTTTTGCTCGAACTTGCCCAGGGAGATCGCCACCATTTTGGTGCCGGTGGAGGAGCAGAAACTGCCCCACAACAATTGCTCGGTACTGCCGGTGTCGTTGCGCGGCATGGCCCCCGAAAGCGGCATGGCCAGCATGTTGAACAGCACTGCGAAGCAGGCGATCCAGGCAAATGCGAGCCGTTGTCGGGACATGGGGGCGATCCGTCGGTTGGGCGATCAGGCGGGTATTTAGCCTGATCGCTGTGGATAAGTAAAAATGCCGTGTGCGGTGTGGTGTCGCAGTGCCGCCTCAGGCCGGGCTGACGTGGAGTTTCAGCCCCAGCGCCTTCATGACCTTGATGATAGTCGCGAACTCGGGATTGCCCTGGCTGCCCAGGGCTTTGTACAGGCTTTCGCGGCCCAGGCCTGTGTCGCGGGCGACCTGGGTCATGCCGCGGGCACGGGCGATGTCGTTCAGGGCTGCGCGGATCAGCACGCCGTCGCCGGCATCCTCGTCGAAGCAGGCGTCCAGGTAGGTGACCATTTCCTGCGGGGTCTTGAGGTGCTCCGCCGCGTCAAAACGGGTCATTACTCGGGTCATGTGCAGTCCTCACTCTTGAGCGCATGTGCCAGTCGCCGGGCACGTTGAATGTCACGGGGTTGGGAATCCTTGTCGCCGCCGATCAGCAGTAGGTAGAGCACCTGGCCCCGGCGGGAGAAATACACCCAGTAGCCGGGCCCGCGATGAATACGCATTTCGTAGACACCGCCCCCTACCGCTTCGCAGTCGCCGAAATGGCCCAACTGCGCAGCCCTGACCCTGGCCAGTACCCGGGACTTGCCCACGGGGTCCTTCAGGGTTTGGAACCAGCGGACGAATACGGGGGTCTGTTCAAAGATAAGCATGGAAAATGTAGTCCTTGGGATACAGTCCGGCAAGCCAACGGCCAGGCTGACGGTGGATGGGCCGACGAGCGGCCGAGCGGCCAGCGCGGTCGCTCGTCGAGGCTGTCCAAGGACGTTAATGCAGGGGCTTTTTAAATTCTGTCAGGTGATTCGCCCACTACTGTCGGGCGGGTCTGTTTGTTGTGTCAGGCCTGGGGCAGGTGGCCCAGGGCCTGCAGCATCTGGGCCGGCGTGCTGAAGCAGCGGTCGGCCTCGGGCAGTGTCGGGCGCTTGAGTACCAGCACCGGCAGGCCCCGTTCACGGGCCACTTGCAGCTTGGGTTCGGTGGCGCCGCTGCCGCTGTTCTTGCTGATCAGCACATCGATCCGGCGCTGCTCGAACAGCTTGCGCTCGTCTTCCAGGACAAAGGGCCCGCGGGCGCCCAGCACTTCGCAACGGGCATTTCCCGGGTAAGTCTCCAGGGCACGCAGGGTCCAGAATTGCCCCTCGGGGATTTCATCCAGATGCGCCAGGGGCTCGCGCCCCAGGGTAAACAGCGGCCGTTGGAAGGGCGCCAGGGCGAGCACCAACTCTGCCCAGTCGGCCACCTCTTGCCAGTTATCCCCAGCCTGCGCTTGCCAGGCAGGACGGCGCAGGGCCCAGCAGGGAATGCCGCTCAGTTGCGCCGCGCGTACTGCGTTGTGGCTGATTTGCGCCGCATAGGGATGAGTCGCGTCCAGCAGCAGGTCAATGCCCGCGTCTCGGATAAATTGCGCCAGGCCCTCGGCGCCGCCATAACCGCCGACCCGCACTTGGCAGCGCAAGTCGGTGGGCACACGGCCCACGCCGGCCAGGCTGTAGATATGTTCCGGGCCCAGGGTGCGAGCGATGGCCAGGGCTTCGGTGACGCCCCCCAGGAGTAACACGCGCTTCATGCAAAGGCTCCGGCGTGGCCGACGATGCCGCCTTGGCGGTCGATGGCAAAGACTTCCACCTGGACTTGGGCCGGCACCACGCTGCGGGCGAAGTCCAGGGCGTGCTGGCACACCGCGTCACCGAGGGCGATGCCGGCAGCGCTGGCCATGGCCAGGGCTTGCTGGCTTGTATTGGCCTCGCGAATGGCCTGTTGCAGCGCGGCATCGGCGCCGATCGCCGCGGCCCATTCGGCCAGTTGCGGCAGGTCGATGCTGGAATGGCGGCTGTGCAGGTCCATGTGCCCGGCCGCCAGTTTGCTGATCTTGCCGAAGCCGCCGCACAGGCTGAGCTTATCCACAGGCACTTTGCGCAGGTGCTTGAGCACCGCGCCGACAAAGTCGCCCATTTCGATCAGGGCGATTTCCGGCAGGTTGTAGACCCGGCGCATGGTGTCTTCGCTGGCGTTGCCGGTGCAGGCGGCAATGTGCAGGTAACCGTTGGTTTTGGCCACGTCGATGCCCTGGTGGATCGAGGCGATGTAGGCCGCGCAGGAAAACGGCCGGACAATGCCGCTGGTGCCGAGAATCGACAGCCCGCCGAGAATGCCCAGGCGCGGGTTCATGGTTTTCAGGGCCAGGGCGGCGCCGTCCTCGACGTTCACCGTGACCTCAAAGCCGCCCGGGTAGCCTTGTTCTGCGGCCAGTTGCAGCAGGTGTTCGCTGATCATTTTGCGCGGCACCGGGTTGATCGCCGGCTCACCCACGGCCAGTACCAACCCGGGGCGGGTCACGGTGCCAACGCCTGTGCCTGCGATAAAACGCACCCCGGGTTCGGTGGTCAGGCGCACTTGGGAATACAGCAGGGCACCGTGGGTCACGTCCGGATCGTCACCGGCGTCCTTGATCGTGCCGGCTTCGGCGCCGTCGGCCGTGGCGCGGCAGAACTCCAGGCGCATCTGCACCTGCTTGCCTTTGGGCAGGGTGATGTCCACGGCATCCGCATGGCTGCCCCCCAACAGCAACCGCGCCGCCGCCAGGCTGGTGGCCGTGGCGCAGCTGCCGGTGGTCAGCCCGCTGCGCAGTGGGGCGGGTTGTTCGGCGGTTTCATCACGCATCAAACACCCCTACGGCATCAGCCGCGTCCCTTTGGAACAAGCGTGCTCGCGATGGCTGCGCGACGGTGTTGGTGGCGGGCCCGATCGCCGGCAAGCCGGCTCCTACAGGGGGCGTTGCGGTTGTCTGGGCGGGCGCTATTGCCGGCAAGCCTGATGTTACGGGGTTCATAGGGGTTTGCTGACGTCGAGCAGGGTGATCGGCAACGCCTGGCGCCAGGTGTCGAACTCCCCCAGGGGCTGGGCCTGGGCGATGTGGATGCGGGTTAGTTCGCCGCCATGTTTTTCACGCCAGGCCATCAGGGTCATTTCGCTTTGCAGGGTCACGGCGTTGGCCACCAGGCGGCCGCCGGGCTTGAGCTGTTCCCAGCAGGTGTCCAGCACCCCTTCACGGGTCACGCCGCCGCCGATAAAAATCGCGTCCGGGCGCTCCAGGCCGGCCAAGGCCTGGGGGGCGCGGCCGCGAATCAATTGCAGGCCGGGTACGCCGAGGCTGTCGCGGTTGCGTTCGATCAACTGCTGCCGGCCGTCATCGGCTTCAATCGCCAGGGCTCGGCAACTCGGGTGCGCGCGCATCCATTCGATGCCGATGGAGCCGCTGCCGGCGCCCACGTCCCAGAGCAGTTCCCCGGGCACCGGCGCCAGGCGCGCCAGAGTCATGGCACGGACATCGCGCTTGGTCAGTTGGCCGTCATGTTCGAAGGCCGAGTCGGGCAAGCCGGCCAGGCGCGACAGGCGCGGGGTGGCTGTTTCGGCGCGGCAGTCGATGGCCAGCAGGTTGAGGTCGGCAATCAGCCGGTCGCTCCACTCGTGGGCGGTGCCTTCGATCCGCCGTTCGGCTTCGCCGCCCAGGTGTTCCAGCACCGTGAGCCGGCTTGGGCCGAAACCCCGTTCGCGCAGCAATTTGGCGATGGCCGCCGGGCTGTGCCCGTCGTTGCACAGCACCAGCAAACGCACGCCGCTGAACAGTTGGGCATTGAGCGCGGCAATGGGGCGCGCCACCACCGACAGGGTGACCACGTCTTGCAGCGGCCAGCCCAGGCGCGCCGCCGCCAGGGAATAGGACGAGGGCGAGGGCAATACGTGCATGTCTTCCCGGGCCACCTGCCGCGCCAGGCTGGCGCCGACGCCGAAGAGCATGGGGTCACCGCTGGCCAGCACGCACACTGCCGTGCCGCGTAACGCCAGCACCGGCTCCAGGGAGAACGGACTGGGCCACACTTGGCGTTCGCCACGAATACACACTGGCAATAAATCCAGTTGCCGCTGGCCGCCCACAATCCGCGAAGCGCCCATCAGGGCACGCCGGGCGTTCTTGCCCAGGCCCTTGAAGCCGTCTTCACCGATTCCCACTACTGTCAGCCAGGGCGACATTGCTATTCCTCGAACGTCAAATGTGTTCTTCCGACCGGCAGGCTTTTCATGCCTTTGGACAAAGCAGGCATAATACCGCGCCTTCGCCCGCGAAGCGCCTTTCCCACACTGCCGGTTACCCCCTTGAACGAACGCCCGATGTCCACCGCCTTACGCCCCTCGGCTTGCCCGGGGTTGCTGCGTATCGTCCCGGCGATCGATGGCGGTATCTGCCGGATCAAGCTGGCGGGTGGGGCCATCAGCGCCGCCCAGGCCTGCGCCGTGGCCCAGGCGGCCGAGCGTTATGCGGGCGGGGTGATCGAGGCGACCAACCGCGCCAACCTGCAGATCCGCGGTATTGGCGCGCAACACTCGGCGTTGATCGGCGAGTTGCTGGCCGCTGGCCTGGGCCCGACCACCGCGGCCGGTGATGATGTGCGCAACCTGATGCTCAGCCCCACGGCGGGGATCGACCGGCAGATGCTCATCGACACCCGCCCGCTGGCCGAGCAGATTCTGGCCACCCTGCAGAACCATCCGCGCTTTCACCAGTTGTCGGCCAAGTTCGCCGTGCAACTCGATGGCGGTGAAGCCCTGGCGATGCTCGAACATCACCACGACCTGTGGCTGGCCGCCTTCATGCACGAGGGGCAGCCGAGGTTGGCCTTTGGCCTGGCCGGTTGCCCTGTGGATAACCCTCTGGCCAGCGTCGCGTTGGAAGCGGGGCATGAGCTGGTGGTGGCGGTGCTGGAGCTGTTTCTCGATGGGGCCCGGCCCGAGCAGACGCGCATGCGCCACCTGCTGTCGGAGTCTTCGCCGGATCAGTTGCTGGCGCAGTTGGCTGCACGTTTGAGCGCGCCCTTGCTCCGCATCGATGCCTGGCAGCGTCCGGCTGCTGCGGGCCTGTTGCACATCGGCACTTATCCACAGGCGGACCCGGCCCGGGTCTACGTCGGCGTCGTGGCCGCCCTGGGGCGGCTCGACCCGCATATGCTCAGAGGCGTGGCCCAACTGGCCAGTGAATGGGGCGATGGCACCCTGCGCTTCACTCCTTGGCAAAGCCTGCTGCTGCCGAACCTGCGGGTGGCCGATGCCCCTGAGGTCACCCGGCGCCTGGCGCAGTTGGGCCTGCTTTGCTCGGCGGACCAGGCCTTGGCGCAACTGGTGGCCTGCACCGGCTCCAGCGGCTGCGCCAAGGGCCTGGCTGAAACCAAGGGCGACGCCCTGCAACTGGCCAAGCTGCTGCAACGTCATGACCAGACCCTGAATGTTCACCTGTCCGGGTGCTCGCGCTCCTGCGCCTGTGCCCATGTGGCGCCCGCCACCTTGCTGGCCGTCGCCCCCGGGCGCTACGACCTCTATTTTCGCGATGCCGCGCAGCCGGGTTTCGGCACGCTGCACGCACGCAACCTCTCTATTGAAGCGGCTGGCGCATTGCTCGATGCCCGCCCACGGAGCAACACCGATGATTGATTACATCCGCGACGGTCAGGAGATCTATCGCAACTCCTTCGCCATCATTCGCGAAGAAGCCAAGCTGGAGCGCATCCCGGCCGACCTGGAAAAACTCGCGGTGCGGGTGATTCATGCCTGCGGCATGGTCGAGGCGATCGATGGCCTGCAGTTCTCCGAAGGGGCCGGCAAGGCCGGGCGCGAGGCCCTGGCGGCCGGTGCGCCGATCCTCTGCGATGCGCGGATGGTCTCCGAAGGGGTGACCCGGGCGCGCCTGCCGGCGAACAACCAAGTGATCTGCACCCTGCGCGACGAAAGCGTTCCAGACTTGGCCCGCGAGCTGGGTAATACCCGCTCGGCGGCGGCCCTGGAACTGTGGCGCCCGCACCTGGAAGGCAGCGTGGTGGTGATTGGCAATGCGCCAACGGCTTTGTTCTATCTGCTGGAAATGCTTGATGCCGGCGCCCCCAAACCGGCGCTGATCCTCGGCTTCCCGGTGGGTTTTGTCGGCGCCGCGGAATCCAAGGCCATGCTCGCCGCCGACAGCCGCGGTGTGCCCTTTGTGATCATGCAAGGTCGCCTCGGTGGCAGCGCCATGGCTGCCGCCGCCGTCAACGCCCTGGCCACGGAGATTGAATGATGCAGCAACCTGGACGTTTGATCGGCCTCGGCGTGGGCCCGGGTGACCCGGAACTGATTACGGTCAAAGCCCTGCGCCTGCTGCGCGAGTCGCCGGTGGTGGCGTACTTCGTCGCCAAGGGCAAAAAGGGCAACGCCTTCGGCATCATCGAAGCGCACCTGCAAGCCGCCCAGACACTGATGCCACTGGTGTACCCGGTGACCACCGAAGCCCTGCCGGCGCCGCTGTCCTACGAGCAAGTGATCAGCGACTTCTACGACAGCGCTGCCGAAGACCTGGCCCTGCATCTGGATGCCGGCCGTGACGTGGCGGTGATCTGTGAAGGCGACCCGTTCTTCTACGGTTCCTACATGTACCTGCACGACCGCCTGGCCGAGCGCTACCAGGCTGAAGTGGTGCCGGGTGTGTGCTCCATGCTGGGTGGTGCTTCGGTGCTGGGTGCGCCGCTGGTGTATCGCAACCAGAGCCTGTCGGTGCTCTCTGGCGTGCTGCCCCACGACGAACTCAAGCGTCGCCTGGCCGATGCCGATGCGGCGGTGGTGATGAAGTTGGGGCGCAACTTCCCCAAGGTGCGCCAGGTGCTGGAAGAGCTGGGGCTGGCCGAGCGTGCGCTGTACGTCGAGCGCGCCACCATGGCCAACCAGAAGATTGTGCCGCTGGATGAGGTGGTGCCGATGTCGTCGCCGTACTTCTCGCTGATCATCGTTCCCGGTGAAAGGTGGCAAGGCTGATGACCCGTTCAACACCAGCGATTGTGATTCTCGGCCAGGGCAGCCTGGCCACGGCGCGCAGGCTCCAGCAGCTGTACCCGGATGCGCTGATCCACGGCCTGGCCGAGCGGGTCGAGGGTGCGGACCGCAGCTATCACGAGTTCGGCGCCACCTTGCGCCAGCTTTATCAACAGAACACGCCGATCATTGCCCTGTGCGCTGCCGGCATCGTCATCCGTACCTTGGCGCCGTTGCTCCTGGAGAAGGGCGCCGAGCCGCCGGTGCTGGCCGTGGCCGAAGACGGCAGCGCGGTGGTGCCGTTGCTCGGTGGCCTGGGCGGGGTCAACGTCATGGCCCGGGAAATGGCTGCCGGCCTGGGTGTGGCCGCGGCCATCACCACCAGCGGCGAGCTACGTTTTGGCACCTGCCTGCTCAACCCGCCCAGCGGCTATGCCCTGGGTGACCTGGAGCTGGGCAAGCGCTTTGTCTCCGACCTGCTGGGCGGTGAAAGCGTGCGCATTGAAGGCGCCGCGCCCTGGCTGGCCGAGGCCAAGTTGCCGGAAGACGCGCACGCACGCCTGAGCATTCACGTTGGCTCCACCGAGCGCGAACCCACGGCCAATGAACTGCTGATCTACCCCCGCAGCGTCCTCATCGCCTGTAGGCGCCGGCTTGCCGGCGATAGCGCCATCAGCCTCGCCGAGTCGATCCGCCAAGCCTTGCACCAGGCCAACATCGCGGTGCAGTCCCTGGCCTGCCTGCTGGCCGCCGACACGGACATGGCTGACCGAGCCCTGCACGACGCAGCCGCCGAACTGGGGGTGCCCCTGCGTTTCGCCCCGGCCGCCAACAGCGTGGTCGAACTGGCGCAACAGGCCGTGCCGCAATTGTTGCCACCCATCAGCAGCGGCGACGATCTGGCCATCGCCGTCGCCAACCAGCCCCTGGACCCCGAGCAGATCGGCCGTTCTCGCGGCCGCCTGGCGGTGATCGGCCTCGGCCCTGGCGCCGCCGAACTGATGGTGCCGGCGGTGAAGGCCGAACTGGCTCGGGCCAATGACATCCTCGGTTACGAAACCTACGTGCGCATGGCCGGGCCGTTCCGTGCCGATCAGGTCATGCACTGCACCGATAACCGTGAAGAAATGCAGCGCGCGCGCCACGCCTTCGAACTGGCCGCCCAAGGTCGCTCTGTGGTGGTGGTGTCGTCCGGTGACCCGGGCGTATTCGCCATGGCCGCCGCCGTGCTGGAAGCCCTGCACGAGTCCACGGACCCGGCCTGGCACAACGTCGACCTGGAAATGCTCCCCGGTGTGTCCGCGTCCCTGGCCACCGCCGCCCAGGCCGGTGCGCCGCTGGGCCATGACTTCTGCGTGCTGTCGCTGTCGGACAACCTCAAGCCGTGGGCCATCATCGAAAAACGCCTGGAGCTCGCCTCCCAGGCGGACCTGGCGTTGGCGTTCTACAACCCGATTTCCCGGTCACGGCCGTGGCAACTGGGGCGTGCCCTGGAAATCGTCCGCCAGCACCGAACGCCGGAAACACCGGTGGTCCTGGGCCGGGACATCGGCCGGCCCGGGCAGACGTTGCGGGTCATCACCCTTGGCGCCCTGACCCCGGAACAGGTGGATATGCGCACCATGGTACTGGTGGGATCGTCCACCACCTGCACCTTCCCCAAGGCGAGTGGTGGCGAGTGGGTGTATACGCCGAGGTGGTACAAGGGCAGTTGAAAGTGGGGAGTGGCAAGCGGCAAGTTTGAAGCTGGCAGGGGGCCTTGTAGGCGCTGGCTTGCCAGCGATGAGGCCCTATCTGCCCACGGGGCGGCTTATTGGTCTTCCGGCGCTTGCGCGGTCAGCAGCCAGGTGATGAATTCGAAGAAGCTGCTCCACCGGGCGGGCATGCGGCCGTTGATGAAGTCTTCCCGGTGCCCGAGGTCGAAGTCCCAGACGCCACCGCTGTTGTTGTCCAGCAGGTAGCCGCCTTCGCCTTGCAGGGAGGTGAAGGCGATGAAGTGCTGCGGCAGTTCCCAGACCTCGTGAATGAACTCGGTGCCCATCAGGATTTGTTCGGTAGGCTCGGCGAGGTCACAGAGCATTTCGTCGCTGGCGCGGCTTTTGAAGTCGGCGGGGCAGTAAGCCAGGTAGATCTGTGCGAACTCGCTGTCCAGGGCGATGCCCAGCCTGTTCAGGGCCTGGGTCACCTGGGCGACGTCGGCACGCGGGCGGAGGTCGGGCTGGGCTTCGATCAGGGCGATCAGTTGCGCGGGAATCATTGGCTGTCCTCGGTCGCCAGTGGCCATTTGTCCAAGGGCAAATGCGACCTGTTGAGGGCGAAGTGTTCCCGAGCCTGGCCCAGGGTCATGTGGTTCGGCCCGCTCGGCACATCCAACGCTTCGTTGCCGTCATCCTCCCAGCCACACAGGTCGCAGATTTCATACTGACCCCGCGTCGATAAGGTTCGATAAGCGCAGCAAGGGCAGGCCTCCAGTTGCTCACACCCTGGGCTGACGATGCAGTCGCCGAGCCCGGCTTCATGCAGGCAGCGCATCAGATAGCGGTGAGTGACACCCCGGTATTCGGCGCGCAGGGCGATCATCAGCAGAGGGGCGTAGCGCGGGTTCAGCCCATCGTCGGGGGGCTCCGATTCGTCCAGGATCTGCTGTTGCAGGTCTGGCGGCAGTGTGGCGAATTCTTGGTCGTCGCCATCGAGCCCCCACCAATTCAGCAGGTGGCTGGCTCGGGCGGCGGCGTCGAGGCTGGACAGCCGATGTTCGCTCAGGCGCTCGATGGCTTGGGTGGCGGTGAGGTTTTCCATGGGAGCTCGGTGTGCAGTCGTGGGCGTCATGGCCAGGTCAGGGTCAATTGGTCGGGGCGGTCGATGGGGATGCGCACCCGGACCCCGGAGGTCGACTCGGCATCAACATGCTGGTCCTGGATCTCGACCCGGCTGAAGGGGTTGGTGTCCCTGAAGGCAATCAACCAGATCAACTGATCCGAGCCCTTTTCCTGCAAGGCGACAAAACCATCGCCGCCATAGCCTGCCGTCTCGCCGCCCTTGGCATAAAAGGGCTGCGGGCCGTCGGCGCAGCAGCTCAGGGTGGTGATGAAGTCCGGATCTTGTTCGGGCTGATAGTCCAGGGCCGGCATCCAGATTTTGTTGAGTAACTGGCTGTGTTGATAGGGCAGGTCGAACAGGCAGTAAAAACCAATGCTCAGGACCAGGCAGTTTGCCTGGGGGAAGCATTCGTCCTGCCATTGTTCCTGGATAAAAGCCATGTCGGCGCTGTAGGGCATGTTGTTTCCGATCCTTTCGATCCGTTACAGGCTGGGCACCATCAGGAAGCCTGCATAGTAAGCGCAGTGCCCGGGGTAGCCGGGGCGTGCGTCGCAGGGTTTAAGGCAGCCTTGGGTGCCATTGGGAAAACGCGCGGCCACCGACATCGCGAAACCGTAGGTGGGCGTGGTCACGGCAAAGCTGTTTTCGCACACAGCCTTGGTGCTGTAAGTGAAGGTCATGGATTCTCGCCGTCCGTTCTGGGCGAAGGCCACCTCGAAGCTGTTGAGGCTTTTCCAGCCCGACAGGGGCAGCACCACAAAGCGATAGCGGGTGCTGTCGAGCTTGTGCCCCATGACCCGCAGCGAGTGGGTGGCCGAGTCGGTTTTCGGCGAAGGGTAGGGCAAGGCCAACAGCGCCCGTGGGTCGCCGAGCACGCCGAGCTCGAAGCCGATGCCTTTCTGGTAGAACGGGATCTCGATGTTCGGGTAGCCGTCGATTTTTACGTATCGGCTGGACGCGTAAGGCCCTGAAGTCTCGGGCTTGTAGTCCGGCGCCTGGGCAAAGGTGACCTCGAGTTCCAGCACTGCATCGGCGGTCTTGGCATCTTCGCTGCGAATATCGCTGGGGCGCTCGCTGCCATGGCTGGCGCAACCGGCCAGCAGGGCGACGGTGGTGAGTTGCAGCAGGCGTTGCCCTAGAGAAGTCGGCATCACTCAATGCTCCGTCTTGAGAGGGCTGGAGGTCAGGCCTAGGCCCTTGAGTTGCCAGGAGCCTTGCACCTGCTGCCAGGTAAAATGCTGGCCGACCCATTGCACCTGCAGGGCATGGTGCAGGCGGTTCTGGTCGATGCGCCGGCCTTCGTCCAGGGCTTTGCGAGCGCGGGCGCCGGCCTCCTCGAACAGTGGCCAGAGTTGCTTGCCATTCAGCTCCTTGCTGATCGGCAACTGGGCGTAGACCCCGCGTTCCACCGAGCTGAGCAGCAACCCTTCCTTGGCCAGGAACGCCGCGCTGTGGTTGTCCGGCGCGACAGAGACCAGCATCGCGTAGTGGGAAAAGCCCCAGCCGGGCAGCCGCTCGTCGAACCACAGGACGTGCCCGGTCGAGGGTACGAAGGCACGTGCGCCTTCGGGAAACAGCAGCAGGTCCTGGCGTCCGGGTTGCGCCTGGCCCCAATCGGGCTCGTCACGGCTTTTGACCGGGCTGAGGATGCGCGCCAGGGGCGTGTCGTTCTGCACTGCGATCACCACCGTGCCGACGCCCATCCACTCGATGGTGGTCGCCAGCAGCACCGGCTGGCCGTTCCGGGTCGCGCCCGTGGGCCGGACATCGGTGATTTGCCAGGCATTCAGTGGTCGGTAGGGCCGGCCCTTGTAGGTGATTTCCAGGGTGCTGATGGACGACTTGCCGCGAAAGACATGGAAGTCGCCAAACTGCTCGCTGTAGCCGCTGAGGTAGTCGAGCTTGGCGTTGTGTGGCGCACGTGTCGCTTCCGCCGCCACCAGCGGTTGCGCCACGAACATGGCCAGCGCCAGGCAACATCCGCGAGCGTTGCAGGCACGCCATAGGCGTTGCAGAAGTTTGGAGGCTGCGTCCGTGCCGAGACTTCGATGAAGAGTCTGCATGCGATCCCTGTCGATTCATCTGAATGAAGCACCTGATGATGCCTCGCCGGCCAGTCTAAGGGACTTGATAATGGCTGGCACGGTAAAAGTAATCGGAGTCGTCCCAGGTGTAGCCCACACCCTGGCCTAAGTGTACGAGTCGATATCCAGCTCCCGGGGCGCCCCGATGACATAACCCCCGATCAACTCAGCGATCGCCTGATCAGGGTCGTCAGCGGGCGGTGGAATCATCGCCAGTTGCTCCAGCGCGGTGTTTTCCGCGTGCGCTCTCCAGTGTGGCAAGCCCTCTGCCAGCAAGGTCGGCTGACCGGCGAAAGTGCCGTATACATCGCGCTCGCTGACCCTGGTAGCGCTCAACTCAAGCAGGCGTTGACGGGTTGTATGCAGACGGTCGATTTCCTGAGTAATCCGTTGCCTTGCCATGACCCGCTCGTGAGCGTTGAGATAGGCATCGGGCCGCGCCGCCTGGCTCCGCCCCAAGTCGCGCAGCTGTTGAGTGATGCGGATCAATGCCCGATCGACCCAGTCGAATTCACGCTCGGTCACCAGGTTACGTGTGAACTCCTGTGACTCCTGCCAACGGCGCAGGGTGGCCCAACAGTTGGGGATGTAGCTATCGATCATCTTGTGATCAACGTTGTCCACCAGTTGCCGAAGCAGCGAGCCGCGCACCGGCAAACCGTCGATCTCCTGCAGCACCCTGGCACAGCCCTGATCGAGGATGGTGCTACAGCCCGGCGCCCAGAGCATCGCCGACCTGTGCCCTGTGCCAAAGTCCACCGGCTGAAAGTGCTGCAACTGGCCATGGTGGGCATAGGGTTCGCCGGTAAAGTTGATCAGGCCTGAAATAAACAACGTCAAGCCAACCGGCGCATCCAGCACCAGAACCGAGCCTCGCGCTGCGAGCTGCTTGGGCTTGGAGGTGCTCATCCAGGTTGCCGGCACGCTCGGCACCGGGTCGTGGTGATTGACTATGCGGTGGTGTAGCAGCGCCTTGGCACCTTTGACAAAATCGGTATCGCCGGCCCTTGGGCTGCCGTAGGTGTAGAGCAGGATGTCATAAGTGAAACCTGTCCTGCGCCGAAGCATTTCGGAGAGTATGAGCGCCACTGCGCCACCCAGGCTGTGTCCTGTAATGACGAGTTTTTGTCCGCTGTAGAATTTATCCAAATAGTCGGTAACAAAGCTCCTAAGTGCTTTGGCTGCGCCATAAAAGCCGTTATGCACCTTGCCGTCGCCCTCCTCGAAAGGTACTTGCTCAGCGTCCATATCGCGGAATACATCGGGCATTTCGGCCGTGCCACGCACGGCAAGCAAAATCAGCTCATCGTGATGGGTGATATAGGCCTGGGTATCGGTGCCGCCTTCATCCAGACGGTCATCAAAAAAGTGAATCCTCTCCGGATGTTCCTGCGCATTTCCCAGGCTCGGATGATTGACCTGCGGGTACAGCTCCGGGTCGAACGGGATAATTTCCAGGCGCCTCGAGTAGGGCACGTCCTCATACAGCGGGTAATAGGCCTTGCCCCCAGCCTGCGCCGCATCCACCTGCCACAGTTCGTCAAAGGCTGGCAGCACTGCGCCAAACCAGTTGCCGCTGCTGGGCTGCACGGGAAACCCCACACGCGCGCTTTCCACCGGTTGCGTGCGAGGTGCCTGGTCAAAGTTGCTGTAACTCAGGGTCGTCAGCACCGCCAGTTGGTAGAGGTTAAGTGCGCAAAACTTGGCATCGGTCGACAGCATTGGCCGCAAGGCCCGCAACGGCCTTACCTCCAGCACGTGATGGCGGTTGGGCAGCAGAGCAATGCCCGCCACCCTGGATGGCGGAGAGATAAAGTCCTGGTCAACCAGCGTCCGATCGGTCGTGATCCCGTCCGGTGGTGCTCCACCGTCGAGGTAGCCCGTAGGCTTGATCTTCGAGCCCTTGGGCTGGGGCGGAAGTCGAAACAGTGAGTACACATGTTGGTTGGGTGGGAAATGCCGTTCGACCATCAGCGGCAAATGGGCGTCGTGCTCCACCAGCTCACTGACCTCAACCTGATAGAAACTATCAGCTCTGTCCTGTGCGGGGTTGCTCCGCGTGCGGGCACCGCTGTTGTTGAAGAAACGAGTGCTTTCGGCGCGGACTTGCAGTTCGGTGATGGGGAGTGGGTAGTGTGGTCTGCTTTTTAAATCCTTATAGGGCTCCAAGGAACCCTGATAAAGCTGGTTTATCGTGAGCAGGACGGGTCCGCAGTAGTGGTCCTCCAAGCGCCCCACACCATCGATATCAAGCCTGCCGGTATAGGTGACGTTTTCATAATCGGTTACTTCATAAGCCAAACCTGCATAAGGCTTGCCGTCACCGAACTCGTCCACCAGTTGAAAACTGGTCTGCTGACCGCGCAAGGGGCAAGTGTATATACGGCCCTCCATGGAAGGGCCGTCAGCGGCGGGTAGTGTTTTAAAGTTCATGGGCTCACCTCCGTGTTTTCAGTACACCCTGGGTAGATGCTGCAGATACGGCCATCAGGCATTTGGAAGGTGCTGAAGTCGATGTAATTACCGTTGCAGTAAGCACGTTGATCCTCGAAGCTTTTACCCATGCAACGTTTCCAACCTCCGGGTACTTTGACCCACGTATCTCCCCAGCCTGGTTTTTCCTCAGCCGCTAACTTGATTTTCAAACGCACGGTTTTTCCCGGTAGTTGGTCCAGGGTGTAGGCCGCAAATGGATGACCTAAGGTCGGGTTGCCCTGTGCATCGGTGTTTGTGCAGGTCAGGATTTTTACAATTCGCCGTAAACCGCCTGATGTCCGAAACAGCAACTGGCAACGCCCCGACACCTGGCTTTCACCGACAGCGTTGAATGTGCCTTTATCTCGGTCATCCAAGTGGTCACTCACATGGACCTTTCCAAAGTCTCGGGCAACGTCTCCCCAATCCTTGCCATATGTAGCGTTGATATAAAACTCGACGGACTGCAGTGCCAACCGACAACCACTCACTGTTCTGTGCAGCACTATTTTGGAGTCGCGTTGGTACTCTTTCTGCCACGTTCTGTTGATACCCATCCGTGTGTTTTTGCCGCCAGGTACGCTGCAGGTTTCACCTTGGGCCGGTACATAGATGGCGGTGGCTTCGTAAGTGAAGTCCGGCGGCAAGTCCGCGCTCAAGGTAAAACTGTCGGAGGTGCCCATGGCCGAACAGCCTGTTGCCAAAGCCAGGTAGCCGATGAACAGCCAGCGTTGAATAAAGCTGTTCATAAGGGGCCGCTCCCCTGCCAATACAGGGCTTCTTGACGAACACGTTCAATGTGTTGCTCAGGGGTTTCGCCAGGTCGGGGCAGCCAGAATGTCGGCAGTGTGTAATCCGCGGCTCGCAGGCTTTGGGTCAGAAGGAAATAGAGGGCATCAGGTGCCTGCCAATTCCAGGTTGTGGCCAGGTCGAGTTGGGTGCGCAGCCAGGTGTCGATGTCTTGGTGTTCGGCAAGCGCCGCCAGCAGGTCTGTGTGCTCGCGCATGAGGTAACGCCTGATGTTGTCGAACTGCACGGCGGTGTAGGTGGCTTGCGGCGTGGGGATGTTCAGCCACTGCGGCTCAGGCGGCACCGGGTGCGTGCCCGGGGCCGGGTTGTCGTGGACGTTCCATTGTTCGGCCTGCCAGTAGCACACGCTGGCGATGGGCCCCAGGTAGCCTGGATGGTGTTCGGCTGGCATATGGGCCAAGGCCCGTCCCAGCACACGGTTGTCATGAAAGCGGTAAAGGCATTGATGGGGTGGCTCGCCGACCACCAATCGGTCGCGCCAATGTTGGGTCAGGGCATCAAGTTCGGTGGCCGGGGCGGTGGCCAACCATCCCCAATCGGCTTCAGGCGCCTTGAGCAGGGCCGCGAGCAAGTGAGGGGCTGCCCGATCAAGTTGAAACAGATAAGGCCCTGCGCTGGCCAGCGAATGAGCTGGGGTACTGCGATACACCGCGCGGTAGCGCTCGTGGCCCACCTCGGCGATCAGGGCATCGCGGGCGTCAAGCGCCCCATCGGAGTCCAGCACCAGGTAGAGGCCGCGCCCTAGCCGGACTTGTTCATATAGCCATTGCTCCACGCTTTTCATGCACGTTCTCCGAGGTCACACAGACCATTGCGGCAGGCTTCACACAGCGGGCAGAAATCCACGGCCTGTTGCTTGCTCGCACTCATGATGGACAGTGGGTTGTCGATGATTGCCTGGGGGGCGCCGGCCAGCGATTCCAGGGCTTGCTGCGGCGCGACACCGGCCATCGGCGCACCGCCCAGCACCACCGGCTCGCTGCTGAAAATCCCGCCCGGGTTGATGACCAGGTGCTGGCCGCCGGCCTTGAGGGTCAGGCTCGTGCCGGCATCGATCACCACGTGGGCGGCGGTGAGCCGAGCCTGGGTGCCGGCCTGTAGCACCAGGCTGCCGTCGACATGGGTACTGGCGTTGCCATCGATGGACAGCCATTCATGGCCGGCAATCACGGTGTTGCGCACGCCTTGGGTGGTGTGGGTTTCGTTGCCCTGGATCAGGCTTGAGCTATGGCCGTCGACCTGTTCGTGGCGGTTGTTGCCGATCAGGCTGTGGCTGTCCTGGGTGATCTGTTCGTGGCGCGAATGGCCGATGGTGGTGGTGCTGTCGTTGAGGATCAGGTGCTCAAGATCCCGTTGTGCCCGCAGGAAGATTTTTTCCTGCCCGGCTCGGTCTTCGAGCATCAGCTCGTTGTAGCCGCCACTGTTGGGTGTGCTGTGGCTGCGCAGAACGGTTTTACTGTGGTTTTCCGGCAGGGTGTACGGCACAGGGGTGGCGGTGTTGGCCACGCACCCGGTGATCAAAGGCTGATCGGGGTCGCCTTCCAGGTAGGTCACCACCACTTCCATGCCGATGCGGGGAATGCTCACGGCACCAAAATTGTCCCCGGCCCAGCTGGATGACACCCGCAACCAGCAACTGCTTTTATCGCTGTTGAGTTCCGTGCGGTCCCAGGGCAGCTCGACCCGGACCCGGCCCAGGGCATCGCAAAAAATCTCTTCGCCCGGCGGCCCTGTCACCCGTGCGGTCTGGCTCACCAGCACCGGTCGGCGCGGGGGCAGCGGCGGGCGGAACAACACGTCCCAGGGAATGGCGCTGAAATGGTTGTGGTAACCCTGGGTAAAGCCGTCAGGGGCGCTGGTATCGAGGGCTTCTTCGAGGACCTGGGGCTGCTTGCCGCGGTGATGAACACTGAGCAGCAGCCACAGGTCATTGCAGGCGTTGCGCGGGTGATCGCTCAAGGTGAAGAAGTGGCCGCTGCGCAGGGTCGGCTGGCCGCTCTCGCCTTCGGCCAACTGATAGTCGACACGGTGACTTTCCAGGGCTCGCTGGACCTGCTGTTGACCGCGCGCCTCGGTGGGCAGCGGCAGTGGGTAGCGATAGTCCTCAAGCGCCGGCCCCGATACGACGCTGTGGGTCCTTTCCAGCAGCCGATTGGGCCGCTGCACGTCATAGTCGCGGCGGGTGACGGCTTGGGGGCGGGTGCTGAACCGCTGGGCGAAACGCTTGACGGTCGGGCCGTCGGCGACCTGCCCGCTGCCAGGTTGGTAAGGCGTTGTGTCGAGTGTCGGGAAGGCGGTCTGATTGTCGCTAAACACCAGCAGATGATTGTCCGCCGAGTGCTGGTGGTGCCAGGCGATGCCTTCTTCGGCGCACAGGCGCTGGATGAATTCGAAATCGCTTTCGGCGTATTGGGTGCAGTACTCGCGCTCAGGGGCGCTGGGCACATGAAAGGCAAACACATCTGGTTGGATGCCGTGGCCCTGAAGCACCTGGGCCACGATCTGCGGCACGCTCTGATGTTGGAAAATTCGCTGGTTGTGGCTGAACTGCAGGTAGTGCAGCACCGGCACCAGCCGCAGGTGATAGTGGCTCAGGCGCCTGCCAGACGCCCCGGCGGCAATGTCTTCGATCCGCCCGTGCAGGCCTTCGCCCTTGGGGCCAAAACGAAGAAATGCCGGCTGACGCAGCAGGGGCTCCAGGTCGATATTCGGGTTTTCGCTGACCAGTTCGATATGGATGGCGTACAGGCTGCTGAGGGCTTCGATACCGTCAAAGGCCAGTACCTTGAAGTCGTGGCGAATTGAGGGAATCAGCAGGTCGAAATAGGCGGAGCCAGCCGGCGCGAACATACGCTAGTCCTTCAGCGGTGAAGGTCGACAAAGGCGTTCGGGACGGCGCCGATGCCAAGGAAGAATGAGGGGGTCATGCTAGGGAGGAGGGCAGAGCACCGGCTACAGGGGGATTCTGAAAGTCCCGCGGAAAGGTCGCTAATGCTGCAGTAAGAAACGAGGGGGGCGCCCTCGCCGTTAGACGGCGGGGCTGAGAGGGGCTGGTGCCCTGACCGGTACCAGGGCGCTGGCGGATTAAGGCACCAAGTACCCGCGCACCCCGGTAAAGATGATCTGCGCGGCCAGGGCGCAGACGAACAGCCCCATCAGGCGGCTGACGATTTGCAGGCCTTGTTCGCCGAGGATGCGTTCGATGCGGTTGGACAGGTAGAGCACCACGCCGACAGTGAAGCTGGCCAGGGCGATGCTGACGATAGCCATCAGTTTGTCGTCCCAGTGCGGCTGACTGACGCCCATGACCAGCAAGGCGCCGATGGTCCCGGGGCCGACGGTCAGGGGAATGGTCAACGGCACGATGGTCACGTCTTGCTGCACATTGTCGGTCTGCACCGCCGATTTGCCTTGGGCCATGCCCAGGGCGGAGATGAACAGCACGCTGCCGGCACCGATGCGGAAGGCGTCCACGGTGATGCCGAAAACGCTGAAAATCACTCGGCCGAACAGGTACAGCAGCACGCTGGACACCAGGGTCGCCAGGGCAACTTTCCAGGCCAGGCGTCGGCGCTCCTTGCTGGAGTAACCGCGGGTCAGGCTGATAAAACACGACAGGACGAAGAAGGGGCTGTAGAGCACCAACATCTTCAGGTAAACGCTGAACAACACGTGGAGCATGGTGGGAGCTCACAGCGAGGAAAGGGCGAGCGGGAGTTTAACAGGCGCCGCGCATGCTGTCGGCTCGGCCGGTACGAGGCTGGCTTCGGCCTTGGGCCAGGCGCTTTAACTGACGTGTTCGGGTGTCGCCGGGCCGGAGTAGAGGCTGTAGCCGCGTTCCCAGTCCGAGTTCAGGTGGCGGTTGCGGAAATCAATGTCGAACAGGGGGCGGCCGGGGAGTGCTGGCGTGTGCTCATGGCGCTGTTCAGCTCGTGCATGTGGGTGAGGAACGCTGGGTAGTCTTCGACGTACACACAGTCTTCCCGGGCAAAGCGCAGGCTGACCGTGGCGTTGCAGATCACCGCCAGGTTAAGGGTCAGGCCGGGGCCGACGCTGAGGCGGCCGCCAATGTCATAGATCCGGTCACCGGTTTCCAGGGGCTGGCCCCAGGCCTTGTCGATGCTGTGCCGGTGGCCCTCGATGTCGACGGTCAGTGACGACTCGTAGCCCTTGACCTGTTCGAAGTGCACCTCGGCCTTTTGCACAATCAGAAAACTGTCGTCGTCCGCTGGCGGCACCCAGTCCGGCGCTTGTTGCGCCAGGCTGTCGATCACCGGATCGTCGAGGCGGTTGAGGACAATGTTGAACAGGGTGAAATTGAAGTGCTCAAGCAGGGCCTCGTTCAGCCCGATGTCGATGTAGGTGGTCAGCCCGCCGGCATTGGCGTAGTCGATGGCGCCGAAGGCGTGGCTGATGTCCAGTTCGATCATGGGGCCCGGCCGGTTCAGGTGGTTTGCGCGGGCGCGCGGTCACGCAGGTCGCGCTGTGCCACCCAGTGCTCAACCAGGTCGCGCAGCTGCGAGAGTTCCACCGGCTTGGCCATGTGCCCATCCATGCCGGCCTGGCGCGCGCGCTCCTTGTGTTCGGCGAGGATGTGCGCGGTCAGGGCCACCACCGGGGTGCGGATCCGCTGGTTGCCGACTTCCCACGCCCGCAGTTGCTGGGTGGCGGAAAAACCGTCGAGCACCGGCATTTCGCAGTCCATCAGCACCAGGTCGTAACGCTGGGCCTTCATCGCCTGCAGGGCCTCTTCGCCGTTGCTGGCGGTGTCGGGTTGCAGGTTGAGCTTGCCGAGCATGCCGCGGATGACTTTGGTGGAGATGCTGTTGTCTTCGGCCACCAGGATGCGGAAGTCGCTGGGCACGGCGACCGCTTCAGCGGCCGCCTGGACCACGCTGGCAGGCGAGGAAGTCGCCGCGGCCTGGCCCTTGTTGCGCTGGTTCAGTTCGTCGGCCAGGGTGGTCTTGAGGGTGTAGCCGGCCACGGGCTTGGCGAGGATGCGCTTGATCCCGGCATTGCGGGCGATGACCTTGCTCGGCGCGTTACTGATGCCGGTGAGCATGATCAGCAGGATGTCGTGGTTCAGGCTTGGGTCTTCCTTGATCTTCGCCGCCAGCTGCATGCCGGTCATGCCGGGCATGTTCTGGTCCAGCAGCACCACGTCGAAGTAGTCCCGCAGGTGCGCCTTGGTCCGCAGCAGGGCCAGGGCTTCCTTGCCCGATGGCACGGCACTGACGTTCAGGCCCCAGGCGCTGCATTGCTGCACCAGGACCTTGCGGCAGGTGTCGTTGTCGTCCACCACCAGCACCCGGGCGTCTTGCAGCGGGCCATCGAGGTCGGCGGTCGGGTGCTCCAGGCGCTCCGGGTCCAGGGGCAGGGTCAGCCACAGGGTGCTGCCCTGGTTGGCGCTGCTTTTGATGCCGAACTCGCCGTGCATCAACAGCACCAGTTGCCGAGCGATCACCAGGCCCAGGTTGCCACCCAGCCGCGTGGCGGCGAGGAAGTTCTTGCTGTGCAGTTCGGTGTGCAGCAGGGCGTCACGCTCTTCGGCGTCCATCGGCTGGCCGCTGTCCTGCACCGCGATGCGCAGGCGCGGTTTGCTGCTGCGTTCGTCGAGGGCGACCACGATCAGCACTTCGCCTTCGTCGGTCTTCTTCAGGGCGTTTTCCAGCAGGCTCAGCAGCGCCTGGCGCAGGCGCGTGGGGTCGCCACTGATGACCCGCGGGACCTGGGGCTGGATAAAACTGATGAGCTCGACGTTCTGCTGCTCGGCCTTGGCGCGGAAGATGCTCAGGCAGTCTTCGATCAAGGCGTTGAGGTCGAACTGCACGTCGTCCAGTTCGATCTGCCCGGACTCCAGCTTGGAGATGTCGAGGATCTCGTTGATCAGGGTCAGCAGTTCATTGCCAGCGCTGTGGATGGTCTGCACGTAGTCCCGTTGCTTGACCGACAACGGCGTGCCCAGCAGCAGTTCGGTCATGCCCAGCACGCCGTTCATCGGTGTGCGGATCTCATGGCTGATCTTGGCCAGGAACTCGGCCTTGGCGTTGACCTCGGCATTGCTGGCCGCCAGGTCACGGCTTTCGCTGAAGCGGTTTTCGGTGATGCTGCGCTGGCGTTCACCCAGGGCGATGCTCATCAACAGGCCGCTGACGCAGATCACGCAGAGCAGGGTGATGATCAGCCCTTGCGGCGAAACCAGGGTCAGGCCCAGCAGCGCCGGGAGAATCACCAGGGTGCCGAGGTTGAAGATCACCATGGCCAAGACGAACAGGCGGGCCGGACGATAGCCCTTGTGCCAGTGGTAGGCGCCGACGAAGAGCATGCTCAGGCCGGCGAGGGCCACCAGGGCGTAGGTGATGATGTTCAGCGGCAGGGTGCTGACAAACAGCAACAGCAGGCTGCACAGGCCGACCAGCAGAATATCCCCCAGCAGCAGGCGGTTCAGCGGGTGCGGGCCCAGGGGCGCGAAGTAGCGGTAGGCGAACATCAGGCCGCAGGGCGCGGTGAGCAACAGCGCCAGATAGGCCCCGGGTGTTTGCAGGGCCGACATGCTCGGCATCCAGGGGCTGAGCAGGTTGAGCAGCATCAGCAGGCTGAGGGACAGCAGGATTTCACAGGCCGCCAGCCACAGGCTGCTTCTGGAGCGGGTGTAGGCATAGCGCGTGAGGTTGTGCAGGATCAGCATCGCCAGGCAGCCGAACAGCAGGCCATAGATCAGCGTCTGGCTCTGGTTGGCGGCACTGCTCACCGCCGCCTCCAGGGTAATGTAAGGCCGTAACTGGTGGTCGGAGACCAGGCGCAGGTAGACGTCCAGGGTTTTCTGGCTTTGCGGCAGCGGCAGCATCAAGTCGCTGCTGGGCAGCAGGGGAGTATCGGTCTGGGGGGGGCAGTGCCGGCGTTCTGTTGTGCGATCAGCTTGTCGCCGTCGAGCACATACAGGTTCAGGCGCGACAGGTCCGGCGCGAAGATGCGCAGCAGCTGTTCATGTTGGCCCGGTTGCAGTTTGAAGCGTAACCACAGGGCGCCATCGGGGTCGGCGGCGGTCAGCTTGTCCAGTTCGATGGGGCTGAACTGGTTGATGTAGCGTGCGGAGCGGATATCACTGAGCTGCAGGTCGGCCTGTTCGTCGAGCAATACCGACCAGCCACTGCCTTGAGCGGCCTGGGCCGTATGCAAGCAGAGCAGGGTCAACAGGGTGACAGCGAAGCCTACGGCATTCCTGAGCCAGCGCACGGCGAGATCCCTTCGTTGGTTGATGCCTGATTATAACTATGCGCGGCACCATAACCGCGCGGCAAGGGCCAGGGGCCCTTGCCGATGACCAGGGCTGAGCTTACTCCTGGTTGTCGCCACGTTCACGGGCAATGGCGCGGTAGCCGATATCCTTGCGGTAGAAGCAACCCGGCCAGTCGATCTTGGCTGCCAGCTGGTACGCCTGCTGTTGGGCGGCGTCGACGCTGTTGCCCAGTGCGGTGGCGCAAAGCACGCGGCCGCCGGAAGTGACCACCTGGCCGTCCTTGAGGGCGGTGCCCGCGTGGAAGACTTTGCCTTCCAGTGCAGCAGCCGCGTCCAGCCCCTGGATCACGTCACCTTTGGCGTAGTCGCTCGGGTAGCCACCGGCTGCCAGGACGATGCCCAGGCTTGGGCGTGGGTCCCACTGTGCCTCGACTTTATCCAATGCCTGGGCCAAGGCCGCTTCCACCAGCAGCACCAGGCTCGATTGCAGGCGCAGCATCACCGGTTGGGTTTCCGGATCGCCGAAGCGGCAGTTGAACTCGATGACTTTCGGGTTGCCGGCCTTGTCGATCATCAGACCGGCGTAAAGGAAGCCGGTGTAGACGTTGCCTTCGTCGGCCATGCCGCGCACGGTCGGCCAGATCACCAGGTCCATGACCCGCTGATGCACTTCGGCCGTGACCACAGGGGCCGGGGAGTAGGCACCCATGCCGCCGGTGTTCGGGCCGGTGTCGCCGTCGCCGACGCGTTTGTGGTCCTGGCTGGTGGCCATCGGCAGTACGTTCTTGCCGTCGACCATGACGATGAAGCTGGCTTCTTCGCCGTCGAGGAATTCCTCGATCACCACGCGGGAACCGGCTTCGCCGAAAGCGTTGCCAGCCAGCATGTCGCGCACGGCGTCTTCGGCTTCGGCCAGGGTCATGGCGACGATCACGCCTTTACCGGCGGCCAGGCCGTCGGCCTTGATCACGATCGGTGCGCCTTTTTCACGCAGGTAAGCCAGGGCCGGCTCGATCTCGGTGAAGTTCTGGTAATCGGCGGTCGGGATCTTGTGGCGTGCCAGGAAATCCTTGGTGAAGGCTTTCGAACCTTCCAGCTGGGCGGCGCCAGCGGTCGGGCCGAAGCAATCCAGGCCGCGCTCGCGGAACAGGTCGACCACACCGGCCACCAGCGGCACTTCCGGGCCAACGATGGTCAGGGACACATTCTTCTCGGCGAAATCCGCCAACTGCTCCAGGGCCAGGACGTCGATGGCAACGTTCTCGCACTTGGCTTCGATGGCGGTGCCGGCGTTGCCGGGGGCCACGAATACTTTTTCGACCCGTGGGTCCTGAGCGACTTTCCAGGCCAGGGCGTGTTCACGACCGCCGCTACCGATGATCAGTACATTCATTTCAAAAACCTCGGATGACGCTAATTCTGTTTTAGAACCTAGAGCGCTTCACGCCATAGGAGGTTGCAATGACGCCGGTAGATGCAAGGCGGAGCCCATCTCGATGAGCGCAGTTGCCTGTTGGCAATGAGCATCATCGGGATGGGCTCCAACGCAGCAGATGCCGGTGTCAGTGCGACCGTTGTCGTATCAGTGCCGGAAGTGACGCATGCCGGTGAAGACCATAGCAATGCCGGCTTCGTCGGCAGCGGCAATCACCTCTGCATCACGCATCGAACCGCCTGGCTGGATCACGGCGGTGATGCCGACCTTGGCGGCATTGTCCAGGCCGTCGCGGAACGGGAAGAATGCGTCGGAGGCCATGACCGAACCAGCGACCTGCAGACCGGCGTGCTCGGCCTTGATGGCGGCGATGCGGGCGGAGTTCACGCGGCTCATCTGGCCGGCGCCGACACCGATGGTCTGGCGGTTCTTGGCGTAGACGATGGCGTTGGATTTAACGTACTTGGCGACTTTCCAGGCGAAGATCAGGTCATTGATCTCTTGCTCGGTCGGGGCGCGTTTGGTCACGACTTTCAGGTCATCGGCGCTGATCATGCCGATATCACGGCTCTGGACCAGCAGGCCGCCGTTGACGCGCTTGTAGTCCCAGGCCGCAGCGCGGTCAGCCGACCACTCGCCACAGGCCAGCAGGCGCACGTTGGCTTTGGCGGCGACGATGGCGCGGGCTTCTTCGCTCACCGACGGGGCGATGATCACTTCGACGAACTGACGCTCGACGATGGCTTTGGCGGTTTCAGCATCCAGTTCGCGGTTGAAGGCGATGATGCCGCCGAAGGCCGACTCGGTGTCGGTGGCGTAGGCCAGTTCGTACGCCTGGCGGATACCGCCTTCAGCGTCCGGGCTCACGGCCACGCCGCACGGGTTGGCGTGCTTGACGATGACGCAGGCTGGTTTGACGAAGCTCTTCACGCATTCCAGCGCGGCGTCGGTGTCGGCCACGTTGTTGAACGACAGCTCTTTGCCTTGCAGCTGGGTCGCAGTGGCGATGCCCACTTCGGCCGGCTTTGCTTCTACGTAGAACGCCGCGCTCTGGTGCGGGTTCTCGCCGTAGCGCATTTCCTGGGCCTTGATGAACTGGCTGTTGAAGGTGCGCGGGAATTCGCTGCGACCTTCTGTGCTGAGGGTTTCAGCGGCCTGGTTCACGGTGCCCATGTAGTTGGCGATCATGCCGTCGTAGGCGGCGGTGTGTTCGAACGCCTTGAGCATCAGGTCGAAACGCTGGGCGTAGGTCAGGCCGCCGGCCTTGAGGCCTTCCAAGACGCTGGCGTAGTCGCTGGCGTTCACCACGATGGCCACGTCTTTGTGGTTCTTGGCTGCCGAGCGAACCATGGTGGGGCCGCCGATATCGATGTTCTCGATGGCGGTCGGCAGGTCGCAGCCTGGCTTGTTGATGGTGGCTTCGAACGGGTACAGGTTGACCGCTACCAGATCGATCGGCTTGATGCCGTGCTCGTTCATGATGGCGTCGTCGATGCCGCGACGGCCGAGGATGCCGCCGTGGATTTTCGGGTGCAGGGTCTTCACCCGGCCGTCCATCATTTCCGCAAAACCGGTGTAATCCGCGACTTCCACTGCGGCCACGCCGTTGTCCTGCAGCAGCTTGAAGGTCCCGCCGGTGGAGAGGATCTCCACGCCCAGGGCTTCCAGCTCCTTGGCGAATTCGAGGATCCCGGTCTTGTCGGACACACTGATCAAGGCGCGGCGGATCGGCAGGCGGGTAGTCTGGTCGGTCATCTCAATTTCCATCAAAAGCAAAGGAGTCAGCAAAAAAGGCGACCGTTTTTTACGCGGGCGCCTTTCTGGTTTGATTGAATGCTTACAACAAATCGTACTGCTTGAGTTTCTTGCGCAGGGTGCCGCGGTTCAGGCCCAACAGCTCGCTGGCTTTGGTCTGATTGCCCTTGACGTAGTTCATCACGCTTTCGAGCAAGGGAGCCTCGACTTCGGAGAGCACCAGGTTGTACACGTCCGTGACGGCCGCGCCCTCAAGGTGGGCGAAATAATTGTGCAGCGCCTTCTCGACACTCCCGCGAAGGGTCTGACCTTCTTCGCTCGGCGTATTGAGGTGCTGTTTCAAATTCACGTTGTCGCTCACGGGTGCTGTTCCACTCACTAAAGTCTCGGTCATCATCGTCATGCGGCCACCCCCTCTCCGTCCCCTGTCACCAGGCTCTTGTAACGCTCGGCAAAGAACTCACGAACGTTGGCGCATTGTGCTTCCGTATCTTCCAAACGATTGAAGTGGGCGCGAAACTCCCTGGCGCCCGGCAGGGTTGCGAGATACCAGCCCACATGCTTGCGCGCAATGCGTACGCCCATGACATCCCCATAGAAGGCATGCAGCGCGGCCAGGTGCTCTAGCAGAATACGTTCCACCTCGATCAGTTCCGGTGCCGGGAGGGTTTCACCGGTCCGCAGAAAGTGCTCGATCTCACGAAAAATCCATGGCCGCCCTTGAGCGGCCCGGCCGATCAACAGCCCGTCGGCGCCGGTGGCGTGCAGCACGCGCCGGGCCTTCTCAGGGGAGTCGATATCGCCATTGGCGAACACCGGGATCGACACCGCCTGCTTGATCGCGGCAATGGTGTCGTACTCGGCTTCTCCGGTGTACAGGTCGGCGCGGGTCCGACCGTGGACCGCCAATGCCGTGATGCCTGCCTGTTCGGCGATCTTCGCCACCGTCAGGCCATTCTTGTTCGCCCGGTCCCAGCCGGTGCGGATTTTCAGGGTAACCGGGACATCAACCGCTGCCACGACGGCATGCAGGATCTCCCTCACCAGGTCTTCGTCTTTCAGCAACGCGGAACCGGCGGCCTTGTTGCAGACCTTCTTTGCCGGACAACCCATGTTGATATCAATAATCTGTGCACCCAACTCGACGTTGGCGCGGGCGGCCTCCGCCAGCATCTGTGCATCGCCACCGGCAATCTGCACCGAGCGCGGCTCGGGATCGCCTTCGTGGATCATTCGCAGCCGCGACTTGCGGCTGTTCCACAAGCTCATGTCGCTGGTGACCATTTCCGAAACTACAAGGCCGGCGCCCAATCGCTTGCACAGCTGACGAAAGGGCTGGTCTGTAACCCCCGCCATCGGGGCGAGAATCAAGCCGTTGGGCAATGTATATGGGCCGATGCGTACCGCCGACATAGGACTTCCCTGTTGTGGGGCCGGATCATGAGAGTTCGAAAAAGGGTTGGCATGATACCCGCTCTCGATGACCGGATAAAGGCTGAATTGGATAAAATCTGAACAGTTATTCCGTTATCGCCAAGGGTTCTGTCTGGCGCCTGGATTCAGAAAACTGACGTCAATCCGCATTCGGCCTTCAGCCTGCGCAATCGGCTCACTCGGGTGAGTGGAAGCTCAGACTGTAGTTCACCGCCTTCGGTCCTGGATCAAGAATATCCAGGGCAATGTGGATCGGCGTCTGCGGGGGCATGTCCGTCTGCCCCTGAAGGTCGCCACCCAGGTACTCGCCGGGCTTGAAGCTGCGGCTGGCGAGCAGGTGGCCATTGAGGTCGGCGAAGCGCAGTTCCAGCAGCGGGAAGGGCTGGGTGAACTGCGCACGGTTGTAGATGATGGCGTCCACCACCAAGGCTCCGTTGAACTCCGGATGGCTGCGCACCACCAGGTTGCTGCTCTTGATTCGGGCGATATCCACCCGCGACGGCACTTTGCAGCCCAGTTCCGGGCACAACTGCTGGAACCACGGCCGGTACTGGTCCTGGCGCGCCAGTTCGTCGAAGTGATAGGCGATGTACTGGCCTGCCAGGCCGGAGGCGGCCAGCAGGATCAGCAGGCACCAGAGCAGGCGTCGGCCCCAGGGCGAGCGCCGCCGCTGCCAGTCCAGGTGAATGGGGTCATCTTCCAGGTCTTGCAGCACATCGTCCTGGACTTCCGGTTCGCTGCGGGCGCGACGGGTTTTCGGATGGCTGGCCGGCACGACCTCGGTGTCGCTGCTGAGGGGAGCGTGGTGCTCCAGGGGCTCCAACTCGGCGTCCAGTTGCAACTTGGGTGTCCTGGGCTCGTCGTCCAGGTCGTCGAGGTTGAAGGACAGCGAAGGCTCGGTGCGGCCTGGCTTTATGGGCTCGACCGCCGGTGACGGGGCTTTGCTTTCAACCGGCAGCGGCACTTCGGCCAGCTCGTCGTGTTCGGCACTGGTGGCGCTCAGGCGGCTGTCGGGCCAGTGTTCTTCGTCGGCATCCGGCGAGTCGCGGCGGGCGCTGAGGGATTCGCCCTTGCCCGGCTCCTGGCCAAAGTTCTTGGCCGGCTGGATCTCTCGCTGTTCCAGCTTGGCCAGCTCCTCGTCGAGGTCGAGGTGGTCCAGGTCCAGTTCAGAGGCCGACCATTGCTTCTGGCTGATGGCCCGCTGCGGTACAGGCGCGGCGACGGCTGGCGGCGCAACGGGCACAACAGGCGCAGGCGCGGGTGTGGCTGCCGGTGCGGGGCTGTTGACGACGGCTTCCTTGCCAGCGCGTTGCTCGAGCAACTGCCGTGCGGCGTTGAACACCTGCAGGCATGAGCCGCAGCGAACCACCCCACGGGCCACGCTCAATTGAGCATGGCTGACGCGGAAGCTGGTTTGGCAATGCGGGCACTGGGTGACGAAGCTGTCGGTCATGCGGCCATCCGGGTTAGGCAAGCGGCCATTCTAGCGCCGACGACCGGTGATGCGCACCCAGCCATCACGATTGGCGATTGGGTCCAGGTCGAAGTCCTGGGCGTAGGCGGCCGCCACTTCTTCGCCTTGCTCGGCGAGGATTCCGGACAGCGCCAGGCGGCCACCGGGCTTGACCAGGCTCGACAGTTGCGGCGCCAGGGAAACCAGGGGGCCGGCGAGGATGTTGGCCACCAGCACATCGGCCTGCACCTGGGGCAAATGCTCTGGCAGGTAGAGCGGGAACAGCGCTTCGGCGATGTGGTTGCGCCCGGCGTTGTCCCGGGACGCTTCCAGGGCCTGGACGTCGATGTCAGTGCCCACGGCGTGCTTGGCCCCCAGCAGCAAGGCCGCGATGGCCAGGATCCCCGAGCCGCAGCCGAAGTCCAGGACGTTGCAGTCTTTCAGGTCCTGGCCGTCGAGCCATTCCAGGCACAGGGCGGTGGTCGGGTGGGTGCCGGTGCCGAAGGCCAGGCCCGGGTCCAGCAGCAGGTTGACGGCGTCCGGTTGCGGCGCGGCGTGCCAGCTCGGCACGATCCACAGGCGCTGGCCGAACTGCATCGGCTCGAAACCGTCCATCCAGCTGCGTTCCCAGTCCTGGTCTTCGATGACTTCGCTGTGGTGCTCGGGCAGCGGGCTGCCGGTCAGCAGTTCCAGGTGGGCGAGGACGCTGGCGGCTTCGGTGCCGCCCTCGAACAGGGCCAGCAGATGGGTGTGGGACCAGAGCGGTGTGGTGTTGAGTTCGGGTTCGAAGATCGGCTGGTCTTCGGCGTCCATGAAGGTCACCGATACGGCGCCGACTTCGAGGAACGCGTCTTCATAGGTTTCGGCTTGTTCTGGGCTGATGGCGAGACGGACTTGCAGCCAAGGCATGGCGGGCACCTTTGAAAATATGTGAAGTGCAGCCTAGCGGGCCGCGAGAAGCGCGCAAGTTTACGCGAGCCCGGCGCAGAAGACGAGGCAGGCACCCGGTAGCAGCGCGCTCGTTTCTGCAGATACGACAAGGCCGCTCGAAAGCGGCCTTGTCGGTGTGGCGTGTGGCTGATCAGTGTTGATCGGCCAGCTTGTGCTCCAGGTAGTGAATGTTCACTCCCCCTTTGCAGAAGCCTTCGTCACGAACCAGATCACGGTGCAGCGGGATGTTGGTCTTGATCCCGTCGACCACGATTTCGTCCAGGGCATTGCGCATGCGTGCCATGGCTTCTTCGCGGGTCGCGCCGTAGGTGATCAGCTTGCCGATCAGCGAGTCATAGTTCGGTGGAACGGCATAACCGCTGTACAGGTGCGAATCGACGCGAACGCCGTTGCCGCCTGGCGCGTGGAAATGCTTGACCGTACCCGGGCTCGGCATGAAGGTTTTCGGGTCTTCAGCGTTGATCCGGCATTCCAGCGAGTGACCGCGGATAACCACGTCATCCTGTGTGAACGACAGTGGGTTGCCAGCGGCGATGCTGAGCATCTCCTTGACGATGTCGATCCCGGTGACCATTTCCGAAACCGGGTGCTCTACCTGCACGCGAGTGTTCATCTCGATGAAGTAGAAGCGGCCGTTCTCGTACAGGAACTCGAAGGTGCCGGCGCCACGGTAGCCGATGTCGATGCACGCCTTGACGCAGCGAGCGAAGACTTCCTGGCGAGCCTTCTCGTCGATGCCCGGTGCCGGCGCTTCTTCGAGAACTTTCTGGTGGCGGCGTTGCAGCGAGCAATCGCGGTCACCCAGGTGGATGGCGTGGCCCTGGCCGTCGGAAAGCACCTGGACTTCCACGTGACGTGGGTTGGTCAGGAATTTTTCCAGGTAGACCATCGGGTTGCCGAACGCTGCACCGGCTTCGGTGCGGGTCAGCTTGGCGAAGGAGATCAGGTCTTCTTCTTTATGCACTACGCGCATGCCGCGACCACCACCGCCGCCAGCGGCTTTGATGATCACCGGGTAGCCGACTTCACGGCCGATGCGCAGCGCCGTTTCTTCGTCTTCCGGCAGTGGGCCGTCGGAGCCTGGAACGGTTGGCACGCCTGCTTCGATCATCGCGTGTTTGGCCGACACCTTGTCGCCCATCAGGCGGATGGTCTCGGCTTTCGGGCCGATGAACGCGAAACCGGAGTTCTCGACCTGCTCGGCAAAATCGGCGTTTTCCGCGAGGAAACCGTAGCCTGGGTGAATGGCGGTAGCGCCAGTCACTTCAGCTGCCGCGATGATGGCCGGGATGTGCAGGTAGGAATGAGCGGCGGACGCCGGGCCGATGCAGACGGATTCGTCTGCCAGACCCAGGTGCATCAGCTCTTTGTCAGCCTTGGAGTAAACGGCGACGGTCTTGATGCCCATCTCTTTGCAGGCACGCAGAATCCGCAGAGCGATCTCACCGCGGTTGGCGATAAGAACTTTTTCCAACTTCGCAGTCATCAACGTTTCTCCGCGGTTCAAACGATGGTGAACAGCGGTTGGTCGTACTCAACCGGCTGGCCGTCTTCGACGAGGATGGACTCGATCACGCCGCTGGTTTCAGCTTCGATGTGGTTCATCATCTTCATGGCTTCAACGATGCACAGCGTGTCGCCTTTCTTCACGGTCTGGCCAACTTCCACGAAGGATGGCGAGGACGGCGAGGATTTGCGATAGAAGGTGCCGACCATCGGCGAACGGGCAACGGTGCCGTTCAGCGCTGGAGCAGCAGCGGCAGCCGGAGCGGCAGCAGCCACTGGAGCGGCGGCAGGTGCAGCAACCGGAGCCTGCATCGGAGCCGGTGCGTAGTACTGCTGGGCTGGCGTCTTGCTGTGGCGGCTGATGCGTACGGACTCTTCGCCTTCCTTGATTTCCAGCTCGTCGATGCCGGATTCTTCCAGCAGTTCGATCAGTTTTTTGACTTTACGGATATCCATGAATCGTCAACTCCCAAGGGTCGGTCAGGGGCGTTTATTGCTTGTCGTTCAAGCGTTTGCTTGTCGTTCAAGCTGTTCTAGGGCGGCCTCCAGGGCCAGTCGGTAACCGCTGGCGCCAAGGCCGCAGATCACTCCCACCGCAACGTCGGAGAAGTAGGAGTGATGGCGGAAAGGTTCGCGTTTGTGCACGTTGGACAGATGCACTTCGATGAATGGGATGCTCACCGCCAGCAGCGCGTCACGTAATGCGACGCTTGTATGCGTAAAAGCTGCTGGATTGATCAAAATGAAGTCCACGCCTTCGCCGCGGGCCGCGTGGATCCGTTCGATCAATTCGTACTCGGCGTTGCTTTGCAGATAGAGCAAATGGTGCCCCGCATCGCGGGCCCGTTGTTCCAGGTCCTGGTTGATCTGCGCCAGGGTCACCGCCCCGTAGACGCCCGGTTCACGGGTGCCGAGCAGGTTCAGGTTGGGTCCATGGAGAACCAGTAGGGTGGCCATCGGCTGTTCCTTGTTATCTGTAGGCGGTGGTCAGAACTCGGCGACTATGCCGGAAAGACTTTATGACTGTCCAGTTCTCTGCAATAGCCAGCACGATGACCGATGTTTGCGCGAAATATATGACCAACCGGTTAATTCCGGTCATTTGCCTTGGCAATGCGCTCAGCGAAGTCTTTGCCGTTGATTTCGCCGATAACCCGAATATCGCTGCGCTCGAGCCCATCTTTGCCGAAGAACATCAATGCCGGAGGGCCGAACAGCTGGTAGCGGTCCAGCAATTGCCGTTGTTCGTGATTGCTGGCGGTCATGTCGAAGCGGATCAGTCGATAGCCTTTGAGGCCTTGGATCACCCGAGGGTCGGTCAGCACTTCGTGTTCGATGACTTTGCAACTGATGCACCAGTCGGCGTACCAATCGAGCAGCAGCGGCTGGCCGGCGTCCTTGGCGGCGCTCAAGGCTTGCTCCAGTTCGGCGGCGCTGCTCAGGCTCTGCCATTGGCTGCCCGGCGCCTGGGCGCTGCTGGCGGGCGGGGTGCCGGCGATGGGCTTGAGCGGATCGGATTGACCGCTGAATGCGCCCCACCAGCAGGCCAGGGCATAAAACACCAGGAACAGTCCCAGCAGTTGGGCGAGACGTTGCCGTGGCGCCTTGTGGCTGAATTCCAGGGCGCCGAGGAACAGGCCGACACCCGCCGCCAGGGCACCGATCAGCAGCAGGGTGATCGGCCCCGGCAGGACGCGGCTGAGCAAGCCAATCGCCAGGCCCAGCAACAACACGCCGATGGCGTTTTTCACCGTCACCAGCCACGGGCCGCTTTTGGGCAGCCAGGCCGCCCCGCCGGTGGCCACCAGCAGCAGCGGGGCGCCCATGCCCAGGCCCAGGGCGAAGAGCTTGATCGCGCCGCCCAGGGCATCGCCACTGGCGCTGATATAGAGCAGGGCGCCAGCCAGGGGCGCTGACACGCATGGCGACACCAGCAGGCTGGAAACCACCCCCAGCACCGCCGCGCCCCACAGTGAACCGCCTTCGGTGCGGCCGGCGATGCGCTCCAGGCGCTCGCTGATAAAGCGCGGCAGTTTGAGCTCGAAGACATTGAACATTGCCAGGGCGAACACCGCGAAGAACAGTGCAAAGGGCACCAGCACCCAGGCCGATTGCAGGCGCGCCTGCAGGTTGAGTTGGGCGCCGAATAGCCCCATCAAGGCGCCGAGCAGGGCGAAGCAGGCGGCCATTGGCAGCACGTAGGCCAGGGACAGATTGAAACCGCGCCAGCCGCCGACCTGGCCCCGCAAGACCACGCCGGAGAGGATCGGCAGCATGGGCAGCACGCAGGGGGTGAAGGTCAGGCCGATGCCGGCGAGGAAAAACAGCGCCAGTTCGCGCCAGCTCCAGGGTGCGGCCTGGGCATTGGCACCGCTGCCGTCGATCTGCAGGCGCTCGGTTTCAGGCGGATAACACAGGCCCTTGTCGGCGCAGCCCTGGTAAGTGACCACCAGGGTAAAGGCCCGCAGGTCGTCGGCCTGGCGCGGCAGTTCGACCTCGAGAATGCCGTGGTACACCTCGACGTCGCCGAAGTATTCATCGTGTTTCTGTTCGCCCTGAGGCAGTTGCGCGGTGCCCAGGCGGATGTCGGCAGGCTCGGCGCGGAACTGCAAGCGATGGCGGTACAGGTAGTAGCCTTCACTGGCGACGAAGCGCAGCTTGATCGATTGCGGGGTGCTGGACACCAGGCTCAATTGGAAGGCGTCGCGCACCGGCAGGAAGTCGGCGCTGTTGTTCACCGCACCCAATGTGGAACTGGGGCGCGATTCCAGCAGACCGGCAGCGGTGGCCGGCAGGGCCAGGACGAGGAGCAGCAGGCAGAGCAGACGGCGCATGGTGAACTCGCAAAGCGGGGGTGTGCGCATAATAGCGGAGCAGGCCGCCCGCTGCAGGCAGGTCAGCGGCAGGCGGGCCGGCGAGCGCTGTGGATCAGACCCGGAACGCCTGCACCGCGGTGTGCAATTGCCCGCCCAACACCAGCAATGTCTCCCCTTGTTCGCGCCCCTCACCGATGCGCAGCAAGTTGTCCCCGCCCAGTTGGTGAATGCGTTCGCTGTGATCGCGAATCTCGCTCACCGCGCCACTTTGCTGGGCGGTGACATCGGCAATTCGCACCGCGGTGTCGGCGATGGTCTGGATGGCCCCGACGATTTCGTCCAGTGCGCCATCGGCGGCCTGGGCTTGGTTGGCCGTGGCTTCGGCGTGTTCTACCTGGGCGCGCATGCCTTCCACCGACTGTTGGGCGGCGCTTTGCAAGGTGGCGATCAGGCCCTGGATTTCCGCCGTCGCCCCAGCGGTGCGTTGCGCCAGGGAACGGACCTCCTCGGCCACCACGGCAAAGCCTCGGCCCATTTCCCCGGCCCGCGCAGCTTCGATGGCCGCGTTCAGTGCCAGCAGGTTGGTCTGGTCGGCAATCGAGCGGATCACCGTCAGCACCCCGCCAATGGTCGCGGACTCTTGGGCCAGGTGCTCGATCATCTGCGCGTTGCCTTGCACTTCACCCACCAGTGCATGCAGGCCGGTGAGGCTCAGGCCGATGACTTTCTGCCCCTGTTCCACGGCGAGCCCGGCACTGCGGCTGGCGTCCGCCGCCTGGCTGGCATCACCGGCCACTTGCTGGATGGTGGCTTCCAGCTCGCCGAGGGCATCGCGGATTTGCGCGGTGTCGCCGGCCTGGCGCTCGGCGCCACTGTGCAGGCCGCTGCTGAGGTCGGCCAGGGCGCGGCTGCTGCCGGCCACTTGCTCGGCGTTCTGGCGAATGGTGCCCACCAGATCCACCAGGTAGGCCCGCAGGCGGTTGAGGGAGGCTTCGATGTCATGCAGTTCGCGGTTGGTCTTGCCCAGTTGAATGTCTTGGCTGAAGTCGCCGTCGCCCAGGTCGACAGGGCCGGTGCCAGGTTGGTCAGGACCCGCGCCAGCTTGCGCTGCAGGCTGTCGATGACCAGGGCGATCAGCAAGATCAGGCCGATCATCAACCCCTGCATCAGCCGTACTTCGCCCTGGATCTGCCCGTGCTGGGCGCGTACCACCGGTTCCAGCTCGGCCAGGGCCTGGCGCACTGCGGTGATTTTCAGGTGCGTGGCGGCGCTCAGGTCGGCGCGTTTCTGGATCTGTTCCCGGGTGCGCCCCAGCTCCGCCGGGTAGCGCCCGAGCAGGCTGTGGAGTTCACGCTTGAGGCCGACGCCGGCGTCTTCGCTGGCCGCTTTTTCGGTGTTTTCCAGGCCCATCATCGCGGCGAAGTCATCGGTGCCGGATGCACTGCTTCCGGCCACCCCCAGCAGCGGCAGGGCTCCCAGGCGCTCGGCCTGCTGGCGCATGTTGCTCAGCTCTCGCTCGACATCGGCGGCCAGTTCACTGCGCCCGCTGCTCACCAGCTTGTCCCGGGCCAGGGACAGTTTGCCCAGGTGTTGGGAGGCGCTAAGCAGCAACGGCAGGTAGGGAGCGGCACTGGCTGGCGACGCATCGCCGGCGTACTGGCTGAGCTGTTCGAGGTTGGCCCCCAGTTCGCGTTCGGCTTGCAGCAGCAAGGCTTGCGGATCACCCGCCAGCTTGCCGGCGGCCAGCAGGTCGGTCTTGCTGAAGTCGTCGAGGCTAGCGAGGCTCGGGCGCAGGCTCTGGGCCAGTTCGCCGGGCAGCTCGGACAGTTCTGCTTGCAGGGTTTCGAGGGCCTGGCTGGCGGCGCTCAGGCGCAGGGCATCGCCGCTGGCCAGGTAGTCTTCGATATTGCGTGCGGCTTGGTTCTGGAACTGCTGGGACAGGCCCAGGTAGCGTTCCATCAACAGGTAAGGGCGTTCCAGGGCGCGTTGCGACCACCAGAGTGTCGCCCCCAGGGCCAGGCATACGGCAACCAATAGAAGGGTGTTGAGATTGGTCAGCAACTTCAGGCGCATCAGGGCTCTACCAACGGCTTGAGTGGTAAGCGCCTGAATTTATTGCGTTTGTATTACAGCGTTATGACCGAGTCGGTGGATTCCGGTGAAAAGATGGCACTTTGACTTGATGTGCGTGCGGCCTGTACCCGGTTGCGTCCGGCGTGCTTGGCGCGGTACAGCGCCTCGTCTGCCTGGCTGGCCATCATCAGGCTGTCGGAGTTCTCCCGCAGCTCCACCACCCCGGCGCTGAAGGTGCACCACAGGTCTTCTGGCTGGGCCGGGTAGTGGATCTCGGCAAAACGCTGGCGGATCTCGTCCAGCACCAGGCAGGCTGCGTCCTGGTCCGTGTCGGGCATGACAATGGCGAACTCTTCGCCACCGTAGCGGCCGATGAAGTCAGTTTTGCGCAGCCGTTGCTTGAGGAACAGCGCCAGGCTCTTGATCACCCGGTCGCCCATGGGGTGGCCGTGGCTGTCGTTGACCCGTTTGAAATGGTCAATGTCGAGCATGGCGAAGCTCAGCGGCTTGTTCTCGCGGCGTGCGCGAAAACTGCAGTCTTCGAGCAGTTGCAGGATGTGGGTGTGGTTGTACAGCCCGGTCAGGCTGTCGCGGACCATCCGCGCCTTGAGGTTGCGCGCCCGCGCTGCACGGTTGCGCACGGTGGTGATCAGGTGTCGCGGCTTGATCGGCTTGGTCAGGAAGTCGTCGCCGCCCTCGCTCATGGCGTCGAGTTGCTTGTCCAGGTCGTCCTCGGCCGACAGGTAGATGATCGGCACGCTGACGTAACGGTCGTTGTGGCGAATCACCTTGGCCAGCTCGGTACCGGTGCAGGCCGGCATGTACATGTCGAGGATGATCAGGTCCGGCTGGAAGTCCGCCAGCTCGGCCATGGCCTGGATCGGCTCGATCAGGGTACGGGTGACGATGCCGGCGCTGTTGAGCAGGCGCTCGGTGTGCAGGGCCTGGGCGCGGGAGTCGTCGATGATCAGTACTTTATAAGGTTCGTACTGGGCGACGCAGGTCAGGACTTCGATCTTCTCCAGCAGGCTGGACGCTTCCAGGGTGCCGGTGAGGAATTCCTGGCCGCCGGCCCGCACCGCCGCCAGGCGAGTGGGGGTGTCGGTTTCGTGGAGGCTGAAGAACAGCAGCGGCAGCTTGTGCTCCAGGCCGACCTGGGCTTCGGCGGCCAGGGTCAGGCCCATGCCGGCGCCGCAGAAATCCACATCGATGACGATCGCTGCCGGCAGCCGTTCCACCATCGACGAGCGAAAGGCGGCAACGCTGTCCAGGGATTGGGCGCTGAGGCCGAAGAATTCCAGTTGCTTGGCCAGGCGCTCGGCGCGGTCGTGATCTTGCAGCATCACGTAGATCGGTTTGCGCAGGGGCGGCAGGAAGGTCTGTTCCAGCTGATCGCCATGGCGCAGGCCGGTGCGCGACAGGCGCTGCATCAGGCGATTGAGTTCGGTGATCAGGCCGCTGCTCAGGCGCCCGCGATTGGCGTCCACCGCTTGCAGGGAGTCGCCGATGCTACGGGCCAGTTGGGTGTGTTCGGGTTGTTCGAAACGTTCGGCGAAACGCAGCAGGCGCAGGTTGGCCTCGCTGAGTTCGGACATGTCGCTGGTGGACCATTCGCTGCGTTGCAGACGCTGCCATATCTCAAGAATCTGACGTGCCTGATGAATTACCCGCTGGGCAAAGTGGTGCTTGAGGCGCTCACGGCTGGGGTCTTCTGGCTCGGTCATATCCTGACTACTAGTTAGGGTGCATGCTGAGATCGACTGGTGGCTCTATGCTAGCACCTCTTTTCGGTCGCATGAGTATCTGGCGTCAATAATCTGCAAAGCGACCTGATTCATTTTTTGACCGGCTGGTCGCATAGGCTCGGGCCCCTGCCTTCCTTTATAGTGGCCGCCTGATTCGCAATCGTGGCGTGGCTCGATTCCGGTGGCGGAGTTAATCCGTACGCGGCAAGGCACGATGGACTAGGGTTGTGGTCGAACCGATGAACTCAAGTGATTGAAAGGAATTAGCCATGCTGGACTGGAAGAATCGCGCGGGCAGCGCGCCGGATCGTGCTGCCGAACCCAAGTCGGCAACCCGCAGCTATGTCGGTGGCCTGCTGCTCAGCCGCGCCCTGGCGACCGTGGTGGGCTTGTATCTGCTGGTGACCATCGGCCTGGGCTGGTACTGGAGCCAGGAACCGGCGTTGTTCCCGGTGCAGCAGAATGCTCAGGTTGCTGCCGAGCAGGAAGGCAAGCAGATGGTGATCGGCTACACCACCGTGGAAACCCTGAAGACCGTGGCCGGCACCTTGCTCAACAAGCCCGGTGGCTACATTTCCAACGACCGCTTTCCGCCTGGCCTGTGGATGGACAACATGCCGAGCTGGGAATACGGGGTGCTGGTCCAGGTGCGAGACCTGAGCCGCGCCATGCGCAAAGACTTCGCCCGTTCCCAGTCCCAGTCCGCTGAAGATGCTGACTTGGCCAAGGCCGAGCCGCGCTTCAACTTCGACAACAAGAGCTGGGTGCTGCCGTCCAGCGAATCCGAATTCCAGGAAGGCATCAACGCCCTGAGCCGTTATCAGGCGCGCCTGTCCGATCCCAACCAGAAGAGCGCACTGTTCTATGCTCGCGCCGACAACCTGAACAACTGGCTGGGTGACGTTGGCACGCGCCTGGGTTCGCTGTCCCAGCGCCTGTCGGCCAGTGTTGGCCGGGTCAAGCTCAATACCGCGTTGAAAACCGAAGTCGTCGCCCCCGGCCAGGTGCCGCAGGTCGATGAAGAGGTGGTGGAAACCCCGTGGATGCAGATCGATAACGTGTTCTACGAGGCCCGTGGCCAGGCCTGGGCCCTGTCCCACCTGCTGCGCGCCATCGAAGTCGATTTCGCCGATGTGCTGGCGAAGAAGAACGCCACCGTCAGCGTGCGCCAGATCATTCGCGAGCTGGAGGCCTCCCAGGAGCCGGTGTGGAGCCCGATGATCCTCAACGGCAGCGGTTTTGGCGTACTCGCCAACCACTCGCTGGTCATGGCCAACTACATTTCCCGAGCCAATGCCGCAGTCATCGACTTGCGTCAACTGCTCAATCAGGGTTGATCCATGGGCGTAACGACCAATGAGGCGGCGCATCGCGCGGCCTCCGACGCCGAACAGATCACCTGGGTCGACGAGCAGGACCAACTGCTCGGCGCCATGGTCCGAAGCGAGTTGCGCGAGCGCGGGTTGATCGGCCGTGGCACCTACATTCTGTTGTTCAATTCTGCCGGTGAACTGTGCGTGCACCGGCGCACCCTGAGTAAAGCCATCTACCCGGGTTACTGGGATGTGGCCGCCGGCGGCATGGTGCTGGCCAGCGAGAGCTACGCCGAGTCGGCGGCCCGGGAACTGGAAGAAGAGTTGGGCGTGGGCGGTGTGGAACTCAGCGCCCACGATCATTTCTTTTTTGAAGACACCGGCAACCGTTTGTGGTGCTCGGCGTTCTCGGCGGTGTGGGACGGTCCCCTGCGTTTGCAGCCTGAGGAAGTGCTGGAAGCGCACTTTATTCCGGTGGAACAGGTGCTGCGGGAAATCCACGAAAAGCCCTATTGCCCGGACTCCCTGGCAGCCTTGCAGCGCTATCTGCGCGGGCGTCGCTAAAGTTGCATAAAATGCCGCGCTTTGGCCCTTAGCAACGGCGCCTTTTGCCGTTACACTGCGCGACTTTTCAAGCTGAACCGGCGCTGCTTTTTATACCCGCACCCGGTTCAGTAGCGCTGCCCCTGCCTGAGTGGGGCTTCGCGGTCGATGGCACCGCCATTGTGCTTCGACCAGTCTTTTAGTCCTCCGAAGAGGATTGCCGGTGGCCAAAAAAGCCGCATCCTTCGCCGCCCTGGGTGGCTTGGTATTTTCCACCGACGCAGGTCGCCATTGCCCGGACTGTAGCCAGCCGGTGGCTGCCTGTATCTGCAAACAAACCCTGATTCCGGCCGGTGACGGCATTGCACGCGTGCGTCGCGAAAGCAAGGGCCGTGGCGGCAAGACGGTGACCACCATCACCGGCGTGCCCTTGGCCGAAGACGCCCTCAAGGAACTGGCCACCACGCTGAAAAAACGTTGTGGCACCGGCGGCGCCTTGAAGGATGGCGTCATCGAAATCCAGGGCGACCATGTCGAGCTACTCTTGGCTGAGTTGCTCAAGCACGGTTTCAAAGCGAAGAAATCCGGCGGCTAGCAGCCTCTGTGAAAACCACCCCCGACTTGATGCGGCCCGGCTCTTCCAGGCAGGTGCGTCGTCTCCATGGTTTTCACAGAGCCTGTTCATGACCGGTTTCTAAACTCAGGACTGTTGATGAGGTCTACCCCCTCGTTGCAGGCTAATCGTCATTTTCATTCTTTAGACTGCGCCAGCCTTCGATAGGGGTGGCGCTCTATGACTTCTTTATAGGGGACTTCGATGTCCGTACGACGCACACGCAAAGACGATGGCAGCCAATGGACAGTTGCGGACAGCCGCAGTGTTTATGGGATTCGCCATTGGGGGGCCGGGTATTTCGCGATCAATGACGCCGGTCGCGTCGAAGTTCGTCCGAACGGACCGAGCAGCCTGCCCATCGATTTGTTCGAACAGGTCGATGAACTGCGCAAGAGCGGCTTGTCCTTGCCGTTGCTGGTGCGCTTCCCGGATATCCTGCAAGACCGTGTGCGCCAGCTGACCGGCGCCTTCGACTCGAACATCGAGCGCCTGGAATACCAGAGCAAGTACACCGCGCTGTACCCGATCAAGGTCAACCAGCAGGAAGCGGTGATCGAGAACATCATCGCCACCCAGAACGTCTCCATCGGCCTGGAAGCCGGCTCCAAGCCTGAGCTGTTGGCGGTCCTGGCCCTGGCGCCGAAAGGCGGCACCATCGTCTGCAACGGCTACAAGGACCGGGAGTTCATCCGCCTGGCGCTGATGGGCCAGAAGCTGGGCCACAACGTGTTCATCGTCATCGAGAAAGAGTCCGAAGTGGGCCTGGTGATCGAAGAAGCCGCGTCCCTCAAGGTCAAGCCACAAGTCGGCCTGCGGGTGCGCCTGTCGTCCCTGGCCTCGAGCAAGTGGGCCGACACCGGTGGTGAAAAATCCAAGTTCGGTTTGTCCGCTGCCCAGTTGCTGTCGGTGGTCGAGCGTTTCCGCGCGGCCGGCCTGGACCAGGGCATCCGCCTGCTGCACTTCCACATGGGCTCGCAGATCGCCAACCTGGCGGACTACCAGCACGGCTTCAAGGAAGCGATCCGCTACTACGGCGAGCTGCGCAACCTCGGCCTGCCGGTGGACCACATCGACGTCGGTGGCGGCCTGGGCGTGGACTACGACGGTACTCACTCGCGCAACGCCAGCTCGATCAACTACGACATGGACGATTACGCCGGTGTCGTGGTGGGCATGCTCAAGGAATTCTGCGATGCCCAGAGCCTGCCGCACCCGCACATCTTCTCCGAGAGCGGCCGCTCGCTGACCGCCCACCATGCCATGCTGGTGGTGCAGGTGACTGACGTCGAGAAGCACAACGACGACGTGCCGAAGATCGAAAACAAGGAAGAGCTGCCGGAAACCGTGCAATGGCTGGTGGACCTGCTGGGCCCGACCGACATTGAAATGGTCACCGAAACCTACTGGCGCGCCACGCACTACATGAGCGACGTGGCCACCCAGTACGCCGACGGCAAGCTGACCCTGGCTGAAAAAGCCCTGGCCGAGCAGTGCTACTTCGCGGTGTGCCGTCGCCTGCACAACTCCTTGAAGGCCCGTCAGCGTTCCCACCGCCAAGTGCTGGATGAGCTCAACGACAAACTGGCCGACAAGTACATCTGCAACTTCTCGGTGTTCCAGAGCCTGCCGGATACCTGGGCCATCGGCCAGGTGCTGCCGATCCTGCCGTTGCACCGCCTCGACGAAGAGCCGCTGCGCCGTGCCGTGCTGCAAGACCTGACCTGCGACTCCGACGGCAAGATCAAGCAGTACGTCGACGAGCAGAGCATCGAGACCAGCTTGCCGGTGCATGCCCTTAACGAAGGCGAGGACTACTTGCTGGGGATCTTCCTGGTGGGTGCCTACCAGGAAATCCTCGGCGACATGCACAACCTGTTCGGTGACACCGACTCGGTGAACATCTACCAGCGCCCGGACGGCAGTGTGTACCACGCCGGTATCGAGACCCACGACACCATCGAAGACATGCTGCGCTACGTGCACTTGTCGCCTGAGGAGTTGATGACTCACTACCGCGACAAAGTGGCGAGCGCCAAGATCACGGCCTCCGAGCGTACCCAGTACCTCGACGCCCTGCGCCTGGGCCTGACCCGCTCGTCTTACTTGTCGAGCTGACAGGCGACGCAGCCAATAAAAACCCACCGGTGACGGTGGGTTTTTTTTGTCCCGGCGCTCAGGTTTTGCGACTAGCCTGCTGAATGCGCGCTGGCTGATGGGCGGCGGATGCGCTCGAACACTGCAGAGGTTCCAGCCGATGTTCAATCGTCCCGGGCATGCTGTCCTTTTGTTGCTGACCACCTTGATCCTCGGGCTGCTGGCCGGGTGTTCGCCGCTCAAGGTGCTCAACGCCTTGAGTCCCAGCGGCGGGGTTATCAAGACTCGGGGCATCGCCTACGGCAGCGATCCACGGCAGCAGTTGGACATCTACCAGCCCAAAGACGCAGCGCCGGGCGCACCGGTGGTGGTGTTTTTCTACGGCGGCAGTTGGAACAGCGGCTCACGTGCCGACTACGGGTTTGTTGGTGAGGCTTTGGCGTCCCGAGGCATGGTCGTGGTCTTGGCCGACTACCGCTTGTATCCGCAAGTGCGTTATCCGGCGTTCCTGGAGGATGGGGCTGCCGCCGTGGCCTGGACCCATGAACATATCGCCGGTTATGGCGCCAATCCCCAGCGGTTGTACGTGATGGGCCACAGTTCCGGTGCCTACAACGCGGCCATGCTGGCCCTGGACCCTAGCCTGCTGGCAGCGGTGGGGCTCAGCCCTGCGGTGGTCAAGGGCTGGATCGGCCTGGCTGGGCCTTACGATTTCCTGCCGATTGCCAATCAAGCGGTGCGGCCGGTGTTTTTCTACCCGGACTCGCCACCCGACTCCCAACCCATCAACCATGTCAGTCGAGGTGCGCCGCCCGCTTTGCTGATGGCCTCGAACGACGACACTCTGGTCAATCCGCAGCGCAATACCGGCGGCCTGGCCAACAAACTGCGCGCCGCGGACGTGCCGGTGCAGGAGTTCTACTTTGCGCGCACCAGCCACGGCACGCTGGTGGCAGCCCTTGCCCGACCCCTGCGCGGCCTGGCCCCGGTGCTGGACCGGGTCAGTGACTTTGTCGGCGCGCCACCGGCTCAGTGAGGCCGGGCAAACCAGCTGTCGTTCTTGCGCAGGTTCCAGGCAAAGGCGGTCAGGGTCAGGCTGCGTAACAGCATGAACAGCAGGAAGCTCAGCCACAGGCCGTGGTTGCCTAGGCCTTGCAGGGCCCAGGCACACGGCAGCCCCAAAAGCAGGCTGAGGAGCATGCCGTTGCGCATTTCCCTGGCCCGGGTGGCGCCGATAAACAGGCCGTCCAACAGGTAGCTCCAGACCGCTATCAGGGGCAGGGCGGCGAGGTAGGGCAGGTAGGTATAGGCTGTTTCCCGCACGCTGGGGATGTCGGTCTGCATTGCGATAAACAGGTGCCCTGCCAGCAGGAACAACAAGGCAAAGCCCAGGCTGGCCAGCAGCGACCAGCCGCCGGCCACCACCAGGGAGCGGCGCAGGGCATTGCGATCACGGGCGCCAATGGCATGGCCGCACAGGGCTTCCACGGCGTGGGCCAGGCCGTCCAGGGCATGGGCGGTGAGCAGCAGGCCGTTGAGCAGCAGGGCGTTGGCGGCGACGGTGGCATCCCCCAGGCGCGTGCCCTGGACCGTGATCATGAAAAACACCGATTGCAGCGCCAGGCTGCGGATGAAGATGTCACGGTTGACCGCCAGCAGCGGCCGCCAGCTCTGCCAGCGGCGCAAGGCGCCCCAGATGATCTGGCCCGGGTAGGCGCGCAAGGCCGGGCGGGTCAGGGCCAGGCCGAGCAGGGCGCCGGTCCATTCGGCAATCACCGAGGCCCGGGCTGAGCCGACCACGCCCCAATCCAGGCCGAGCACGAACCACAGGTTGAGGGCGATGTTCACCAGATTGGTGGTCAGCAATATGATCAAGGGCGCCCGGGCGTTCTGGGTGCCAAGGAACCAGCCCACCAGGGCGAAGCTGGCCAGGGCAGCGGGCAAGCCCAGCAGCCGGGTGTGGAAGAAGCCGAGGGCCATCTGCTGCAGCTCCATGGACGGCTGCATCCACTGCAGGGCGATACCGCTCAGGGGAATGGCGAGGCTGCCCAGCAGCAGGGCCATGCCCATGGCCAGCAACAGCCCTTGCAACAGCACCTGGCGCAGGGCCGTGCCGTCGCCGCGCCCGGCCGCTTGGGCAGCAAAGCCGGTGGCGCCCATGCGCAGAAAGCCCATGGTCCAGGCGAGGAAGGTGTAGAGGGTAGCGCCCACGGCCACGGCGCCCAATTGGTGAGCGTGGGGCAGGTGGCCGATGACGGTGCTGTCAACCAGGGCCACCAGGGGCACGGAAATATTCGAGAGGATCATTGGCGCCGCCAGGGCCCAGACGCGGCGGTGGGTCGGGCGGTGGCGCCAATCGGTAATCAGGGTGGACATGCAGGCTCCTTGCGAGAGCCGGCATTGTAGCCGCAGCCCGCGGCTTATGCCCCGGGCGTCGGCGCAGCGCCGGTCAATGCATGATCCAGCTCAGCAGCCACAGGCCGAGCATCAGCCAGATGATGCCCATGATGATCGAGGCGTTCATAAAGGCGCGGATCGCCGAGTACAGCAGCATCAGGCCGACAATCAGCGCGATGATGCTGATGATCGAGGTGTCCATCCCCAAGGCACGGGCCAGCCCATCGACGAAGTTGCCGCCGGCATGGGTCAGGGTGTTGAACAGGCCGCTGAGCAGATCGACGATAAAACGTATGACCGAACCGATGGCCTGGCCGAGCCATTCGAAAAAACTTTCTACCTGCATAAGGGCGTCCTGATGGAAGAGAGGGGTGTGCTCGCCTTTGGCCATTATTTGCCCCGGGGAGTTCCCTGTCAGCATAGAGCTTTTGCCCAGCTCCGGTGTGGGGCGATCTGGCGCTGATTGGCCCTTGCGCCCACTACCCATCCCCCGGAAGCTATACGCCTTCAGGAGACCCCGATGAACCTAGACGAACTGACCCAACGCCTGCACGCCATTCGCGACCGCAATGACTGGCGGCAATTTCATAGCCCGAAAAACCTGGCCATGGCCGCCAGCGTCGAAATGGCCGAACTGGTGGAAATCTTCCAGTGGCTGAGCGAAGACCAATCGCGGCAACTGCCGGCGGAAAAACTGGCCCACGCCGGCCAGGAAGTCGGCGATATCGTGCTCTACCTCCTGCTGCTGTGCAGTGAGCTGGGGCTGGACATGGCCCAGGTGGTGGGCGACAAGCTGGCCGACAGCGAACGGCGGTTCAGCGGATGAGCGACCGTCATTTCGATCAACTGGCGACCCGCTTCGCCGAAAAAATCTACGGCGGGGCCAAGGGCGCCATTCGTCTGGCCGTGCTTCAGGCCGACCTGACGGAAAGCCTGCCCCCGCGGCCGCTGCGGGTTCTGGACATTGGCGCCGGGCTGGGCCACATGTCGCTGTGGCTGGCCGAGCGCGGGCACCAGGTGACCCTGGCCGAACCGGCTGCGCCGATGCTGGAGGGCGCCCGCCAACGTTTTGCCGATGCCGGGCAGAGCGCAACTTTTATCCAGGCGCCCTGGCAGGACCTGCTGGGCCAGCTCACCGAACCCTACGACCTGGTGCTGTGCCACGCCGTGCTGGAGTGGCTGGCCGAGCCCCACGCCATCCTGCCGGTGCTGCATCAGTTGACGACCCGGGACGGCTGGTTGTCCCTGGCGTTTTATAACCGCGACGCGCTGATTTACCGCAACCTGCTCAAGGGCCACTTCCGCAAGATGCGCAAGAACGACATGGCCGGCGAAAAGCAGAGCCTGACTCCGCAGCAACCGCTCGATCCCCGTGAATTGGCGACGCAACTTGAGGGCTTGTGGCAGGTCGAAACCCAGAGTGGCGTGCGGGTTTTCCACGATTACATGCCGGTGGAGTTCCAGGCCCGCGCCGAGCTGGCGGACCTCCTGGAAATGGAACTGGCGCACCGCCGACACCCAAGTTTCGCCGGGCTTGGGCGTTACCTGCATTGGATGTGCCGGCCGATCTAACGGAGTGCCCCATGAAACGCCGTCTTGGTCTGATCCTCCTGTGTGCGGGGCTTGCCGCCTGCCAAGGCAGCAACCCCTATGTCGCCAGTTCCAATCCCTTGCCGCCGGCGCCGCCGCAAGCGGCGACCACCTTCGACCGCAGCGCCTACCCGGCGCCGTCGCGGGATTACGGACGCTACCGCAGTTGGGCCTGGCTCAACGGGCGTCAGCCCGCCGGCTCGGCCTGGGCGGATTCGGCACAGATCGCCGAGGCGGTGGGCAACGCCCTGGATCAGCGCGGCCTGCGACCGTTGTACGATCAGCGCCCGGCGGACTTGTGGGTCAGCGCTGATGTGCACCTGGAAAAACGCCTGCGCCAGGTCCAGGATGATTACGGCTACGGCGGTTACGGTGGCTACAACCGTTACGGCCCGGGTTACGGCATGTATGGCAGCGTGCCGGTGGTGCGGACCTACGAGGTCCAAGTGGTGGTGGTTCGGGTCAACCTGTTCGATGGTCCCACTGGCCAGCCGGTATGGAGCGCCAGCGCTGAAACCAGCAGCCGGGGCAGTATGAGCGAACGTGCCGCTGCCTTGCGTGAGGCGCTGGAAAAGGCCCTGTCGGCCTATCCACCCAGCTAGTCTGTTCAGAGTGCTGCTTTCTCATCGGAGAACAATCATGTTCCATCGCCTCGTTCTACTGGTCTGTGCCGCGCTGCTCAGCGCTTGCGCCGCCAACCAGGTCAACCACGACTTCGACGCCAGTCGCGACTTTGCCGCCTATCGCAGCTGGAGCTGGAAAGAGCCCGGCCTGCAGTACCGCCCGGATGACCCACGGATCAAAAGCGACCTGACCGAGCAGCGCATTCGCCAAGCGGTGGCCGAGCAACTGGATCAGCGTGGCCTGCGTTCCGTGATGGGGGCGGCCCGGGCAGACGTGAATGTCCAGACCTACCTGATCATTGAGGACCGCCAGCAGCAGGTCACCACCAATTACGGCGGTGGCTGGGGTGGCCCATGGAACGGCTACTGGGGCGGCCCGATGTACAACGAAACCCGCAACGTCACCTATAAGGTGGCGACCATCCAGATCGACCTGCTGGACGCCAAGGACGGCAAGCTGGTGTGGCGCGGCAGCGATGAGCAGATGCTCAGCAGCTCGCCCAACCCCAGCGATCGCAGCGCCGCCGTGCGCGCCACTGTGGCGCGGATCCTGGCCAACTACCCGCCCCGCTAACGCGGCGCTTCAGGCTGGCGCTTAAGGGCGCAATACCGTCAGTCAGCGGCGCTGGCACCTTGCCAGCGCCGGCTGCAGGCCTTGTCTACACTGCTTTGCATCTATCCAGACAGCGCTTGGCTGTGGGCCGGCAAAGGAGTGCTCGATGTCTTCCCCGAGAGGCTGGTCCGGCCCGGGCGACAACGTGGTGCCATTGGTTTGATCGCGGCGGTGAGCCTGGGCCTGGCCTTGCTCTTGATGCTGCTGGTGGTGGACAGCGGGCGGCTGTATCTGGAACAGCGCAAGTTGCAGCGGGTGGCCGACAACGCCGCGTTGGAGGCGGTCAGCCGCGGCGGCACTTGCCAGGCCGGGTTGACGGCGGCGCAATACGCCAACCAGAGCGCTGTGCGTAACGGGTTTACCCCGGATGCCGACAGCACCCTCAATACCACCTGTGGCGGCCTGGTGACCGGCGCCAACGGCGTGCGCACCTTCAGCCTGAATGCCAGCCAGTCGGCGGCGGTACGGGTGATTGTCAGCGATTCGGTGCACACCAGTGTGGCGCGGGGCGTGGGTGCGCTGTTTTCCGCGGGGCCGGTCAGCCTCAATACCCAACTGACAGCCACTGCGGTGGCGGCTACACCGGCACCGAGCCTGGCTCAGCTGAGCATTCGCAGTACTTTGCTAACAGTGAGCAGCGCTCAGTCAACTTTGCTCAACGGTGTGATTGGCAGGATGTTGGGCGGCAGCCTGAATGTGGATGCGCTGGGCTGGAACGGATTGATCAACACCAATATCAATTTGCTCAGCTTCCTCGATCAGTTAGCAATTAATGTGGGGGCATCTGCTGGCAATTACACTCAGTTGCTCAATACCTCCGTGACCCTCACCCAGTTAATTCAGGCTGCGGCGACGGTGGTTCAAGCCAACGGCGCGACTGCTGATGTTCTCACCGCGTTAGGACAGCTTAAAGTCGCCGCCATTAACCAGACGCCCCTAACGCTCGGGGATATTTTGAAGTTGCAGACAGGCATGCCTTCTACGGCGCTGGACGCCAATCTACAGTTGTTTCAACTGGTGCAGGCACTGATTCAGCTCTCCAACAGCAAGAGCGCTGCTGCAGTCACCCTCCCGGCGAACCTCCTTGGGTTGGGGAGTGTGACGGTGCGGACCAAGGTAATTGAACCACCACAGTTGTCGGCCGTTGGTGATCCGCGCTTGGCCAAGGCTGATCCGCAGGGGGCGAACCGTATTTATGTGCGCACAGCTCAGGTGCGCACCCTGGTTTCAGTAAATCTGACAGGGTTGTCCGGGGTGACGGGGCTGGCCAACGCATTGCTGGGGTTGGTGGGGAATCTAACGCCGACTCTCAATAGTCTGCTGAAGTTGGACCTGGCCAGCACCATCAATTCTGTGGGATGCCTGTTAGGCGCTGGTTGCGAGCAAATCGATCCGCAGTTGCTGCCATCGCCCCAGATTGATATCAGCCTGGAGCTGGGAGGGGCCAAAGCCTATGTCACGGATTACAGTTGTCCGACTGGCACTACTGGAACCAAGAGTTTGACGGTCCATAGCGAGTCTTCGATTGCCGATATTAAGGTCGGTAAAATCGATTCAACCAATGCTTTTTCCTCTTCGGCGGAACCTACGGTGATGCCGCTGGCCCTCATCGACCTTGGAATCTGGACCTGTCACAAACTGCTCGGTATTGGGACTTGTGGCCCGCAACGTACGGCTTTTGCTGCGGGAGGGATCGGTATCCAAGTGGACAGCCAGGTAGGGCTGACTCAAACCGGAAGCAATCAAGGGCGGGACATGGTGTTTGCCAGCAGTGCCTCCCCGTTCCCGGAGCCGCCTAACGTCAAACAGACTCCGAGCTACAAGAACATGGCCCCGACCCAAAACCTGGTCAATAGCCTGGCCACCACGATTTCGGGTATCAATCTGATTGTCTATCAGCCGGTCAATAACAATCCTTTGGGAGCGGTAGTGGCGGGTGTTGGTGGTTTGATCAGCGGCGTCAGCACGCTCCTCACTCCAGTGATCAGCGGCCTCCTGAGCCCCGTGCTCGACCCCCTGCTGAACAACCTGCTGTCGATGCTGGGCATTAATCTGATGGACGTCGAAGTCGGCGCCAACCTGACTTGTGGCCAGGCGGGCAGGGCCTACCTGGTGATCTGAAGGGGCTCAGCTCAGGGGCAGCTCGATGCAGAAGCGCGCCCCTTGTTCGGCGTTGCTCACGCTCAGGCGGCCGCCCATGTTTTCGACGATGCCATAGCTCACCGACAGGCCGAGGCCGGTGCCGGTGCCAATGGGTTTGGTGGTGAAAAAGGGCTCGAAAATCCGTTCCAGCAGGCGCGGGTCGATGCCGCCGCCGTTGTCTTCCACCCACAGGCGCACCCATTGCTCGTCCCGGTTGGCGCTGAGGCTGATCCACGGCTGCCCGTGAGCCTGATCAGCGCGTGGGTCGAGCAGGGCATCGCGGGCGTTGACCATCAGGTTGATCAGCACCTGCTCCAGTTGGTCGACATGGCCGCGCACCTGAACCTGCAGGTCGATCTCTCCGAGCCGCAGTTCCACGCCCTTGCCGCGCATGCCCTCGCTGAGCAGCGACAGGCTGCCTTCCACGGCCTGGGCCGGGTTGAAGGGGCGCTGCTCGATCTCCGAGCGTCGGCCGAAGACCCGCATGTGATCGACGATGCGCGCTGCACGTTGCACCTGGGCGTCGATCCGGTTGAGTTTTTCCTGGAGGTAGTCGATCTGCACCTCGCCTGTGCTCAGGCGCTTGAGCACGTTGACGATGGCCATGCGCATCACGTTCAGCGGTTGATTGATTTCGTGGGCCAGGCCGGTGGCCATTTCGCCGAGGGTGGCCATTTTCGCGCTCTGGGTAAGCTGCAATTGGGAGCGTCGGACTTCTGTGTTGTCGCGGCCTACGGCCTGGATCTCCAGAAGTTGCCCCTGGGCATCGAACACCCCGCGATCCGACCAGACCCACCACGCATGTTCGCGCCCGGGCAACTGCAGGCTGATTTCCGCCGTGCTCACCGGGAACTCGGGGCTCAGCAGGGCGATGCGCTGGACAAATGCCTGATGCTGCTCGGCCGACAGCCAGTCGCCGAGGTGGCTGCCCGGCAATTGCTCCGGCGCGCACTCCAGGTAGTTGGCCAGCGGACGGTTGCCGAACGTCAGGGTCAGGTCCGGGCGGTAGCGGCAGATCATCGCCGGCGAGTCTTCCACCAGGATCCGATAACGCTCTTCACTTTGCCGGACCTGCTCGGCGGCCAGGGTTGCGCTGGTGACATCCAGCCACAGCCCCACGGCTTCCACCGGCAAGCCCAGGTCGTCGCGCAGCAGCTTGGCCTCGTCCAGCACCCAGTGGTATTCGCCCTGGCGGTCACGCAGCCGATAGCGGCTGTGGACCGCGCCTTCGCGCAGCAGTTGGCGGGTGCGTTGGAAGTACAGTTCACGGTCATCGGGGTGGACCCAGTCCACCACTGCGCCGCCAGGGCAGTCTTCCAGGCTCCAGCCCAGCAGCGGTTGCAGGCTGGCGCTGAAGAAACTCACCGGTAACGCGCCCTCGACGTAGGCCTGCACGTAGATCACCGCCGGGGAACTGGCGATCAGGTTGTCGAGGCGGGCGTGGGCGGCGGCGGCCTGTTGCTGCTGCTCCTTGATGTCGCTGATGTCGAGCATGAACCCGACAAAGCGCCGCTGTTCGCCGTGGCCCAGGGCCTGGCCCTGGACCCGATACCAGAGCGGCGGCGCCGTGGTGTCTGCAGGCAACAGGCGCACGCACAGCAGCAGTGGCTTGCCGTGTTGCAGGGCTTGCAGGCCGCTGGCCAGCTCTTGCCGGTCAGCCGGGTGGATGCGCTGCAACCAACGCTCCACGGACAGGCGATGGGTGTCGGTGTCCAGTTGCAGGCTGCGGGCCAGGGGGGCGGCGACCTGGATCTCGGCGTGCCCGGGCAGCCATTCCCACCAGCCGGTGCCGAGCAGTTCCTGCAAGGCCGCCAGGCGTTCCAGATGCTGCTGGTTGCGCTGCTCACGCAGGCGGCCGAGCAAGGGGGCGGCGAGGGCGGCGCAGAGCATCAGCCAGTCACCGTCTTGCAACGCCACAGTGGGCGCCGCCGAGTAGCCGCCGCACAGCAACCAGGCGGCGACTCCCTGATCATCTCGATAGGGCACCAGCAGCCCTTCGCCGTTGCCGAAGAGCCCCAGCAGGCGCGGGTGGGGCTCAAGGCCATGGAGCAGTTGCAGGTGCAGGGGCGTATTGCCGGCGAGGCTGTCCAGGGCGCTGCCCAGTACCTGGCCGGGTTGCCACAGGTCTGCTGCGTCGTGGGCACGGTAGCAGGCGTGGATCTGCCACTCGTGTTGCTGCTCATCGAGCAGGGCGATTGCTACACAGGGAATGGCCCAGCGCTGGGCCAGCCCTTGCAGTTGGTCCTGCAGAACGTCGGCCAGGCGCGACAGGCTGCACCGGCGCAATTGCTCGCTGAATTGGCTCGCGAGCCCCTGGCAGGCTTCTCGCACTTGCCAGTGCTGCCGTTCCTGGAGCAGGTCGCCGATGTCCAGCAATTGCATCAGCCAGGCATCGGCCCACGGCTGTACCCAACCGCGTAGGTGCAAGGTGCTGCGGCCAGGGCCCTGGAAGTCCAGGTCCAGCAGTTGGCCGGACCAGTCGGCGGGGCCGCCTTCAATCGCCAGCGTACGCTGGGGCCACAGATAGTCCGCCAAGTGCAATGACGCCAATGCCTGGGGCCGTTGCAGCAGGGCGTGGCGCAACGGACCGGCGATCTCCAGCACCCGGCCCTGGCCGTCCAGCAGCAACTGCAGGCCGACCGGTTGGGCGGGCAAGGTCGGTAGGGCTTGCGTGGCCAGAGAGGGCGGGCGGCCGAGCAGGCGGCCCAGGAGTTTGTCCCCAGGGGTCAAAATTGCATTCTCGAGGTGACTTGCAGCTGCGCTGGCAGGTTGGGCACGGTGCCGATCCCGGGCAGTACCAGGAAGGGCATGACCTGATTCAGTTTGCTGGTGGGGTAATTCACCGCAACGGTGAGGATGCCGCCGCTGTAGACCGCGCTGTAGTCGCTGGCGGCGAAGTTGAAGGCGCTGGGTATCCACGCGGTTTTCTGGGCCATCACTTGCCTGGCCAGGGTTTCCACGGCGCTTGCGTAGTTGGGTGTGTTGGGGTCGATCGACACCGAGCGCCTAAGGGCTTCGGCGGTGGCTTCATGGAAGGATTGCATCAGCAGCAACGGCAGGCTGTAGCTGACCAGCCCATAGAACACCGCAAAGAAAATCACGAAGACGGCGGCGAACTCGATGGCCACTGCACCTTTTTCCGCGTTTCGCAGGCCCTGTTTCATAAGTGCGTCTACCCTGACGACCACTGAGTCATCTGAGCATAGATTCATTCAGCCAAAAGGGACGTGTTAACTGAATGCAAGGCCTCGTTTTGTACAGCTGGCTGGTGCTTTGCGCGGCCCAGGACATTCGCCAGCGGCACATCGCCAACCTCCTGACCCTGGGCGCCGCGCTCCTGGCGCTGCTGTACCTGCTGTGGACGGGCAGCACCTGGTGGGGCGCCACGCCTGCCCAGGGTGGCTGGGCCCTGCTGCTGGCCCTGCTGTTGACCTCGCCCGGTTACGCCCTGGGGCGCATGGGTGCGGGGGACGTGAAATTGTTGGCAGCACTGGGGCTGGCGACCGATCAACTGCACCTGCTGGGCACCTTGATCGGGGCCGGGGCCACCAGCCTGCTGTGGATACTGCTAGCGCCAAGAATCTGGCCCCTTATGGGTCAAGGCCTTAAACAAAGCCTGCGACACCTGGACCCGCAACAGTCAAAGAATTGTGCTTTTGCCCCCTTTATCCTGCTCGGAATGCTCTCCACGGCGCTTTGGATCCACTAGTCGCCGAGGTGATTAATGCCATGTACATAGTCCGAAAGTGGGTCTACGTTTATCTCGGGGCAGCCCGCGAAATGCATGACGCAACAGCAATGGTCAGCCATTGACCTAGGCATGGAGTGAGACGTGAACAAGCCAAGTGTCCAGATGAAGGTGCTTGTGGTGGACGATCAGCCCTTGATCGTCGAGGAGCTGTGCGAGTTTCTCGAAGGCAGCGGATACCGTTGCGTCCCGTGTGATTCCAGTCGTCAGGCGGTTGAGTTATTCAGCAACGACGAGGAAATTTCCCTGGTGCTGTGCGACCTGCACATGCCCGAGCTGGACGGCATCCAACTGGTCCAAGAGCTGCATCGGGTGGCCGGCAAGCAACGGGTGTTCGAGGCCATCATGCTCACCGGTCGCGCCGACAAGCAGGACGTGATCAAGGCCCTGCGCGCCGGTTTCGCCGACTACTACCAAAAACCCATTGTCCTCGACGAATTGCTGGCCGGCCTGCAACGCCAGGAAGCGTCCCTCGAGGAGCAACAGAAAAACCTGCACCTGGGGCACCTGAACCAGAAGCTGCAGTTTCTTTCCCAGTCCATCGATGACCTTTACCAGGACCTCGACAAGGTTCGCCGCAGCCCGCAAGCCACGGTGGGCGAAGAGGATGGCGAGGCGGGGGGGGAGCTGGACCGGATCGAAATGCCGGCGATGTTCAATCAATTGTCGCCCCGGCAGTTGGATGTGGCGCGCCTGGTGGGCAAAGGCCAGACCAACTACCAGATCGCCTGTGAACTGGGGATCACCGAAAACACCGTGAAACTCTACGTGTCCCAGGTCCTGCGCCTGACCCACATGCACAACCGCACCCAGTTGGCCCTGGCGCTGTCCCCCAGCAGCTCGGTCCACGGGCAGCGCCTGACCGCCCACTGACCCCCGCTCAAGGTGGCTGGCCGCGTAGGCCAGCCGCCGCGCCCTAACGTTTGATTTCCACCTTGCCGGCAGCATCCGGGTCATACAGGTCCGGAATCTCGTATTGGTATTTTTTCAGCCAGCGTTGCAGCGCCAGCTCGCGTTCGACGGGCGTGGCGGTCTGTGGCGTGGGCGAGGCGGCGAGGTTGCGTCGCTGCAGTTGCAGCCAGTTTTCGGTTTCCTGTTGCTGGGCCGAAGACGGCCCAGGCTCGATAGCGTCTGCGGCCCAGGGGGCGGCCAGCAGGGCTGCACAGCAGAGGATCGGGAGTTTCATCATCACCTCTTCTTCGCTTACTTGATGCCGGAGGATGGGGCGTTGGCCACTGCCGCGACCTGGGCGCTTTTCAGCGAGCCCTTGAGGGCTTGGGCTCGGGCCTGGGCCTGGCTGAATTGTTCGGGGCTCAGGCCGGCACTGCTGACCACGGCGGCGGCCTGTTCCCAGTTGTCCTGATACAGCAGCAGGGTCACCAGGTTGAGTGCCGGCAGCGTGTCGCCCTGTTTGAGCTCGATGGCGGTGAGGAACTGGAATCGAGCGTCGTCGAGGCGCAGTTGGTTGAGGTAGACCACGCCCAGGTCGTTGCGGACCTTTTCGTCGGTGGGCGCCAGGCTTGCGGCGCGCTGCAGGTGGGCCTGGGCCTGGCCGTTGTCGCCACGGGCGGCAGCCAGTTGCCCCAGGCCGTGCTCGCCTTCGGCCGCCAGGCACGAGCCCAGCAGGCTGCGGTACAGGGGTTCGGCTTCGCTGCGCCCCAGCAGGCGATAGACCCGGGCCTTGCGCAGGCGCACCTCGCTGAGGTTGTCCGGCAGGCTTTCCAGGTTGGCCAGGCTGGCGTGCAGTTTGCCCTGGTTGGCCAGGTCGTCGGCCAGGCTCATCGACAGTTCTTGCTCGGCCCCCAGCGGGGTGCAACTGCTGGACGAGCTCAAGGCCGACCAGGGCATCTGGCCGTTGTTGGCGCATCCGGCGAGCAACATCAGGCTTGCAGCGGCAATCATGGCTTTCATTAGCGTCCCTCTAATAAGCGAAGGCCCGGGCGATGGCGGTGAAGCCCGGGCCGGCCAATACGATCAGCAAGGCGGGAAAGAGAAACAGCATCATCACCACCGACATCTTGGCCGACATTTTCGAAATGTATTCCTGCAGGCGGGTCAGGCGCCGGTCGTCGAGCAGTTGCTTGAGCGTCTGCAGTGACTTCATTGCGCCCCCGCCCTGTTGAATCAGTTGCTGGAGAATCACGCAGGTGTCGGTGAACTCGTCCACGGCCAGCAGTTGCGCGGTGTTGTTCAGTTCCTGGCCCAGCTCCAGCCCGGAGTCCACCCGGGTCAGGATCAGGCGCAGTTCCAGGGTCAGTTGCGGCAAGAGTTTCTGCGCCTCGCTGGCGAGCACCCGCAGCGCCTGTTCCACCGCCATGCCCGACTCGAAGAGGATGCGCAGCAGGGGGATGAAAGTGGAGATCTCCAGGGCAATCGCGTTTTGTCGACGTTGGGCGCCATACGCCAGGGCCCGCTTGGGCAGCAGGTAACCGACGCCGGCCGCCAGCAGGGGGGCGAGCCAGCGGTTTTCGGCGTGGGGGAAGGCCACGCTCTGGACAAACAGCACCACGCCGATCAGCACCACCGGTGTGCCGATCTGCAGCGCGGCGAACAACGAGCGTTGCTGGGCCCGGCGCCAGCCGAGGCGATTGAGCAAGGTCAGGGTTTCGCTGTCGATGCTCACCGAGCGCTGGCCAAAGCGGCTTTCCCCCAGCGCCCGCAGCCAACTGCCCAGGCGGTTGTCGCGGGTCATGTGGCCCTGCAGGCGCTGGGTGATCTGGCGTCTGCGCTGGCGCTGCTCCACCAGGTTGCCGCCAATCAGCAACAGCGCCCCGAGGAACAGCAAGACACTGGCCACGATAAACATCTCAGACGCTCCGCAACATGCGCCACAGCGCCAGGCAACCGAAAATCTGCAGGAGTACCGCGATGATCAGCATGGTCTGGCCACTGGGATCGCGCCACATGCCCAGCATGTAGCCCGGGTTGGTGAGCATGAAGTAGGCCACCAGCAGCAGCGGCAGGCTGCCCAGGACCCAGGCGGTCATGCGGGTTTCCCCGGTCATGGCGCTCAACTGCCGGGCCCCCTGTTCCCGTTCGCGAATCAGCTTGATCAGGTTCTCCAGCAACTCGCTGGCATTGCCGCCATAGCGATGGTTGACCTTCAGCCCCAGGGCAAACATGCGCAATTCGTCCTGTTCGTAGAGTTCGGCGAAGTCCTGTACCGCGTCGGGCAGGTTGACCCCCAACTGCACGTTGCGCTGGATCCGGCCCATGGCTTGTTTCAGCGGATCACTGCTGGCCTCGATGCCGCCCAGGACGGCATCGGCTAGGGTCCGGCCGGACTTCAGGCTGCGCACACTGTGGTCGAGCAACTGTGGCAGTTGCTCGATCATGCGCTTGAGCCGGAGCTGATACAGCCAGGCCACGTACAGCCGCAGCAGCAGGGGCGGCAGCAGCAGGCAGCCGAGCAGGCCGGGCCAACTGGCCAGGGCGAAACCCAGGAGCATCAACAGGGCCCAAAGGGCCAGCCACAGCCCCAGGCGCTCCGTGGGCTGGCCCAGGCCGGCTCGCAAGAAGGCCCGCTCCAGGCCGTTCCAGGAGGTTTTCTGCGGGGCCAGGTCCGGTTGCCCTTCGGCCAGGCGGCTTAGCACCCGCTCGGTGTTGGTCTTGCGCAGGCCGTTGTAGAACAGCCACAACGAGAGCCCAAGTAGGATCAGGCACATCAGGGCCAACAGCACAGGAGCGAGCATCGCGGACCTCGCAGTGTCAGTTGTGGGCCAGGCCGCTGTCGCGGCGCAGCTTGTCACCGGCCGGGTTGATCGCCTCTCGCACAAAGCCGAAGCCGGTGCGGCGATCGAGGCGGAACAGGGTGTTGGTGACGTAGATGTCGTCGCGCACCCCGACCACTTCCACCACTTCGCTGACGCAGCGGCGGCCGTCGGGCATGCGGGTCAGTTGGATCACCACATCCAGCGCGGCGCAGATCATTTGCCGCAGGGTGCGCTCGGCCACTTGGCGCCCGGTCAGGCCCACCAGGGTTTCCAGGCGCAGCAGGGCGTCCTGGGCGTTGTTGGCGTGCACCGTGCTCATGGAGCCATCGTGGCCAGTGTTCATGGCGGTCAACACGTCGAGCACTTCCACGCCGCGGATCTCGCCGAGGATGATCCGGTCCGGGCGCATCCGCAGGGCGTTGCGGATCAGGTCGCTGGCCTTGACCTCGCCGTGGCCCTCGGCATTGGGTGGCCGTGTTTCCAGGCGCACCACGTGGGGGTGGCCCAATTGCAGTTCGGCCACATCCTCGATGGTCACCAGGCGTTCATGGGGGTTGATCAGTTGGCTGAGAATGTTCAGCAAGGTGGTCTTGCCGGTGCCGGTGCCGCCGCTGATAAGAATGTTGCAGCGCTTGCCCACGGCTTCCTGAATGAATTCGAAGATCTGCAGGTCGATGGTTTGCATGGCCATCAGGTCGCTGCTTTTGAGCATGTCCTTGCGGAATTTACGAATCGACAGGCATGGGCCATCCAGGGCCACCGGCGGAATGATTGCGTTGACCCGGCTGCCATCGGGCAGGCGCGCATCGACCATCGGCGAGGACTCGTCCAGGCGCCGGCCCAGCGGCGCGAGAATCCGCTGGATTACCCGTTCCACATGATGGGCATCGATAAACCGCAGGTCGCTCTGGTGCAACACGCCTTCGCGTTCGACAAACACCCGGTGCGGGCCGTTGACCAGAATCTCGGTCACCGCCGGGTCGCGCAGCAGCACTTCCAGGGGGCCGAAGCCGGTGAGCTCGTCGACGATTTCCTCGGCCAGGCGCTCCATCTCATAGCGGGAAATTGCCAGGTGCATGCGGGCGATGTATTCCGCGACCTTGTCGGTGACGAACTGCGACAGGTTCTGCCGCGAACTCTCCAGCAGGTTTTTCCCCGACTCTTCGATGGCGTCGATGATGTAGCGGTGCAGCACCAGTTTCAGGCCTTCGTGGTCGGTGTTGCCCGTCGGGCCACGGGGCGCAGCGCCAAAGAGTTTTTCGCTGGTCATTTGCTTCCCCTGAACAGGTCGAGCCAGCCGGCCTTGGGTTTGGGCAGGCCTTCGGAGCGTTTGGCCAGGCGTTCACCCAAGGTTCGCAGGCTCTGGCTCAGGGCCTCGCGGGGGGCCAGTTCGAACAGGCTGATGCCCTGGTTCTTGGCGTTCAGGCGCAGTTCCGGGCTGAAGGCCAGGATGGCGATCACCTCCAGGCCAAAGGTCTTGCCCAGGGTTTCGGCGTCGGGCGCGGCATTGCGCAGGTAGTGGTCCACCAGTAGGCGGGCGTGGTCCAGCTTCATGCCTTTTTCCCGCCACAGGTTGAGCACCGCCAGGTTGCGCCGGCAATCGAGCACGCTCTGGTCGGTGCGCCACAGCAACTTGTCGCAATGGCTGACGAAGGTGCGCAGGGCTTCGCTGTCCGGTTGCCCGGCGAGGTTCACCACGATGTGCTGGAAGTGCTGGCGCAAGGCGCTGAGCAACATGTACAGCTCGGCGGCGCTGGTGTGCTCCAGGGCATCGTCATTGTTGGCGTAGGCGAGGATACGCAGCCCGGCCTCGGCGCTGGTGAAGGCGCTGTCGATCAGGGTCGAGTCCAGGCGGCGCAGGTGGCGCAGGGCATCGCCGAAGTGGAACGAGCTTTCCAGCCCCAGCAGCGCCAAGCTGTCGCCCCGGGGCAGGCCCAGGTCGAGGAGCAGGGTTTGTTGCCCGCTCTTTTGCACCACCAGCGCCAAATGGCTGGCCAGCAGCGCGCCGTCGCCGTCGCCCTGGGTGCCGTAAAGCACGGTCAGGCCACCCAGTTGGGTGTTGGGCGCCACGGGCGGCAGGCGCTTGCTCAAGCGGCGTACCAGGCCGGCGACTTCACTGGAGCGCGAACCATAGGCGACGAAATCCCGGGCCCCGGCACGCATGGCGTTGAGCACCAGTTGGTTGTCCATGCCGTCACCCAGGGCGACGATGGCCAGCATTGGCTTGGCCTCCAGCACTCCTTCGATCAGGGCCGCCTGGGCCACCACGTTTTCCCGGTCCAGGCCGATGAACACCAGGTTGGCGAAGGTCACGTCCACCAGCGCCAGCAGTTCATCGAGGCTGCCCCCGGCACCGACCACCTGGCCCAGCGGCGCAAGGGCGCCCTGCAACCACTCAAGGTCCGTGTTGTTGCGGGTGATGGCCAGGAAGGTCTGGCTCAGGCTCTGGCTCATTGCGATAGCCCACTGCGTTTGTCGAAGTTGCCGTTTTCAAGGAAGAACATGCGATAGAAATTCGGGTCGTAGTTGCGCAGCCGCTCACCCGGCAGCGACGGTAATTGGGCGTCGGCGGCCAGGGGCTGAACCAGATGCGGTGTCACCACCATCAGCAGTTCCCGTTCTTCGCGGTTGATGGTCGAGTCGCGAAAGAACGCGCCAATCACCGGAATGTCGCCCAGCCCGGGAAACTTGTTGACCTGGGAGCCGTTGCGGGTGCTGATCAAGCCGCTGATGACGAAGCTTTCACCATCGGCCAGGGCGATGCTGGTGTCGGTGCGGCGCACGGTCAGGGCCGGGACCACGCTCCCGGCGATGTTCACGCCGTTGCTGTAGTCCAGCTCGCTGACTTCCGGCGCCACCTTCAGGGTGATGCGGTTGCGGTCGATGATGGTCGGGGTCAGGGTCAGGCGGATACCGAACTCCTTGTATTCGATGGTGACGCTGTCGCTGCCGGCGCTGGGCACCGGGATGGGAATTTCACCGCCGGCCAGGAAGCTTGCGCTCTGCCCGCTGAGGGTGACCAAGCTGGGGCGCGCCAGGGTGTAGGCGAAGCCGCTGCCTTCCAGGGCGTTGATCAGTGTCAGCACCCGGCCGTTGCCAAAACCCAGGTTGAAGCCGGTGTTCTCCAGGGGGATGTTGGTTCGTAGCCCGCCGAAGGTCGGCGCAGTGCCGCCGGTGGCGGGGGCGGTGCCCGGGGAGCCGAACAGGAAGTTGTGGCCACGGCCGAAAATCGAGGTGCTGGCTTCCTTGAGTTTGGTGCGGCTGACCTCGACGAAACGAATGTCGGTCTGCACTTGGCTCGGCAGGCTCAGGTCCTGGGACGCGGGCCGTGCGGCGGCGGTCAGGGCCGCCGTGGCCTTGCCCTGGACGAACACCATGCTTTGCCGCGGGCTGCTGGAGCAGGCGGTCCAGACCATCAGGCTGGTGGCGCCCGGCGCCATGCCCGTGAGCAGAAAGGCTTTGTTGCCATTGGGGTGGACGTCGGCAATCTTCGGGTCGCCCACTGCCAGGCGGGTGATGGCCACCGGGGATTGCAGTTCTTGTTGCAGGCCTTCGCCGACCTCCATCACGGCCGGCAATGGACCCAGGCCCGAGCAGCCCGCTGCAGGTGCCGCAAGTGCCAGGCTCACAGGCAATGGGGCGCACAGCAGCATCAGCAGGGCATTGAACAGCGGCACGGAACGACTGCGCATGTAGAGGCATCCTTGCTCAATCAGGGAGTTTGTTGGGTGACTTGGTTGCCCCGTATGACTTCGATCGCGGCTCGTGATCCGGTGCCTGGCGTGGCCGGGCTTCTGGGGGCGCTGCCGAGGGCCAGCTGGGTGAACTGGAACAACTGGCTGTTCGCGGCGTCCAGGTGCAGAGGGGCGTCTTGATCCCCGGCCCAGTAACGGGCCAGGCGTTGTTCTTCGCTGCTGCGCACGGCCAGGCGCAGGGTGCCGACCTGGGTGGCGAGCATCATTCGGCTCAACAGTTGTTCGGGCACTGCCAGGACCACGGTGCGCGCGCTGATCCGGCGTTGGTCCTGCTTGAGTTTTTCATCGGTGCTGAGGGCCGGGGATGCCGGTTTGCCGTCATTGGTCAGGCCCAGTTGCTCGCCCACCGCCAGCACGCGCATGGCGGGTACGGCGATCTGTGCTGATTGCTGTGGGTTGGCGGCTTCCTGGCGCAGGAACAGCAGGACATCGACGTAATCCCCGGGGCTCAGCTGCCCGGCAGCGCCGATCACTTCGTCCACGGCCACCGCCAGTGCCCGCTCGTCCGGGTGAATCATGCGTGCCAGGGCGCCGCCGGATTCAAAGCTCTCGTCACTCAACCAGGTGCCGGCGCTCAGGTGTCGCCACGGGGTGCGGCCAACGGCCTGGTCAATGCTGTTCAGGCTGCCGGCTGGCGCGGTAAGGAGTTTTTCCAGGGTCAGGTCGGCGGCGCTGAGGGCGACGAAGGGCGGCACGTCACGGGTCAGTACCACCACCGATTGGCGGGTCTGGTCTTGGGCGCTGGCGGTGGTTTCGGCAATCACTGTGGTGACGACGGGTGCGGGTGCGGGCGCCGGTTCTGCCGGTTGGCGACTCAACACCAAGCCCCAGTAACCAAAGAACACTGCGCCGATGAGCAGTAAGCCGGCCAAACCCATGGTAATGCGACTGTTCATGAAGGCTCTCCCTTTCCCGCGGCACTGCAAAAGCCCACACTTCCAAACGAGTTGTTTTCTCAAACAGGCAGCGCTGAACATTCAACTATTTCGCTATTGGAAGGTAGTCCAGCTAGGACAAAACGCCATTACTCCTGGAAAAATAACCAACGAAAGTCATATAGATGCGTCTGCAATGGGTTTTTTGACGCCAACATTCCAACTAATACTTAATCATTAATCGTTTCTTACAGTTGAAGGAGCCCTGTTTGTTGTCAATGCTCTGGTGGCACCGAGGAATCATGTCGCGGTGGCGTTACATCGGCATTGTTGCCGCAAGGAGAAGTGCAATGATTCTTCAATACCTGCTGCTTAAAACCCGCCTGTTCTTCAACCGTACCGAAGGTGCTTCGGCAATCGAATATGCGATTGTGGTGGCTATGGTCGCCGTGGTCGTCGTGGCCTTTGTCACACCGATGGGAGATCGGGTACTGGCCATCTTCAACAATATCCTGACCAGCCTGAATGGCACCGCCGTGGTTCGGCCAACGCCTTGAATCTGTTTGAACTGTCGTCTCTGAACCTCGCTGTATGGCCACTCAGGTATTCCACATGAGCACCTCTTCATCTCCACGCCAGCAACTTCTTCTCGTGGACGATGAAGAGGACGCCCTGATGGAACTCGCCGAGTTGCTCGAAGGCGAAGACTTTTGCTGTTTCACCGCCACCTCGGTGAAGCAGGCCCTGGAATTGCTCACCCGCCACCCGGACATTGCCTTGGTCATTACCGACCTGCGCATGCCGGAGGAAAGTGGTTTGTCGTTGATCAAACGCCTGCGTGAACACACCTCGCGCCAACACCTTCCGGTCATCGTGACCTCCGGGCACGCCGACATGGATGATGTCAGTGACTTGTTGCGCCTGCAGGTCCTGGATCTGTTTCGCAAGCCCATCTATCACCTGCGCTTGCTGGAAACCCTCAACAACCTGTTTCCCCAGCCGAGGCTGCACATCGTCAGCCCTTGAAGGCGCTCGCGTCTCTCAACGGTTTCACCTGGATGGACCCACGACGCCTCGCTGACCGCGGGGCGTTTTTGTTGGCGAGGAACGGGGCAGCGGCGGTTGAACGGGTGGTTTTTATCGACGCCGGGTCCCGCCGAGTGCCGTGCATCGCCCCATAAAAAACCGCCCGAGGGCGGTTTTCATGAGGGGCTCAAAGTTGGTAACTGAAACTCAAGGTGTAGCGCGGGCGCCGGTTGAAAGAGTCCAGGGCTTCGTCGGACATCGGCTTGGCGGCCTCAAGGGCGATGTTGTAGTACTTGGCATCGCCAAAGCGCAGGCCCACGGCGGCCGATGACAGGTTACTGCCCTTGATCGGCAGCTGGTTGAACCAGGTTTTCGAGCGGTCCAGTACCACGTAGGGTTGCAACACCCGGACCCAGTTGCCTGCTCGGTTGAAGCTGTAGTTGACCTCGTAGGCCACGCCCCAGCCCTTATCGCCGGACGCTTGGTCGTCGGGGTAACCGCGGGCGAAGTTCTGCCCGCCAAAGGTGGCGCGTTCGCTGTCGGGCAGGTTGTCGTCGCTCCAGTAAAGCGCGCCGGACAGCACGCCCTGCCAATTGTCGAAGAAGCGGTCGCTTTGCACCCCTGCCAGGCGCAGGCGGAAGAAGTTCAGGTCGTAGAGGGCGTTGTTGGTGTTGGCGCCCATGCCATTGATGCCTTGATAGACACCGGCACTGAGGATGCGCAGTTGCCGCGTGCCGGATTTGCTCCAGTCGGCTTCCAGGGCCAGGGCGCGCAGGTCGGTTTCTTCCTCGAGGCTCAAAGCCGTGTTGAGCACCTTGTAGCGGGTCTTGTCATTGACCCCGTACAGGCGCACGCCGGCGCTGAGCAGCTCGTTCGGCGAGGCAATGAGCGGGTGGCTGACACCGATGGAGAAGCGGTCGTTCTCGCGATGGGGCGCCAGCTCTAGGCCGCTGTTGAGCAGCACATTGGCCTCGGGATCGCTGCGGTAGCGCGCGCCGTAGAGGCTCAGTTGCGTACCTTCGCTGCCCAGCAACTGGCTGTAATCCAGGCGGTAGTAATGCTCTTTGTCGCTACCCGGCGGGAACAGCCCGCTAAGGCTCAACTGTTCGCCCATGGAGGTCTGGGAGTTGCTGCTCACGCCCAGCAGTGCCTGCAGGCCGTTGCGGTTGTCCTTGGTGGTGCTCAGGGTACTGGTGAAGGGCTTGCGGCTGGCCTGGGCCAGCAGGTAGGTCGCGCCGTCAGTGGTGCCGGGCGGCGGCACTTGGGCTTGCAGGGTCACGCCGGGGATGCGGCTCATCAGCGTGGTGTAGCGTTCGAAGGTCTTGCGAGTCAGGGGGCGCTCGGCCTTGAGCTTGGTCACCAGCTTGTCCAGGTAGGCGGAAATCGGGCCAACGTCGCCCTGCAGTTGGTAGTCCTTGATGTAGCCCTCCACCAACACCACCCGGACCAGGCCCTGGTCGAAGGTCTGTTGCGGCATAAAGGCGTAGGACAGCAGGTAGCCGTCGTTCTGGTAGCGCCGGGTGATGTTGCGGGTGGCTTCGATCAGCTGGCCGAGGGTCGCCTCGTGGCCGATCAGCGGCTGGTAGATGGCCGCCAGATCCTCAAGGGGGTAAATGGTGCCGCCTTCGATCTGCAGACGCTGCACGGCCACCTTGGTGCCCATCATCAGGCCCGCGCCTTGGGGCGCCGTCGGTTCGGGCAATTGCAGCTGGGGTGTCACGGGGCGGTAGGCGTCCACCGGAAGGTTGGGGGTGGGCAGGTTGCGGACGGTGTCGTTGCTGTTGAGAAAGCGTGGGAGGGAGTCAGCATAGGCGTAGGAACAGCAGCCGAATATCAACAAGGAAGCCAAAGCGCGCATAGGACACTCCATGGTCAAACCGCAGCACCGCGAAACGTATCAGTCGTGATCACCGGCCGGGGTCTGTGCCCCGATTGGCAGTGATGGACTGCCTTGCTCCAGATAAAGAAAAAGACGAGAGATTCATTGGAATCTCTCGCCTCAACCAAGCGTAGGCGCTGTAGGAAAGGCCGTCGAATCGGCCAGGTGCAATTTATTTTTGCCGCCCAGGGCGCCGGTCAGGCCACCCAGTACGCCGCCCAGACCGCCCAGGCCACCGGTGCTGCCACCACCGGTAGTGCCGCCGTTGACCAGGCCGCCGACCGAGGTCACGGTGCTGCCCAGGGTGGTGACGGTTTGCCCCAGGGCGCCGGCCACCGGGTTGTTGCTGGTGCCGGAGAGGGTGGTGCCGACGTTGCCGACCGCGCCGCCCACTTGACCCAGCAGGCCGCTGACCGGGCCGCCGAGGCCGGTGGCTGCGCCCACTTGTTGGGTCAGGCCGCTCACAGCGTTGGTGACCGGGTTCAGGGCCGAACCGAAGTTGCCGCCGACGCTGGCCAGGGGGGCGGTAACCACCAGGTTGGGGGTGCCGCTGCCGCCCAGTGCGCCGCCTACCGAGGCGATCAGGCCGCCTACCGCACCGCCAGTAACGCCCACGGCGCTCACGGTGCCGTTGGTGTTGCCGGCATTCAGGCCATTGCTGAGGTTGGCCACGGCGCCACCGACGGTTTCCAGCAGGCCGTTGGCGCCCAGGCCGCCGCCTGAACCACCCGAGCCGCTGCCGGTGTTGCTGACGTAGCCGCCGGCTTGGCCGACCGCGCCGCTGGCGTTGCTGAGGACGCCGCCCAGCAGGTTAGTGACCGGGTTGCCGTTGCCGGCATCGGTGACTTTATCGCCCGCGCCATCCACGGCCTGGGCCACACCATTGAGCAAGCCTTTGACCGGAGCGCCGAGCCCGGTGGCGCTGCCGACCTTGCCGGTCAGGCCTTCGGCCAGGCTCACCACAGGGACCAGCACGTTGTTGCCGACGCCATCGGTCAGGGTGCCCAGGGGGCCGCTGCTGGTGACGGTGCTCAGGGTGTTGCCGAGCATGGTGACTTTGTCGCCGACGCCATCGAGCACCGGTGCCACTTTGGTGACTACGCCACCCACCAGGGGAATGCTTTGGGTGGCGGTGGACAGTTTGCCGCTCAGGTCCGATACGCCGTCGCCCACATCGCCGACGACGGCGCCAACGGTGGCAGTGGTCTTGCTCAAGGCTTTGGGGTCGGTGCCCAGTTTGCCCAGGCCGTTGGTCACGCCATTGCCGAGGGTGTCGACCACATTGCCGGCGGTGCCGGCCACGCTTTCCACCACGCCGCCCACCACGGGCACGGCGGCCAGGGAGCTGCCCAATTGGCTGACGCTGGTGCCGACGCCACTGACGGTGGTGCCCACGGTTGACGCCACGGTGCTGGTGACCAGAGGGGAGGCAGTGCCACCGCCACCGCCATCTGTACCGCCGCCGCCATCGGTGCCACCACCACCGCCGGCGCTCGAGCTGCTCGGGGTGCTCTTATGGCCGCCACCGCCGCTGCTGCAGCCGGTCAGGCCGAGGCTCAGGGCCAGGGTTAATGCAGTGCCTACTTTCCACCAAGTTTGAGTGTTCATGAGAGAGTCCTTGCACCTGTTACAACGTTCGTTGTTTTCGAGGGCTCTCCCTTTCTACCGTTGGAGATGCCTTCGTCCGTTGTGCCTATCAAGCTCCCGGGGGCTATCTCCGAACAATTCTCAACTTGGTATTAACAACTTATATATCCGGTATTAAGTGCGGCGTAATGATTAATGCCAAGGTGATAACAGGCCTGTTGTTTAACTTTGTGATCTATGAAAAACAACGGCTTGCGATTTTGTTAGTTGGCTAATTAGTTGCTAGAAACTAAAGTTATATAGTCGTAATTGACCATGTTTTACTTGAGGGTGGCTGTGGTTTGACGGGCACTTACTACCCAAGCCCAGTGCCCTTTACAGGCGTTGAGTTGCCTTGCAATAGGCAAAACCACCCCTTGTCCAGGGATGGTTCGATGGGTCTTTCAGGGGGGCGGACAACGGATGCCCTCAGGCGATGGGGCTCCAACCGCCTTGCATGTGTTGCAGGTCGCCGTTGACCACTTGCAGCTCACCGCTGGACCCCGGCGCGCTGGCCAGCAGCGTCACCTCGCCGGGCAGGCGCACGGGCTTCTGGAACTGCACGGCGATCTCGATGTTCGCCGCGGGCAGGTGTTCATGCAGCGCCGCCAGGGTCCGGGCCTTGGTCCACAAACCGTGGGCGATGGCTTGGGGAAAACCAAACAGCCGGGCACTGAGGGCACTCAGGTGGATGGGGTTGTAGTCGCCCGAGACGCGGGCATAACGCCGGCCGATATCGGCGGGGGCCTGCCAATGGCTCAGTTGGCTCAATGCGCCAAGGGCCGGAGTCGTGTCATCGACCGGGCTGCCCGGTAGTTCGACCCCGCGGCAGAGCATGCGGCTGTGGGCTTCCCAGAGCGGGCCGAGCAGATCATCGACGCTGGTGATCAGGTCGAACACCGCGCCTTTGGCATGGGGCTGCAGGTTGTCGACCTGGACGCTGATGCGCAGGCTGCCGACCCCGCCCATGGGGCGCAGCACGCGAATACGGTTGCTCAGGTGAATCAACCCCAGCAAGGGGAAGGGAAAGTGCTCGGCGGTGAGCAGTTGCATCTGCAGGGCAAAGGCCAGCACTTGAGGATAGGTTGGGGGCAGCAGGCCGTTTTCGACGAATCCGCAGACCTGGCGATAGGCCGCGAGGTGCTCCGGCTGTACGTGGACCCAGCAGCGCAAGCCGTCTTCGGGCAACTGGGTGCCGCTGATTCGGCGGCGTCGGAGGGCTTTCAGGTAAAGCCCGGCCAGACGCGGCGGGCTGGCGAGTTCGTGCCATTGGACGCTCATGTTCATGCCCCCAGTACGCTTTGCCCGCAGACCCGCAAGGCCTGCCCGGTGACGGCGCCGCTGCCCGGCTGGCCGAGCCAGGCCACGGCTTCGGCCACGTCCTGGGGCACCCCCCCCTGGCCCAGGGAACTCATGCGGCGCCCGGCTTCGCGCAGGGCGAAGGGCACGCGCGCGGTCATCTGGGTTTCGATAAAACCCGGGGCCACGGCGTTGATGCTGATGCCGCGCTGCTGCAGCAACGGCGCCCAGGCCTGGGCCAGGCCGATCAGCCCGGCCTTGCTCGCGGCGTAGTTGGTTTGCCCGCGGTTGCCGGCGATGCCACTGATGGACGCCAGCAGGATCACTCGGGCCTGGTCGTGCAGGGTGCCGCTGTCGAGCAGGGCCTGGGTCAGCACCTGAGGGGCCTCAAGGTTGACCGCCAGCACGGCGTCCCAGAACTCCGGGGTCATGTTGGCCAGTGTCTTGTCCCGGGTGATGCCGGCGTTGTGCACCAGAATATCCAGGCCGTCGGGCAACTGTTCCACCAGGCGTTCGCCGGCGTCGCTGGCGCAGATGTCCAGGGCCAAGCTGCGCCCGCCCAGGCGCGCGGCAAGGGCGTCGAGATCGGCCTTGGCCTGGGGCACATCCAGCAGCACCACCTGGGCACCGTCACGGGCCAGGGTTTCGGCGATGGCGGCACCGATGCCCCGCGCCGCGCCAGTGACCAGGGCGGTGCGTCCGGCCAGGGGGCGGCTCCAGTCCTGGACCTGGGTGGCGCAGGACTGCAAACGAATCACCTGCCCGGAGACAAAAGCGCTTTTGGGCGATAGGAAGAAGCGCAAGGCTCCTTCGAGCTGGGCCTCGGCGCCTTCGCCAACGTAGAGCAGTTGCAGGGTGCCGCCGTGGCGCAGCTCTTTGGCCAGGGAGCGGCTGAAGCCCTCCAAGGCGCGCTGCACGCTGGCGGCGATGGGGTCGTCGTCGAGGGTTTCCGGGGCGCGGCCGAGGATCACCAGGTGTGCGCTGTGGTCGAGGTTTTTCAGCAGTGGCTGGAAGAACTCCCGTAGCTGTTTGAGCTGCGCGGTCTGGCGCAGGTCACTGGCGTCGAACACCACGGCCTTGAGCTTCGGTCCGTGCCCGGGGATCCAGGGCGTGGCCGGGCCTGGCTCGCTGCCGTAGCTGTAGACCGCGTCGGTGAGGCGTTTGGCCAGTTCGCCGATGTGCTGTACTAACGGCCCGCCGCCGAGCAGCAACGCCCCTTCGATGGGCCGCAGGCGCCCGGCTTGCCAGCGCTCCAGGCGTTCCGGCGACGGCAGGCCAAGGGCCCCGACCAGGCGTTGGCCGATGGACGAGTTGGCGAAGTCGATATAACGGTCGGACATGGAACGCTCTCCAAGGGCTGGGGTTCAAAGTGTGGACCACGCAGGGTCTTCAGTCGTTCGATCGGCGCGGGACAACCTACGCTTGTGGGGTGGCGCACCGATGACCACGCACACATTCACCATAGGGAGCTTTTCATGACTCAGCTGCGCCGCGTTGCGATTATCGGCGGTAACCGTATTCCCTTTGCCCGTTCCAACGGGCCCTATGCCACCGCGAGCAACCAGGCGATGCTGACCGCGGCCCTGGAGGGGTTGATCGAACGCTACAACCTGCACGGGTTGCGCCTGGGTGAAGTGGCTGCCGGGGCGGTGCTCAAGCACTCGCGGGATTTCAACCTGACCCGGGAATGCGTCCTCGGTTCGCGGCTGGCGCCCACCACCCCGGCCTATGACATCCAGCAAGCCTGCGGCACCGGCCTGGAAGCGGCGCTGCTGGTGGCCAACAAGATTGCCCTGGGGCAGATCGAGTGCGGCATCGCCGGGGGCGTCGACACCACATCCGATGCACCGATCGGGGTCAACGAGGGGTTGCGCCAGATCCTCTTGCAAGCCAACCGCGCCAAGAGCACCGCGGACAAACTCAAGGCTTTGTTGGCGTTGCGCCCGCGTCATCTGAAGCCGGAACTGCCGCGCAACGGTGAGCCGCGTACCGGTTTGTCCATGGGCGAGCATTGCGAGTTGATGGCGCAAACCTGGCACATCCCCCGCGCCGAGCAAGACCAGTTGGCCCTGGAAAGCCACCAGAAACTGGCCGACTCCTACGCCCAAGGCTGGCATAACGACCTGCTCACGCCGTTCCTCGGCCTGACCCGGGACAACAACCTGCGCCCGGACCTGAGCCTGGAAAAACTCGCCGGCCTCAAGCCGGTGTTTGAGCGCAGCGACCGGGGCACCCTGACCGCCGGCAACTCCACGCCGCTGACCGACGGCGCCTCCCTGGTGCTGCTGGGCAGCGAAGCCTGGGCCCAGGAACGCGGCTTGCCGATCCTTGCCTACCTGCGTGATGGCGAGGCGGCGGCAGTGGATTTTGTCAGCGGTGCCGAGGGCCTGTTGATGGCGCCGGTGTACGCCGTGCCGCGTTTGCTGGCGCGTAATGGGCTGACCCTGCAGGACTTTGACTACTACGAAATTCATGAGGCGTTCGCGGCCCAGGTGCTGTGCACCCTCAAGGCCTGGGAGGACCCGGAATACTGCCGCACGCGTTTGGGGCTGGAGAGCCCGCTGGGCTCCATCGACCGCAGCCGTCTCAACGTCAAGGGCAGTTCATTGGCCGCTGGGCACCCGTTTGCCGCCACCGGCGGGCGCATCGTGGCCAACCTCGCCAAGTTGTTGAGCGTGGCGGGGCAGGGGCGTGGTTTGATTTCGATCTGTGCCGCGGGCGGGCAGGGCGTGACAGCCATCATCGAACGCTGAAGGGCTCAGCGTCCGGTCAGTGCTCACCGGCAAACCGGGTGCCTACAGCCGAGTGAATCGGGTTTGTAGGCGTCGGCTGGCCGGTGCAGCAACCCTCAGGTTTTAAAGCGACGCACCAGGCCGTCCAGTTCATTGGACAGCCCCGCCAGGCTCTGGGAGTCCAAGCGCGCCGAATCCGCCAGTTCCGCCACCAACTGCGCATCGCCATGGATCTGGCTGATATGGCGGTTGATGTCTTCGGCCACCTGGTGTTGCTCTTCGGCAGCGGTGGCGATCTGGGTGTTCATGTCGCGGATCACGTCCACCGACTCGCGGATCTGACTGAAGCTGGTGCGCGCCAGGCCGATGCGGTTCACCGATTCCTGCGACACCTCCAGGCTGGCATGCATCTGCTGAGTGACGGCGCTGGTGCGCTTGGCCAGGTTGCCGAGCAGGCCGTCGATTTCCGCGGTTGAATCGGCCGTGCGTTTGGCCAGGGCGCGGACTTCGTCGGCGACCACGGCAAACCCGCGGCCTTGTTCACCAGCGCGGGCGGCTTCGATGGCGGCGTTCAGTGCCAGCAGGTTGGTCTGTTCGGCAATCGAGCGAATGGTGCCGAGGATCGACTGGATGTCGTTGCTGTCGCGCTCCAACTGTTGCATGGACTGCGCCGACTGTTCGATTTCCTGGCTCAGTTGATCGACGCTGTTCACGGCGGCGTCGATCTGCTGCTGGCCTTCCCGGGCCTGGCGCTGGCCACTGTCCGCCGAGTCGGCGGCCTGGCTGCAGGAACGCGCGACTTCGTTGGCGGTGGCGACCATTTCGTGGAACGCGGTGGACACCATGTCCACGGCTTCGCGCTGGCGCCCGGCGGCTTCGGCCATGTCCTGGGAGACCCGGGTCGAGCTTTGCGAGGTCGAGAGGATTTTCTGCGCGGCCTGGCCGATGCTCTGGATCAGGCTGCGAATGGCGGCGAGGAACTGGTTGAACCAGCTGGCCAGTTGCGCAGTTTCATCGTTGCCACGGATGCTCAGGTTCTGGGTCAGGTCGCCTTCACCCTGGGCGATGCCTTCCAGGCCGCTGGCGACGCCGCGGATCGGGCGCACGATCAGGCTGGCGAAACTGGCGCCGACCACCGCGAAGACCAGCGCCAGGACCCCGGCGATGATGGCGATCAACCAGGTCAACTGGGTCGCCGAACTCATCACTTCGCTCTGCTTGATCAGGCCGATGAAGGTCCAGCCCAGTTGCTCCGAAGGCCAGACGTTGGCCATGTAGCGTTCGCCGTTGAGCTCCACTTCCACCAGGCCTTTACCGGCCTTGGCCAGTTGCGCATAACCCTCGCCGAGGCTGTCCAGTGCCTTGAAGTTATGCTCGGGCTGCTGCGGGTCCACGAGCACTGTGCCGGTGTTTTCCATCAGCATCAGGTAGCCGGTTTCGCCGAGTTTGATCTGCTTGACGATCTCGGTCAGTTGCTTGAGCGACACGTCAATGTTGACCACGCCGCCCTGGGCGCCCAATTGGTTGGCCACGGCGCGCACGGTGCTGACCAGCACCGCGTCATCGCCGGCCCAGTAGTAGGCGGCGGTGCGCAGGGTCTTGCCCGGGTTGGCCATGGCGGTCTTGTACCAGGGGCGGATGCGCGGGTCGTAGTTAGACATTTTCGGGTCCCCTGGCCAGAACGCGTAACCACCGCTGGACAGGCCATAGGAGACATAGGAATAGGCCGGATGGCTGGCAGCCAGGGCGGCGAACAGGTCGAACAGTTGCTTGTCGATGGCACTGTCGGGGATTTGCGCGGCATCGGCGCCGACTCGGCTTTTCACGCTGCCGTCAGCGCCTTTCACCAACGGTTGGTTGGCCAGGTAGTCGACGTTCTGGCTGATGCCTTCGAAAAACAGTTGCATGGCGTTGCTGACTTGGCGGATCTCGCGACCGCTGCCGTCAATGAAATCGTTCTTGGCGTCATTGCGCAGGTTCATCACCACCAGGGTGGCGACCAGCACCACCGGCAAGCAGGCGATGACGGCAAAGGCCCAAGTCAGTTTCTGTTTGATGTTCATCCGCGCTCCAGATTTTTTTGTAAGACCACGACGTTCAGATGACTCGCGGATTAATGGCAGCAGTGAAACAGGCGGTGACTTCAAGTCCTTGAGGGGGCATCGTGCGGGCCGGCGAGTGATGTTTGCCGGGGCCGAGGCCTTTATGGATGTCGTGGACAAGCTCCCTGTCTCCCAGATGACTTCGGCTGGCGCAGGGGAAAATTGAGCAGCGAGGAAAAAAATCCTGGCGTTTCAGGCCGCCGAGAGTGGGCGGATATCGGCAATATCCTTGTGCGGCATGGGCTACGGACGGTGATCACTCAGCTATGATCTGGGGCGGCTGCTGCTGTGAGGCGTCTGGCACATTGAGTGCATAGCCAGTATTCACCGGTCGGTAACCCCTCCCCGCCGCGAGAGGATTGCCGTATAACGAGTGACATTCGCGTGTTTGGTAATAAAGGACCCACAATAAAAGCTGATGAAGACTCCAAAACGCATTGAACCCCTGATCGAGGACGGTCTGGTCGACGAGGTGCTGCGCCCACTGATGAGTGGCAAAGAAGCAGCTGTTTATGTGGTGCGCTGCGGTAACGAGTTACGTTGCGCCAAGGTCTACAAGGAGGCGAATAAACGCAGTTTTCGTCAGGCGGCCGAGTATCAGGAAGGCCGCAAGGTCCGCAACAGCCGGCAGGCTCGCGCGATGGCCAAGGGCTCCAAGTTTGGCCGCAAGGAAACCGAAGATGCCTGGCAGAACGCCGAAGTGGCGGCGCTGTTTCGCCTGGCCAGTGCTGGCGTACGAGTGCCCAAGCCGTTCGACTTCCTTGAAGGCGTGCTGCTGATGGAACTGGTGGCCGATGAATACGGTGACGCCGCGCCACGCCTGAATGACGTGGTGCTGGAAGCGGACCAGGCGCGGGAATATCACGCCTTTCTGATTTCCCAGATTGTGCTGATGTTGTGTACCGGTCTGGTGCACGGTGACCTTTCCGAGTTCAACGTGCTGCTGACGCCGGACGGCCCGGTGATCATCGACCTGCCTCAGGCGGTGGATGCGGCGGGCAACAACCACGCGTTCAGCATGCTGGAGCGGGACGTGGGCAACATGGCGTCCTACTTCGGGCGTTTTGCCCCAGAGCTCAAGCGCACCAAGTACGCCAAGGAAATGTGGGCGCTGTACGAAGCCGGCACCTTGCACCCGGGCAGTGTCCTCACTGGCGAGTTTGACGAGCCTGAGGAACTGGCGGATGTGGGCGGCGTGATCCGCGAGATCGAGGCCGCGCGCCTCGATGAAGAACGCCGCCAGGCGATTCGTGCGGCGGACGATGCACCACCGGGCAAACCGGCGGAAGAACCCCCGCCACCGTGGATGCAATGACCCACTGACAAAAAATCCGGCCCAGGCCGGATTTTTTGTGCCCCTTTGTAGGGGCCGGCTCGCCGGAGATCAGGTCATTCAAACCTGCGCCGCCCCTTCAGCGATTCACCGAAACCCCTCAGGCCGTTTTCTGCTCACAGCAACCGCCAGAGGCCAATTCCTTGAGGATCGGGCAGTCCGGACGGTGATCGCCGTGGCAGTGTTCCACCAAGTCTTGCAGGGTATCGCGCAGTTGCGCCAGCTCGCGGATCTTCTGGTTCAGTTCATCGATGTGCTGGCGTGCCAGGGCTTTCACGTCGGCGCTGGCGCGTTGGCGGTCCTGCCACAGGGTCAGCAGCTTGCCGACTTCTTCCAGGGAAAACCCCAGGTCCCGGGAGCGCTTGATAAACGCCAGGGTGTGCAACTCTTCGGCGCCGTACAGGCGGTAGCCACTGTCACTGCGATGGGCTGGCTTGAGCAAGCCAGTGGACTCGTAGTAACGGATCATCTTGGCGCTCAGGCCGCTCTGTCGGGCTGCTTGGCCGATGTTCATCACGGCTTCTCCAGGTCTTTGGGTTTCCAGGTTTTCAACAGTAACGCATTGCTCACCACGCTGACGCTGGACAGGGCCATGGCGGCGCCGGCCAGCACCGGGTTGAGCAGGCCGAAAGCTGCCAGGGGAATGCCGATCAGGTTGTAGACAAAGGCCCAGAACAGGTTCTGGCGAATCTTCGTGTAGGTCTTGCGGCTGATCTCCAGGGCCGCCGGTACCAGCCGTGGATCACCGCGCATCAAGGTGATGCCGGCGGCGTGCATGGCGACGTCGGTGCCACCGCCCATGGCGATGCCAATGTCGGCGGCTGCCAGGGCCGGGGCATCGTTGATGCCGTCGCCAACCATGGCCACCACGCCGGTTTTTTTCAGTTCGGCCACAGTGGCCGCCTTGTCGGCAGGCAGCACTTCGGCGTGCACATCACGGATGCCCAATGCCTCGGCCACCACCTTGGCGCTGCCGCGGTTATCGCCGGTCAGCAGGTGGCTGCTGATATGCCGCGCGCTGAGTTGCTGCACGGCCTGCAAGGCGCCGGGCTTGAGGGTGTCGCCAAAGGCGAACAGGCCCAGCACCCGTGGCTGCGGACGTTGCTCGATCAGCCAGGAGAGGGTGCGGCCTTCGGTTTCCCAAGCCTGGGCGCAGTCCGCCAGTGGGCCGGCGCTCAAGCCGCTTTCTTCCAGCAGGCGCCGATTGCCCAGGGCCAGCTCCCGATTGTCCAGGGTGCCGGCGATGCCGCGCCCGGTCAGGGACTGGCTGGCGCTGACATCCGCCACCGGCAATTGGCGCTCGGCGCACTCGTCCAGCACCGCCTTGGCCAAGGGGTGTTCGCTGCCCCGTTGCAGGGCACCGGCTTGTTGCAGCAGGGCGTCTTCATTGCCGTCCAATGCCCGTAGATGGGCGATGCGCGGAGTGCCCGAGGTCAGGGTGCCGGTCTTGTCGAAGACCACGGCACTGACCTCATGGGCGCGCTCCAGGGCTTCGGCGTCCTTGATCAGGATGCGTGGCGGGCCGCGACGCCGGTGCCGGCCATGATCGCCGTCGGCGTGGCCAGACCCAGGGCGCAGGGGCAGGCAATCACCAGCACGGCGACCGCGTTGATCACCGCCACCTCCAGCGGCGCGCCCGACAGCCACCAGCCGATCAGCGTGGCCAGGGCCAACAGCAGCACCACCGGCACGAACACCTGGCTGACCCGGTCCACCAGTTTCTGGATCGGTGCCTTGCCTGCCTGGGCGTCTTCCACCAGGCGGATAATCCGCGCCAGCACGGTTTCCGCGCCCAGGGCCAGGGTGCGCACCAGCAACCGGCCTTCGCCGTTGATGGCGCCGCCGGTGACGTGATCCCCAGGCTGTTTCGGCACGGGCAGGCTTTCGCCGCTGATCAGGGCTTCATCGGCGTGGCTTTGGCCTTCGACGACTTCGCCGTCCACCGGGAAGCGTTCACCGGGTTTGACCATGACCAGGTCGTTGAGGCGCAGGGCGCTGATGGCGACCTCTTGCTCGCGACCGTCGATCACTTGAATCGCCCGTTCCGGCCGCAAGGCCTCCAGGGCGCGGATGGCGCTGGCGGTCTGGCGCTTGGCCCGACTCTCAAGGTATTTGCCCAACAGCACTAGGGCGATGACCACCGCCGACGCTTCGAAATACAGGTGGGGCATGCTGCCCGGCGCGGCGCTGAGCCATTCGTACAGGCTCAAGCCATAACCGGCACTGGTGCCCAGGGCCACCAGCAGGTCCATGTTGCCGGCGCCGGCGCGTACCGCCTTCCACGCCGCCAGATAAAAGCGCGCGCCGAAAATGAATTGCACCGGGGTGGCCAGGGCGAACTGGGCCCAGGCCGGAAGCATCCAGTGCAGGCCGAAGGGTTCCACCAGCATTGGCAGGACCAGCGGCAGAGCCAGGGCAATGGCGCAGATCAGACTCCAGCGTTCACGGCTCAGACGCCGCGCCGGGTCGTCACCGGCGGGCTGATCGGCTTGCCACAGGGCCGCGGAGTAGCCGGCCTGGTCGACGGCCGCGATCAGCACGGCAGGATCGACCGGGCCCAGCAGCTCCAGGTGCGCGCGTTCGTTGGCCAGGTTGACGCTGACGCGGCTGACGCCCGGGACTTTGCCCAGCGCGCGCTCCACCCGACCGGCACAGGAGGCGCAGGTCATGCCGGTGATGCTCAGTTCCAGGCGTTGTGCCGGCACCTGATAACCGGCCTGGGTCACGGCGTCGATCAGCGCGGGCAAGCTGCCGCTGGGGGCCTCGACCCGGGCCTGTTCCGTGGCCAGGTTGACGCTCACCGCACTGGCGCCCGCGACCTTGCCCAGGGCGCGTTCCACACGCCCGGCGCAACTGGCGCAGGTCATGCCGGCAATCGGCAGATCGAAGGTGGTTGATTCAGGCATTGCTGACACTCCCTGTAAACGTGGCCTACAGGATCAACCTTGCCATGCGGGCAAGGTCAAGTGTCATCGCCAGGGTGCTTCACATTGTCCCAGCCTGGCGCGGCGAGGGCCTCAGTAGCCCAGGGCGGCTTGCTTGAGGTACATGCCGGCCTGGCTCATGGCGATGCGGTACTTGACCACGTCGCCGGCCCGCAGGGTGATGTCCTGGGAGCCCGGCGCGAGCATGCCCGGGGCGCAACCGGCGGTTTGGCCCGGCAGCAGCTTGAGGCGCAGCGAGACGGTGCCCGGCGGCAGGTTGAAGGAGGTGCTTTGTTCCTGGAACAGCCGGCCGGCCAACTGATCCTGTATGTACAGGCCGATTTCACAGGTGGTGGCCACTTCCAGGCGTTCCCGGGAAATGATCAGGACACCGTAGTCCTCGCCGGCGGCGCTGGCCGAGGGCGCGATGGCACAAAGGCCGAGGAGGCTGAAGAGGCCGAAAGCTGACCAGCGCATGGCTGAATCTCCTGCTGTGATGTCATGGATGATGCAGCTTGGCCGAGGCGGCTGCCGATTTCCAGCCCGGCAGATGACTTCGGAACTTGACCTTGCCATCGTGGCAAGGCTGAAAGTGCCTGCAACCTCACTCTAGGAGATGTGCCATGCAAGTATTCAGCGTTCAAGGAATGTCCTGCGGTCATTGTGTACGTGCCATTACCCAGGCCGTGCAGCGCAAGGATCCGGCGGCCAGTGTCCAGGTCGATCTGGCGGCCAAGGAAGTGGGCGTGGACAGCCGCCTGACCGCCGACGAAGTGATCAGCCTGATCAGCGAAGAGGGCTACGGGGTCGCGCTGGCCTGAGTCTTTTTAATAGTTAGCGCCCTATCGGAATGTTCAAGGGCATCCAGCGCAGCTAGACTGTCGGGCCGCCGACCGCTGTCCCACTGGATGCCCGATGAACCTGCGCATAATCCTCATTCTTGGTGCCTTGAGCGCCTTTGGCCCGTTGGCCATCGACTTCTATCTGCCGGCTTTTCCGGCGATGGCCGTGGCGTTTGGCACTGACGAAAAACACGTCCAGTTGACCCTGGCGGCCTACTTCCTCGGCCTGTCCATCGGGCAGTTGGCGTATGGCCCGGTGGCCGATCGCTTCGGTCGGCGCCTGCCGCTGCTGGCGGGCGTGAGCCTGTTCACCCTGGCCTCCCTGGCGTGTGCCTATGCGCCCAACCTGGAGTGGCTGATCGGTGCACGGTTTGTCCAGGCCTTGGGCGGCTGTGCCGGGATGGTGATTTCCCGCGCCGTGGTCAGCGACAAATGTGATGCCGTGGGCTCGGCCAAGGTGTTCTCCCAACTGATGCTGGTCATGGGCCTGGCACCGATTCTGGCGCCGATGCTCGGCGGCGTGCTGGTCAACCTGTATGGCTGGCAGTCGATCTTTATCATGCTCACGGTGTTCAGCGCCTTGTCCGGCCTGGCGGTGGCGCTGGGGTTGCCGGAAAGCATGCCGGCCCATCAGCCGCGCCAGCCGTTGTCCGGCGCCTTGCACCAGTACGGCCGCCTGTTGAAGGACTCGGTGTTTATTGGCCATGCCCTGACGGGCGGCATTGCCATGGCCGGGATGTTTGCCTACATCGCCGGTTCGCCGTTTGTGTTCATCAAGCTTTATGGCGTACCGGCCGAGCACTTCGGCTGGTTCTTCGGCATCAACGCCGGCGGTTTCATCCTGGTGGCGCAGATCAATGCGCGGCTGCTGGCCAAGCGTGGCCCGGCGTTCCTGCTGGTGCGCACGGTGTGGATTTACTTGGCGGCGGGCCTGGGCCTGCTGGCGGTCAGCGCGTTGCATACGGAGCCGTTGTGGCCGCTGCTGTTGCCGTTGTTCGTGTGCATTGCCAGCCTAGGTTGCATCATTCCCAACGCCTCGGCCTGCGCCATGAATGGCCAGGGCGCGCGCGCCGGCAGCGCCTCGGCGATGCTCGGCTGCCTGCAGTTCAGTGTGGCCGCCGCAGCGGCGTCCCTGGTCGGGGTGTTGCACGACGGCACTGCGCTGCCGATGGCCATGGTCATCAGCTTGTGCGGTGTTTTGGCGGTCACCCTGGCCATGCTCACCCGGCGCTTGCAGAACGCGCGGGCGTTGAAGGCTGCTGGGGGCTGACTCAGCCCGCGGCGCGTTGTTCGCTCTGGGGCAATCGGTGGGGGGCTTGCAGACGGTTTTCCAGGGTGTTGGCGAAGGCACGGGCTTCGGCTTCGCTGCGGAAGGTGACGACATGCTGGTCCAGGCGAACCTGCCACTGGGATTTTGCCAACTCTTTTATCAGGATCTTCATTGCTGACCTCCTAACGGTAAAAGACTGCGTTGCAAAGGCGCTCAGTGTAGACCCGAATGGGGGCACAAATATGACCGGAATCAACCGGCCTGACTGACGGCATAGCCCCCTGTTTTGGCGGCGGCCATGCCCGTCCTGGCGGCTGCTTAGAACCCTTCGAGCACGATCTTGCCCTTGGCCTTGCCGCTCTCCAGCAGCGCGTGGGCGCGACGCAGGTTGGCCGCGTTGATCACGCCGAAATGCTCGCCCACCGTGGTTTTCAGGGTGCCGGCGTCGATCAGCTCAGCGACCCGGTTGAGCAGGTGGTGCTGCTCCTGCATGTCCGGGGTTTCGAACAGCGAACGGGTGTACATGAACTCCCAGTGCAGCGACAGGCTCTTGCGCTTGAGCTTGGTCACGTCGAGGCTTTTCGGGTCGTCGATCAACGCCAGCTTGCCTTGGGGGGCCAGGGCTTCCACCAGTTGGTCCAGGTGCAGATCCGTCTGGGTCAGGCTGGCGACGTGGGTCACGCTGGCCTGGCCGGCGGCCTTCAGGGCTTCGCTCAGGGGCTGGCTGTGATCGACCACCAGGTCGGCGCCCAGCTCGCGCACCCAGGCCTGGGTTTCGGGCCGGGATGCGGTGCCGATGACCTTGAGCCCGGTGAGCTGGCTGGCCAGTTGGGTGAGGATCGACCCCACGCCACCGGCGGCCCCAACGATCAGCAGGCTCTGGCCCAGGTCGGCTTTCCCTTCGGCAATCTGCAGGCGCTCGAACAGCAGCTCCCAGGCGGTGATGGCGGTCAGGGGCAAGGCCGCGGCTTCAGCAAAGCCCAGGCTCTTGGGCATATGGCCGACAATGCGCTCATCCACCACGTGCAACTCGCTGTTACCTCCGGCACGGGCGATGGAGCCGGCGTAGAACACCTTGTCGCCGGCCTTGAACAGGCTGACTTCGCTGCCCACGGCCTTGACCACGCCGGCCACGTCCCAGCCCAGCACCTTGGCTGCGCCACCTTCGGGCTGGGCGTTCTGGCGCACTTTGGTGTCCACTGGGTTGACCGAGATGGCTTTGACGTCCACCAGCAGGTCACGAGGGCCGGCGACGGGCTCGGGGAGTTCGATGTCCTGCAGGGCCTTGGGGTCGTTGATCGGCAGGGAATGGTAATAGGCGATGGCTTTCATGATGGGTTCCTGATGAAGGGGTGAAGAGGGTCAGATAATCAACTGCAGGCGCTTGAGCTCGAAGTGCTCGATTGCGTCACGGGTCTGGGCAATGAAATGCTGGAAGTGCGCGGTGTTGTTGTGAAACTCCAGGGCGGCCTCATCGTCCCAGCGCTCCAGCACGTAGAAGGTGCCGGGCTGTTCGGCGTCCTGATGCAGTTCGTAGTACTGGCAGCCAGCCTCGTTACGGCTGGGAAGTACCAGGGTGCTGAGTTCGCGCTGCAACGTGGCCTGTTGGCCGGGTTTGGCAATCAGGGTGGCGATGGCGGTGAAGGACTGGGGCATGTGGGGCTCCTGAACGGGGTGGCCGGTCGATGGGGGGATCATTGGCTATTTCTCTGCAAGATAAAACCGGCTAAAAGAGCAGGCTCTTTCAATATTTTTTTGATAATGGCTGGGCCGCCCATGTTGCGATTCGATGACCTGCAGTTATTTGTACGTGCGGCCGACCTGGGCAGCCTCTCGGCGGCGGCCCGGGTCATGGACCTGTCGGCGGCGGTGGCCAGTGCTGCCCTCAAGCGTATCGAGCAGCAACTGGGGGCCCGCTTGCTGGCACGTTCCACCCGCAGCTTGAGGCTGACGGCGGAGGGCGAGGGCTTTCTCGAATACGCTCGCGCGGCCCTGAGCAACCTCGATGAAGGCCGGCGTTTATTGGCCAGCGGCCAGGATCAGGTCAGCGGGATTTTGCAGTTGTCCGCGCCCTCGGACTTTGGTCGCAACCTGCTGCTGCCCTGGCTCGACGAGTTCCAGCGCGAGCACCCCAGGCTCACCGTGCGCTTGTTGCTGGGGGACCGGATCGCCGACCTGTTTCGCCAACCGGTCGACATCGCCCTGCGCTACGGCGAACCCGAGGATTCCAGCCTGGTGGCCTTGCCGGTGGCGCCGGAGAATCGCCGGGTCCTGTGTGCCGCCCCCAGCTACCTGGCCCGTTGCGGTGCACCGCGGCACCTGGAGCAACTGGCCCAGCACAATTGTCTGCTCTACATGCTCGGCAGCCGGGTCCACGATCACTGGAGCTTTCACGATGGCAAGCGTGAGGTGAGCCTCACCGTCAGCGGCGATCGCTTCAGTGACGACGCCGACGTGGTCCGCCTTTGGGCTCTGGCCGGGGCGGGCATCGCCTACAAGTCCTGGCTGGATGTGAGTGCCGATGTGTTGGCCGGACGGCTTCAGGTGGTGATGCCGGAACTGCGCTGCGAGCGGGCTCCCCTGAACCTGCTGTGTGCCCATCGGGCCCAACTGAGCAAACCGGTGAAACTGCTGCGCGACATGCTGGCGTCGCGCTGCGCCGGGATCACCGCGCAATACCCGGGCAAAAGCCCTTTCGATCAATGATCACGGGGGTGTTGCGTCGCTGCGGGATGCAAGCAGGTCGCATCCAGAAATAGGCCCCGGGGACGATCCCGCACACTCGATTGGCAGACCATTCAATCGGGGGACGGGTCATGGGAATTCAGGGATACAGCGCAGCAGAGCGCCTGGAACGGTTGCCCATCAGCGGTTACCACCGGGTTATTTTCATCATCATTGCCTTGGCGTTTTTCTTCGACTCCATGGACTTGGCGATGATGACGTTTCTCTTGGGCTCGATTAAAACCGAGTTCGGTTTGAGTTCGGCCCAGGCCGGGCTGCTGGCCAGCTCGAGTTTCTTCGGCATGGTGCTGGGGGCATCGCTGTCGGGCATGCTGGCCGACCGCTTCGGGCGCAAGCCGGTGTTCCAGTGGAGCATCGTGCTCTGGGGCGTGGCCAGTTACCTGTGTTCCACGGCCCAGACCGTGGACAGCCTGACGCTGTTCCGGGTACTGCTGGGCATCGGCATGGGCATGGAATTTCCCATTGCCCAGTCGATGCTCTCGGAGATGATTCCGGCCAAGCGTCGCGGTCGCTACATCGCCTTGATGGACGGTTTCTGGCCCCTGGGGTTTGTCGCCGCCGGGGTGCTGTCGTATTTCCTCCTGCCGCTGATTGGCTGGCGCGACATCTTCCTGGTGCTGGCGATTCCGGCGGTGTTCGTGCTGGTGATCCGTTTCTTTATTCCCGAATCGCCACGCTGGCTGGAACAGGCCGGGCGCCATGCCGACGCGGACCAGGTGCTCTGCGCAATCGAGGACAAGGTGCGGGCCTCCCTGGGGCGTAGCGAGCTGCCGGAGCCGATCAGCCTGCCCCGGGTGGAAAGTGCCCCGGGCACCTTTTTCTCGGCCCTGGCGCAGATCTGGTCGCCGCAGTATCGCCAGCGCACGATGATGATCTGGAGTGTGTGGTTCTTTGCCTTGCTGGGTTTTTATGGCCTGACTTCCTGGCTCAGCGCCTTGCTCCAGCAGTCGGGGTTCGCGGTCACGCAGTCGGTGTATTACACGGTGCTGATTTCCCTGGGTGGGATTCCCGGCTTCCTGATGGCGGCCTGGCTGGTTGAGCGCTGGGGGCGCAAGCCGGTGTGCATCGTCACCCTGTTGGGTGGCGGCGTCATGGCGTTTTTCTATGGGCAGAGCGCCGTGTTCGGCGGCAACGTCAGCTTGCTGATCGGCTCGGGCCTGCTGATGCAGTTCTTCCTGTTCGGCATGTGGGCCGTGCTCTACACCTACACGCCGGAGCTGTACCCCACGTCGGCGCGGGCCACGGGGTCGGGCTTCGCTTCGGCGATTGGTCGGGTCGGTTCGTTGCTGGGGCCGCTGGTCACCGGGCTGGTATTCCCGATTACCGGGCAGGGCGGGGTCTTCGCCCTGGGGGCGGCGTGCTTTGTGATTGCGGCAGGGGTGGTCTGGTTGTTCGGGATGGAAACCCGAGGCAAGACCCTGGAGGAGTTGAGCGAGGCGGGAAATTGAGGTTCGCCGGCAAGCCGGCTCCTACACGAACCTGTAGGAGCCGTCTTGCCGGCGAAGGCCGTTACGGCTTGACCAACCGCGCATCCAGGCTGTTTTGCGCCAGGCGCTTGGCCTGGTCTTGGGTCATGCCCAGGTGGGTGTGCAGCGCGTGGAAGTTCTCGGTGACGTAGCCGCCGAAGTAGGCCGGGTCATCGGAGTTCACCGTGACCTTCACCCCGCGCTCCAGCATCTCGAGGATGTTGTGCTGGGACATGTGGTCGAACACGCAAAGCTTGGTGTTGGACAGCGGGCACACGGTCAGCGGGATCTGCTCGTCGATGATGCGCTGCATCAAACGCTCGTCTTCAAACGCTCGTACACCGTGGTCGATGCGCTGGATCTTCAGCAGGTCCAGGGCTTCCCAGATGTACTCGGGCGGGCCTTCTTCCCCGGCGTGGGCCACGGTCAGGAAACCTTCGCTGCGAGCCCGATCGAACACGCGCTGGAACTTGCTCGGCGGGTGACCCATTTCCGAGGAGTCCAGGCCGACCGCGACAAAGGCTTCGCGAAACGGCAGGGCCTGGTCCAGGGTTTTCTGCGCTTCGTCTTCGCTCAAGTGGCGCAGGAAGCTCAGGATCAGGCCGCTGCTGATGCCCAGTTGCTGCTCGCCGTCTTTCAGGGCGCTGGCGATGCCGTTGAGCACCACTTCGAAGGGGATGCCCCGGTCGGTGTGGGTTTGTGGATCGAAGAAGGGTTCGGTGTGGATCACGTTCTGCGCCTTGCAGCGCAGCAGGTAGGCCCAGGTCAGGTCGTAGAAATCCTGGGAGGTGCGCAACACGTCCGCGCCCTGGTAGTAGAGGTCGAGAAACTCTTGCAGGTTGTTGAAGGCGTAGGCCTGGCGCAGGGTGTCGACGTCGTTCCAGGGCAGGGCGATCTTGTTGCGTTCCGCCAGGGCGAACAGCAACTCAGGCTCCAGGGAACCCTCCAGGTGCAGGTGCAGTTCGGCCTTGGGCAGGGCGTTTAGCCAGTCATACATGGTTCTTGTCTCATCAGGTTCAGTCTGGCGCGGCGAGTGGTGCCGGGCCCGAAAGCCGCCATTCTACAGGCGGCGGGGCAACTATTCGGTAAAACCTGACCAGACGGTTGATCAGGCCGGGTTCAGCTCTCGACGGTAAGCGTAGGTGTCGGCGAAGCGCGAGAGCAGGAATTCGGCGCAGGTGGTCACCGGGTATTTGGCCGGGTGCTCGGCGTCCTGGCAGCCCGGCAGGCATTCGATCAGGGTGTCCGGGTGGGGTTCGGCGAAGAACGGCATCGAGTAGCGATCCACGCCCAGGGGGCTGATGACCCGGTGCGGTGTGGACAGGTAACGGTCGTTGCTCCAGCGCGCCATCATGTCCCCCAGGTTGACCACGAAGGTGCCGTCGATGGGCGGCGCGTCGATCCATTCGCCCTTGACGTTGCGCACCTGCAAACCGCCGGCCGTGTCCTGGTACAGCAGGGTGATGCAGCCGTAGTCGGTGTGGGCACCGGCCCCTTGTTGTTCCTCGGAGCTGGCGGTGTGGCGTGGCGGGTAGTGGATCATCCGCAGCACGCTGACCGGGTCGGTGAAACGGCGGTCGAAAAAGTCGCGCTCGATGCCCAGGGCCAGGGTCATGGCCCGCAGCAGGGTCTGGGCCAGGGCCTGCATGTCCAGGTAGTGCTGCTCCATCAGGGCTTCCCAGCCGGGAATGGCCGGGTGGCGATTGGGGCCGCGCAAGGGTTTTTCTGCCAGCACCTCCGGATGCTCGGCCGGCAGGTGCAGGCCCATGTCGAAGGTTTCCTTGAGGTCGCTGGGCTTGTTCGGGTCCAGTTGCTCGGTGGCGATGGCGCCGTAGCCGCGGTGATGGTGGGTCTGGGTGATGTCGATCTTGAGCTTCTCGGCGGCGGGCTGGCCGAAGAAGTGCCGGGCGCTGTCCAGCAGTTGCTGGATACGCTGTGGGCGGATCGGGTGGCCCTTGATGTAGAAAAACCCCCACTCGCGGCAGGCACGGTCAATCGCCTGGGCGACGCTCTCCCAGCCTTGGGCCTTGTCACTGTAGAGGGGGCTGATGTCGATGATGGGAAGCGAGTGCATGGACGGTCCTTTTATTCTTATGCCGTGGCGAGGGGCCGGGCCCCAGGCCACGAATCGGGTGCGTGGTTATTTGGGAATATCGGCCTTCATGCCTTCGACGTAGTAGTTCATCGACGCCAGCTCGGCGTTGCTGGCAACCACCCCGGTGGCGAGTTTTTCCACGCCGGCCTGGTCCTTGATCGGCCCGGTGAAGGGGTGGAACTCGCCGCTCTTGATGCTGGCGATCAACTGCTCGGCCTGGCCTTTGACGTCGCTCGGCACCAGGTCGCTGATGGGCAGTTCAACCGTGCCTTCTTTCAAGCCGCCCCAGTAGTCCTGGGGTTTCCAGCTGTGGTCGATCACGCTCTGGGTGGCCTGGATGTAGTGCGGGCCCCAGTTGTTGACGATGGAGGTCAGCACGGCCTTGGGGCCGAAGTGGGCCATGTCCGAGGCGTAGCCCACGGCGTACACGCCGCGTCGTTCGGCGGCCTGGATCGGCGCCGGGCTGTCGGTGTGCTGGAAGATCACGTCGGCGCCTTGGTCGATCAGGGCGTTGGCGGCGTCGGCTTCCTTGCCCGGGTCGAACCAGGAGTTGACCCACACCACCTTGATCTCGGTGCCCGGGTTGTACTTGTTCAGGGCCAGCTGGATGGCGTTGATGTCGCGAATCACTTCAGGGATCGGGAAGGACGCCACGTAGCCGATCTTCTTGGTCTTGGTCATCTTCGCCGCGAGAAAACCGCCGACGTAGCGACCTTCATAGGTGCGCGCCAAGTAGGTGCCGAGGTTCTTGTCCTGCTTGTAGCCGGTGGCGTGTTCGAAGGTCACCTTGGGGAACTGTTTGGCGACTTTCAGGGTGGGGTTCATGTAGCCGAAGGACGTGGTGAAGATCAGGTCGTACTTGTCCTTGGCCATGTTGCGGATGACCCGCTCGGCATCGGCGCCCTCGGCGACGTTCTCCACGTAGTTGGTCTTGATCTGGTCACCGAATTTCTCCATCAGGGCCTTGCGCCCCTGTTCATGCTGATAGGTCCAGCCGTGGTCACCGATGGGGCCGATATAGACAAAGCCGACTTTCAGCGGGTCGGCGGCGCTGGCGCTCAAACCGACACTCAAGCCGATGGCCGCGGTCAGGGCGCACAGCAGCTTCTTCAACGGACGTTTATGCATGAATTGGAGCTCCATATTGTTGTGGGGGTTGGCGGGGATGGCTAATGCAAATAGCTGACCAACAAGACAACAAAAGGAATTTTCGCCAACAACCCCTCTGTTAGAGGGATCGGCTGCAGGAGCCGGCGTGCCGGCGAAGCTGTTTCAGGAACCAACCCGGTGCGCCGCGCCTGAGCGTGGTGCACTAACGTCTAACGAAACATTAGTGACTCGCAGCAGTCTGTAGCTCATCTCCTGTCTTTGTTTCGAATTGTGTAAAGGACTGCAATGCTCACTTCCCTCAAGCAAGAAAGCTTCCTGCTGCTTGCCCTGCTCGCGGCGCTGGCCGCTTTTGCCCTCGAACACCTGTTGCTCAACAACGGCCAGGGCGTGGCCCTGATCGCCGGGTTGGTGCTGATCGGCTTTATCGTCGTCGCCTCGATGCGCGTGGCCCATCACGCCGAACGGTTGGCGGAAAAGGTCGGCGACCCCTACGGCACCATGATCCTGACCCTGGCCGCGGTGCTGGTGGAGGTGGTGATCCTGGCCATCATGATGAGCAACGAGGCCTCGCCGACCCTGGTGCGCGACACCATCTATTCGGCGGTGATTTTCTAGACACACTCCGCTTTGGTGTCAAAGCCCTTAGGCTTTGACCTGCTCTTGCTCTTGCTCTTGCT